>BBZN01000004.1 GCA_001304855.1 Clostridia bacterium UC5.1-1D2
TCCCTTATTCTCTCTTAACTGTAATATCAGCACATTGCAGGATTGTGAGCAGCAGTGATGCTGCTTTTTTAAATGGGATTTTCACAAAAAATGAAAATAGTGGTTGACAAGATTAACTGTTACTGATATTATAACAGTATAAACTGAAAATAAAAAAAGTTACAGTTTCCTATTTCCATATAAAGCCTGCAAAGGCAGTCAAAGGAGGTTTACATGGCAGAACACAAGATTTTAGCGGAAGTACAGATAAGATACAAGGGGAGAAAAGCAGGTGACGGATCATGAACAGTGATTTTATTGTAGGACTTCATGCCATGGTGTACCTCCATCATAAGGGCGCTACACAGAGAAGTGAGGAACTGGCTGATAATATATGTACAAATTCAGGAAGAGTGCGCCGGGTTATGGCCAGGCTGAAGAAGGCCGGACTGGTGGAAACCAGAGAAGGACGCTTTACGGGAGGATATTCCTATGAGAAAACCCGCACCGTCACTCTGGGGGAGATAAGCCGGGCCATGGGTACCCAGTTTGCAGATGCAGGGTGGAGAAGCGGGGATGTCCGCAAGGACTGTAAGGTGGCGTGCGGCATGGGCGGATATGTGGACGGCCTTTACGATGAACTAAACCGCCGCTGTAATGATTATCTGGACACCATTACAGTTGCGGATGTGGAACGATATCTCTTTAAAGAGAAGGAAAGGAGAACGGCGGATGAACACAAAAGAACACGAGACAATGAAGATGAGGGGAAGTAGAGATGTTTCTTATTTGGGACATACTGTAGATGAGATGGTTTACAAATTTATGGAGGAACAGGGGATCCCGGGATTGACGCTGGCGATTGTTCAGGCCCCATATATCCCGCGTGTTGTGGGGTACGGACTTTCCGATCCGGCACAGAGGCGTCTTGCATCTGCCAATACCATGTGGCCGGCGGGACCTATTTCCCAGGCGTTTGCAGCAGTGGCAGTTATGCAGCTGTATGAGGACGGAGCGCTGGATTTGGAATCCAGTCTTGGAACGCTGGTGCCGGAGGTTCCCAAGGCCTGGAGTGAAGTCACCGTTTTGCAGATGCTGCGCCACGCTTCCGGGCTGCCGGACTACCGCGGATTTGCAGGCTGGTCAGCCTTTGAGCATCAGAGCCTTCAGGAGATTCTCAAAGAGGCTGCCGGTTTTGGGCTGAAGTTTGAACCGGGTACAGAGACGGATCAGAGCGCTACCAATTTTCTTATGCTGACGGAGATTGTGGAGAGAGTCAGCAAGCGTTCATACCACGATTTTGTGACGGAACGGCAGATTCATTTTCTGGGCCTGCAGCATACGGGATTTGCTGAAGATTTGGACCGTTTCCCCCATGAGGATGTGTCTCTCAGTGAAAATGTACATCAGATTTTCAAGAAAAACGGTATATATATAGATCCTGTGGAACCGGCGGCAAGCTATGACAGTGAAGGGCAGCCCGTAAGAAGGGTGGATTCCTCCGCGCTCAAAGGCTTTTCAGATATCTGGGCATCGGCCAGGATATTTCCTTCTGGGATATCGGGTTGGCAGGGGGTGTTCTGATTCATGAACCGGAACACAGGGCGATGGTCTATACTCCGTGGAAGCTGCCGGACGGGCGGGAAGTTCCTGCAGTGGCAGGATGGCAGTTCTATAAGCACCGCGGCCTTATGGATATAAAAGGGAGCGTTCCGGGATTCTCAAGTTTTTGAGCCGCTTTACTCACCCGGATGAGCTGGTGTGCGTTACCCTGCTTGCCAACAAGGAGGGAGTCGATTTTACAAATCTGGGCAGGCGGATTGCAGGTGCATTCGGAGATCTGCTCTCCACAAATTATGACGATAACCGGCTGTTCTTATACGAGGGGCAGTTCCCTGCAGCAGATACAGTTAACAGGCTGAAGGGTGAACTTAAAAAGCGCGGTATTCCGGTATTTGCCGAGTTTGACCATGAGGAAAACGCCAAAGCGGCCGGGTTGGAGCTGCGCCCTACAACGGTTGTTGTATTTGGTTCACCCAAGGTAGGGACCAGTCTTATGCAGGAAGACCAGAGCATTGCATTAGAGCTGCCTCTTAAAATTGCAGTGTGGGAGGATGAGGCAGGCAGCACATGGCTGGGATTTTTGAAAATGGCAGCGGCGGCGGAGGCGTACGGACTTAAGAATCACCCGGTTGTGGGGAAAATGCAGTCGCTTTTGGAAGAACTGGTGCGGGCGGCAGGCAGCATTTATTAGATTCTGTCTTAATTAAAAAGAAAAAGGAGATTTAGTTATGGATGTAAATAATAACAACTTTAAACAGGAAGTTTTGGAATCGGAAATACCGGTGATTGTGGATTTTAAGGCGCCCTGGTGCGGCTATTGCCGCCGCCTGGAGCCTATGGCGCTCAAACTCGGAGAGGAGCTGGCCGGTAAAGTGAAAATTGTGATGGTGGATATTGATAAGGATCCGGAGATTGCGGAACAGTATAAGGTTATGACAATTCCCAACCTGATGCTGTTTAGGGGAGGCGAGAAGATAAGCTCAGTGGTAAATCCAACCTCCAGAGATGCGATTAACAAGTGGCTGGGAGATAACGGTTTGATGTAAGGGCCGTATTTTAAAAATGCATAGAGATGTTGTGAGGCTGTCCCCGTAAGAGGGCAGCCTTATTGAATCTAATGTGTTGTGAAAAAGAGAAAGATTCTTCAAGAAGTCTTTGGAAGAAAGGGATTCTTATGCTATCATTAACAGGTAGCAGAAAAATACATACATTGGAGAAGTAAAACATAGACAACGAGGTTTATATTATGAATCAAAGAACAGCAGAGAAAGTGGAAAAAGTAAGAGAGCTGCGGTACGACTGCCTGCGGGCCGCAGCTGTAACCGCAATTATTATGGTTCATGCAATGCCAATTGACACATTGGGCGCCAGGCAGTGGTGGTTTAACCACATAATGACGCCCATCCTCCTGGCCTTTGTAGGCGTCTACTTCATGCTTAGCGGTATGTTCATTCTTGGGAGGGGGACGGAGGATATAGGTGAATTTTATAAGAAGCGATTTATATCAGTCGGCATCCCATTTCTGGCATACGGGCTGATTTATTACTGCTACAATGCGTGGGCAGACGGCGTCAGACTCTCTGTTCCCGCCCATATCCTGCGGTATCTGGGACAGGCGGTAACTGCAGGAATTCCCAGGGCAGGTCACCTCTGGTTTATGTATGCCATTGCGGCGTTCTACCTCTGCGCCCCCTTTCTGGCCCGGATGGTAAAGGCTATGACAGATAAAGAATTAAGATTTATGCTTCTTCTTATGCTGGGCATCCATACCATAGAAACGGCGGGGGAAATTACAGGGCTGGATGTGAAGCCCTGGGCCCAGTTTGTCCTGTATACAGGGTGGGTGTATTTCTTTTTGCTTGGGTACGGGCTTAAGAGGCTGTGCAGAAAGGAACAGTTTCCTGTGTTTGCAGGGCTGGCTGTTCTCGGCCTGGTTTTAGAGGTAGGGGCGGACAAATACCTTCCGGGCTGGATACCTCAGAGCCTCATAAGTCTCCGGCTATGGTAATGATGTGCGCAGGGATATTCCTCCTGTTTGAGTTCTATGGAGATAGAACGCCAAAATGGGCAGGCAGGACAGGCGTGTTCATAAGCAAATACAGCTTTTCCATATTTTTAATCCATTTTCTGATTTTAAGTTACTTTGTACAGCCTGTACTTTTGAGGGAGCTTTTGGCCCGCAGATATATATTGGGAACACTTGCAGCATCGGCGGCAACCTTTCTCCTGTCTCTGGGCGCAGCCCTGCTAGTGGACAATGTGGCAGTCAGGCCTCTTGAACGTCTGGCCCGGAGGGCGTTCACTAAACGAGATAAAAAGGACTGATAAAAAAGAAGGATGAAAAAGAGGATAGAAAAGGACAAAATTAGGGCTTGCAGTTTTTGGGAAAATATAGTATCATAGTGGAGATGCATCTGTAGCTCAGTGGATAGAGCAGTGGCCTCCGGAGCCGCGTGCGTAGGTTCGATTCCTATCAGATGCATTTTTGATTGCGTGTTTTTATAATTTGCGGATGCCGCAGAGTCAGGGGAAGCCTTGGTTCTGCGGTATTTCTAAAATATAAATACGGGAATCGCCGCTTTTGGGCAGAGAGTTATTATGTCAGTGCAGTAGATTGTGTTTTGGCAAATGGTTATCCACTTAGAGGCTTATAAAAGGGAATGGAAAGACAGGGAAAAATGTGGTACGATAAAAGTCAGAAAGCAATGACGCTATTTTTTATATTCTGAGCAGGTATATCTATGGATTTAGCATTGTGGATAGCCATGGGAGCAGAGATAATATGCGCTGGCATAGCTGTATATTATGGAATAAAAAATAAAAATCAGTTGATGGGAAGTTGGATTGTCCGATGAATTGGAAATGTGACAGGGATTATCCATGATTATAAGGAAGTGCATTGCCATGAATAAGATATCAGTGTGTTTAAAAAGTGTTATTTGTGCTCTGGTCTGTATATCCATGTCATTATCGATTATATTAATAAATACCTCTAAGCTTCTTGGTTATAGTGATAGCACTATGTTTATTTTAGGGGGAGTGTGTGGAATAATTATTGCTGTCATTACGAAAGGTGATACATTAAAAAAAACGATACTAGCAAGATTCGTGGGAATCTTTTCTGCTGTTATAGCCCAACTGGCACTGTGTATTTCATATGTCCCATATTACATAGTAAAGTTAATATATGGAAAACATGATTTAAGTTTCTATGGAGAAGAAGCAGAGCGTTGGTTTAGGGACATAGAGCATTCTATAGAAAATGAAGTGTCAATATACAACTGGTGCGCAGTATTTTTCTTATATAGTTTAATTGCTTTATTTTGCGCTGCAATCGTTGTTAGTTTCATCATTAATAAAATTAAAAACCATGTAAAAAGAGGCTAACCCGTAATTGCCAAAAAGCGTAGACTGATTTAAGACAGTCTTATATTAAACTATGAGATGAGTGGCTTAATAAATTTATTGGGGCTATACAAAAATAAAAAATCCTCCCCAGGAACTTTAATGCAATTCAGGTTTATAACCACTAAATGTTTCTAATTTATAACACATCTTTAACTCTTTATAGCGGCTTTCAATTCCTCAGCGCAGAAAATGGAGGCCTTTAAATGTGTCTGTTACAAGATATTCTCTAGTTCCATCTGAAAGAGTAAAATGTATAATTCTAAGCTGCAAATGAGTTTTTTAAAAGATTTCCCATAAGAATTTACCCCATAATTAATTTTATAATCAATCGCGGGGCAACATTTTTGACGATATTTGTCAAGCGCTTTTTAAAGTAATTCTTAGGTTGACGACATTGCCCGTTTTACGGGCCGCGGCTATATTTACCACGGTCTTAGAAACAAGTCACGGGTGCCGCGGACAAGTTTATTTCAAGACCTCTAAAAAGGGGAGTGGATGCATATTTTTGCTGCCTGCTATCAATGTGTTTCAGGGAAATAATCTTAATGATTTTGTAAGTGGTATTTTTCGCTATTGATTGCATTTTTAACCGCTTTTTGTTAGAATAGAGCGGAGATGCTTGTACAAAATGAATGTGCGGAGCCGGGCAGTTGCCATACCGGGATTGGAGGATAATATAGATGAGACAGAGCGGGAGACGGTCAAGCAGAAGATCGGCGGATGATAAGATAAGGTATATTAGGATGGCTGCAATTCCCCTGATTATAGTCATTGTACTGGTTATTATAATTGTAGTGATGGACAGGAAAACGGGAGGCCCGGAGGCGGGGGCGACCTCTGACAGCCTTACAACTCTGTTGGAAACAGCCGTCAGCCAGGAAAGCGGGGAGAGCGTGGAACCGGATAATAACCAGTATACCACCGATTTTTCCCAGTATGAGCTTCAAAAGGATGCAGTCCCCCAGGTGAATCTGCTGATCAGCGATTATTTTCAGGCAAAGGTGGATCAGGATGCAGAGAAGCTATTTGTCCTTTTGGAAAGAGTACGGAAGACGAAAGTCTGGCGGCCCGAAAAGAAGAACTTCAGAATGAAGCTGTGTATATTGAAGATTATGAAGACATTGTGTGCTATACAAAGCCCGGGCTTACGGAAGATTCCTATGTGGTTTATGTGACCTATAATGTCAGGTTTAAGCGTGTGGACACCCCTGCTCCCGGCCTGATGTGGTGCTATGTGCTGAAGGATGAGAGCGGAAACTATATAATCCGGGAGCATGTGATCGGCGAGGAAGCAGATTATGTTGCAAAGCAGAATCAGACGGAGGATGTGCGTCTCCTGTCAAATCAGGTGAATGAGCGCCTGAGGCAGGCCATAGAATCCGACACGCTTCTTGCAGGAATTTATAAGGATTTAAGAAACGGCGCAATCGTGTCCGGCTCAGAGGGGGAAGATGAGGAGGGCGAGGACAGTATGATTTCCCTGGAAGAAGGAAACGAAGGCCAGAGGGAAAGCAGCGTCCCCAATGACGGCGGGGAGACGGCTGCAGAAAGCAGCAGCGAAAACCAGAGTCCCTCAGAGGCTCCTTCCGGTTCAGGAGAAGACTCAAAAATAACCATTGAATAAACCGGAGGAGAAATACTATTATGGATGTAAAAGATTTTTATTTTGATTTGCCCCAGGAACTTATTGCCCAGGATCCTCTGGAGGATCGTTCCTCCTCCAGACTCCTGGTGCTGGATAAAGATACAGGGGCTGTGCAGCACCGTATATTTAAAGATATTGTAGAATACCTAAGACCTGGTGACTGCCTGGTGATTAACGACACCAAGGTTATTCCTGCCAGGCTTTTTGGCGTTAAAAAGGATACAGGGGCCAAGGTGGAAATCCTTCTGCTGAAGCGCAGGGAACATGATATCTGGGAGACGCTGGTGAAGCCGGGAAAGAAGGCGAAGCAGGGACAGAGTTGATTTTTGGAGAAGGACTGCTGACTGCCACTGTGCTGGAGACAGTGGACGACGGCAACCGGCTGATCCGGTTTCAATATGAAGGAATTTTTGAGGAAATACTGGATCAACTGGGACAGATGCCTCTTCCTCCTTATATCACCCACGAGTTAAAGGATAAAAACCGATACCAGACTGTGTATGCCAGGAATGACGGATCTGCGGCTGCGCCTACGGCAGGTCTCCATTTTACAAAAGAGCTTCTTGGGAAGATCGATGACATGGGGGTGAAGATTGCCCATGTAACGCTTCATGTAGGACTTGGAACGTTCCGCCCTGTGAAGGTGGAAAATGTTCTGGATCACCATATGCATTCCGAGTTTTACATGGTGGAGGAGTCTGAGGCAAAGAAGGTAAATGACGCCAAGGCAGCAGGCGGCCGTGTAATCTGTGTAGGCACTACCAGCTGCAGAACCGTGGAGTCGGCTTCCGCCGAGGACGGGATTTGAAAGCCGGGACAGGGTGGACGGAGATTTTTATATATCCGGGATACAGGTTTAAGGTGCTGGATGCATTGATTACGAATTTCCATCTGCCTGAGTCTACTTTGGTAATGCTGGTCAGCGCCCTGGCCGGCCGTGAGAACATTCTTGCGGCTTATGGGGAGGCGGTGAAAGAGCGTTACCGTTTCTTCTCCTTTGGGGACGCTATGTTTATCGCATCTAATCCTGAGGCCAGGCAGGTACAGGAGACCGAGCCATTTGAGAAAAAACAGGTGGGGTAAACGGCAGGATTTTCGGGTAAAAGCAAGTTGAAAAAAGATGGGCTCTATTACAGAAAGTTGGAAAAATGGAAGAACGTTTGAATAAATGGCTAGGGCAGATGGGAATCTGCTCCAGGAGGGAAGCAGACCGCCTGATAGAGGAGGGCAAGGTTCTGGTGGACGGCCGGAAGGCGGCTGTGGGCCAGAAAGTTTCTCCTGGACAGCGTGTTATCTGCAATGGAAAGGTGGTCCAGGGCGGCCGGGATTCCATGCCCGAGCCTGTACTCCTTGTAGTAAATAAGCCTAAGGGAATTGTGTGCACTACCTCCAATAAGGACCGGGCGGAAAATATTGTGGAATATCTGAAGTATCCTGAGCGTATCTATCCTGTGGGAAGGCTGGATAAAGATTCTGAGGGACTTCTTTTAATGACCAATCAGGGCGGGCTGGTGAATAAAATTATGCGCAGCGGAAATGCTCATGAGAAGGAGTATATTGTCAGAATTAACAAGGCTGTGACTCCGGAATTCCTTCGCAGAATGTCTGAAGGCGTGGAGCTTAAGGAATTGGGGGAGGTTACAAGACCATGTAAAACGGAAAAAGTGGATGAGAAAACCTTTTCCATTGTTCTGACTCAGGGGCTGAACCGGCAGATACGGAGGATGTGCGAGGCCTGTGGCTGTGAAGTGCAGAGCCTGAAACGGGTGCGCATTATGAATATACGCCTGGGCAGTCTGCGGACAGGGGCATACAGGAAGATAAACGGGGCAGAATATAATGAACTGTTAAAATTGCTCAGGGATTCTTCCAGCCTTCCTGCAAAGGACCGGGATAAGCAGATGCCAGGAGCCGGGATAACCCGGGATCATAAAACTGTAAAGGCGGGATCGGACAGCGAAGCGTCCCGGAGAGTGAAAACTGTAAAGCCGGGAGTGGACAGCGAAGCGTCCCGGAGAGTGAAAACCACGAAGCCGGGATCGGACTGCGAAGCGCCCCGGAGAGTGAAAACCGCGAAGCCGGGAGCGGACTGCCAAGCTCCCGCTATGATAAAAAACGGGCCGGAGCATGAATCCCGGAGCGCCACGAAACCGCAACATTCCGGACAAAAAAGGGGCGCCGCACTGTAAGAAAACCGGAAGGCGCCCCGGCAGAGATTAGAATTAGGAGAGCATTATGAATAACAAAATTCAGAGAATAAGGGAACTGGTTTCCACCCTGTCGAAAGCGGGAAGGGCTTACTATCAGGAGAGCCGGGAAATCATGAGCAATTTTGAATATGATAAGCTGTACGACGAGCTTTGTTCTCTGGAGCAGGAGACCGGCGTTATATTGTCCGGCAGCCCTACTCAGAAGGTGGGGTATGAGATTTTAAGTGAACTTCCGAAGGAGACCCACGAATCTCCCATGCTTTCTCTGGATAAGACAAAGAGCGTGGAGGATCTCCGGGAATGGCTTGGAGATAAAAAGGGGATTCTGTCCTGGAAGATGGATGGACTTACCATAGTACTGACCTATGAAAACGGAACGCTGGCTAAAGCAGTTACCAGAGGAAACGGAGAGATAGGTGAAGTTATCACCTCCAATGCCAGGGTGTTCGCCAATATTCCCCTGAATATTTCCTTCAAAGGACAGCTTATACTCAGGGGCGAGGCGGTGATCACCTATTCAGATTTTAAACGGATCAATGATGAGATAGAAGATGTGGATGCCAGGTACAAGAATCCGAGAAATCTGTGCAGCGGTTCCGTCCGCCAGCTCAACAGCCAGATTACAGCCGAGAGGAATGTACATTTTGAGGCATTTGCACTGGTGAGGGCCGACGGAGTGGACTTCAAAAACTCCAGAAGGAACCAGTTTGAGTGGCTGAAAAGCCAGGGATTTGAGGTAGTGCATTACCAGGAGGTTACGGCAGATATTCTGCCGGAGACAGTGGAGAATTTTGCAAAAGCGGTGGAGACAAATGATATTCCCTCAGACGGACTGGTGCTGACCTTTGATGATATTGCCTATGGGGAATCTCTGGGACGCACAGCCAAGTTCCCCAGAAATTCCATCGCTTTTAAATGGCAGGATGAGATCAGGGAAACCAATCTCTCCTATATTGAGTGGAGCGCCTCCAGAACCGGCCTTATCAATCCGGTGGCTGTGTTTGAACCGGTAGAGCTGGAGGGGACCACAGTGAGCCGCGCCAGCGTCCACAATATAAGTATTATGGAGGGACTGGAGCTGGGGGCTGGAGATACGATCACTGTGTACAAGGCCAATATGATAATTCCCCAGATTGAGGATAATCTGACCCGCAGCGGAGTGAAAGATATTCCTGAGGTCTGTCCCGTCTGCGGCGGCCTCACGGAGATACGCCAGGTAAATGACGTAAAGAGTCTTTATTGTACCAATCCCGACTGCCAGGCGAAGAAAATCAAAAGCTTTACCTTGTTTGTCAGCCGCGACGCTCTGAATATGGACGGCTTGTCCGAGGCCTCCCTGGAGAAATTTATCCAGGCCGGATTTATCCATGAATATGCGGATATTTTCCACCTGGACCGTCACAGAGATGAGATTGTGGAGATGGAGGCTTCGGCCAGAAATCTTATGACAATCTTGTGGCGTCCATCAAGACCGCCTCCAAAACAACCCTTCCAAGGCTGGTGTACGGCTTGGGAATTGCAGGAATCGGCCTGGCTAACGCCAAGATGCTGTGCAAAGAGTTTGGATATGACTTTGACAGAATGCGCACCGCGGATTTGGAAGAACTGACGGCAGTAGACGGAATCGGCGGCGTTCTGGCTCAGGCTGGATGGATTATTTTTCTCTGGATAAAAATAATCTGGCAGTGGACCATCTGCTGGAAGAGGTGACCATTGAGAAAGAGCAGACAGATGAGGGGGAGGCCGTTTTCCAGGGCATGACCTTCGTGATTACAGGATCTGTGGAGCGTTTTGCAAACAGAAAAGAACTCCAGGAGCTGATTGAGAGCAAAGGGGGCAAAGCCACAGGGTCCGTTACGGCCAAGACCACCTACCTGATTAATAACGATGTAAGCTCTAATTCTTCCAAGAATAAGAAAGCCAAAGAGCTTGGAGTTCCCATTATATCTGAGGAGGACTTCCTGCGAATGTTGTAGCACAGTTTCCGGCCCGGGCCCGGCTCCTGCAGTCAAATTGACACCGGCGGTCTATAGGCCGCCGGTGAAATCCGGTGTCTGCTGTTGGGAGCCTGAGCCTGTGGGGAAAGTCCTTGCCGGGATACTGTGCGGTTTTGGGAATAAAACACAGCCAACATTTGAAGGGAGATTAGATTTATGCCGATAAAAGTACAAAAAGAGCTGCCTGCAAGAGCCATACTGGAGACGGAGAATATATTTATAATGGACGAGGACAGGGCCATGAGCCAGGATATCCGGCCTCTGGAAATCCTGATTTTAAACCTGATGCCGATTAAGGAGGAGACGGAAACCCAGCTTTTAAGGGCATTGTCCAATACGCCTCTGCAGGTGGACTGCACCTTCTTGATGCTGTCCACCCATGTGTCCAAAAACACCTCCTCCAGCCATCTGAATAAATTTTACATAACCTTTCGTGATATCCGAAGGAAAAAATTCGACGGCATGATTATTACGGGAGCGCCTGTGGAAAATATGGAGTACGAGGAAGTGAATTATTGGGAGGAACTTTCCGTAATTATGGAGTGGAGCAAAACCCATGTGACTTCCACCCTGCATATATGCTGGGGCGCCCAGGCAGGGCTGTACTACCATTATGGAATAAAAAATATCAGAGGAAAACAAAGCTTTCAGGGATTTATAACCACAAGGTGCTGGACAGAAAGGTGCCCCTTGTGAGAAGTCTCAATGATTATTTTCTGGCTCCCCATTCCAGATATACGGAGGTCAGGAAGGAGGATATCAAAAAGGTTCCGGAACTGGCCCTGCTGGCAGAATCCCGGGAAGCCGGCGTGTTTCTGGTAATGAGCAGAGACGGCCGCCAGGTATTCGTCCAGGGCCACCCGGAATATGACAGAATGACGCTGAATAATGAGTACCACAGAGATTTAAAAAAAGGGCTGAACCTGAGGTGCCCTACAATTATTATGAAAATGACGATCCCTTTGAAATACCGGTGCTTACCTGGAGAAATACATCCAATACGCTGTATACAAACTGGCTGAACTACTACGTATATCAGGTAACTCCTTATCTGCTGAATGTGGAGGAGTGAAAATACCAGTGGGGAACAATGACGCCTGCATGAAAATTCAGACAGGGAGCAGGCTATTCACCAGAATGAATATGCCTGCTGCCATTTCCTGAACCTTCATGGAAGGGATTCCATCCCATACCACAATCTATCTTAGACTTTATATGCCCCGGATAACAGGCTGAAGCTGCCTGCCTCCAGGGCTTCTTTTAACGTATCCTGAATCAGTTCCGTTCTGGCAGTCATGGAGCAGGGCTTTTTCAGGCAGTCGTCCTGGCCAAAAGGAACAAAATAGATGTTTTTTGCATTAAACAGCTCACCAATGTTTTTGAAGTTGATTCCCAGGGCGTCATTGGTGGAAAGGGAAATAACCAGGGGCTTTCCATTCCGCAGATGCGCCTTTGCGGCCATTAGAACAGGGGTGTCTGTTATCCCGTTTGCCAGCTTTGCCAGAGTGTTGCCTGTGCAGGGAGCAATGAGGAGGAGATCCAGGTATGCTCTGGGGCCGATGGGTTCCGCCTCCTCAATGTGCAGAATGGGAGCATTTCCGGCAGCGCCGGATATCCGGCGTATAAAATCTCCGGTATCCCCAAAACGGGAGTCAGTAGTCTGAACATTGGCGGAGAAGATGGGGTGGAGGATAGCCCCGGTTTCTTTCAGTTTCAGGATTTCCTGTTCAATTTTGCTGAAGGTGCAAAAGGATCCGGTGATTGCCAGACCTATATTTTTTCCATTTAATTCCATAATATAAACTCCTTTCTCACAGATAAGACATAACAGCCTCATACAGAATCCGGGCAGATGACATGGGGGAATAGATACCCGGAAGGCCGGGACACAGTTTGGCCCGGATGCCCCGGTTCCGGCAGGCTTCAAAGTCCACTCCGCCCGGAGCCGTAGCGATATCAATGACTGCCGCCTCCTTTGGCATGAGCTCTATGAGGGCAGCGTCCAGAATCAGATGGTACGGTATTAAAAATAAACGGATAGTCTTGAATATGGGAGTCCAGGCGATCCAGCAGAACGGTGCCGTAGCCATGGCAGCAGGCCAGCGCCAGCTTTTCGGAATCACGGGCGGAGACGGTTATATGTGCACCCATGCCCGACAGGGTATCGGCCAGCGCCGCTGCACACCGTCCCCAGCCTGTTATGAGGCAGGCGCTTCCCCGCAGGTTTATGGGACTTAGGGAAATGGCTTCGGCTGCCGCCCCTTCTGCAGTTGCCACAGCATTTTTACAGGCCACCTCCTCCATCTTCATGAAATCAAAACAGGGGATGTCATGAGCCTTGCAGTATTCCGTTACTGAGAGAGGGATGCTGCCGCCAAACAGCATATGCCGGAATTCAGGCGGGACAGAAAAGAGCCGATATCCAGGTCCGGCAGAGGATTTTCCGAGTGGATAGTCCTTTTGTCCTTTGAAAAGGGGACGGGGCCGAGAATGATATGGGAATCCTCCATTGCTTCCTCCAGGGAAAAGGAGGCGGGTTTGTAATATAGGGATACTTTATGGCCTGCCTGCTCCAGCAGACGGGCCAGATAAAGCTGCCGGGAGTCGCCGCCAAGAATGAGAAAATGATGCATAGAAATCTCCTTTCATCTCATTATAGTTTGTTATATGTAGAAAGGAAATCATTGGTGAGTAGTAACAACGGGGAATGTTTGTCATAAATTTGATAGTATATAGAATGTACGCTCGGAATCTCTTTGGGGCTGATTACATCTCGCAAAATCAGGAACAAAGAGATTTCGAGGGCACATTAGAATAAACCGGAGGAAATGGATTCAATGAGACATAGTATATTTGAGGGCAGTGCAGCAGCTGTGGTAACTCCTATGGATGCTTACGGAAATCTGGATTTCGATGCGATGAAACGGCTCCTTGACAGAATAATAGAGGGAGGGACGGACGCGTTGTGGTAAACGGGACCACTGGGGAGTCTGCAACCCTGGACCACAGGGAGAAGCTGTCTGTGATAGAATTTGTCATCCGCCATGTGGATGGGAGGATCCCGGTAATTGCGGGAACAGGAAGCAATTGTACTGAACATGCGGCAGCGCTTTCCAGAGAGGCAGAAAAGCTGGGGGCTGACGCGCTTTTGCAGGTGACGCCCTATTATAACAAGCTTCCCAGGAAGGGCTGGTACGCCATTTTACGGAAGTGGGGGATCATGTGGGGATTCCCATTCTTTTGTATAATGTGCCAAGCCGCACAGGAGTGGACATCAAACCTGAAACGTACCAGATTCTTTCCGAACATCCAAATATCAGGGGAACAAAGGAAGCCGGCGGGAATATATCGGCTCTGGCTAAGACTGCGGCGCTTTGCGGGGAGGGGTTTGACATCTATTCAGGAAACGACGACCAGACTCTGCCGGTAATGGCCCTGGGAGGTAAAGGCGTAATCTCTGTATTGGCCAATATCATGCCAAGGGAGACGCATGATATGTGCAGGTATTTCCTGGACGGGAAGCTGGAGAAGAGCCGGAAGATGCAGTTTAAACTGCTGCCTGTCATGGAGGCGTTGTTCTGGGATGTGAACCCTATTCCTGTAAAGACCGCATTGTCCATTATGGGAATATGCGGCCACTACTGCCGGCTTCCGCTGACGCCTATGGAGAGGGGGCAGAAGGAGAAGCTGGAGGCGGTCATAAGGAAATACGTAAAGGATAATTGAGATAAAACAACTGCGGCAGTGAACATTTATGTAATATTTTCTGTTAGGAAGGCATAAAATTTAGTATCAGTCCCGGAGGAGGTATTACATAATTATGACTATCAATCCATTTTGTACAAGCTTGATGAAATATAGTATATTCCAGACCTTAGCAGAGAGATACTACAGGTTCAGAATTAAAAAATATTGCTTTATCATGTGCCAGAATGACAGGTGGACCCTTGTTACGATGGAGCGGTAGGCGTTTGCGGCCTTGCCGCAGGCTCATTTCCAAGACAGCGGCCATGTACGGCTGCCTCTGGAGGGCGGTAAACTTGAATAACAGACGCAAAAACGCTGTGCCAAAGCCTGAAAAGCTGTGACACAGCGTTTTTTCGTGTTCAATTCTATGTTACAAAATAGTCGGGATATGCCTTCAGCAATTCTGACTTTTCTACCCGGTGTCTGGTCAGGTGCCGGGTCATGAGCATTTCCGCCAATTCCCCCGTCGCGGCGTTGAATGGCATAGAGGATATTTTCATGATCTTCCACTGTCTTATCATGTTTTACCGTCTTTAAGGAGAGGGAGCGGAGGCGGTCAAAGTGGACCATCTGGGAGCGGATGATCTCATAGGTGCGGCCTTTGCTGACGGAGTGAAAGAGCAGCCTGTGGAAGTCGTTATCCAGCTCAAACAGATGATCCGAGTTCTGGGCCTTCAGACTTGTTTCTTCCTGGAGCACATTTTCATGCAGTTCATCCATATAGTCCTGGGAAATGCCTTCACAGGCCAGTTTCAGCACAGCATTTTCCAGCACCAGACGCATGAATCTGGATTCTTCAATGAGTTCATAATCAATTTTGGAAATATAGCTGCCTCTCTGCGGCTGTATCTCCACCAGTCCTACTTTGCTCAACTCGATTAACGCCTCGCGTACCGGAGTGCGTGAGAGCTGCAAACTGGATGAGAGCTCATTTTCACTCACCGCGCTCCCGGGAACCAGCTCCAAATTGATTATGTTATGTTGAAGTACCCGCAGAGCGTAGATCCGGGCATTTTCAGCAGGTTGTCTGACCAGTACATTCATTCACATTCCCTCACTTTACAATGTCTTATGTACTAGTATACAACGTAAGAGCCTATTTATCTATGACTTTTCTATTTATTTTCTAAAAATATTACAGAACATGTCCTGCTGCCATCTAAAAGTCAAAAGTAAACGCTACTTTCCGTATGGAAGGATCCCGGGAATCCACGAAGTTAAAGGCATCCTGGGCTTTGATAAGGGGGAATGTGTGGGAGACGGATCCGGTTAAATCCAATGTTCCCTCCTCTATCAGTTCTATGGCTTTTCCAAACATTTTGTTTTGTAAGCGTGAGCCTCTCACATCCAGTTCCTTTGATGTGATCAGGAACTGATTGATTTCCGCAGGAGCAGTGGAAAAGCCCATAGTGATAACGCGACCCGCATTTCCGGTGGCTTTCAGCAGGCGGATCAGAGAATCGCCGCCGCATACGGCATCGATAGATACGGTAGCCCCATGCCCGCCAGTGTATTCCCTGACCTTTTCTTCCAGATCCTCCCTGAGCACATGAATGGTATGGGCGGCCCCGGCTGATTTGGCCGCCTTCAGTTTTTCATCCACTACGTCCGCGACTATAATATGATCGCAGAGCAGTCTTGCAATTTTTAAAATAGAACTTCCCAGAGCGCCGCTTCCGTATATGAGAAGCTGGTCCTCCTTCTTAAGCTCTGCCCTGGTGCAGGATTGAATGGCGATGGTGGTGGGTTCAATCATCACCGCATCCCTGTCGGAAATAGAGGCGGTAGAAGATAACAGTCGGACTCAGGCACCGGTATATACTCCCTGTAACCCCCGTCAATATGTACGCCCCGGACTGCCAGATTGTCACATACATTGCCTCTGCCCAGGCTGCAGGGATAGCAGTGGCCGCAGCTGGTCACCTGGTTCACAATGACCCTGTCCCCCGGCTTTAAAGAAGTAACCCCAGGGCCTGTCTCCTCCACTACGCCTACCATTTCATGACCGATAATCCGGGGATAGGTGGCCGCCGCATTGGTTCCGTGGTAGATGCCCATATCGGATCCGCAGATGCCTGCGGCCGTCATCCGCACAAGCACATTGTCCTTTTCTGTGACGGAGGGTTTCTCCATGTCAATAATGTGTAATTCATGAGGTTTTAAAATTTGTACCGCTTTCATAGTATACAGCTCTCCTTTTGGTTGACGTGTGCAGAGAACTTATATACAAGTATACTAGACAATAAAGGATAAAATGTCAAGAGATAGGGGCGTTAAAAAATATTAATGGCAAAAATGCACTAAAATTTGGCGTAATATTATGTAATATTGCATATTGCACAATTCAATCTTATATACTACCATACAAGTATGAGCTGAAACGGGACCGAGCCGGTATAGCTTGCGTTCCCAACGAACTCTGCTCAAAAACTTAATTCTATTAATGACGTGTGCGGAAATTTAGGATACTTTTATTTCACTATTATTCAGGAGGGTTTCATCATGAAGCTTGCGATTTGGATGAAGCGGGGACTCTGTGTCCTCTCTTCCATGGCGGTACTGGGTACTCTGACCGGCTGCGGCGGTCAGGACGGAGGTATGAGCAAAGGGAAACTGGTTAAGATTGCAGTCTGCGTGTCCGGCCAAACGCCGGCGGCCACAGCTCTGAGAGATGTTTTCAAGCCCAGGGTGGAGGAATTGACCAATGGGAAATATGACATTCAGATTTATGATTCAGGAGTTCTTGGCAGTGAAAAGGTTACATATGACTACACAAGAAACGGCATTATTGAGATGTGCGTTATAGGCACGCCCATGTGGTCTGAATCGCCTGTGATGGCGGTTCCGGATTTTCCCTTTGTGTTCCGGGATGTAGAGCATGCCAGAAGATGCTATCAGGGAGAGCTGGGGGATTATATCGCGGGAGAACTGGAATCGGAACAGCCGGTGGAGCTGATGTCCTGGTTTCCAAACGGGTCCAGAGTATTTTCTTCCAATAAGAAGCTGGAGGGACTGGAGGATTTCAAGGGGCAGAAACTGAGAATGCCAAACAATCCCATCCATGTAAAACTGGCGGAGAGCCTGGGAGCCAACGTGGTTATTATGGATATGGGAGAGGTTTTCACTGCGCTGGAACAGGGCGTTGCCGACGGTCAGGACAACCCGCTTTCCACCGTCAGAAATGAAGGCTGGTACGAAGTTCAGAAGTATATCTATGATACCAACCATATTGTGGCTTCTCTGGAACTGTTCGCCGGACAGGAATTTTGGGACAGTGTGGACGAAGAGGACAAGGAATTGTTCCGACAGGCTGCACAGGAGGCCTCTGATTACGCCTGGGATCTTTACATTCAGCAGCTGGAGAGCGATAAACAGTTTATGAAAGACAGCGGACTCACAGTTACATCGTTAACCGAAGAGGACCGGGAAGCTATGAAAGGGAAGATTCAGCCTGTGTATGAGTATTTGGATCAATCCTATGAGTGGGCGCCGGATATAAGGAAAATGATTGAGAATATCGAATAAATCCAGTGAGGAGAGAACTATGAACCAAATGATGGACAAATTATTTAAAGGAATTGACTATTTTACAGGGATTCTGACCGGTCTTATGGTACTGTTTGTATTTTTAAATGTAGTTCTGCGCACAGTCTTTAATTCCGGCCTAACCTGGTCGGAGGAGCTGGCCCGGTATCTCTTTGTGTATGTTACCTATATCGGCGCTATCAGCGCCATGCGTTCAAATGCCCATTTGGGAGTGGATACTCTGCTGTCCAGAGTGAAGCCCCGGACCCAGAGGGTGATGTATGTGATGTCCCAGGCGCTGATTGCCGTTATCATGTGCATATTGGTGCGGGGCGCTTACAAGATGGTGCTTCAGAACACCCAGTCCAAAACAGCTGCCCTTGGCATCCCCTACTCTGTTCTCTATTTTGGGGGAATCATCACAGGCATTTCCATTGCAATATTGGCTGCGTCCAATATCCTGTATGCCATAAAGCATCCGTCTGAGATTTCCCGGATTGTCGTCATGCACAATGACGATGATGATATTGCATCCGAGGCAATGGAAAATGCAGAAGATCTGTCTGATGAGGAATATGCAAGGCGTCTTAAAGAGCAGGGAGGTAAATAATCATGACATTGGTTGTATTTTTGGCATCACTGGTTGGGTCGATGGCCATAGGTCTGCCCATCTGTTTTTCACTTTTTATTCAGCGGCGTCTGCATGATGCTGTTTATGAACGGATTTAATTCCCAGATTTTGTCACAAAATCTGTTTTCAGGTGCCGATTCGTTTTCCATGATGGCAGTTCCCTTCTTTATACTGGCAGGGGAATTTATGAACCGGGGAGGCATCACCAAACGGATTGTAAATGCTGCCAATGCAATGGTAGGACATGTCAGAGGCGGGTTGGGCTATGTATCTATACTGGCAATTCTTCTGTTTGCCAGTATGGTGGGCTCTGCGGTAGCGTCCACGGCAGCGCTGGGTGCAATTCTTATTCCCATGATGGTACGGGCAGGCTATAACCGGGATAAGAGCACAGGCCTGATTGCCGCGGGAAATATTTTATCCCCCATTATGCCTCCTTCCGTACCGATGATTATTTTCGGAGTACAGGCGGGCGTTTCCGTAACCAGTCTGTTTATGGCTGGCATTGCACCGGCTGTGTACCTGTCCGCCTCGCTCTGCATTCTCTGGTTTTTTGTGGCAAAGAAGGATAATCTCCCCACGGCTCCCAGGCAGAGCAAAAGGGAGGTTGTAAAGTCTCTCATAGAAGGGTTTTGGGCATTGCTTCTCCCTGTTATTATTCTGGTAGGGTTGAGAAGCGGTAAGTTTACACCTACAGAGGCAGGCGTTATCACTGCCATATATGCACTGATCATAGGACTTTTGGTATACCGGGAACTGAAGATTACAATGCTGATGGACTGTCTGGTATCGGCTGCTAAATCCTCCTCAGTCATTATGTTTCTGGCTGCGGCAGCATGGTTTCTTCCTGGCTGATGACAGTGGGAAATATCCTCCATTGTGACGGGAATTCTGGCGCCTTTTATCGCTCATCCCACTCTTTTGATGCTGGTTATCTGCGGTATTGTGCTTATGGTGGGAACATCCATGGACGTGACGCCCACGATTATGATCTTGACTCCTGTGCTGCTGCCGGCCGTAAAGGCGGCGGGCATTGATATTGTGTATTTCGGAGTCGTATTCATCTTGAATACGGTGCTGGGGCTGCTGACGCCTCCTGTGGGAACCGTTCTGAATGTGGCCTGCAGCGCGGGAAAGATCAACATGGAGCGGATAGTGAAGGCCGTTTGGCCCTTCCTGCTGGCAGAGGTTATTATATTGCTGCTGATGATACTGTTCCCGCCATTGGTAACTGCGCCTGCGGCATTTTTCCTGGGTAAATAGTGAAAGAACAGATGTTATATGAGGAGAAAGAAATATGAAACTGACGTTGGAAGGAATTAAGGACAGAAAATCTTGGAAGGCGGCCGGAATCGGCCTTCCTTCCTATGATGTAGAAGCTGCTGCGGTAAAAACCCGAAACGCCCCGGTATGGATTCATTTCGGAGCGGGAAATATTTTCCGCATCTTTATCGGAGGGATAGCCCACAGCCTTATGGAGCAAGGAGCGGCCGACAGGGGGATTGTCTGCGCAGAAACCTTTGATTTTGATGTGGTGGACAAGATTTACAGACCTTATGACAATCTGGTTCTGGGCGTTACCTTGAATGCCGACGGCTCCACAGATAAGAAGGTTATAGCTCTTTGGCGGAGGCTCTCAAAGCCAGGGCAGGGGAATCCGGGGATTGGGCCAGACTGAAGGATATTTTCCGAAGGCCCGGGCTTCAGATTCTTTCGTTCACCATCACAGAGAAAGGATATGCGCTTAAAGGCGCAGACGGGGCGTATTATCCCTTTGTCCTGTCTGATATAGAACATGGACCGGAGGAGGCTTCCTCTGTTATGGCAGTTGTGTGCAGCCTTTTAAATGAGCGCTATAAAGCCGGGGCGGGGCCTCTGGCAGTTGTTTCTATGGATAATTGCTCCCGCAATGGGGAGAAGCTTCAAAATTCCATCCTCACTATAGCAAGGGAGTGGAACCGGAAGGGATATGTGGAGAAGGGATTCATAAACTATCTTTCCGATGAGCGGCAGGTTTCCTTTCCCTGGTCCATGATTGATAAGATTACGCCGCGCCCGGCAGCTTCTGTCTGGGAAGAACTGGAGCGGGCGGGGGTGGAGGATATGTCCCCGGTTGTTACCTCCGAAAAAACCTATATTGCCCCCTTTGTAAATGCCGAGGGCCCCCAGTATCTGGTGATTGAGGATAAATTTCCCAATGGAAGGCCGCCCCTGGAGAGGGCCGGAGTGTACATGACGGACAGGGATACTGTGAACAAGGTGGAGCGGATGAAGGTGACAACCTGTTTGAATCCTCTGCATACGGCATTGGCCGTGTACGGCTGTGTGCTGGGTTATACCCTGATTGCAGACGAGATGAAAGATGGTGAGCTGAGAAAGCTGGCATACGAGATCGGCCCGGTGGAGGGCATGCCTGTGGTTACGGATCCCGGCATCCTTTCCCCGGCAGAGTTTGTAAACGAGGTTATTAATATAAGAATTCCCAACCCCTTTATGCCGGACACCCCTCAGAGAATCGCCACGGATACCTCACAGAAGGTGGGCATACGATATGGGGAGACCATTAAGGCATATGTGGCTGCTTACGGGGACGGCAGAAAACTGAAAGGGATTCCCCTTGCCATTGCCGGTTGGTGCAGGTATCTTCTGGGAGTGGATGATGCTGGAAAACGGTTTGAACTGTCTCCGGATCCGATGGCCGCTGAACTGAAGGCATTATTGGAGGGAATCCAGGTTGGCAGGCCGGAGACATACAAGGGCCAGCTGAAGGGCATTCTGTCTAACGCAAATATTTTCGGAATGGATCTTTATGATGCTGGAATCGGAGGCCTTATTGAGGCAATGTTTCTGGAAGAGATTGCAGGTCCCGGGGCTGTGAGGGCGGTTCTGAAAAAATATCTGGATTGACGGGAGAAGTTAAATAAGAGAATCAAAACGCTGTATCACACCGGTTCTGAAGTGGGATACGGCGTTTTTTATAGTGAGGTATGAAGGGTATAAAATACCGGAGTTTGGAAGGCCCTATAAAAAGGGAGGGGCCGGTCGGGATTTCTCCCGCCGGCCGAGTATTATGAAAAAAAGTCTTATAAGCATTAGTTCTCTATACAAATAAGTATATCTGTTAAATGTGAGCAATTTATATCTTAAATGTGAACGGTTTGTAAGTAGTTTGTGAAGGATTTAGTCACGAATCCCTTATTTCTGCAGAAAAGTGGCTGAAACCCTACAGAATTTTGCTGTTGTGGAATATGCGGCGTATGAATAACCTGCCAATCTGTGTAAAATAACATAAGAAAAAGATGAATTACAAACAAGTGGCTCACATACAATGAAACATCCTTGTGCTTGTAAAATCCTTCTCCCTGCTATATAATTTATTAAATGATTCCTCCGGCAGCCGCTTTTCCTTCAAAAGAAGCCGCTGGAAAAGCAGAGGACGAGGGTATAAAGCTAATTGTACTTTTATGATAGGGAGTGTCGAACAGATGGAAAAGGTCAGAAAGCACATAAGATTCGGCGGACGTGTCCAGGGGGTGGGATTTCGCTATACAGCCTGCTGCCTGGCCCGGTCCCTGGGACTTACAGGATGGGTAAAAAACCTTTGGGACGGCGATGTGGAAATGGAAGTCCAGGGCAGCCCCGAGGCGGTGGGTAAGCTGATCGAAGGTTTGAACCGGGGCCGCTTTATACGGATTGAATCTATGGATACTGAGGATATACCTATAATTAAGGAGGGCAGTTTCCGGGAAATTTATTGACAGAAATCGGCATGCAAGGGAGATATTATGTGGGGGTTAATTGTTGAGGGAAAGAAGATATATGATAAATTTGCAGAGGATGAGATGACGGTTTATGCAGCCCAGGTATCATTTTTTATCATTCTGTCTGTGGTTCCTTTTATCATGCTTCTGCTTACCGCTGTACAAATGATACCCAGCGTCAGCAATGCCAGGTTTACGGAGCTGATTGTGGGGCTGGTGCCTGTGGATTACAAGTCGCTGGCCTTCCGTCTGGTCAACGACCTGTCCTTAAAATCGCCGGCTACCATGATTTCCGTCACTGCAATTACGGCTCTGTGGTCTGCAGGGCGGGGAATGTTCAGCGTGGCCAGGGGGCTTAACCGTGTGAACGGCCACGGAGAGAAGCGGTGGTATGTGATCAACCGCCTTATCTGCTCAGGATATACCGTTGTTTTTGTGCTTGTCTGTATTTTGTCCCTGGGCCTTCTGGTGTTTGGAGACATGATTCAGAATTTTATGCTGAAACGTTTTCCTATCGTTGCGGAGGTGACTACTCATATCATCAGTTTCAGGGCCTGTGGTCCCTGATGATTCTCATGGTGTTTTTCCTTGGAATCTATACCTTCGTGCCCGATAAGAAGCTGCAGATGCGAAAACAGGTGCCGGGCGCTGTGTTTTCAACTGTGGGATGGATGGGATTTTCCTTCGCGTTTTCCCTGTATTTTAATCATATAGGGGAAAGAACTATTCCTATATGTATGGGAGCCTGGCTGCCATCGTGCTTCTGCTGCTGTGGCTCTATATGTGCATATGCATATTGTTTCTGGGAGCGGAGATTAATTATTACTGGGAGGAATCCAGGGAACGGATTTTTAAGAGGAGCGTGTGAAGAAACGGAGCCGCCTTTTGGGAGGCGCTCATAAGACATCATAGGAAGGTTTTCGGGAAACGGCGTAGCTTACGGGCTATGCCGTTTCTCCGTTTTGCAGGTCATAGACCAAGGACGCAGGAGTAATTCCATACCAAACGTTTGCTGCACGTAATAGGAACCGGGCCGGAGGAATAGAATAGATTGAACTATATGCGCGGGGACGGAACCGAAGGAGTGCGATGGACGATCAAAAACTGGAGAATCTGCTGAATCTTGCTTTAAGCGCTACGGAAGAAGAACGGCTTAAGTCGGAAAATCTGAATATAGGCTATAACCCGGAGGCCAGGACCTGGGAGCTGATTGTGCGGCATTCCGGCAGTCTGGAAGGGCTCAGAACCCTGGGTATCCAGGTGGATGAACTGCTGAACGGCTATGGGGTGCTGGTAGTTCCCGAAAACCTCATAGACGCCCTCAGCTCTTTAAACCAGATAGAATACGTAGAAAAACCCAAGCGTCTCTTTTTGCCAGCAATGGGGCCAGAGCAGCTTCCTGCCTTTCGGCGGTGCAGCCTGGGCCGGGAGGCGCAGGCGGTGTTATAAACGGCCTGAGAGCGGGACTTACAGGCCAGGGGGTGCTGGTGGCTGTGATTGACTCAGGGATCGATTACTTTCATGAGGACTTCAGAAATGAGGACGGAACCACCCGGATCCTGCTGCTTCTGGATCAGGACAGAGACCGTGTATACAGTTCGGAGGAGATCAACGAAGCCTTAAAGGCGTCCTCCAGGGCGGAGGCCCTGGAATTAGTCCCGTCTGTGGATTTAAGCGGTCACGGAACAGCCGTTGCGGCCATTGCAGCGGGAAACGGCAGGGAAGGGAGAGGCGTTTACCGCGGGGTTGCCTATGAAAGCCGCCTCCTGGTGGTAAAACTGGGCACGCCGCTGACCGATAACTTTCCCAGGACGACCCAGCTTATGAAGGCCCTGGACTTTGTGGTAAGACAGGCCCAGGCCCTGGGGCTTCCGGTGGCTGTAAATCTGAGTTTCGGCAATACATATGGCTCCCATGACGGAACCAGCCTGCTGGAAACCTTCATGAATGACATATCCAACTATGGCCGCAGCGTTCTGGTAGCGGGAACGGGCAACGAAGGGGCAGGGGCAGGGCACACCGGAGGCCGGTTAGTGATGGGGCAGGAGACAAATGTGGAGCTGTCTGTAGCGCCCTTTGAAACCGGGATGGGAGTTCAGCTCTGGAAATCCTATGTAGACGGATTCTCCATCCGTCTGGTGACGCCCTCCGGCGATATCATCGGGCCCATCGACAGCAGGCTGGGCCCCAGACCCTTGTCTACGGAGGAACACGGATTCTGGTCTATTATGGAAAACCCAGTCCCTACAGCAGCGCCCAGGAGGTGTATTTTGATTTTATACCTGCTGCAGACTACCTGGACAGCGGCATCTGGACGTTTCGACTGACGCCGGAGCGGATTGTCACAGGCCGGTATGATATGTGGCTGCCTTCCAGGGGGATCTTAAATCCCTCCACCCGCTTCCTCCAGGCTGTGCCCGAGACTACGCTTACGATTCCCTCCACGGCAGCCAATGTGATCTCTGTGGGAGCCTATAATGATTCTTACAGGGCTTATGCAGATTTTTCCGGCAGAGGTTTTACCCGCCAGACCCGCCAGGTTAAGCCGGATTTGGCTGCTCCCGGCGTGGATATTATTACAGCCAGACGGGGCGGCGGATATGAAGCGGTCACAGGCACCTCCTTTGCGGCCCCCTTTGTCACAGGCAGCGCAGCCCTCCTGATGCAGTGGGGCATAGTGGAGGGGAATGACCGCTTTCTGTACGGGGAGAAGGTAAAAGCATATCTCCAGAGAGGCGCCGCACACCTGCCGGGATACGAGGTCTGGCCCAACCCCCAGCTGGGGTATGGGGCGCTGTGTGTGAGACAAAGCTTACCGGTATGAATTTTGAATTCAGGAGATTCCAGGGGAAAATTTCGGAATAGTTGTATCATTCGGAGATTTTGTCTCAAAAAAGTTTGCGGCATTAACTTGACAGCGGAGGGGGAATTATGGAATAATAGTGCAAGATCAGTAACGGCGATTCCCACATCGACGATGGCATCAAAAAATACGATTAAACCATACAAAAGAAAAGGGGAACCACAGATTATGAAGAATTTAGATATTGCAATTATTGGAATGAGCGGGATATTTCCGGAGGCGGAAACCATAAGTGAATACTGGAACAATTTGAGAGAAGGAAAGATTAGTATTTCCAATATACCGGAGGACCGTTGGGAACAATCTAAATTTGCATCTGATATTTTTAAGGAAGAATTTAAGATTTATTGCAATACCGGCGGATTTATAGCGGATAACAAACGGTTTGATTATGAATATTTTAATATGTCCAGGGAGGAGGCTGTTATTCTTGACCCTCAGCAGCGCATTATGCTGCAGCTAACGAAAAAATTATTTGATCATGCCGGTTACTCAAAGAAGGATTATTATGGAAAAAATATTGCCGTGTATATGGGCGCAAGCCTAAGCGCCTCCAATGAATTGCATGCAATGTATAACCGGTTTTTCCAACTGGATAAGGGGCTGCGGGAGAAAATGTTTGAAAAGTTTGGTTATCCAAGCTGGCATAGTAATTATTTATCAGATTCTATCACAAATCTGATTGCCGGCAGAATATCTCACGAGTTTAATCTCACAGGTCCCAGTATGGTAATTGATACCGCGTGCTCCTCGTCCCTGACGGCCTTGCATCATGCCTGTCAGCTGTTAAAATTAGAAGAGTGTGATATGGCGATTGCAGGAGGCGTTTATCTGCATAATACGCCTACTGCAATTATGGGCTTTTGTGCTGCGGGAGCATTGTCCCCGTCAGGCAATTTGAGGGCCTTCGACGAGAGGGCGGATGGATTTGTGCCTGGAGAGGCGGCAGGCTTGGTTCTCTTAAAACGTCTGGAGGATGCTCAAAAAGACCAGGATTATATCCATGGGGTTATCCGGGGCAGCGTGATCAACAACGATGGCCATACGTTAGGCATTATGGCTCCCAATCCTAACAGGCAGAGAAGCGTCATAACAGAGTTTTATAACAATTCTGAGATTTCTCCCAGTGATATACAGTATATGGAGGCACACGGAACAGGAACAAAAATCGGCGATCTTAGCGAAGTGAATTCTTTAACGCAAGTATTTAATGAATGGAAGGTTCAAAAACAGTCGGTTGCTCTGGGCAGCGTAAAATCCAATATCGGACATTCAATCAGCGCCTCGGGGATTGTCAGCCTGATTAAAATTTTTGGCATGATGAAAAGAAAAAACAATCTATAAACAGGCCAATTATGAAAGGCCTAATCCCAGGCTGCGGATAGAAGATTCCTCATTTTATATTCCATCTGAGAATAATAAGCTGCATGAGTTCAGGTATGCGGCAATTAATTCATTTGGCTTTGGAGGAACAAATGCACATGTGATTCTGGAAAATGGTGAAGCGTATAATAAAAAGGCAGAGAGCAAATCGTTATCCTGCTACCCATTGTTCATCGGCGCACATAATAAGCAGTGCCTGGAAAAAAAGAAAAATGCAGATTTTGGACGCGATGAAAGCTTCAAATATCCATGATGTGATTCTGACTGCAAACAAGATCGGCAGGGAAGAAACCTATATCCTTCCCCTCATTGTAAAGGCTTCCGGTCTTACTGAGGAAAAAGCGGCAGTCTGTCAACGCGCGGATAAAAAGACCATACTGTTGTTTACCGGTCAGGGTTCCCAGTATTTGGGGATGGCAAGGGCTATTTATGACAGTATCCCGGTGTTCCGGGAAAAAATGGATTACTGCAGCCGGCTTTTTGAGAAAGAATTAGGCGTTAATTTAATAAAGCTTTTGTATGATTATGAAAAAGACATCGTTGCCACGGAACGTGCCCAGGCAATTATCTTTAGTGTGGGATATTCTCTTGGCAGCATGCTTTTGGAAGCCGGGCTGACTCCGATGGCTATGATTGGACATAGCATTGGAGAATGGATTGCAGCGGCATTAGCAGAGGCCGTTACTTTGGAAGAGGCTGTCAGGATTGTAGCTCTGCGCGGAACGATTATGTCTAAATATAATGGTAAAGGCGGGATGACAGCAGTATTTTCGGTCTGCGGGAAATTGGATTCAATTGTGAAAAAGTGCGGCGTTTTTTATTCGGCATTTAATATCAGCCATGTGGTTGTGGGCGGGGAGCATGAAAAGCTTGAAGTGTTTATGCAGGAGCTTCAGAAGCAGAATATTATGTTCAGAAAGCTTTCGGTTGCAGCAGCCTTCCATACGCCGGTGTTCCGGGAGGCTGCAAAAGAATTTGAAAAATGTTTGGAAGGGGTAACTTTTCAGAAACCTAAGATTCAAATCATCGGCAATGTAACGGGCAGGCCCATTGATGAATATACGAAGGAGTATTGGGCCGAACACCTTATCCGGCCAGTCCGCTTTGAAGAATGTGTGGATACGGCCATGGGACAAAAAGCCGAAGCGGCCATTGAATGCGGCGGGAATACGGCGTTACTTAATATGATTGGCTCAAAATATCCCGCAATCTGTGGAACAGGGTTTTTAACACCGAAGGATGACAGCGGGGAAGCATTCTGTAACGGCCTCATCGAAACAACAAAGAACAGTAAAAGCTTTGCAATGGAAAAATGCTATGCAGGAGTTGCGTTTAACCATGTGGATTTGCCGGAATATCCATTTGCCGGAATGAGGGATTCGCTGTTCAAGGAATACACCTGTAAGCTCAGCCATCAATGGGCGTGGAAGGCCGTTAAACCGGAAGAAACCGTGGTATATAACCAACCCGTCAAAGAGATGGATATATGGCAGGATCATTGGCACAAGACGGAAGATATTGTCCCAATAAGATATGAAATTCCTCGTATTTCTGAGGCCGGAGAGGAACCTGCGGATTGGTTCTATGAGCATGCCCAGGCATTTCTGAAGAAACTAAAACAGCATAAGGATACGAGGTTTGCACTGACAATTATAGCAGATGCAGCAAGCGGTGAAGCATATAATTCAGCCATTCAGAATTCGGTTGCTGTATTTATGATGTCATTGGTTCAGCAGATAAGAAATGTGGAAGGATGCGTTGTATTTACCAGTCCGGGGGGGTTGGGGGAAGCAAATTTATTTGGCAGGGATTTATGGCTGAAGTATGATGGAACCAACTGGACAAAGAGAGTCGTAGAAGAAGTTTGTGAAAGGGACGCGGAACAGACCATTAAGTTAGAGAAGCAGACTATATTAATTACCGGCGGCAATGGGAATCTGGGAAAAAAAGTCTGTGAGTACCTGTTAAAAGAGACGGATTGCAATATTGTGATTCTGGGAAGGAAAGAAAAAATAAACAATAAGGAACCAAGAATTAATTATATTGCTTGTGATATTACAGAGCGTGATCAGGTGCTCAGAGCCAGAAACGTTATCCAACAGAAGATAGGAAAGGTAGATATTATTTTTCACTTTGCCGGAGTCGTAAACGAACATGGAATATGTACTCTTGAGAGCAGCTTTGAAGAGATGAGGCCTGTGCTGGCTCCAAAAGTTGCAGGAACACTTAACATAGATTCGGTATGGAAGGACGATGAGCTGGAGCTGCTGGTTTTGCTTTCCTCAATATCGGCAACGGATACAAAGTGGGCCAAGGGATTAGCCGATTATGCAGCCGCTAACGGATTCCTAAATGGATTTGCAGAATGCTCACATAAGAAGGCGCTGGCATTGAACTACGCATTAATGGACGCCGGGCAGGGGATAGATAAAAACTTTGATAAGGATGTCAGGGAACATATTCTGCACAATAACCAGCTTGCCCCCTTAGATATGGAGCAGGTGATCCATACATTTTTTCCTGTCTGAGTCACTACACAGTTAACAAATCGATCCACATATATGAAGGGATTAACAATCCAACAGATACTTTGGCGGAAACAGTGGAACCTCATGTTATACAGGAACAGATTCCGGAACATACAGCAGCGGAAGCAACGCGCATGGAAAAGGGTAAGCTGAAGGAGATATTTTACGGGATAGTCGAAAACTTTGTGGATGAGAAGATAGACTCCCACAGTGAGCAGACAAATTTTATGGAGCTGGGGGTGGATTCCCTCACAGGCATAAAAATGGTCGGAAGGCTGAAGGAAGAATTGAACGTAAACCTTTACCCAACGGTAATCTTTGAGTATCAGACGCCGGAGCAGTTGTATCAGTATGTTGCTAAACTGCTGACTATGGAAGGATTGGAGCCGAGAGAACAGAACCATCGGGGGACAGAGAAGAGGGAAGCTTCTGCAAAAAAGGAGGACAAAGTCGCTGTTGTGGGAGTTGCCCTTCGGGCCCCTGAAGTTAAAAATCTGGAAGATTTGTGGGATGTGGTGATAAACAGGAGAGTCGTTCTTTCGGAGATAACTCCGGGGCATTTTGTGTCGTCTTCCACGGACAAGCGGTATGTGGGCGGTGAAATTAAGGAAGCATACGAGTTTGATCCCATGTTTTTCGGCATTTCTCCAACGGAAGCAAACTGTATGGATCCACAGCAGCGAATGTTTTTAAAGGTTGCGTATGAAGCAATGCAGGATGCTTCATTGATTGCAGATGATAATAAAAAGGTCGGGGTATATGTGGGATCCGAACAGAATACATATTTTGAACAGTTTAATAACGGCCGTTACGTAAGCCTGCTGGAGGAACAGCTGGAGCAGCCGGATGTTATTGCCAAAATGAAAGACATCTTGGCTGCTGTCAAAATGAAGCCAGATGCGGTTGCAGGAAATAGTATGAATGAATTAGCGGCAAGAGTCAGTTATTCATTTGGGTTAAGAGGACCAAGTATGGTTGTAAATACAGCCTGTTCATCCTCGCTTGTTGCATTGTCCATAGCATATGCGGATATTAAGAACCGGAATGTGCATGCGGCAGTGGTAGGCGGCGTTAATTTGAATCTTTCGGACGCTCCTTATGTCAGTATGGATGCCCTTGGCGCCCTTTCTCCCAAACAGGCGTGCAGGCCCTTTGACGAAGCAGCCGACGGGATGATGCTTGGAGAAGCCGTAGTGTGCATTGTTTTAAAAAGCTATGAGGACGCCAAAGCCGACGGAGATTATATTTACGGCATCATTGGTGATGTGACTACGAATAATAACGGTTTTACTCAGGGAATTACAGTGCCAACGGTTGCAGGAGAGAAGGAGGTAATGGATGAATTGATTGCAAGAAACCAGGAACTTGCGTCAAACGTAAGATATATTGAAGCCCATGGCACTGCAACCCCGCTGGGAGATCCCATCGAGATTAGCAGTATACAAAAGGCGTATGAGGATTATGTATCAGGAACGGTGTATATCGGATCCAGTAAAGGAAATTTTGGACATCCCTTAGCTGCGTCCGGTATGTTCAGCCTGGTGAAAGGACTGGCAATTTTTGCACATGATGAAATCCCTCCGGTTGCCGGTTTAGAGAATCCCAGCAGCTATGTTGCGCTGACAGACAAATTTAAGTTGGCAAGAGAACGTGTGAAAATAACCGATGATACATATTGTATTGGGATTAATGCATTCGGCTTTGGGGGTACGAATGCTCATGTGGCGCTGGAAAAATACAAAAATTCAGAGATGCCGCCGCTTGCGTTTCCGCAGTTGGTTTGTTTTTCAGCATATAGTGAATCAATGCTGCAAAATTTCGCGGAATATATTAAAAAGCAGATAATTGAGGACGGTGAAAACGCAGGCGGAATTCTGCGGAAGTTAAACCAGAATACAAAACAGTTTGCACATAAGGTTTCTTTTATTGCAGAAAGCGCAGCTGATTTATGCGGCAAGCTGGATGGGATTGCCGCAGGAAAAAGGGAATCCGGCATTTACCGCGGATATATTCAAAAAACGGGGGCTTCGATTGCGGTAGATGGTTCAAAAAGAGACAGCGCTTATTTGAACGATTTGGCAGACTTGTACGTCAAAGGAAATAAGCTTGATTTCAGGAATCTGTATGAAGGATTTCATAGTTCAAAGAGCCTGGTATTTTGTTCTGAGCAGGAATATAAGATTAATCAGGAAAATTTCTATGAAAAGGCAAAGGCCCGGAGGTATGGGGTAAAAGATTTAATAGCAGAAATTACCGGCTTTCGGAAAGAGGACATCCAGGACGACATGGATATAGAGATGCTGGGCGTTGATTCAATAAAAAGGATGCAGCTTTTAAATAAGATACTGGAGTCTGTTAAACTGGAAGAGCTGAATACGTTGAATTACGATATTGAAAAAATCATGGGTATGAACACGGTAGAAGAATTTGAAACATTATTTTATGCAGTTACCTGCAAGGAGGCGGGCTTCAAAAAACCCGGGTTAATGTAATCGGGCTGAAAAATTACATATAAAAGGAGCAGGAGTAAATGAAAATTTTTTGTCTGCCAAGTGCCGGTGCACAGGCCAGTATATATAATGCCCTAAAAAGGGCATTGGAAAATGAAATAACAAATAATTCCAATTGAATATCCGGGTCATGGCGTCAGAATGGGCGAGCCCCTTATTAATACAATGGAGGGGCTATGCACCGCATGTATGAAAGCAGTGGAATCGTCTTTAGAATATCAGGACGAGCCGTTTGCGGTGTTAGGACACAGCATGGGTGGAATGCTTGGCTGCCAAATGGAAGGGAGGCTTGTAGAAAAAAAGCGCAATATCAAGAAATTGATTTTGTGCGCATGCCTGCCGCCGGATGTTTGGATTGATTTTATCCCGGATATTGGAAATATGTCAGATAGTGAACTTATCAAATATGCAAGCATGCTGGGCGGTATTCCTGAGGAGTTGGCAGATAATGCATTTTTTAAAGAGGTTTATGCCCGCATAATGAGGAATGATTTTCTTTTAATAAAAAATTACATACCGGACATCTCATTTATTTCAACACCTGTGGTTAGTATAAATGGAACAAAGGATAATCTGGTGGGCCGGCGATGGAAAAGCTGGGAGCGCTTTGCTAAGTCGGAAATAAGTTTTTATGAATTGGAGGAAAATCATTTCTTAATTAAAAATACAAATGAAATTTGTACGATATTACGAAAAGAGTTGGACAGCCTGCGTGATTTTTAAAGGCATCCGATTCCTTTATCGCTTATGCTGTCAAGGAGAGTATCAAGCTGCTGCCTTTGCGTCGCTCTCCCGTCTGTCAAATCAATAAAAAATAGATATGTTATCATAATAGCAGACGAAAGAGAGAACACTTGGGATTTTCCAGGTGTTTTTTCTGATAGTCTAGGAAATATTCAGGATTTGTGATATACTCGTTACAGTATGTAAAATTTTGTAGTAAAACAGCAGGTGCAGCAATATAATATATAGAGACAGGGAGTGGGAGGATGAATATCAGGGAGTCAATGGAAGCCTTGGAAGAGCAGACACTGAGCCCTTACGCTGCCCTAAGCAGCAGAACCAAAGGCCGGGACAGGCCGGAACAGCTGTGCGATATACGGCCTGAGTACCAGCGTGACAGGGACCGCATACTTCACAGCAAGGCATTCAGGCGCCTCAAACACAAGACGCAGGTATTCCTTGCCCCTGAGGGGGACCATTACCGAACCAGGCTTACCCATACCCTGGAGGTATCGCAGATTGCCAGGACCATTGCCAAGTCTTTGCGGCTGAATGAAAGCCTGACGGAGGCTATCGCCCTGGGCCATGATTTGGGCCACACACCTTTCGGACATTCAGGGGAAGCGATTCTGGACAAACTATGTGAGGACGGTTTTTCCCATTACAAACAGAGCGTGCGCATCGTGGAGATTCTGGAAAAGGATGGAAAGGGATTGAACCTCACCTGGGAGGTGAGGGACGGCATTTTAAATCACCGGACCACAGGCCATCCTTCCACCCTTGAGGGAGCCATTGTCCGGCTGTCGGATAAAATTGCCTACATCAATCACGACATTGATGACGCAATTCGGGCCAGAATGTTCACAGAGTCGCAGCTTCCGGCTAAATACACCGATGTTCTTGGAAAAAGCGTCCGGGAGAGGCTGAACAATCTGGTTCACGACATTATCATGAACAGCATGGATAAACCGGAGATTATCATGTCCGGGGGAATGGAGGAAGCCATGCAGGGGCTTCGCAAGTGGATGTTTGACAATGTATATAAAAACGATATACCAAAGGCGGAGGAAGGCAAGGCCCAGCAGATGATTTCACAGCTTTACGATTACTACATGAAGCATGTGGACAAGCTGCCGGTGGAATACCTTCTTCTTATGGTAAACGGAGGCGAGAAAAATCCCGGGTGGTTTGCGACTACATAGCAGGCATGAGCGATATTTATGCCATCGACCAGTTTGAGGAATTATTTGTGCCGAAACGGTGGAATGTATACTAAAGGGCGCGTTGCAGGACACTGCGCCGATGCAAAGGGGACGGGAAGAATATATACGGAAGGGAGACGGTTGCGTGTACTATCCCGATGAACTGATAGAAGAAGTGAGAATGAAAAATGACATAGTAGACGTGATTTCCGGCTATGTGAAGCTGCAGAAAAAGGGAGCTAATTATTTTGGCCTCTGCCCCTTCCACAATGAGAAATCACCATCCTTTTCAGTTTCCTCAGGGAAGCAGATGTACTATTGCTTCGGCTGCGGAGCCGGGGGAAATGTGCTGACTTTTGTGATGGAATATGAAAATTATACCTTTCAGGAGGCCCTCCAAATGCTGGCGGACCGGGCGGGCGTGACATTGCCAAAGATCGAATACGGCAAGGAGGCCAGAGCCAGGCAGAACACAGGGCAAGGCTTCTGGAGGTGAACAAACTGGCCGCCAATTATTTCTATTACCAGCTGAAACAGCCTCAGGGAAAGATTGGATATGAGTATTTCCACAATAAGAGGGGATTGTCTGACGAGACTATCGTCCGTTTCGGACTTGGCTACTCCAACAAAACCAGCGACGATCTTTACCGCTTTTTGAAGGAAAAGGGCTATGAGGACGGTTTCCTCAAGGATACGGGGCTTGTGACGCTGGAGGAGCGGGGAGGCAGGGACAAGTTCTGGAACCGCGTTATGTTCCCGATTATGGATGTGAATAACCGGGTGATCGCTTTTGGCGGCCGTGTGTTGGGAGATGGGGAGCCGAAATACCTGAATTCCCCTGAGACGAAACTCTTTGACAAGAGCAGGAACCTTTACGGCCTGAATTATGCCAGGGTATCCAGGGCATCCTATCTTTTAATATGCGAAGGATATCTGGATGTGATTTCCCTCCATCAGGCAGGCTTTACCAATGCGGTGGCTTCCCTGGGAACTGCTTTTACCATCCAGCACGCCACTGTTTTGAAGCGGTATACGGACCAGGTAATCCTCACCTATGACAGCGACGGGGCAGGTGTCAAGGCCGCCCTCCGCGCCATTCCCATCTTAAAGGAGGCGGGCATATCCTGTAAGGTTTTAAACATGAAGCCATACAAGGATCCCGACGAGTTTATCAAGAATATGGGGCCGGAGGCATTTCAGGAGAGGATTGACCAGGCCAGAAACAGCTTTATTTTTGAGATAGATGTATTAAAAAACAATTACCGGATGGACGATCCGGAACAAAAGACGAAGTTCTACCAGGAGACAGCCAGAAAGCTCCTGCAGTTCGGGGAAGCGTTGGAACGGGAGAACTATCTTCAGGCGGTTGCCAGAGAGCAGATGATCAATCCAGATGAGCTCAGGGGGCTGGTAAACCGTATGGGAATGTCTCTGGGACTGAAGGCGGGAGACAGCCTGAACCGGGACGGAAGGTCCGGGCCTCCGGACAGGAGGAGAACGGAGCAGATGAGGAGCGGTCCTTTGAGGACAGGGCCGGCCGCAGCGGTTACGAAGAACAGCCGGGAAACGGCCCGGATGGGGGAATGGGCGTTCGCAGGCCGAAAAAGCCTGACAGGGAGGACGGCATCCGCCGTTCCCAAAGGCTTCTTCTTACCTGGCTGATTGAGAACCAGGAGTTGTTTGACAAAATAAAGGGTATTATAACAGCTGATGATTTTGTGGAGGAACTGTATCATCAGGTGGCGGAGATGGTGTTTGAAGGCCATGAGGCCGGAACCCTCAATCCTGCAGCTATACTCAGCCGTTTTATCAACGACGAGGATCAGTATAAAGAGGTGGCAGCTCTGTTTAATGCCGGTCTGAAGGAATCACTGAGTAATGAAGAACAAAAGAAGGCATTTGCAGAAACTGTGATGAAGGTGAGAAAAAACAGTCTGGATGTGGCCAGCCGTAATGCAAAAGATATAACCCAGTTACAGGAGATTATCAAGCAGCAGGCAGCTTTAAAGCAGCTGCATATTTCCCTGGAGTAAACAGCATTTCATAGGAAGGATGGACCAGATATGGAAGGGACAACAGTATTTGAGGAGAAAATGGCAGCACTGCTGGAGGAGGCCAGGAAAAAGAAAAAACGTTCTGGAATACAAGGAAATTATAGGCAGCTTTGGCACAGAGCAGCCTACCAGCGATCAGATGGATATTCTTTTTGAATTTCTGGACCAGAACAAGGTGGATGTGCTCCGGTCAGACGCCGAGGGGGATTTGGATCCTGAACTGTTTTTGGAGGAGGAGCTGGAGGAGGAAGAGGAGATTGATGTGGAACATCTGGACCTCTCTGTGCCGGAAGGCATCAGCCTTGAGGATCCGGTCCGTATGTATCTGAAGGAAATCGGAAAGATTCCCCTCCTCTCCACAGAGGAAGAGGTTGAGCTGGCCAAGAAGATGGAGCTGGGCGATAAGGATGCTCAGAAGCGTCTGGCCGAGTCAAACCTGCGTCTGGTTGTAAGCATAGCCAAACGCTATGTGGGCCGTGGAATGCAGTTCCTGGACCTGATTCAGGAAGGCAATCTGGGACTGATAAAGGCGGTGGAGAAGTTTGATTACACCAAGGGCTACAAGTTCAGCACTTATGCCACATGGTGGATTCGCCAGGCTATCACCAGAGCCATTGCTGACCAGGCCAGAACCATCCGGATTCCCGTCCATATGGTGGAAACCATCAACCGTCTGGTGCGGACCTCCAGGCAGCTTCTTCAGGAGCTGGGCAGGGAACCTACCACGGAGGAGATCGCGGCAAAGCTGGAGATTCCGGTGGAACGGGTGTCCGAGATCATGAAAATGGCCCAGGAGCCCGTCTCGCTGGAGACGCCCATTGGCGAGGAGGAGGACAGCCATCTGGTGGATTTATTCAGGACGACAACGTGATGGTTCCTCAGGATGCGGCCGCCTTTACCCTCCTTCATGAGCAGCTGATGGAAGTGCTCCTGACGCTTACGGAGCGGGAGCAGAAGGTGCTCAGACTGCGGTTCGGCCTGGACGACGGACGTCCAAGGACACTTGAGGAAGTGGGGCGGCAGTTCAATGTGACCAGAGAACGGATCCGCCAGATTGAAGCCAAAGCGCTGAGAAAGCTGCGCCATCCCAGCAGAAGTAAAAAATTAAAGGATTATCTGGATGAATAATTGTATGACAGAAACAAATGAAAAAAACGCCGCCAAGGAGCCCTTAAGCTGTCCCGGAGGCTTCGGCAGGTTGCGGACTTTGTAAAGCCGGGAAGCCGGATTGCAGATATTGGAACAGACCATGGTTTTGTGCCTGTGTATCTGGCCCAGACAGGGAGGATTCGTTCGGCCCTGGCGATGGATGTGAGGACCGGGCCTCTGGAGCGGGCGAAGGAGCATATCAGGGAGTATGAGGCATGGGCGGCGGATGGAGGCATTCACGCCTGCCCCGTGGAGGCCCGGCTCAGCGACGGCCTTAAGGAACTGAAGGCAGGAGAGGCGGATACGGTTATTATAGCAGGTATGGGCGGCGGGCTGGTGATACGGATCCTGGAGGAAGGCCGCTGCCTGTGGGACAGCGTGGATCACTGGATCCTCTCGCCCCAGTCGGATTTGGACCAGGTGAGGCATTTTCTGGAGGCCAATGGATTCGTAATCCTGGATGAGGCTATGGTTAAAGAAGAGGGCAAATTCTATACCATTATGAGCGCAGCCAGAGGCAGGATGCAATATGGGAGGCAGATCCAATACCTCTATGGGGCCAGGCTTCTGGAGAAGCGGGATCCTGTGCTCAGGCAGTATCTGGATAAGGAAAGGGAACGGGTAGGGAAAATATGCAGGGAACTGGAAGCGGGAGGGACAGGCGGGATGACAAAAGACCAGTCCAGGGCGTACGAGGCCCTCATGCAGGAGCTTTCATGGATAAAGGAGGCAAAGGATGAAATGCGTTGAAATTATAGAAATTCTTAAAGGGCTGGCTCCTGAGGAGTGGGCGTGTGACTGGGATAATCCGGGACTGCTGGCAGGGAGAAGCGATAAAGAGGTAAAGAAGATTTATATTGCCCTGGATGCCACAGACCAGGTGGTGGAGGAGGCTGTCCAGGCCGGCGCGGATATGCTGCTCACCCATCATCCCCTGATTTTTAAGGCTATAAAGAAGGTAAACGACCAGAATTTTATTACAAGACGGCTTGTTAAGCTGATACAGGCGGATATTTCCTATTATGCCATGCACACGAACTTTGACGCGGCGCCGGGATGTATGGCGGACCTGGGGGCGGCCCTGCTTGGTCTTAAGGACTGTGCGCCTCTGGAGCTGATGGGGCAGGTGGAATCCGGGGAGCAGGTAATCCCTTACGGCATTGGCAAAACAGGCCGGCTGGAGGCTCCGGTAACTGTCAGGACCCTTGCAGCCCAGGTAAAAGAAGCCTTCGGACTGCCTTTTGTGGTGGTCTATGGACAGCAGCTCCTGGATGAGGTGGTGGAACAGGTTTCCATATGTCCCGGAGCAGGGGGAAGCGAGATAGAGGGGGCTCTTTCCTGCGGTTCCCAGGCGCTGGTCACAGGCGATATCAGCCACCATCAGGGGATTGATTCAGCGGCCCGGCAGATGGCTGTCATAGATGGGGGACATTATGGGCTGGAGCATGTATTTATCTCCTTCATGGCCGAATATCTGGAGGAGAAGCTGGGCGGACAGGTGGAAATACAGCAGGCTCCTCCTTCGTGGCCGGCTGTTATCCTATAGGTCCGACGGCATGGCGCGGGCAGATTAACAGGGACCGCGTGCATATTATTACCGGAGGGATACCATGTTTGAATACATGGTATAGCGTATAAAGGGAGGCAGATTGAGATGGCACAGGTAAGGATTGACAGCGAAGTGAGAGAGTATCCGGAGGGAACCACATGGCTGGAGGTGGCTGAGGAGTACCAGCCAATATGGGGATGACATACTTCTGGTGCGGGTAAACGGCAAGCTCCAGGAGCTTCACAAGCATGTGAAGGACTGTGAACTTAAGTTTATTACAGCCAGGGATAAGCCGGGGCAGTCCGCTTATCAAAGAAGCCTGTCGCTGATGATGCTGAAGGCATTTTATTCAGTAGTGGGGGCCGGCAATGTTGAGAAAGTTCTCATTGACTTCTCTCTGGGCAGAGGCTTTTTTGTGGAGGCAAGGGGAAACTTTGTCATAGATGAGGAGCTTTTGGGACTGGTTAAGGCCAAGATGATGGAATATGTGGAGCGCAGGACTCCCATAATGAAGCGGAGCATATCTACAGATGATGCGGTGGAGCTGTTCCAGAAACATAAAATGTATGATAAGGCAAGGCTGTTTCATTACCGCAGGGTATCCAGGGTTAATGTATACAGCATTGACGGGTTTGAGGATTATTATTATGGGTATATGGTGCAGAATACAGGGTATCTGCGGTATTTTGACCTGCTGCCCTTCCACTACGGATTTATTCTGGTATTTCCGGATCTGAGTTCTCCCAGGGAGATTCGCCCCTTCGAGCCAAGGGAAAAGTTATTTGCGACAATGGCCGAGTCCACAGAGTGGGGCAGGCGGATGGATTTGGAAACCGTGGGAGCGCTCAATGACAGGATATCCCAGGGTGACACAGCCCATCTTATTTTGATTCAGGAAGCCCTCCAGGAGAAAAAATAGCCGAGATAGCGGCTATGATAGCGGCCAGGAAGGACGCCAAGCTGGTGATGATTGCAGGGCCCTCCTCCTCAGGAAAACCACCTTTTCCCACCGCCTTTCTGTGCAGCTGGAGGCCATAGGCTTAAAGCCCCATCCCATCGCAGTGGACAATTACTTTGTAAACAGAGTGGACAGTCCCAGGATGAACAGGGAAATTATAATTACGAAATTTTGGAATGTCTGGATATTGAGTGTTTTAACAGGGATATGGCCGGGCTTTTGGCCGGGGAGCGGGTGGAGCTTCCCTTCTACAACTTTAAGAAGGGCGTCAGGGAGTACAGAGGGAATTTCCTCCAGATGGGACCTGAGGACATACTGGTGATTGAGGGGATTCACTGCTTAAACGACCGTTTAAGCTATTCTCTGCCTAAGGAAAGCAAGTTTAAAATTTACATCAGCGCCCTGACGCAGCTGAACATTGACGAGCACAACCGGATTCCCACAACAGACGGGCGGCTGCTGCGCCGGATGGTGAGGGACGCAAGGACAAGAGGCTCCTCAGCCCGGGAAACCATAAGAATGTGGCCATCTGTGAGAAAGGGGGAGGAGGAGAACATTTTCCCCTTCCAGGAGGAGGCGGACGCTATGTTTAACTCAGCCCTGGTATATGAGCTGGCTGTTCTGAAACAGTATGCGGAGCCTCTGCTCTTTAGCATACCAAAGGATTCGGAGGAGTTCATGGAGGCAAAACGGCTTTTAAAGTTTCTGGATTATTTTATCGGCGTCAGCAGTGAGGATATCCCTAAAAATTCGATTTTGCGGGAGTTTATCGGCGGAAGCTGCCTGAATGTGTAAGGAGAATAAAGAGTTCAACGGAGGGGCGGCTGTGACCGTCCCTCTTTTGAAAGAATCTCTGATTCCTTAATAGAAATATTTAAAAAATGATCCTAAGATTGTAATAATTTGGAGGTACAATAGACCCAGTTATAGTCACCTGTCTTTACTCATCGAAACTCATAACATAAGGAAGGGAATCATGAGATGAAACAAAAGATGATGAAAAAAAGGGAAATGCTCATAGGACTTTGCATGGTTGCCCTCCTGGCATGGATTACCTTCCATGTGCTGTTTCAGAACCATTCCATGGAGGCCCTGAGGGATGCGTTTAAGGGGGCGGATCTCCGTTTTTTGGCGCCTGGGATTGGCTGCATGTTCCTTTTTGTCAACTGTGAGGCTGCCAATATCCGGCTGCTGATGGGGACTTTCAAGCGGAAGGTGCCCTACAGGCGATCTCTGTGCTACACCTTTGCAGGATTTTATTTCAGCGCGATTACGCCCTCCGCCACAGGGGGGCAGCCTATGCAGCTTTACTATATGACCAGGGACGGCTTCGGTTTTGCGCAGAGCTCCTTCGCCCTTTTGGCTGCGGCTGCTGTATATCAGATGACAATTTTGGTTTACGGCGGCATCATGGTACTTTTAAATCTGCCCCTCTGCATGAGCCAGGGGAAAGTGATTCAATGGCTCCTTATACTGGGCATACTGGTCAACGGCCTCTGTTCAGGACTGATTCTTCTCACCATACTGAACAGTCTGCTGGCAGACCGGGTGTTCCGCTGTATCATCGGTTTTTTGTGCAGAATAAAGCTTCTGAGAAACAAACGGCGGGCGGAGCGAAAGATGGAGGAAATTATCAATGAGTACAGCAGAGGCGGCGCGTACTTAAGAAAATATCCCTTGTCATAGGGAGAATGTTTTTACATACAACCCTGCAGCTTACATGCCTTTATCTGGTTCCCTATTTTTCATCGCTGGCTCTGGGGCTGGATGTAAGGCCGGGAGATTTCCTGGCCATGCAGGCCATTCTCAGTCTGGCCGTCACAGCGGTTCCTCTGCCCGGTTCCGTGGGGGCTTCCGAGGGCGCATTTATGGCCTTGTACAAACCGGTTCTGGGTGCAGAACAGGCCTTTTCCGTACTGGCTCTCAGCAGAGGCGTCAGCTTTTACGGAATCCTTGCTGTGAGCGGGGTAATTGCGGCAGCGCTGCAGTTCAAAGGGAAGGCAATAAAATAGGGGAGGGAAAAAGGTATCGCTGCACTCTGGACAACCTCCTTATTCTATGTTACACTTTTAATGTTGTGAGTAGGACAGATGGTCGCTGCTGCGATACCGAGAGGCCGCAGGAGAGGAAAGTCCGGGCTTCACAGGGCAGGATGCCAGATAACGTCTGGCGGAGGCGACTCCAGGGACAGTGCAACAGAAATATACCGCCTTCGGCAGCCGGGCTGCAGGAGGTAAGGGTGGAAGGGCAGTGTAAGAGACTACCGCCCGCCTGGTAACAGGCGGGGCACATGTAAACCCCATCCGAAGCAAGACCAAACAGGAAGCATATGGCGGCCCGTCAGCTTCCGGGTAGGTTGCTTGAGACTGCCGGCGACGGCAGCCCTAGATAGATGGCCATCCAACGACATAACCCGGCTTATCGCCCTGCTCATTCACACTGGCTTGGATATAAAAGCTGCAAAGAAAAAGTGGTATGAAGCTGCCGTCTGTGACGGCGGAACATACCGCTTTTTTGCACTTAAAGTGAGAAAATATTTGTAAATTTTATGATAATTATATAACAATATCGTCTATTATCTAACAATATTGACAATTGATAAAAAACCATATATGATGGAATTGGGACCAAAGGTTTGTCTGTTGAAAAGGAGGTTGTCTTATGGCAAAAGACCCGTTACTGCTGCTTGATAATACAACACTGGCCTATGTTTTGGGGAATGGCGAATATCGTTTTACAAACCTGAAATTTGAGGAGGCCAAGGCAATCATTGAAATGAAAGGGGATTCGGATGTAGTGCGCGTATTTGCCAATCCCGATTTGGAACACACAATGTATGAGTATCTGGAGATTGAAAACCATAACTTCAATTACCAGCCTGAAAACGAAATGCAGATAGGTCAGGATGCCATTGCATTTAAGCTGTACATAACTCCCTCCGGAACACAGCCCATCGTGCTGGGAGCAGGGGGGCAGGAGGCCAAGAAGATTAAAAATATTTACATTTACTGTCAGCATGTGGTAAGGCTTAAGTAAGTGAACGTTGTATGGAAAAGAGGCAGAGGCCCTGAGCAGAAGCAGGTAGGCCGCCTCTTTTTTGCCGTTTTATGGCGGATTCAGGGGCGGCGTGGGTGAAACCGGATCGGAGAGAAGGGGAGGAGGGAGCCGGGGAGAGAGGCCGGGGAGAGAGGCCGGGACGGGCCGGAAAAGGAAAAGCAGGGCGTGGCCGGGAAGAGAAACATTGGGATATTGACATATATAGATTATCGATATATAATGATAGAAATGTATATATCGATAATCTATATAAAGGAAGGTGTCATTATGGCGGGAGATAAACATTTATCATCAGGGAATACCTCCATGCTTCTTCTTCAGCTCCTATCTGAGAAGGACATGTACGGATATGAGATGATAGAAACTCTGGAGAAACGCTCGGAATCCGTGTTCAGCCTGAAAGCAGGGACTATGTACCCGCTTCTGCATACGATGGAATCCCAGCAGCTTCTGGAATCCTATGAGAAGGAGTTCCAGGGAAAGGTGCGCCGGTATTATTCCATTACCAGGGAGGGCAGACGCACACTGGCAAAGAAAAAGGAAGCGTGGAATACCTATTCCAGGGCGATGGAGCAGGTGATAGGAGGTATCCTGTATGGAAATGCGTGAATATCTGGATACAGTATCAGGACAGATCAGGAACAAAAAGGCGAAGCAGGCGGTGGAGGAGGAGATGAGGCGCCATATAGAAGATCAGGCCCAGGCGCTGGCTCAATCAGGAATGGAACCGGAGGAAGCGCTCTCAGAGGCAGTCCGCCAGATGGGAAATCCTGTGGAGGTGGGGATCGAGATGGACCGGATTCACAGGCCAAGGAATAACTGGAAACTTCTGGGGGGAGTGGCGGTTCTAAGCCTCCTGGGGCTTCTGGTACAGTATCACTGCATCTACCGGTTTGGGCCCCGGGAGCTGGCCTTCGTAAGGATGGGGGAGGAAGCCTTTGCCAGGCAGTGTGTTTTACGGCTTATGGGGCTGGCTGTCATGACATTTCTGTATCTCTGTGATTACACAATATTCAGCAGGTATGGAAAGCTAATCGGATTCGTGTTTCTGGGAGCGGTTGCCCTGGCCTGCGGACTGGATCTCATCCCTGTTTTAAACGGAGGACATTCCTACATAAAGACTATCATGTATTTGTTCATTCCCATCTATGGAGGGATTCTCTACAGCTACAGGGCAAGAGCGTACCGGGGAATTGTCTGCGCAGTTTTATGGCTGGCGGCAGCCGCCTATGTGGCCTTTTACCTCATAGGAGGAGGGATTGGAATTACGGTGAATGTGATTGCCGTCTGCAGCCTGATGCTGGCAATGGCTCTGTTTAAAAACTGGTATAAGGTCAGGCACAGATTTGCGCCGGTTCTGGTAATAGGAGGGCTGTGGCTGGTAACCTGCATCCTCACAGTGATGGGAATGCAGGAATATCAGCTGATGCGGCTGAAAGTAATGCTGAAGCCCGCTTATGGGCAGGCGAAGGGTTTCCAGTCCGCTGTCACAAGGGAGATTCTGGGCAGGCTGAATCTGGTGGGGGGAATGCAGACGGGCGCTCCGGGACTGGAGGGAACTCCCATGAGGCTTCTGCCGGGGGCGCAGTATGACTATGTGATTCTTCAGGCTGCCTCCACATGGGGGGCGCTGGCCGCTGTGCTGATAGCCCTGCTTCTGGCTTTGCTTCTGCTCTATCTGTTTTTTATGGTAAAGGGCCAGAATAATCAGCTTGGACAAATGATCGGATATGGCAGCGTTCTTGTTTTGGCCTTGGAAACGGCGGGAAATCTTCTTTACAATATGGGCTTTGTGCTTCTGTCTACAGCGGGGCTTCCCTTTTTCAGCTATGGAAGATGCCATACCCTGGCCGTTTATGGTTTGCTGGGAATTCTGCTGAGTATTTACAGGTACCGGAATTTGATATGGGAAAAGGCGGAGAACCGTGAAGACAGGGACGGGGGTGTTCTGGCTTCCCTGGGCAGATACCGGATACGGATTGAACGGACAGATGGATGAGGTACTGCATATCTTAAGTTAAGGACTGTGTATGCAGGAGAACCATATGAATTACGGATTGGCTGTCGGGGGTGGAACCAGAGGGGCGGCTCATGTAGGGGTGCTGAAGGCTCTGGCGGAGGCGGATATGCTGCCTGATACGATAGCAGGCGCCAGCGCAGGCAGCGTAGCGGCTGGATTGTATGCCGCCGGGCTGACTATAGAGGAGATGGAATCGGCAGTGGCGCATCTGTCAAAGCGGGGGGCGGAGTACCTGGACCCGGATTATGGGAGCATCCTGGAGTTTGTGCCTCAGCTCCTGGCAGGAAGGACGGTAAGCCTGTCGGGGTTTTTAAAGGGGAACAGGCTCCTTGAATTTTTTTGCAGGCTGACCCGGAGAAAGCAGCTGGATGAGGCTGAAGTAAAGCTGGTGATTCCGGCGGTGGATTTACACAGCGGCGATACCATTTGCTATACGAACATTGAGCATGTGGAGGCCGCAGGGCATGTGCGCTGGGAGTGGGAGGCTTATCTGTGCGAGGTGATGATGGCCAGTTCCAGCGTTCCCGCCGTATTTGCTCCCAGGCGGATGGGGAACTACCTGCTGGTGGACGGAGGCGTCACGGATAATCTGCCAGGAAACCTGCTGACTGCGGCAGGGGTGGAGCGGGTGATCGCAGTGGACGTCGGAAGCTCCTACAGAGGACCTGACGATGATTCGGTCACAGAAGTGATATCCCATTCCTTTTCCATTATGAGTTCACGGCTGAAGGAATGCGGATCCCGGGAGAGTCTCTTCTCCTTTCGCCGCCTTTGAGCGCCAAAGCAGGACTTCTCACATTTGACTGCATGGAGGACTGTATGGAGCGCGGATACCGTTATACAAAGGAAATGCTGCCGCGGATAGCAGAAGCATTGTCATAAACTGCGGCGGGATATTTTGGGAATTAAGGAAGCTCCCGGCATTTTCACAAGAATCCGGGGCGAAATGGAGGAAATTTCTACTGCCTCATTCATTGACAGTTTTTTTTATTTCTGATATAGTTAATTACCGTAGGAAGCGAGAGGATGGAAGGCCGCGACGTGCCTGGCAGTCTCTCGTTTTTGTGTAATAAGTGACCTGGTTTCTTGAATGAAACATTGTGAATGCGGTGCATCACCGGGAATGCCCTGAGATTAGCGGTAAAAACAGGCGTCCGGCGGTAATTTGGGGAAATGCACAAGGCGGCCTGCCGCAGTACCCAGAAGAGCCCGGGACGTGTTGAAACTCACGCGGGCGGCGGCAGAGGAAGAAAGGAAATTATCAGATATATGGAGACAGTTAAGTTTGAGGAGTTACAATTAGACGAGCGTATTATCCGCGCCATTACAGAGATGGGCTTCGAGGAGGCCTCACCCATTCAGGCACAGGCTATACCTGTAGTGCTGGAGGGAAGAGACATCATCGGCCAGGCCCAGACCGGTACAGGAAAGACAGCTGCATTCGGCCTGCCCCTTCTTCAGAAGGTAGACCCTAAGGTAAAGAAGCTTCAGGCCATCGTGCTTCTTCCGACCAGAGAGCTGGCAATCCAGGTGCTGAGGAAATACGCCGTTTTTCTAAATTTATGCATGGCGTCAAGGTGCTGCCTATCTACGGCGGGCAGGATATTGTGAAGCAAATCCGTTCCTTAAAGGACGGCACCCAGGTTGTGGTGGGCACCCCGGGCCGTGTGATGGACCATATGCGCAGAAAGACAGTGAAAGTGGACAATGTCCGTACGGTTGTGCTGGACGAAGCGGACGAGATGCTGAATATGGGATTTTTGGAGGACATGGAGACGATCCTGAGCCAGCTTCCCGAGGAGCGTCAGACGCTTATGTTTTCCGCCACTATGCCGCAGGCCATTGCGGATATCGCAAAGAAGTTCCAGAATTCCCCTGTGACGGTACGCGTGATTAAAAAGGAGCTGACGGTTCCCAAAGTGACTCAGTATTATTACGAGGTAAAGCCGAAAAATAAGGTGGAAGTAATGTGCCGTATTCTGGATATGTACGCGCCGAAACTGTCCATTGCTTTCTGCAATACCAAGCGCCAGGTGGACGAACTGGTTCAGACGCTTCAGGGCAGAGGCTACTTTGCAGAGGGACTTCACGGAGACTTAAAGCAGATTCAGAGAGACAGGGTGATGAACAGCTTCCGCAACGGAAGGACGGAGATCCTGGTTGCAACGGATGTGGCTGCAAGGGGAATTGATGTCGGAGATGTGGAGGCGGTGTTCAACTATGACGTGCCTCAGGATGACGAGTACTATGTGCACCGAATCGGACGTACAGGCAGAGCGGGACGTGAGGGAAAGGCCTTCAGCCTGGTCGTGGGGAGAGAGGTATATAAGCTCCGGGATATCCAGAGATACTGTAAGACGAAGATTATTCCCCAGGCCATTCCTTCTCTCAATGATATCACCGAGATTAAGGTGGAAAAGGTTCTGGACCAGGTGGCAGAGGTGCTGGAGGACAGCGATCTGTCCAAGATGGTGAACATTATTGAGAAAAAGCTGATGGAAGAGGATTATACCTCCCTGGATTTGGCTGCGGCTCTTCTTAAAATGACCATGGGAGAGGACAATGAGGATATTATCGACTGTTCTGTACAGCCCCGTTCCCTGGATAATCTAGACAGCTACGGTCAGGGCGGAAGAGGCGCCAGAGGCCGTGACAGAGCCGGCTATGGCAAAGGCAGCCGAAGGGGCTCCACAGACAGGGCCGCTGTGGATTATGTGCTGGGCGAAGGCGACGGAAATATGTCGAGACTTTTTATCAACATCGGCAAGGCCCAGAGAGTGACGCCGGGCGACATTCTGGGCGCTGTGGCAGGCGAATCCGGTATTCCCGGGCGTATGGTGGGAAGTATTGATATGTATGACGGATATACCTTTGTGGATGTGCCCGGCCAGTACGCGGATGCTGTGCTCAAGGCCATGGCCCATTCCAAAATAAAGGGCAGGAGCGTCCATGTGGAAAAGGCCAACTCCAACCGCAGATAATAAAAGGAAAAAGAAATGAGGCGATGTAACAATGCCCTCGTTTTTTTTGTTTATGTAATTCTGCATTCTTAAGTTGCGGTACCTCAAATCCGTTATGGGAACCTGCTATCTCCCGGCTCCATACTTGGAGGTTCTTTCCTCTGCCCCTTCTTCTTAGTTCCAGTTTTCGCTGAGAAATTCCACAATATCAGCAGCTTTAGGAGGACATCCCTTCAGCGTCTTTCCAAAGCAGGAGGTACACCGGCCCACTCCGATACTGCCTTCCTCACCTTTATAGCCTTGTCCGATGGAGACGGGAGGAAGCCCCTTTCTCAGACGGCCCATATCGTTTAACCGGTCCAGGGCATATATAAGGGAGCCATAGCAGGCGCTGCAGGCGTCTTTGGGAGCTGCGAAGGAGGCCAGCTGCTGTACGCGGCGGGTCATATTGAAGGCGCCCTGGGCTTTGGACGCCTCGTTCAGGTATATGATATTTGCATGGGCTGTGTCGGCGCTTCCCACCCCCAGGCTCTCGGCCAGAGGGATGTAAGGGACGTCCTTCACCGAATATCCCATGGAGTCACAGACGAAAGCGTCACAGAGAACCGGGTCCTTAAAGCCCAGTATCCGGTTCATTACAACCGGATTGCCGCCCTCCTCGAAATCCAGGTCGCCGCAGATATTGTCCACCAGGATAAAGTCGTTTTTGGCAATGGTATTCAGGTGGGCGATGGGCTTGTGAAGCCCCATAGTGTGGAAACGGCGTTTTTCAGAGTTGGGGATCACTCCCTTGTTGTTCTTTAAGGCACAGGTGACGGTAGTTTGGCAGTGGCCCTTTAATACAGGCATATTAATCATATAATCCACTGCCGCCGCTTTGTCGCAGAGCTTAATCTTCATGCCTGCAGCCTCGTACTCCTTCCATGTATCCTTCTGAAGATCCTCAAAAGGCACATGATACCGCTCGCAAACCCGGTGGTAACCTGCAGCCCTGAAGGCGTCCCCTGTGCGGTCCCCCACCCAGGAGCCTCCATGACGGTTATATTTTTGAATCCGTTTTCCTGCAGATATTCAATGGTCCCGGCCAGGAGTTCACTGTGGGTGGTAGCCCCGCTGGAGGGAGCCTTAGCTGTTACAAGGTTAGGTTTTAACGCCACCTTTTTATTCACATCCCCGATGTCCGCGGCCAAGTCCGCAGCGTTCAGAACCTGTTTAACCATGTTTTTGTAGTCTGTTCCGTGGATGATTATAATATCATTTTTTCCATAATATTGTCCTTTCCTATGCCGTAATCAAAGGCTGCCCTTTGTGTTCTTTCCTATTATAACCTTAAAAGCCCTTTTTGTGAATACCTCTCTGCTTCAGGGGTCCGGGACTGAGAATTATTTTTAAGAACCTTATGTGGAAAAAATTCCATAAATATTCAGAAAAATCATCTTGAAAAAGAGAGATGATTGGGTTATAATAACACCATAAACAATATGTGTCTGTAACTACCTGGAATGTTCGACACTCTTACCAATTTTGAACCTACATTAGACAACAGGGATTCCAATATTTTCAGGCGGATGTCAGGCCTCCTTTGAGTGGAAGGCAGATGTCTGAGTGAGGTTGCCCACCTAGCATTGCTAGGCGTCAATAAGTAAGAGACGGCATTTTGGGGTTACAGATGATGAAAGCAGCGGTTCTCCGCTGCTTTACTTTGTTGTACCCAAAGGATACAGGAGCGGATGTAAAGTATGAAAAACAGAATGATTGCATGGGTAGCAGGAGTCGTATCCATTGTTGTTATCCTGATGGTGGTTATCGTGGCCATTGAGCCGCCTAAGGACGGCATTACCAGAGCTCAGGCCTTTAAAGCTCTGGCCCTGGCCCTGACCTCCAAGGAGGAGTGTGAAAGGAAGGAAGGGGGAGAGGGAGCTCTTATTTTTCAGCCAAGGAGAAGGACAACTGGTTTGTAAAATATATGGATTATCTCTATGAGAGCCAATATCTGGACGAGGAGCTCAGTATCCCCACGTTGGCTTCGGCTCAGGGATTTCTTACATATGGGGAAGTGTCCTATCTGGCAGGAAAGGTGTCCGGAAAACTAAAAAGCCAGGTGGGAGCTACCAAATACAACCGCGACAGCATCTATCCCCAGGAGGACTGGTGGCAGCTGTATGACGGTATTTTAAAGGTAACAGACCCTGAAGGCCTGGTGCGAACCATAGACGGAGTCCTTTACGGTACGCCATCCAATCTGCCGCAGGCAGGAAGCTGGACGGCCTACACCACAGAAGGGAATTTTGGATTTCAGGGACTGGCTCTGGATTCCTATCTGGACTGTGAGATACGGTTCCTGGCCAGGGAAGGCGAGATGATAGCTATGCGGGAGCTGGTATCGGAGAATGTGGTTTATGAAAATGTCTGGCTGGCAGAAGGACAGAAGGGTTATTTTAAAGCCTATCTGGGCACTTCGTACAGGGAGTTTCCCGTCAACGCCGATATGGAAAACAGCCCGGATATGGTGAACCTTCTGGCAGATCTCCATATGGAAAAGGGCAGGCTTACAAAGATAACCATGAAAAAAGACCGCATCAGCGGAAAAGTTCTTTCTGTGACGGATAAAGCCATTGAAATTGAGGGATACGGCGAGATTCCTCTGGCTGAAAACTTTCACGTATATAAGGCCTACGGGGATTTTAAGGTGATGACGGCTAAAGATATTCTGGTGGGTTATGACCTTCAGGAATTTGTAACGGCCGAAGGGCATCTGTGCGCGGCTCTTTTGGAGCGGGAGTTTGATGCCAAAACCATACGCGTGCTGCTTATGGATACGGGCTTTAAGAGTGCGTTCCACCCGGAGGCGGATTTGGTTCTTAGCAGCCCGGCGGTTATGGAATATGAGAATTCCAAGGGAAAGACGGAGCGCGAAGGGCTGGAGGCGGGAACGGAGCTTCTCATCACTCCGGAGGACAACAGACTTAAATACGGCCGTATTACAATTACTCCGGATCATGAGGACGGGATAACGGTCCGGTCCATTGAGCGGAGCAATGGAAACCCATCCTACAGCGGCAGACTGGAAATCAAGGCGGAGGAAAAGGGTTTGGCGCTGGTCAACGACCTCTATCTGGAGGAGTATCTGACAAAGGTGGTGCCCAGCGAGATGCCCGCCTCCTACGAGATGGAAGCCTTAAAGGCCCAGGCGGTCTGCGCCAGAACTTACGCATACCGCCAGATTCAGGGGAATTCCTACAGCCAGTACGGCGCCCACGTGGATGACAGTATTAATTTTCAGGTCTACAACAATGCAGATACCAATGAGCGCACAGACCAGGCTGTTAAGGAGACATATGGAAAAATGCTCATCTGCGAGGGCAAACCGATTGACGCCTTCTACTACTCCACCTCCTGCGGGCATGGGGCCGACGGGAGCGTATGGGGGGCGGGAGGGGAGGCTTTGTCCTACCTTCAGGCTGTGGAGATTAAGAGCGGCGGCAAGATATTGGATGAGGACGACAATGAAAACTTCGACGCATTTATCAAAGGCGACGACCCTGCCGCCTATGAGTCCGCCTATTCTATGTTCCGGTGGGAGACGGATATCAGCAGAAGCATGGTTACGGCCCAGATAAACGGCGTGGGAACAGTGCAGGATCTTGTGATAACAGGCCGGGGGCCGGGAGGAATTGCCAGCGTCCTCAAGGTTGCAGGGACGGATGGAACTATTAACATAGAGGGGCAGAGCGCTATACGCTCTGCTCTTGGAAACAGGGATCTTGTGATCACAAAGAAGGACGGCAAGACCCTGGAGAACAATCCCACGCTGCCCAGTGCATTTATTTCGGTGGAGAAGCGCGTATCCGGCGAGGGTGAGGTTTCCTTCCATATATATGGAGGGGGATATGGACACGGTGTGGGGATGAGCCAGAACGGAGCCCAGAGCATGGCTAAGAACGGTATGGATTACGGATCCATCCTGAGCTTTTTCTACCGGGGTACAGAGCTTATGGAAGTATCCGGCGAGGGGGTTCCCGAAGCAATGGATAATAGAAAAAGGGATGCATAAACAATAAAAGGTCCTGCCGGAAATCCATGGGGAATTTCCGGCAGGACCTTTTACAATTTTACGGCGCATATTTGGAAGGGCGTCCGGGAATCGATCTTCAGGGGACGCCGGAGCTCTACGACTGCACCAGATAAACCTCCGCGTTCTGCATTCCATGCTGTCTTGTCTCACCGTGGGTATCGAAAAATATATCGATGTGTTTCCCTTTCACACCGCCGCCTTTGTCCTCGGCTGTGTAGATAACTCCGTTGATCATAATCTGGGAGCCGTAGGGGATGACTCTGGGGTCCACAGCGATGGTGTGGCCGGAAGCCGCCATGGCTCCTGTGCTGGTATGGCGTCCCCAGCCTCAGAGCAGCTCTTGCAGGGACAGTAGCAGTAGTCTTAAATACCCCCAGGGGAACCAGCTTCAAGTCTCCTGAGGCAGTCTGAGAGCTCTCAGCGGTATCAGAGCTGCCGTTGGTGTAGGTGCGGGTGTTGGAAAACTTCCTGCTGCCTACGGTTCCCTCTACCAGGTATACGCCCTGAGGGTAGTTTGTCCAGTCGATGTTGATGGTAAAGCCGTGGCAGCCGTTGCCCATATACTGGTCATATAAGTTCTGCCTGTATTCCCCTGCAGAAACCACGCTTTCAAAGACTTCTTCCCCTGTATTTTTATTGGTGATGACAATCTGTACATTTAAAGCGTCATCGGATTTATCACTGTTGTAGGCCCAGCCGGTGATGGCAGTTGCATCCACGGTTTCAAAGCGTCCTTTGGAGACAGCGGCAAAGGATGTAAATGCAGCAGCTGCCAGTAAGCTGATAGTAAAAAAAGTTCCGGTTAAAATGTGTCTGAATTTCATTGGGTTATCCTCCTATTGCTCAATTAACATTTGGTACATTTTTTAACACATTAATAAATAATATGTAATACTTTTGTAATATATGAGCAATAAGCACATTTTTAACATAGATTTCATCCTTTGTCAAGGAAATAAATGGAAAAAGTGGATAAATTAGTGAAAAAATTAAAAAAGTGTTACAGAAAACGGAGGAATTTGCCCGGAAAGGAGGCAGAGAAGGACGGGGTTGAAAGGGAAGGGGCAGCTTTTCAAAGGCGCTGTTAAAGGGAGGGAATAACCAGAGCCGGATCAAATTAATATGCTCCCCTTCAGGCGGCAGGTTTCAGTGAAACACGTGTCTGCCCGGAGGGGAGCATATTAATCAGTACAACAGCCCTTTTTGATTATTCTTCAACAAGAAAAACTTCTGCAGTATAAGTACCTTTTGCAAGGGCCTCCTCGTGGGAACTGTAAAATATATCAAGAGTATTGCCATTTACAGAGGAGCCCATGTCCTCAACGGTGTACACGGTCCCGCCTACTTTTAACTTAGTGCCCAGAGGATATCTGGATAAATCAGCGGATACGGTGTGGTTGGGGGTTGGTACTGTGCCGGAGTATGTAAGATTATGGCCTCCGGAACATATTTCGCAGTTACAGTAACCGGTTATTTTAAATGTTCCAAGGGAAAATTCCTTTGGCTTTACCGGTTCCGGCGCTTTCTTTTCAGCTCCGGGCCCTGCGTTGACGTACTCGTCATCTGAGGTTGAAGTAAGATTCAGTTTACTTTTATTAGAAGTACTGGCTTCTGAATATTCTGTTTTAAGCTGTTCTTCCGGAAACGGCTCCACTACGGTCACCTTTTGCCCATCGGCTACCTGGGCAAGAGCGGGAAAAGCGCTCATAAGGCTGACTGCAGCAACGGCGGCAGCCAGAAGTGCCTTTCTTATCATTTGGTGCATACAATTACCTCGCAATCTGATTCAGTTGTTGTGGTCTTATATGGCTTCTTGATATGTATTTTCATTATATTACAAAAATGTTAATTGTCAAGCTTTAATATTCAAACTTTTGTTACATATACATAAAATAACCGATAAAAATGACATAAAAAAGGTAATTTTAGTCGCTATCCGGCGAAAAAAAACCAAAGATATAGTATGGGGGAAGGGGAGGGAACACAGGATATTCCAATTTTTTATTTTTTTAATAGAAATTATATAAAAGAATTTGGAATTATCTCTTGACAAATGCAGGTAGAAGGAATATATTATGAAATGTAGATGTTAGCACTCTGGAACGTCGAGTGCTAATAATTAAAAAAGGAGGTGTGCAGATGCCGGTTGATACATTTCTGGATGACAGAAAAGTTACTATATTAAAAGCCATCATCAAAACGTATCTGGAAACCGGAGAGCCGGTAGGTTCCAGGACCATATCCAAGTATTCGGACCTGAAGCTGAGTTCTGCCACGATCCGAAATGAGATGTCAGACCTGGAGGAGATGGGCTACATTTTACAGCCTCATACGTCGGCAGGGCGGATCCCTTCCGATAAGGGGTATCGGTTTTATGTAGATCAGATTATGCAGGAGAAGGATAATGAAGTTACTGAGTTTAAGGAGATGATGGTCCAGAAGGTCGATAAGCTGGAACTTGTCCTTAAAAAAATGGCTCAGGTTCTCGCTTCCAACACCAATTACGCAGCTATGATTAGCGGCCCCAGCTACCATAAGACAAAGATTAAGTTTATCCAGCTGTCCAAGATGGAGAAAACCAAGATGTTGGTGGTGGTAGTGGTGGAGGGAAATATCATCAGAAACACCATGATTGATATTAATGAAGATTTAAGCGTTGAACAGGTTCTGAATCTGAATATTCTGCTGAACAGCAGTTTAAACGGGCTGACAATAGAAGAAATAAACCTGGATGTTATCAGCAGGCTGAAGGACGATGCGGGCATCCACAGCCAGGTTGTGGAGCTGGTGCTGAACGAAGTGGCTACCGCCATACGGGCAGGGGAAGATGATTTGCAGATTTACACCAGCGGCGCCACCAACATTTTCAAATATCCGGAGCTTTCCGAGGGCGATAAGGCCAGCCGGCTGATCAGTACCCTGGAACACAAGGAGATTCTTCAGGAGTTTGTGTCGGAAGTCAATGCCGATGCAGTTGAGGAGTCGGGTATCCAGGTCTATATCGGGGATGAAAGCCCGGTACAGTCCATGAAGGACTGCAGCGTGGTCACTGCCAATTACGACCTGGGCGGAGGCCTCCGGGGGACCATCGGCATCATCGGTCCCAAACGGATGGATTATGAGAAGGTGCTTGGGACTCTGAGAAATCTGATGAGTCAGCTGGATTTGGCATTTAAAAAAGACGAAAGGTGATAAGCTGTGAGCGAAGATAAGAGGGAACAGGAGTTCATGGAGGAAGAGAATCCTTCTGTGGAGGAACGTCAGGAGGAAAGCTGCGTGGAACAGGAAGCGGCAGAGACAGAAAAACAGGAAGAGGCCGGGGCGCAGGAGTCAACGGCATCAGAAGAGCCATCCGGAGCCGGAGAGGATGGGGCTAAGGAAGAGAAAAAAGGTTTCTTTAAAAAGAAAAAGGATCCCAGGGACGAGAAGATTGAAGCTCTTGCCGATCAGGTAAAGCGCCAGATGGCGGAGTTTGAGAATTTCCGCAAGCGGACGGATAAAGAAAAGTCCGCTATGTATGAGATGGGAGCAAGAGATATTATTGAGAGGATACTTCCTGTAGTTGACAACCTGGAGCGGGGACTGGCGGCAGTTCCGGAGGGTGAGAAGGGAAGCTCTATTGCAGAGGGCATGGAGAAGATTTACAAACAGTTTCAAAAGACCCTGGAGGAAGCCGGCGTCAAAGCAATCGAGGCAGTAGGCCAGGAGTTCGATCCCAATTTTCACAATGCAGTGATGCATGTGGAGGATGAGAGCCTGGGGGAGAATATAGTGGCGGAGGAACTTCAAAAGGGTTACCTTTACAGAGAAAACGTAGTAAGACACAGCATGGTAAAAGTCGCAAACTAGCCGTTTCCGAAACTTAGCGAGGTCTATTCAAGCAAATATATCCACTTTATTATAGAAAATTTCAGGAGGAAAAAACTATGAGCAAGATTATTGGTATTGACTTAGGTACAACAAATAGCTGTGTAGCTGTTATGGAAGGCGGAAAGCCAACGGTTATTGCCAACGCAGAGGGCGTGAGAACAACTCCATCCGTAGTGGCATTTACCAAGACGGGGGAGAGACTGATCGGCGAGCCTGCAAAGCGTCAGGCGGTAACCAACGCCGACAAGACCATCTCATCCATCAAGCGTCATATGGGAACGGATTACAGAGTAACCATCGACGACAAGAAATACACCCCTCAGGAAATCTCCGCAATGATTCTGCAGAAACTGAAAGCAGATGCAGAAAGCTACCTGGGAGAGACTGTAACAGAGGCGGTTATCACAGTTCCTGCCTATTTTAACGACGCCCAGCGCCAGGCAACCAAGGACGCAGGCAAGATTGCAGGTCTGGATGTTAAGCGTATTATCAACGAGCCCACGGCTGCCGCGCTGGCATACGGCCTTGACAATGAAAAAGAGCAGAAGATTATGGTATACGACTTGGGCGGCGGTACCTTTGACGTGTCCATTATCGAGATCGGAGACGGCGTAATTGAGGTTCTCTCCACCAACGGCGATACCCGCCTGGGCGGCGATGATTTTGATGCCGCCATTACAAACTGGATGATTTCTGAGTTTAAGAAAGCCGAGGGCGTGGATCTGTCCGTTGACAAGATGGCTCTTCAGAGATTAAAGGAAGCGGCTGAGAAGGCTAAGAAAGAGCTGTCCACCGCCACTACAACCAATATTAACCTGCCCTTTATCACTGCAACGGCAGAGGGCCCGAAGCATCTGGACATGAACCTGACCAGAGCTAAATTTGACGAGCTTACCCACGATCTGGTAGAGCGCACTGCAGTTCCCGTACAGAACGCCCTGAAGGATGCGGGCATCACTGCATCTGAGCTTGGAAAGGTTCTGCTGGTAGGCGGTTCCACCCGTATGATCGCCGCTCAGGAGAAAGTAAAACAGCTTACAGGCAAGGAACCCAGCAAGTCCCTTAACCCGGATGAGTGCGTGGCTATCGGCGCGGCTATCCAGGGCGGCAAGCTGGCCGGCGACGCAGGCGCAGGAGACATCCTTCTTCTGGATGTTACGCCTCTGTCCCTGTCTATTGAGACTATGGGCGGCGTAGCTACAAGACTGATTGAGAGGAATACCACCATTCCTACAAAGAAGAGCCAGATTTTCTCAACGGCTGCCGACAACCAGACTGCTGTAGACATCCATGTTGTCCAGGGTGAGCGTCAGTTTGCAAGAGACAACAAGACATTAGGCCAGTTCCGTCTGGACGGAATTCCGCCTGCAAGAAGAGGTGTTCCTCAGATCGAGGTTACCTTTGATATAGATGCCAACGGTATTGTGAATGTATCCGCCAAGGATTTGGGCACAGGCAAGGAACAGCACATTACGATTACTTCCGGCTCCAATATGTCCGATGATGATATCAATAAGGCTGTAAAAGAAGCTGCTGAGTACGAAGCCCAGGATAAGAAGCGCAAGGAAGCTATTGATGCAAGGAATGATGCAGACTCCATGGTATTCCAGACAGAGAAGGCATTGGAAGAGGTTGGCGATAAGATTGACGCCAACGATAAGTCTGAGGTGGAATCTGATCTGAATGCACTGAAAGAAGCCATCAACCGCGCTCCTGTGGAGGAGATGACCGACGCTCAGGTGGAGGATATCAAGGCCGGCAGAGAAAAACTGATGAACAGCGCACAGAAGCTTTTGCAAAGGTTTACGAGCAGGCACAGGCAGCCGGAGCGGCAGGCCCCGGCCCGGATATGGGCGGAGCGGCAGGCGGCGGAGCGCCCAATGACGATGTGGTAGACGCTGACTTCAAAGAGGTATAATTTAGAATTACGCGGATTTGAGATGGGGATTAGGAGCCGGGGTTTCCGGCACCTAACCCCTTTGTGACTGATAAAAGGCATCTGCAAAAAATAAAAGAGTAAGAGGTAAAACAACATGGCAGAGAGCAAAAGAGATTACTATGAAGTGCTGGGCGTTCCTAAAAATGCGGACGATGATGCCTTGAAAAAAGCATACAGACAGCTGGCCAAAAAGTACCATCCGATGCCAATCCGGGCGACAAGGAGGCGGAGGCCAAATTTAAGGAGGCTTCTGAAGCATACAGCGTGTTAAGCGATCCTCAGAAGCGTCAGCAGTACGACCAGTTCGGCCATGCTGCATTTGATCAGGGAGGCGGAGCAGGCGGCTTTGGCGGCGGTTTTGGCGGTTTTGATTTCGGCGGAGATATGGGAGATATATTCGGAGATATATTTGGAGATATCTTTGGCGGCGGCAGATCCTCCAGAGCCAGAAGCGGTCCTATGAAGGGCGCCAACATAAAAACCTCCATCCGCATCACATTCGAGGATGCCGTGTTCGGCTGCGAGAAGGAGATAGAGATCAATTTTAAGGAAACCTGCGCCGGCTGCGGGGGAACAGGGGCCAAGGCAGGCACCTCGCCCCAGACCTGTTCCAAGTGCAACGGTAAGGGCAAGATTATGTATACCCAGCAGTCCTTTTTCGGACAGGTGCAGAATGTTCAGACCTGCCCGGACTGTAACGGAACAGGGAAGGTAATAAAGGAGAAATGTCCCGAGTGCTACGGAACCGGATATAAGACGGTCCGCAAGAAATTCAAAGTTTCCATTCCGGCAGGTATTGACAACGGCCAGTGCGTCCGTCTGGCCGGAGGCGGCGAACCTGGAGTTAACGGGGGCGAGCGGGGCGATCTGCTGGTGGAGGCAGTTGTTTCCAATCATCCTATTTTCAAACGCCAGGATACCAGCATCTATTCTACTGTGCCCATCACCTTTGCAAGAGCGGCTTTGGGAGGCGCCATCCGCATAAAGACTGTGGACGGGGATGTGGAATATGAGGTAAAACCGGGCACACAAACCGACACGAAGGTGCGCTTAAAGGGCAAGGGAGTGCCTTCCCTGCGCAACCGCAATGTGAGAGGCGACCACTATGTAACGCTTGTAGTGCAGGTTCCGGAACGTATGACCCAGGCGCAGAAGGATGCTCTGAGGCGGTTTGACGACGCCATGAACGGCGTCCAGTCCCCGGAGGAGGAAAAACCGAAAAAGAAGGGTATTTTTAAATAAAAGAAATTAAGAAAAGGATGCAGGCCGGAGAAATACCGGTCTGCATTTTCTCCATAATATAAAAAAAGGACGGCGGGAAAAAAATTAAGAAAATCGCAAAGCTTATATACGGACTGTAGGCTATAATAATAGCATATTTAAGGAAAGGTATAAACAGCAGTATGAGTAAACGTTTATTGATTACGGGAGCCGGAGGATTTCTGGGATCCAGACTTTCAGAATATTTCAGACACAGATCGGACTATGAATGTGTGGCAGTGGGCCACAGGGAACTGGACATTACCGATTCGCTGATTGTGTCGGCGTTTATGCAGGGGGTCCGCCCTGATGCGGTGTTTCACTGCGCCGGTATCTCCGACACAGGGGTATGTGAGCGGGAGCCGGAACAGTCCCACCAGATCAATGTAAATGGAACTTTTAACATGGCCAAAGCTGCAGAGAGACCGGAAGCAAGATGATATTTATGAGCTCTGACCAGATTTACGGCGCTTCCCACGGAACGGAGCCCCACAGGGAGGGCAGTGAGAGAAGGCCTGAAACTGTGTACGGCAAGGACAAGCTGCGGGCCGAGGAGGCCATGTTTACTTATCTCAAGGATGGCGTAGCCTTAAGGCTTTCCTGGATGTATGATTACCCGTCTGAAGGGCGGGTAGGCGGAAGAGACTTTCTTCATCAGCTGGTTGGCGCTGTTGAGAAGGGCGCTTCGCTGACACTGCCGGTTCACGATTACAGGGGCATTACTTATGTGTGGGAGGTGATCCGCCGTATGGAGGCGGTTTTGGAGCTTCCGGGCGGTGTTTACAATATGGGCAGCGGAAACGGGCTGAACACCTATGAAACGGGCTGTAAGTTTTTGGAAACCTTGGGATACTCCCAATACAGTTCTCAGCTTGTAAAGCGTGAAGAACAACGCTTTGCCTCCTGGCCCAGAAATCTTACGATGAACACAGATAAGATACAGTCTCACGGAATTCTTCTGTCAGATACCCTGAAGGGCATTGAGATATGCTGTTCTGATTATGGCATAGCAGGAGCAGGCAGGGCAGGAGGAATGCAGGGAGGGGTGCGGAGCATGAGCAGGGGGAAGATTCCGCCTAAGGCGCTGAGAATCTGCGGTTACACCTTACTCTGTCTCATTATTATGCTGGGCGTTGCGGCTGCCAACAAGGCCAGGGGTGGAGAGCACCTGGTGAAGGAATATACTGTGGAGGGAGAGCAGCCCAGACATGTAAAATTTGAGAATATGCCGGCAGATGACGCCCAGCTGGCTGCGGCGTGGTACTTTAAGTATGTGGGGCTGGGTCAGTATGATATGTGCAGGCGCCTTTTCCCCGGGGATCAGCTGGAAGCCCTGAACTTTGAGCAGTCTCAGGCAAAGGACAGGGAAGGGCGCTTTATAGAAGAGTATGTTGTCCTTGATTTTAAAACACTGGAGCCGGAGGCTTATAAGGAGCTGAGGGAGAGCTATGAGAGCAAGGCGGAAACCTATGGATATCAGGAGTACAAGGTAGTCCGGGTTCATTTCACCCAGAAATGGACAGAGAAGGCTCTGGAATCGGCTCCCCAGTGGGGAGACGGAGAATTCACCAGAGATTTTGCAGTGGGAAAGCCCAAGGGTATCAGAAAGGGCTGGAAGATATTTGAATTAGGTATGATGTAGGGACAATGGAATAAGGGACCGCTCACGGCTTTCCCCGTCTTACATTTCTCTCAAAATTGAAAATATACTGCTGCATAATTCCTGCACAGCCTTCATAGCGTCCGAAGTGATCCCCTATTATCTTATCATAGAGCCGGGTTTTGGGCGTCCGGCCGTAACGCCGTTTTGTATAATACTGCTCCATCAGTATTTTCTCAATCCAGGTATCTACAGGAAAGGCTTCCACGTGGTGGAGGCCGAACAGGCACACACAGTTGGCCACCTTTTTTCCGATTCCATAGAAACCGGTCAGGTAATCCATGGCTTTTTCGTAGGACATCTGACTCAGGGCAGAGATATCCAGGATTCCTTCAGCCCCATCCCGGGCCAGTTTGTGGATATATTTGGCCCTGTAGCCCAGTTTCAGCTCCTGCAGCTCTTGGAGGGTGGCTGCCGCCAGCTGGTCCGGGGTGGGAAACGCATATAGGCCGGAGGCATTTTCCGCATCTTCTGCGGCGGAAGGCGTAAGAGGGGCGCCGTATCGGGCGCTGAGCGCTTCTACCAGCTCTCTTATCTTCGGTATGGTTTTCTGCTGGGAGATAACGAAGGTGATGATCATTTCCCAGGGATCCTGGCGGAGAATACGTATGCCGCAGCCTGCCTGAGCCGCAGCCAGGAGATATGTATCTGCAGTGTTGACGGAACGTATAATAGCGCTGTAGTCCCGGTGGAAGTCAAAGTAATCCAGCCAGTAATCCAGCGCATGTTCCTCACAGTCAAATATTACGGTCTCCCCGGACTGGCTTACACGGAGAATGCGGCCGCGGCTGATAATCCGGTAGCGTTCTCCATCTTCCTCCCGGATCATGCGGAAGCACTGGCCCGACTGTGCGATCTGCGCCAAATCCAGGCAGGGTATTTTATATTCATGGAGCATAACGATATCCTTTCTGAATGAATTTTGTCCACAGATATACTATAATTCCAAAGGGGCAAAAGGTCAATAAAGAAAACAGTTCCAAAAAGTCAGGGAGGCTTCTTAAAAAGGGCTGCATAAAGGCCGGTAAAGAGCGCGGAGGGGAAAAGACGGGGAAAAACACTTGACATTTCCAAAAGATATAGCTAGAATGAAGAATAGATTTATACAAAAAGGCAATGAACGTGTACAGTAGACGCTTATTTTCCGTCAGAGAGGGAAGGCCACCGGCTGAAAGCCTGCCCCGGTTCAGATAAGCAGTTGAAATTCCCACGGGAGCCGCACAGATGAATGGAAGCCCCCTTCCGGTAGTTTGTGACGTTCACACACGTTACGTGATTTGAGTGTCTGCATGGGTTTGTTCTAAAGAACGGGAGAACCAAAGCAGGAATCAGGGTGGTACCGCGAGCTTACAGCCTCGTCCCTTCAGCAATGAAGAGACGGGGCTTTTTCCTGCCGTAATGAGCGGCGCGGGAGAAATAAAGCGGGAATGAATACCCACCCCCTCAACCAATCAAAGAAAAGGAGAAGCATGAGAGAGCAGTTAGAGAAAATTAAAGAAGAAGCCCTGAAGCAGATTCAGTCTTCAGAAGCCCTTGAAAAGCTCAATGACATCCGGGTAACCTACCTGGGAAAAAAAGGAGAACTCACCAATCTGTTAAAGAGCATGAAGGATGTGGCGCCTGAGGAACGGCCGAAGGTAGGGCAGATGGTCAACGACGCCAGAGCCATTATTGAAAGCCGTCTGGAGGAGGCCAGGTCTGTGCTGGCCAGGAAAGCCAGGGAGGAGCAGCTTAAGAAAGAGGTGATAGACGTAACGCTTCCGAGTAAAAAGAACCAGGTGGGGCACAGCCATCCAAACACCATTGCGCTGGAAGAAGTGGAACGCATTTTATAGGTATGGGTTACGAGGTGGTGGAAGGACCTGAGGTGGAATACGATCTCTACAATTTTGAGAAGCTGAATATCCCCAAAGGCCATCCGGCCAGAGACGAGCAGGACACGTTCTATATCAACGACACCATACTTCTGCGAAGCCAGACTTCCCCTGTACAGGTGCGCACCATGGAGAAGGGGAAGCTTCCTATCCGCATGATTGCGCCGGGCCGTGTGTTCCGTTCCGATGAGGTGGACGCAACTCACTCGCCTTCCTTCCATCAGATTGAAGGCCTGGTTATTGATAAGAATATTACATTCGCAGATCTGAAGGGAACGCTGGCAGAGTTTGCAAAGGAGCTGTTCGGGCCTGGGACAAAGGTGAAATTCCGTCCCCACCACTTCCCGTTTACAGAGCCAAGCGCCGAGGTGGACGTAACCTGCTTTAAGTGCGGCGGCAGCGGCTGCCGGTTCTGCAAGGGCTCCGGATGGATAGAGATTTTAGGCTGCGGCATGGTGCACCCGCATGTGTTGGAAATGTGCGGCATTGACCTGACGAGTATTCCGGTTTTGCATTCGGCGTAGGTCTGGAGCGAATCGCCCTTCTCAAATATGAGATCGACGATATGCGTCTGCTGTACGAGAATGACATCAGATTTTTAAAGCAGTTCTGACAGTGTCGGATAACCGGTTAAAAGAATGTACGCAGGGAACCTCTCTTTCACCTGCTTTTGGGGCTGATTTCCCGCCGGCCGCACACAAATTTAAGCAACGTACGGGCCGCGTACGCCTCATAAATTTGTGCACAGCTGACAAAAATCATCCCGCAAATCAGGCACAAAGAAATTCCCGGCGTACATAAGATAGAAAAGGAGAAATGACATGAATACAGCATTATCATGGATCAAAGCATATGTTCCGGATCTGGATGTGACGGCCCAGGAATACACGGACGCCATGACCCTGACAGGAACCAAGGTGGAGGGGTATGTATGCCTGGATAAAAATCTGGAAAATATCGTAGTAGGGGAAATCCTTTCTGTGGAGGGACATCCCGATGCGGACAAGCTGGTGATATGCCAGGTGAACGTAGGCGCAGGGGAGCCTGTACAGATTGTGACAGGCGCGCCCAATATAACTAAGGAGTCGGTGGGAGCCAAGGTTCCGGGTGGTTCTGGACGGCGGCCGCGTTGCAGGCGGTCACGACGGAGGAGCCTCCTGAGGACGGAATTCAAATAAAAAAGGGGAAATTAAGAGGCGTGGAGTCCTGCGGCATGATGTGCTCTGTGGAGGAGCTGGGAACCAGCAGGGACATGTACCCGGATGCGCCGGAGAGCGGTATCTACCTTCTCCCTGAAAACAGCGTGCCGGGAACGGACGCAGTGGCGGTTATGGGGCTGAGGGATGTAGTGTTCGAGTATGAGATCACCTCCAACCGTGTGGACTGCTACAGCGTCATCGGCATAGCCAGGGAGCGGCCGCCACCTTCAGGAAGCCATTTAAGCCCCTGTAGTGACAGCCACCGGCAACAGTGAGAGCATTGACGATTATTTAAAGGTGCGGGTTGAAAACACAAACCTGTGTCCTCGTTACTGCGCCAGGATGGTTAAGAATATAAAGCTGGCTCCGTCTCCCAGATGGATGCAGCGCCGTCTGGCCGCCAGCGGAATCCGCCCTATCAACAATATAGTGGATATTACCAACTACGTGATGGAAGAGTACGGGCAGCCTATGCATGCCTTTGATTATGAGCAGCTGGCCGGTCATGAGATTATAGTGAAATGCGCCAGGGACGGGGATGTATTCCAGACTCTGGACGGCCAGGAGCGGAAGCTGGACTCCACCATTCTTATGATCAATGATGGAGAGAAGGAGGTGGGCATTGCCGGAATCATGGGAGGTGAGAACTCCAAGATCACAGATGACGTAAAGACAATGGTCTTTGAGTGCGCCTGCTTTGACGGAACCAATATCCGTCTTTCCGCCAAGAAAGTGGGGCTTCGCACAGATGCCTCCGGCAAGTATGAGAAGGGTCTGGATCCCAATACGGCTGAGGAGGCGGTAAACCGCGCCTGCCAGCTTATTGAGGAGCTGGGGGCAGGAGAGGTTATCGGCGGAATGATCGATATTTACTCTGAAAAGAAAACAGAGAAGCGCATACCCTTTGACGCTGAAAAAATTAACCGCCTTCTTGGAACGGATATTGACGAGGCGGTTATGCTGGAGTACTTTAAGGCCATCGGTCTGGGCTTTGACGCTCATACCAGGGAAGTGATCGCGCCTACCTGGCGTCAGGATCTGGAACGGATGGCGGATGTGGCGGAGGAAGTAGCCAGATTTTACGGCTATGACAAGATTCCTACCACGCTGCCTTCAGGGGAGGCCACTACGGGAAAGCTGCCCTACAAGCTGAGAATTGAGGAGATGGCAAGGGAAATTGCAGAATTCTGCGGCTTCTCCCAGGGTATGACCTATTCATTTGAAAGTCCCAGGGTATTTGACAAGATGCTGATACCGGCAGACAGCCCATTGAGAAACACAGTGAATATTTCCAATCCTCTGGGCGAGGACTTCAGCGTGATGCGGACCACCTCCCTGAATGGAATGCTCACCTCCCTGTCCACCAACTATAACCGCAGGAATAAGGCTGTGCGCTTATATGAGCTTGCAAATGTATACCGCCCCAAGGCGCTGCCCCTCACTGAACTTCCGGAAGAGAGGATGCAGTTTACCCTTGGTTTCTACGGGGACGGAGACTTTTATACAATGAAGGGCGTGGTGGAGGAGTTTTTCGATAAGACGGGAATGAGGAAAAAGCTCCGCTATGAGCCGCAGTGCGGCCATCCCTATCTTCATCCGGGCAGAAAGGCCGATATAGTCTATGAGGGCGCAGTCATCGGCTTTTTGGGAGAAGTCCATCCCGATGTGGCGGAAAACTATAAAATCGGAGACAGGGCCTGCGTTGCAGTTATCGATATGCCCTCCATTATGGAGTACACCACCTTTGACCGCAAGTACACCGGCATTGCAAAATTCCCTGCAGTTACCCGGGATATCAGCATGGTAGTTCCAAAGGATATCCTGGTGGGACAGATTGAGGACGTAATAGCAGAACGAGGCGGCAGGCTGCTGGAGAGCTATGAGCTGTTTGACATTTATGAGGGGGCTCAGGTGCTGTCAGGCCATAAATCCGTGGCTTATTCCATAACCTTCAGGGCTAAGGACCATACGCTGGAGGAAAAGGAAGTGACCTCTGTAATGAATAAAATTTTAAATGGCCTGAAGGGTCTTGGAATTGAACTGAGAGGATAAAACAGACATGATAAAAGCTGCCTGCGGCGTGGAGCCGGAGGCAGCTTTTATCATGTGATTTTACGGGGGATATCCGGGGGAGAGTGAACCGAAAGGCTGAAGGCGGCAGAGAAATATTGTGGAGCGGCCGTATTGTAATTATTTTAAATATTAAGTATAATTCTATTATATGTGCCGGGGAAACAGGTCAGGCGGAGGCGTATTGTACATGAAAGATAATAAAAAGATAACAGAAAATAATGAAAACAGGGAGTTGCTGCCTGAACCGTCGTCCGGTGAAATGTTGAGCGCTCTGCTCAGTGTGCTGGACAGCCTTTCCGGCTGGATCTATGTAATCGACAGCCGGACATACCGCATGTGCTATGTCAACCGGCAGGCCAGGGAAATTGCGCCCGGGGCAGAGCCGGGCGCGTACTGCTTCAAGTCTTTTATGGATCTGGACGGCCTCTGTGAGAATTGTCCGGCCTGTGCCGCAGCCAGAGAAAAACGGCGTGTTACCAGAGAGTTCTATAACGGACATCTGAAGCTGTGGGCCAAAGTCAGCGCTGTGCCTGTGAAGTGGCAAAATACAGATGCTGTGCTGCTCCAGCTTCAGGACATAACCAGCTACAAGGAGGAGGCTGCCGCAGACCGTGTGAACCATGATGAGCGCGGGGAGAGTGTGGGGTGGGATGCTCTGACCAACCTGCTGACTGCAGGGGGATTTAGCCGTCAGGCGGAGCGGTATCTGGAATCCTGCCCCAGGGAAGATAACTGGGCTATGATGATTCTGGATATGGACGATTTTCAGAGCATAAACCGGCAGAGAGGCGAGATATTCGGCAATGTAGTACTGATCAATGTGGCAAGCTGTCTGAGAAGGGTCTGCACTGAGGACGATTTAATCGGACGTTTTGGCGGCGATGAGTTTCTTGTATTGCTGAAGCATGCGGACAGGGAGCGGGCTGAGAGAATCGCCGCTTCTATAAAGGAGGAAATAGGGAGTATTCTCACAGATGTAGAGTCGGGAGAAAACAGGGTGAGCTGCAGCATCGGTATCTATATGACCGGCAAGGGGGAAACGAGATTTCCGGACATAATCACTAAGGCTGCACTGGCCATGCGGGAAGTGAAAGAAAAAGGAAAGAATGGGATCTGTTTTTATGACGCTATTTCCCCTGTTCCTGAAGAATATAAGGACTACAGCTATCTATGGCAGGCCAATGAAGAAAAACGAAAAGGCCAGAGCGATCTCTATGGAAAATCCACGACCGCAGTTGCACTGGAGGTTTTTGAGAAAACAGGCGCCTTTGAGGAAGCAGTCCATATACTGATGGGATTCATGGGAAACAGATTCCGCCTAAACCGAATCGGACTTTATTTAAACGGCCAGGAGGGAGTCACCAAGCAGGCTGTATACCAGTGGGTGGATGAAAGCACCGCTATATTAATCGATCCCTCCGACTACTTCAGAAAAGAAGAGTTTTATATCTGTTACAGGCTTTACGATGAAGATAACATCGCAATTCTGGAGCGGAGCAGGTATGATACATATACCAGGGGCGTTAAGCAGGTTCTGGACCGGGCGGGCGCCAGTTCCATTCTTTTTGCAGGGGTTTTTATTGAGGGAAGGTATTCCGGCATGCTGGCTCTGGTAAATACGGAACAGGAACGCCGGTGGACCAAGGCGGAGTGCGCGGCTGTATCGGAGGTGGCCCGTATTATCGCTTCCGGTGCATCCACATCCCAGAGGCTGAAGGAAGCCAAAAAAGAGATGGAATATTACAAGAACAGGGATTCTCTCACCGGGCTTTTGCGGTATGATAAGTTTAAGGAGGAGTGCCAGAAAATCCTGGATTACCGGAAAGAAGAATATGTGCTCATCGCCAGCGATATCAAAGGTTTTAAATATATAAACGAGGCTATCGGATACACCCAGGGGGACAATATACTCCGCATGTTTTCAGATATGCTGGTTCAAAATGGGGTGGATTCCAATCTTTATACAAGGGTTAGTGCAGATCAGTTCCTGTCCTTTGGCATATACAGGCATGGGAGAAGGGAGCTGGTGGACGCAGTCCGGGAACTAAATGATGAGTTTTGCCGGATACAGAACGAGATTTACCCCAAAATAAAGATGATGATCCGCTCAGGCATCTACTTTATAGAGCGCGGATGCCGGGAGATTGAGACTGCAGTGGACAGGGCCACGATTGCCAGAAAATCGGTGGACTATATTATAAAATCCGCTGCTGTGGTTTTTAACGATGGGCCTTTCGACGGGAAATACAGGGAAAATGAGATTATCAACCAGATGGATTATGCATTAAAACGCGGGGAGTTCAAGGTTTATTTCCAGCCCAAATTCTCCCTGGGGACTCACAAACTTGTGGGAGCAGAAGCGCTGGTACGGTGGCTGAAGGAGGACAAAAGTCTGATACAGCCCGCAGATTTTATTCCATTGTTTGAGAAGAACGGCTTTATATCCCAGGTAGATTCCTATGTGCTGGAACAGGTCTGTATAAAACTTAAGGAGTGGAAGGAGGAGGGAGGTGTACAGATTCCTGTCTCTGTCAATTTATCCAGCGTGGATATCCAGTCCCAACAGCTTGTAAGCAATGTGCTGGAGTGCACCCGTCTTTACGGTATTGATCACAGATATCTGGAGTTTGAACTGACTGAGACGGCCTTCCTGAAGGAGACGGAACATACCTGTGAAGTGATGAAAACCCTTCAGGAACAAGGCTTCTCCATATCAATCGATGATTTTGGTTCCGGTTATTCCATTATGAATATGATGGCTGAAATTCCTGCGGATGTGATAAAATTGGACTGCGCCTTTGTCCAGTCCTGCGCCAATTCCGATCGGGGCCGGGAATTTCTGGGGCAGCTGATTCAGATGACCAACAAGATGGGATTTATCTCTCTCTGTGAGGGAATTGAGACGGAAGAACAACTGGACATGCTGACGAAAATGGGCTGTGAGCTGGGACAGGGTTACTATTTCTCAAAACCTGTTCCCATGGATGAATTCTTTGAAAAGTTTTGTGTTAAAAGTCATTGACAAATGCTTGTACATCTATTATAATAATTTTCGTTGCTTGTGAAAGCGGCGAGATGCAGAAGTGGCGGAATTGGCAGACGCGCACGGTTCAGGTCCGTGTGGTAGTAATACCTTGTGGGTTCGACTCCCATCTTCTGCAGTGCATATGCAGTCAGTCCTATAGAGGGCTGGCTGTTTTTGCGCAGTGGGAATTCTCACACCGCCAATGGAAATCAGGGGGGTGAAGAGATAAACCAGTTTTATCCATATATGGAAAATGTTGCAAAAGCAACAGACATTTTCTCCTTAATGAGATAATGTATTCTCGGAATCTCTTTGTATCTGATTTTGCCAGGCGCAAGGAAGATTCCGAGAGTTCATGATAAAGTTTTGATAGTAATTTAGCAGGAAATGGTATATACTGTAGATTGTGGTTTTATTAAGCCTGACAGTATGAGAAAGAAAAGAAGAGAAACAGGAAGAGAGGTAGGGCGCTGCATGCTTACTTTAGAGAATCTTTCCTTTGAGGTCAATGATGATAAAGGGGAAATAGGCATTATTAAAGATATAAGCTTTACCGTTGACGACGGTAAGTTTGTGGTGATAACCGGGCCTAACGGCGGAGGAAAATCCACCACAGCCAAGCTGATTATGGGGATAGAACGTCCTACAGGAGGGCGTATTTTGTTTGACGGTGAAGATATCACTGATATGAGCATTACAGACAGGGCCAACCTGGGGATCAGCTTTGCATTTCAGCAGCCGGTGCGCTTTAAGGGCGTTCAGGTCATCGATCTGCTTCGTCTGGCAGCCAGAAAAAGCCTGACTGTGACGGAGGCCTGCCAGTATCTGGCAGAGGTTGGGCTTTGCGCAAAGGATTATATCAGCCGGGAGGTCAACGCCAGCCTTTCAGGCGGTGAACTGAAGCGGATTGAGATTGCTTCTGTGCTGGCCAGACAGAGCAAGCTGTCTGTATTTGACGAGCCGGAGGCGGGAATCGATCTTTGGAGTTTCCAGAACCTGATTCAGGTTTTTGAGCGCATGCGGCAGACGACCAACGGCTCGATCCTTATTATTTCCCATCAGGAGCGTATTCTCAACATTGCAGATGAGATAGTGGTAATCGCAGACGGCCGGGTGGTGAACCGGGGTACAAGAGATGAGATTATGCCTCAGATTATGGGAACTGCTTCAGCGGTGGACGCCTGCAGCAAGTTCTATGAGACAGCATAGCAGAAGGGTGAGGGAACATGACGGATAGCATTCAGGACAGAATATTGATGGAGGTGGCGGACCTTCACGGCGTGCCCGAGGGAGCTTACAATATCCGCGCCAACGGCGCCACAGCCAGCCGCAATACAACGGCCAATATAGATATAATTACAAAGACAGACAAACCGGGTATCGATATCCGTATCAAAGCGGGAACTAAAAATGAAAGCGTGCATATTCCTGTGGTGGTGAGCTCCAGCGGTTTAAAGGAAGTGGTGTATAATGACTTCTATATCGGAGACGACGCAGATGTGGTGATTGTGGCAGGCTGCGGAATCCACAACTGCGGAAACCAGGATTCGGAGCATGACGGTATCCACCGCTTTTTTGTGGGGAGAAATGCCAAGGTAAAATACGTGGAGAAGCACTACGGCGAAGGGGACGGGCAGGGTAAACGCATCCTGAATCCGGGAACCGAGGTGTATATGGAAGAAAACAGCTATATGGAGATGGAGATGGTTCAGATTAAGGGGGTGGATTCCACCAACAGAACCAATCTGGCGGATCTGAAGGCAGGCGCCAAGCTGGTTGTGCGGGAACGCCTTTTAACCCATGGCAGCCAGGAGGCGGAGAGCACTTATATCGTTAATCTCAACGGGGATGATTCCAGCGCGGACGTGGTATCCAGATCCGTTGCCAAGGATGCCTCTATCCAGACCTTTAACTCCAAAATAGTGGGCAATGCAAAATGCAGCGGCCACACAGAGTGCGACGCTATTATTATGGACGACGCCAAAATTCTGGCTGTGCCGGGGTTGGTTGCTAACAATATTGACGCAGCGCTGATCCATGAGGCTGCTATCGGCAAGATTGCGGGAGAGCAGATTGTGAAGCTGATGACGCTGGGACTTTCCGAGGAGGAAGCGGAGGCGCAGATTGTCAATGGTTTTTTAAAGTGACGGAATAAAATGAAAAAGGGCTATTGTCTGCAGCAGAGGCGCTGCGGAGGATAGTCCTTTTGGATTGGAGTCTAGATGAAACGATTGTTCGGCTATATGAAGGATTATAAGAAGGAGAGCGTCCTTGGCCCTCTTTTTAAAATGCTGGAAGCCAGTTTTGAGCTTTTTGTGCCTCTGGTGGTGGCAAGCATGGTGGATGTGGGAATCAAAACCGGGATGGGGGATACATTATGAAAATGGGCGGCCTGCTGCTTCTGCTGGCCCTCATCGGATTGGCCTGTTCCCTGACAGCCCAGTATTTTGCGGCAAAAGCGGCAACAGGCGCCGCAACGCATCTGAGAAATGATCTCTTCGCCCACATCGGCGGCCTCTCCTATACAGAGCTGGACCAGGTGGGAAGTTCCACGCTGATTACCAGAATGACCAGCGATATCAACCAGGTGCAGAATGGAATAAATATGACTCTGCGCCTTCTTCTGAGATCGCCCTTTGTGGTTTTCGGAGCTATGGTGATGGCATTTACGGTGGATGTAAAGACGGCTATGGTTTTTGCAGCGGCTATTCCGGTGCTGTGCGTGGTAGTGTTTGGAATCATGCTGGTGAGCATGCCGCTGTACAAAGGGGTGCAGAGGCAGCTTGACAGAGTGCTTCTGACTACCAGGGAGAACCTGATGGGCGTCCGGGTAATCCGGGCATTTAACAGGCAGAAAAGCGAAACCGACAAGTTTCAGGGGGAAAATGACCAGTTGGTCAGGATGCAGGTTTTTGTGGGTAAGATTTCCGCTCTCTTAAATCCTGTTACCTACGTGATCATAAATATTGGGCTGGTAGCCGTTATCTGGTCCGGGGCAGGGCAGGTGGAAGCCGGCGTTATCAGCCAGGGTAAGGTGATTGCCCTTGTAAACTATATGTCCCAGATTCTGGTGGAACTGATTAAGATGGCAAATCTGATTATCCTGATCTCCAAAGCCATGGCCTGTATGAACCGGGTAGACGGAGTGTTCCGGGTTGAGTCTTGTATCAGGGATGGCGGCGGAGAGGCGGCGCCGGAGAAGGAGAAAACATTGGGGGAAAACCCGATGAAGGCCAAAAGCCGGAATCAGGAGCCGGGGCTGAGAGGCAGCCGGAAGCCGGAGGGACTGCGTTCCAAAGGTAGAGTTCAGGAATATGAATTTTGTCTACGGAGGCGCAAAGGCGGAGGCCTTAAAGAATATCTCCTTCAGGGCTATGGCAGGTCAGACCATCGGTGTAATCGGAGGCACAGGGGCGGGAAAATCCACGCTGGTCAACATGATTCCCCGGTTCTACGACGCCACTGCCGGCCAGGTCCTCATAGACGGAAAGGATGTGAAGGATTACCGCTTAAAAGCCTCAGGGAAAAAGTGGGCCTGGTCCCGCAGCGGGCAGTGCTCTTTAAGGGAAGTCTGCGGGACAACATGAAGTGGGGGAAAAAGGATGCCTCCGATGAGGAGATCTATGAGGCCCTGGGCGTGGCCCAGGCCAGGGAGTTTGTGGACGGCAAGGACAGGGGGCTGGAGCTTCCCATCGACCAGGGCGGCAAAAACCTGTCGGGAGGCCAGCGGCAGCGGCTCACCATAGCAAGGGCTCTGGTGAGAAAACCGGAGATTCTCATTATGGACGACAGCGCCTCAGCCCTGGATTTTGCCACTGACGCCAGGCTGCGCGCCGCTGTCAGGGAGAATACGGAAAATATGACTGTGTTCATTGTCTCCCAGAGGCCACTACCATTAAAAATGCAGATACCATACTTGTGCTGGACGAGGGACATCTGGCAGGCATTGGAAGCCACAGGGAATTGCTGAAGGACTGCGAGGTTTACAGGGAAATCTGCCTGTCCCAGCTCTCTAAAGAGGAGGTGGAGAAGGATGAGCAGTAAAAAAGCCCCTTTGACAAAAGATAAAAGCAGGGAAACCCTGAAACGGATTCTGAATTATATTAAACAGTATAAATGGGCGGTTGTTTGTTCGCTGATACTGGCGATGATTACCGTTGCCCTGACTCTGTATGTGCCCATTCTTATCGGCCGGGCTGTGGATCGGGCGGCTGCCCAGGGTCAGGTGGATTTTCAGGGCGTGGCAAAGATTATAGGGCAGATTCTGACGGCTGTGGGCCTGACTGCTTTATCTCAATGGCTGATGAACCATATTAACAATACAATTACCTACCGGGTTGTGATGGATATCCGTACGAAGGCCTTTGACCATGTGGAGAAGCTGCCCTTAAGTTATCTGGACGCCCACCTTCAGGGGATATTATCAGCCGGATGATTGCGGATGTAGACCAGTTTTCCGAAGGCCTGCTGATGGGCTTTACACAGCTGTTTACAGGAATTATGACCATTGGAGGCACCCTCCTTTTTATGGCTTCCATTAATCCTCTCATTACGGTTGTGGTTGTGCTTCTGACGCCCATCTCCCTGTTTGTGGCCAGTTTTATTGCAAAAAAGACATTTACCATGTTCAGGCATCAGTCGGAGACAAGGGGGGAGCTGACTGCTCTTACAGACGAGATGCTGGGAAATATGAAGATCCTTCAGGCCTTCGGATACCAGAAGGAGGCCCAGGCCCGCTTTGAGGAGATCAACGGCCGTCTGGAGGGATACAGCCTGCGGGCTACATTTTTCTCATCCATCACCAATCCCGCCACCCGGTTTGTCAACAGTGTGGTTTATGCGGCTGTTGGAATTACAGGCGCTTACGGCGTGATTCGGGGCTTTATGACAGTAGGGCAGCTGACCAGCTTTTTGAGCTATGCAAACCAGTATACAAAGCCTTTTAATGAAATTTCCGGCGTAGTGACGGAGCTTCAGAACGCCCTGGCGTCTGCGGCCCGGGTTTTTGAGCTTATAGATGAGGAAGTGATTCTCCAGGATAAGACGGATGCTGTGGAGCTGAAAGATGTGAAAGGAAAGGTGGAGCTTCAGAACGTAAGCTTTTCCTACGCGCCTGACCAGAGGCTCATTGAGAATTTTAACCTGGCTGTGGAGCCGGGACAGAGGGTGGCCATCGTAGGGCCCACAGGCTGTGGAAAGACTACCATTATCAACCTTCTCATGCGGTTCTATGATGTGAAATCAGGAGCTGTTAAGGTGGAGGACAGGGACATCCGGGACGTGACAAGAAAGAGCCTTCGGACCAACTATGGAATGGTTTTGCAGGAAACCTGGCTTAAATCAGGGACTATACGTGAAAACATTGCTTATGGACGGCCGGAGGCCTCTGAGGAAGCCATTATCCAGGCGGCAAAGGAAGCGCACGCCCACGGATTTATCATGCGCATGCCCCAGGGCTATGACACGCCTATTGGGGAGGACGGGGGCAATCTGTCCCAGGGGCAGAAGCAGCTTCTCTGCATTGCAAGAGTTATGCTCTGCCTTCCTCCTATGCTGATACTGGACGAGGCCACCTCCTCCATCGACACGAGGACGGAGCTGCGGGTGCAGAAGGCTTTTGCCAGAATGATGGAGGGGAGAACCAGCTTTATCGTGGCTCACCGTTTGTCCACAATCAAAGAGGCGGATGTGATACTTGTGATGAAGGACGGAAAGATACTGGAGAAAGGGCGGCACGAGGAGCTTCTTGCAGGAAATGGATTTTATGCGGAATTGTATAACAGCCAGTTTGCAAAAGCATGAGGTTGGTTTTGCTGTTTTAACAGAAGCTGCACAGATAAAATATAACAGAATGTTTATAAAATTTTAGCAGACAATAAACTTCCGTTTATGTATAATAACATTTGTAACCTAATTTCAAACATTTAAAGGAGGAATATCAATCAATGGAATCTGACCCTCAAGCGGCCAATATTCTGTTACAAATCACCATTCTTGTCATACTGACCATTATCAATGCCTTTTTCGCGGGATCTGAGATGGCGGTGGTATCTGTAAACAAGAACAAAATTCACCGCCTGGCGGATCAGGGCAATAGAAATGCGGCCTGATTGAACGGCTGATGGAGGACTCTACCGTATTCTTATCCACCATTCAGGTAGCGATCACTCTGGCCGGCTTCTTCTCCAGTGCGTCGGCGGCTACAGGCATTGCCCAGGTTCTGGCAGTGAGGATGGCGGAGCTGAACATACCATACAGCCAGGCGGCTGCAGGTTTTGTGGTAACGATTATTCTGGCTTATTTCAACCTGGTGTTCGGAGAACTGGTGCCCAAACGTGTGGCTCTCCAGAAGGCGGAGGCCTTCAGCCTTTTCTGCGTCCGGCCCATTTACCGCATATCACGGATAATGAACCCCTTTATCCGGCTGCTTTCCCTCTCGACCAGCGGATTTCTAAAGCTTATCGGTATGCATAATGAAACCCTGGAGGCTGAGGTGTCGGAGGAAGAGATTAAGTCCATGCTGGAAACCGGCAGTGAGAGCGGTGTGTTTAACGATATCGAGAAGGAGATGATAACGTCGATCTTTTCCTTTGATGACAAGCGGGCCAAAGAAGTTATGGTGCCAAGGCAGGATATGGTTGTGATAGACGGGGAGGACCCACTGGAATCATATATAGACGAGATTCTTCAATCCAGACACGGAAGAATTCCGGTGTATGAGGGAGAGATTGATAACATAATCGGCATTCTGTCCGTCAGTGATCTGATGATTCAGGCCAGAAAGCAGTCTTTTCATGACATAGATATACGCCCATTTCTGAAGCGGCCTTTCTTTGTTCCTGAGAACCGCAGAACAGATGTGCTTTTCAGGGAAATGCAGAAGAGCAAGACAAAGCTGGCTATTCTCATCGACGAATACGGAGGCGTGTCTGGAATGGTGACGCTGGAGGATTTGATCGAGGAGATCGTGGGAGAGATCCATGACGAGTACGAGGAGGCGGAGCCGGAATTTGTTGAGGTGATACCTCACAATACGTATCTGGTATCGGGAGGAATTTCCATATTTGATTTAAATGAGGAGCTTCATTTGAAAATAGACAGCATCTGCGACAGGCTGTCCGGCTATCTTATGGAGCAGCTGGGATATATACCAAACCCGGAACAGCTCCCCTTATCCCTGTCCACACCGGAGGCGGACTATGAGATAGAAGCCATGGAGGACAGGGTTATCAGCCGGGTGAAGCTGGTGCTGAAAGAAGGAAAGAAAAAAAGCGTGGAATGAGATAACAAAGAATAGAATTGAACCGGCCGCAAATAAGTATACGGCCGGTTTTTGCAGCTTTTATGAGGGTAAATCATCCACCAGAGGAATCGGCGTTTCGTCCCGCTGGTCCAGATGATTCAGATAATATTTTGTATCCTTCACAATTACATCGGACAGGAGGAGAACCGCTATCAGGTTAGGAATCGCCATGAGGGCGTTGAGGGTATCTGCAATGTCCCACACCAGTTCCAGCTGAATCACAGGTGCAATAATAAGTACGATAATCCATGCCAGGCGGTAGGGAAGGAGCCCTTTTTTGCCCATAAGGTATTCCAGGCAGCGCTCGCATAGTAGGACCACCCAAGGATGGTAGAGTAAGCGAAGGTGATAATGCCTATAATAAGAATCGGCTGGCCTATGTAGGGAATCAGGCTGAAGGCGGCATTTGTCAGTTCGCCGCCTGAAAGGCTGGTTACGCTGATAGAGTCGTGTCCGATGATGCTGCTTACCAGGACAAGGCCGGTCATGAGGCATACCACAACCGTATCCCAGAATGTGCCTGTGGCGGATACCAGAGCCTGGCGCACCGGGTTTCTTGTCTGGGCCGCGGCTGCCACGATGGGAGCGGAACCCATGCCGGATTCATTGGAGAAGAGGCCTCTGGCGATACCGTAGCGGGCAGACATCATGATGCCTGTCCCCACCAGGCCGCCTGCGATGGAGCGGACCTCTGTGAAGGCGCTTCGGAAAATAATGGAAAACGTCTCTCCCAGAAAGCTGCGGTTGATACAGAGGATGACGATACAGCCCACCACATAGAAGAATGCCATAAAAGGCACCAGCTTTTCACAGACTCTGGCAATGGACTTGACGCCGCCGAAGATGACCAGACAGGTGACGGCTCCTGTGGCAAACCCCACTGCCATGCTGATTATCCAGGGATAGGCTTCCAGAAGATTTTTAAATGAGGAGGTGCCTGACATGACCGCAGGAACCACATTGCTGTTTACAATGCTGGAGATGGCGTTAACCTGTACACCGCAGCCGATGCCGAAAGAGGTGAGGGTTCCCAGGACTGCAAAGGTGACGCCCAGCCACTTCATATGAAGGCCTCTCTCCAGCGCGTACATGGCGCCTCCCAGCATGGTGCCGTCCTTTGTGCGGACTCTGTATTTTACAGCGATCAGGGATTCTCCGTATTTGGTGGCAATGCCGAAGACGCCGGTGAGCCAGCACCACAGCACAGCGCCCGGACCGCCCAGAGCCACGGCAGTGCCCACGCCGATGATATTGCCGGTGCCGATGGTGGAGGCCAGCGCTGTGGTGAGAGCGGCAAATTGGCTGATGTCCCCGTGGGAATCCGGATCTTTTGTTACAGAGAGGCGGATCCCGGTAAAGGTTTTCCTCTGTATAAATCCGGTGCGGACCGTGAGGAAAAGGTGGGTGCCAAAGAGAAGGGCGATCATGGGAATGCCCCAGAGGTAATCATTGATAGTTGTTATGATGGTATTTACAAGCTCCATATTGGTGTCCCCCTGTTGATTGGATAAAATAATATGAATACCCCTTTATACGTTGAACCGGAACAGAACCACATCCCCGTCTCTCATAACATATTCTTTGCCCTCTGAACGAACCAGCCCCTTTTCCTTGGCGGCCGCCATACTGCCGCAGTTCATCAGATCGTCATAGTTCACTACCTCCGCGCGATGAAGCCCCGCTCGAAATCACTGTGAATCTTCCCTGCCGCCTGAGGCGCCTTTGTGCCTGCTTTGATGGTCCATGCGCGGCTCTCCTGGGGGCCTGCCGTGAGATAGCTCATAAGGCCCAGAATACGGTAGCTGGCTGCGATGAGCTTTTCAAGACCTGATTCCGTAAGGCCCAGATCGTCCAGGAACATAGACTTTTCCTCGTCGTCCAGCTCTGCCAGCTCCTGCTCGATCTCTGCGCAGATTACAAACACCTCGCAGCTGTTCTCTGCCGCGAATCTGCGGACTGCCTGCACGCAGGTATTGTCGCTCCGTCGTTTGCAAGGTCGCTCTCCGCCACATTGGCTGCGAAGATGACGGGTTTCCAGGTAAGGAGCGTCAGGGTATTGATGAATTCAGCGTATCCTCATCTTCCGCCTCAAAACTCCGGGCCAGCCTGCCTTCCTCCAGGTGTTCCTTTAAAGCTTTTAAAAGCTCCACCTCTTTAGCAAGTTCCTTATTGTTGAAAGCGCCTTTGGACTGCTTGGCAATCCGGCGTTCAAGTATCTCGATGTCAGAGAAGATCAGCTCCAGGTTAATAGTCTCAATATCCCGCAGAGGATCTACACTGCCGTCCACATGAATTACGTTGGGATCATCAAAGCAGCGGACAACATGCACAATGGCGTCCACCTCGCGGATATTGGATAAAAACTGGTTGCCGAGCCCCTCGCCTTTGGACGCGCCTTTTACCAGTCCGGCGATATCCACAAATTCAATGACGGCCGGAGTGGTTTTCTCGGAATTGTACATGGCAGTCAGCTTGTCCAGACGCTCATCGGGGACAGGCACTACTCCTACGTTGGGATCAATGGTACAGAAAGGATAGTTGGCAGATTCCGCCCCTGCCTTTGTCAGCGAATTGAAAAGGGTGCTTTTACCGACATTTGGGAGTCCTACGATACCTAATTTCATGTGATTACCTTCCTATCTAAATGTAATTTTATGACTGTAAATTGCATGGTATGTCTTCTTATTTTAGTACAGCCTTATTATCATATCATAAAACCCCTGGAAATAAAAGAGTAAAATAGAATTGCTTTTTAGGTTGGTTCGGGGTAAAATGGGTAAGAATCTTAAGAGTGGAAGGAGTATGCTTATGGAAGCAGCAGCTGGAGCAGATTTAAGCTTTGTAAATCTGGGAATTACCATACAGAATCTGCCGAATCACATTACTGTGTTTGGCTTTCGCATTGCGTTTTACGGGATTATTATAGGATTGGGGATGCTGGCCGGTATGGCGGTGGCCTTTTCCGATGCCAGACGCAGAGGGCAGGATCCGGATGTTTATCTGGATTTTGCTATTTACGCTATTTTCTTTTCTATCCTGGGGGCGCGGCTCTATTATGTGATATTTGCCTGGGAGGATTATAAGGACAACCTGCTGCAGATATTTAACCTGCGGGCAGGAGGTCTTGCCATCTACGGCGGCGTCATCGGAGCTGCGTTGACATTGATCGTGTTTACAAGGAGGAGGAAGCAGTCTTTTTTTCCATGGCGGACAGCGGTGTCCTTGGGCTGATCACGGGACAGATCATCGGGCGGTGGGGAACTTTTTCAACTGCGAGGCATTCGGCGGCTATACGGATAATCTTTTTGCCATGCGTATCAAAAAGAGCCTGGTAAATCCCTCTATGATATCCGCGCAGCTTGCGGAGCATGAGATAGTGGAAAACGGCATTGCCTATATACAGGTGCATCCCACTTTTTTCTATGAATCCATGTGGAACCTGGGAGTGCTGGCATTCATGCTCTGGTACAGGAAACACAAAAAGTTCGATGGGGAGATGCTCTGGATTTATTTTCTGGGCTATGGCCTGGGGCGCGTCTGGATAGAGGGCCTGCGCACAGATCAGCTGAAGCTTCCGGGAACCGGATTCGCGGTGTCCCAGTTGTTGTCCGCCGTCCTGGTGGCAGTCTCTGCCGGGGTAATCTGTTACCGGCGCAGGCGTCTGGAAAAGGAGAAGTAAGCAGGGGGAGGCAAGGAAAAAACCACATTTTGTATAGAACAGAGGTTCCCTGCCATATGTAGAGGCAGCTGCAAAAAACATTGCAGCCGCCTTATTTTTTTACGATTTTTTTAAGAAATCCGTAAAATCCTTGCCATTTCCCAGAATCTATACTATTATGGACATACAAGTGGTAGAAAGTGGTGCAAAGTGGTAGAGGATGGTTGTTAAGTGGATGAAGTGGGGGTTTCGGATCCCCCGCAGTCATCCGGCAAGATGAATCTTCAGGTACACCATAGGACAGGGCAGGTGATAAGTTATGTTCATGGGTGAGTACAATCATACAGTAGACGCGAAGGGACGGCTTATCGTCCCTTCAAAATTCAGAGAGCAGTTAGGCGAAGAATTCGTTGTTACGAAAGGCCTTGATAACTGCCTTTTTGTGTATGAGAATTCAGAATGGGCCGCCCTGGAAGAAAAACTTCGCACTCTGCCTCTTACAAACACTGCCGGACGTAAGTTTTCGCGTTTCCTTCTGGCAGGAGCTACCACCTGTGAAGTAGACAAGCAGGGAAGAATCCTCCTTCCGGCCATTTTAAGAGAGTTTGCCGGAATTGAGAAAGATGCGGTACTGGTGGGTGTGGGAAGCCGGATTGAAATCTGGAGCAAGGATAAGTGGCTTGCAGCCAACACCTTTGATGATATGGAAGAGATTGCAGAGCACATGGAAGGTTTGGGAATTTAATGGATGAAAACGCATTCGGACACAAATCCGTACTATTATATGAAACAGTGGGGAGCTTAAATATCAAGCCAAACGGCTGCTACGTGGACGGAACACTGGGAGGCGGCGGACATGCCTATGAAGTGTGCAAGCGCCTGGGAGGCGGACGGCTCATCGGAATTGATCAGGATGCAGACGCCATCGCCGCCGCAGAAGAGCGGCTGAAACCTTTCTGCGATAAGGTAACCATTGTGAGAAGCAATTATGAGAACATCCAGAATGTACTGAAGGAGCTGGGAGTACCGAAGGCGGACGGCATTTATCTGGATTTGGGAGTGTCCTCCTATCAGCTGGACACGGCCTCAAGAGGCTTTACCTACAGGGAAGAGGACGCGCCCCTGGATATGAGGATGGACCAGAGAAATGAAACCACGGCTGCAGACATTGTGAACAACTACGATGAGATGGAGCTGTACCGGATTATCAGAGATTACGGGGAAGATAATTTTGCAAAGAACATAGCAAAGCATATTGTGAGAGCCCGGGAGAAGCATCCCATAGAGACTGCAGGGGAGCTGACGGAGATTATAAAAGCAGCCATCCCGGCCAAGGTAAGGGCTACGGGCGGACACCCGGCAAAGCGGACCTTCCAGGCCATACGGATCGAACTGAACCAGGAGCTGGCCGTATTGGAACGCTCCATAGACGCTATGATTGAGCTTCTGAATCCCGGAGGACGGCTGAGCATTATTACTTTCCACTCCCTGGAGGACAGAATTGTAAAGACCCGGTTTAAAAACAGTGAAAACCCATGTATCTGCCCCAGGGAATTTCCCGTCTGTGTCTGCGGCAGAAAGAGCAGGGGAAAGGTTGTGACGAGAAAGCCTATTCTCCCCTCGGAGGAAGAACTCGCAGTAAACAGCCGTTCCAAGAGCGCAAAGCTGAGGGTGTTTGAACGGGGAGAAGAGGATTAAAAGCGGGATTTAACTAAGGATACAAGCTTAAGGGACAAAGGATAGCAGGATATTCATTTTTTAAGGGAGGAGGATAGGGTTTTATGGCTGCAAGAGCACAAGCGCCGTCAGGGCGTACCAACAGACAAAAGACAAACCGGCCCCCATACGGCAGCGCTTATATGCATGGGACGGCAGCGCCAAAGCTGGAGCCTCAGGCAGTTCCGTCACCGGAGAGACGGCCGGGAAGACCGGCGCAGAAGCCGGCTGACAGGCGGTCGGTACGTACCAGCCACAGGATCCGGCGTAATCAGGAACGGGCTATGTATATGGACCTTCCATATGTGATTATGCTGACCATAGCGTCAGTCTTTACCTTATACCTCTGTATAAACTATCTCCATGTCCAGTCCTCCATCACAGCGAGGATGCACAATATAGAGCGGCTGGAATCCCGGCTGGAGCAGCTTAAGGCGGAGAATGACGCGCTGGAAACAAGCATCAATACAAGTGTGGATTTAAATAAGATCTATGAGATCGCCACCAAGGAACTGGGGATGGTTTATGCCCAGAAAACCAGGTTTTATTGTATGACAAGACAGAAAGCGAGTATGTAAGACAGTATGAAGACATCCCGGAATACTAACCCCAAAGGCCGCCGCGATTCCTCAGGAGGCGGCGGCTCACGGGACGGCATAAACACAAGAGGAAAATACTTTTATCCCAAGTATCTGCAGGAAAAGCTGGCAATCACCGTTCTGGTGATTACGCTGGCTTTATTTGCTTTAATTCTGGTGCTCTACCGGATTATCAGGGATAACAATGAACAATATAATAAAATCGTCCTCACTCAAAGGCAGCAGGAGTATGAAAGCCGCACGCTGCCCTACCGGAGAGGAGATATTGTGGATCGCAACGGAACCTATCTTGCCACCAGCGAGAAGGTGTATAACCTGATCCTTGATCCCAGGCTGATTATGTCCAGTCCTGAGAATTACCTGGAACCTACCATTCAGGCGCTTGTGGAGGCCTTTGGCTATGACAGGGGAGAACTGCAAAATCTCATTGACGAGAGGAAAACCAGCGCTTATGTGAAATATAACAAAGGACGTCAGCTTACCTATGAACAGAGAACCGCCTTTGAACAGCTTGTCAAAGATACCAATACGGCTTACAGTAAAAGTGAAAACGATGGGGAGGCCAAGAAGCGGGTTAAAGGGGTCTGGTTTGAGGAAGAGTACAAGCGGATCTATCCTTATAATTCCCTGGCCTGCAATGTGATTGGATTTACCAGTGCAGACGGCGCAGCGGGAACCGGTGGAATCGAGCAGTATTACAACAGCAGCCTTATGGGGGTAAACGGGCGGGAGTACGGTTATCTGGATGCAGATTCCAATCTGGAGGGGGTGGTGAAGCCTGCCACCAACGGGAAAACCATCGTTTCCACCATCGACGTCAATGTACAGAATATACTCCAAAAATATATCAATGAATGGCAGACTACTGTGGGAAGCCGCATAACTGCAGCCGTGGCCATGGATCCCAGAACCGGAGAAATTCTGGCTATGGGCAGCAGCAATGTCTTTGACTTAAACAATCCCAGAGATGTGAGCGGGTTTACAGAGGCGGAGCTGATGGAGCTGGGAACAAAGGAAGCAGCAGCTGTATACAAAAGGAAAAATGACGGAGCAGTGATAACCGAGGATCAGGTCTTTGATCATTTCAGCAGAGAGGATGTCCTCTCCTACGGCCAGCAGGTGGCGTGGAATCAGATATGGAGAAATTTCTGCGTCAGCGATACCTATGAACCAGGTTCTCCCTCCAAGATATTTACAGTGGCGGCAGCGCTGGAGGAAGGCGTGCTGGGCAAGGATGAATCCTTTGAGTGCGGAGGATTTCTCCATGTGGCAGACAGGGATATTTTCTGCGTTAACCGGTACGGACACGGTACTCTGACGGTACAGGAGTCTCTGATGTACTCCTGCAACGTCTGTATGATGCGGATTTCTCAGCGTTTGGGACGGGATAAATTCAGCAAATACATGGAGCTTTTCGGATTTGGCGACAAGACCGGAATCGATCTGCCCGGCGAAGCCGATACCAGCGGCCTTGTATACAAAGCCGACAACATGGGCCCTACGGATCTGGCAACCAACTCTTTTGGGCAGAACTATAACTGTACCATGGTACAGATGGCAGCGGCTTTCTGTTCTGTTATAAATGGCGGCTCCTACTATGAACCCCATGTGGTGAAGCAGATACTGAATGAACAGGGGTCTGTTGTGGAGAAGAAGGATCCGGTTCTGGTGAGGGAAACCGTATCCCAGTCCACTTCAGATTTCCTCAATGAAACCATGTTCCGAACCGTGGAGGAGGGAACAGGAAAAGTGGCCCAGGTCTCAGGGTATGAGGTGGGGGAAAGACAGGAACGGCGGAGCGTCAGCCGCGCTCCGAGAAAAATTATCTGGTATCCTTCGCAGGTTACGCTCCGGTGGAGGATCCTCAGATATTTGTGTATGTAGTGATTGACATACCCAACTACCCGCCTGGACCTATGCAGGCCCACAGCTCCTATGCCAGCGCCATTTTCTCAAAGATTATGACGGAGCTCTGCCCTATCTGAATGTATTTCCCGCAGCGGATCTTCCGGAATCTGAGAGCGCCGGTGAGAGCCAGCCTTCTCCTGAGGGAATTAACGAACCTGAGACTGGGAGCGGTGAGGAGACGGAGGAAGCCGGGGAGGCGGAATCTGAGACACATGTACAGCGCCAGACGGACGAATATATCGTGGGAGATCCGGGTGACGATACAGGCAGCGGCGTGCCTGACGCAGTGCCCACAGACCCCAACCGTCCTGAAGGCCCGTCGGCGGATCCTCTAAAGACCGGCAATGACCGGCCTTCTGCAGAAGAACAGCCCGGAGGCAATGTGCCGGAGGAGAGACGCTCCCTCTATGCCGTCCCCGGGCGGGGGAACCATCGAGGCTCATCCGGGAACCGGATGAGAAAGAGACATAAAATGGGCCCGGCTCCAATATATTATTAACAATGATGGACGCCGGAGACGCTCATGTATTCAAATCTTACAAAGCACAGAAAGAATATAGCCGTCCTAGGACTGCTCATTGCCATTGCGATGGTGAGTCTGTCGGGGCGGCTTGGTTTTCTTATGATTTTCCGTTCGGAACATTATGGGGATATGGCGGAGGATCTTCACCAGAGGGAGCGGACCATCAAGGCCGCCAGAGGCCGGATTATCGATGCCAACGGAGTGTCATAGCAGACAACCGGACCGTATGTACCATTTCTGTTATCTATAACCAGGTGGAGGACAGGGAGAAGGTAATCAGCATTCTCTGCAGCGAGCTGGAACTGGATGAGGAGACAGTGCGCAAACGGGTGGAGAAACGAAGCTCCAGAGAAATTATCAAGACCAATGTAGATAAAGAGGTGGGAAACAAGATCCGTACCTACCGCCTTGCCGGGGTAAAGGTGGACGAAGATTACAAGCGTTACTACCCATATGACGACCTGGCCTCAAAGGTGTTGGGATTTACCGGAGGCGACAATCAGGGAATCATCGGCCTGGAGGTAAAGTATGAAAAATATTTAAAGGGCATAAACGGCAAAATTCTCACCATGTCGGACGCCAAAGGAGTGGAGATCGACAACGCGGCCGAGGATCGGATTGAGCCGGTGGCAGGCAACGATCTGCGAATCAGCCTGGATATAAATATTCAGAAATATGCAGAGCAGCTGGCCTATCAGGTATTGGAGAAGAAAAACGCGAAAAAGGTTTCCATCATTGTAATGAATCCCCAAAACGGCGAACTTCTGGCCATGGTGAACGTACCGGAATTCAACTTAAACGATCCCTTCACTCTGAACCAGAATCTGAGAAGCCAAAGTCTCAGGGAGCTGGCAGTCAGCGACAGCCTCACAGGGGCCAAGAAGCAGGAGCAGCTAAATCAGATGTGGAGAAACACCTGCATTAACGATACCTATGAACCTGGCTCCACCTTCAAAATTATTACTGCGGCGGCCGGTCTGGAATCAGGAGCCGTAAAGCTGACGGACCAGTTTTCCTGTCCCGGATTCCGGGTTGTGGAGGATAGAAAGATACGCTGCCACAAAGTGGGAGGACACGGGGCGGAGACGTTTCTCCAGGGGGCCATGAACTCCTGCAATCCTGTATTTATCGATGTGGGACAGCGCCTTGGAGTGGACGGGTATTACAAATATTTTACCCAGTTCGGCCTGAAGGGAAAGACCGGCATCGACCTGCCGGGCGAAGCGGCTACCATCATGCATAAGAAGGAAAATATGGGCCTCGTGGAGCTGGCCACAGTCTCCTTCGGGCAGTCCTTCCAGATTACGCCTGTTCAGCTTATAACTACGGCAGCCTCCATTGTCAATGGGGGAACCAGGGTGACGCCCCATTTCGGCGTATCAGCCGTAAGCGCAGACGGAACCAGCGTACACGAATTCAAGTAGCTTCCGGTAAGCGGATTCTTTCTGAGGAGACCAGCGCCACCATGCGTTACGTATTGGAGCAGGTGGTGGCAGAGGGAAGCGGTAAAAAAGCCAAGGTGGAAGGCTTTCGGATCGGCGGGAAAACGGCTACCTCCGAGAAGCTTCCAAGAAGCCTTAAAAAATATATTTCTTCTTTCATCGGCTTTGCGCCGGCCGACAATCCACAGGTCATGGCACTCATTACCATTGATGAACCGGAGGGCATTTATTACGGCGGAACCATCGCCGCCCCGGTAGTGGGAGATTTATTTAAGAATATACTTCCTTATCTGGGAATTCAGGCAATGGAGGAAGAAACTGCCGGTCATGAATCTAATCCATAGTTGATTATTCCCGGAAAAAGACGTATACTAAATACCAAATAAGATTTACATATGAGATTGAGGTGCCTTTATGATTCATGAAACCATACTAGCTATTATCATTGCATTTGCCATAAGCGCTTTGCTTTGTCCCATTATAATCCCTTTTCTGCACAAGCTGAAATTCGGCCAGCAGGTGAGGGACGACGGGCCTCAGGCCCATTTGAAAAACAGGGTACGCCTACCATGGGCGGTCTGATTATACTCAGCAGCATAATCATAACATCTATCTTTTATATTCCCACCTATCCGAAAATCATCCCCGTACTTTTTGTTACGGTAGGATTTGGAATTATCGGATTTCTGGATGATTACATCAAGATAGTGATGAAGCGCTCAGAAGGCTTAAAGCCAATGCAGAAGTTAGTTGGGCAGTTTATTATAACCGGGATTTTCGCCTGGTATCTGCTAAACAGCGGGGATGTGGGGACTAAAATGCTGATTCCGTTTACCGGCGGATTTGACGGGGGTAAATTTCTCTCCCTTGGAATCTTTTTTGTTCCTGCCCTGTTTTTTATTGTTCTGGGTACGGATAACGGAGTGAATTTTACCGACGGTCTGGACGGACTTTGTACCAGCGTAACCATTCTGGTGGCTACCTTCCTGACCATAGTGGCCATCGGTGAAAATATGGGCATCAGCCCCATTACCGGCGCGGTGGTGGGAAGCCTTCTGGGATTCCTTCTGTTCAATGTGTATCCTGCCAAGGTGTTTATGGGTGATACCGGCTCCCTGGCTCTGGGAGGCTTTGTATCCGCCTCCGCCTATATGATGCGCATGCCCCTTTTTATACCTATTATCGGCCTTATTTATCTGGTGGAGGTGCTGTCCGTTATTATGCAGGTCACCTATTTTAAACGGACCGGGGGAAAACGGATCTTTAAAATGGCGCCGATTCACCATCATTTCGAGCTTTGCGGCTGGTCGGAGACCCGGGTGGTTGCAGTGTTTGCCATTGTAACTGCGGTTCTCTGTATGGTTGCTTATCTGGGACTGTAAAGGTGCAAAAGCAGGATCCTGTTATTTTAGGTTTCCTTGCAAACTCAGAATGTGGATTGGAACAAATAAGGAGGAGGTTGTCAGACAAATGAACAAAAGCCAGAAAGTATTGATTGCAGGAACCGGCATCAGCGGAATCGCTGCGGCCAGGCTTGTGCTGGAGCGGGGCGGAGAGGTAGTGCTGTATGATGGAAATACCGCGCTGAAAGAAGCGGATTTGAAGGCGGAATTTGAGGAAAAAGACAAAGTAAATGTAGTGCTTGGGGACATAAAACGTACGGATCTTCTGGGAGTTGAGCTGTGCATCATCAGCCCTGGAATTCCTTTAGACAGCCCCTTTGTGGCAGTGGTGGATGACGCAAAAATACCTGTATTGGGGGAGATAGAGCTGGCTTACCAGTGCAGTCTGGGAAAGCTGGCGGCCATTACGGGAACCAATGGAAAGACCACCACCACAGCCTTGCAGGGGAAATATTGAAAGCAAAATACGAGGAAACATTCGTGGTGGGCAATATAGGAGAACCCTACACGTCAAAGGTTCTGGAGATGACCGACCAGTCTGTGACTGTGGCCGAGGTGTCCAGCTTCCAGCTGGAGACGATTATGGATTTCCGCCCCAATGTCAGCGCCATTCTCAATATCACTCCGGATCATTTAAACCGTCACGGGACTATGGAAAATTACATCCGCATCAAAGAGTGCATTACTCTCAATCAAAAGCCAGAGGATACGGTGATTTTAAATTATGACGATCCATGTCTGAGGGAGTTTGGGCAGAATCCGGAGCTGGCTCCCAGGGTAGTCTGGTTCTCCAGCCGGGAGAGCCTTAAGGACGGGTTCTGCATGAACGGCGATAATATTGTATATAGGGAGAACGGCAGAGAGACGGTGATAGTCAATGTCCACGACATGAAGCTTCTGGGCCGCCACAATTACGAGAATGTAATGGCGGCGGCGGCTATCGGGCTGGAGATGGGCGTGGCAGCGGCCGATATCAGCCGGGTGATCGAGGCCTTTCATCCGGTAGAGCACAGAATCGAGTTTGTCCGTGAACGGACAGGAGTCAGATATTATAACGATTCCAAGGGCACGAATCCTGACGCCGCCATTCAGGCCCTGCGGGCTATGCCGGGCCCAACGCTGCTCATAGCAGGCGGATACGACAAAAACAGCGATTATGACGAGTGGGTATCCGAGTTTCAGGGAAAGGTGAAGCATCTTGTCCTCATCGGCCAGACCCGGGATAAGATTGCCCAGTGCGCCAAGCGTCATGGTTTTACAGAAATCATGTATGCGGAAGACATGAAAGAGGCGGTGCAGGTCTGTGCCGTTTATGCGGATATCGGAGACTATGTACTGTTAAGCCCGGCCTGCGCAAGCTGGGGAATGTTTAAAAATTATGAGGAGCGGGGACAGGTTTTTAAGGAGTGTGTTATGGAGCTTTAAGAACCCCTTTCGGATTGTTACAGAGAAATTAAGGCGGCAGGAGGTAATTGCGTATGGCGGGAAGGGTGCAGACCGCAGCCGGCCCCGCCGGCCCAAACAGAAGGCCGGCGGAATACCCGGACCAAAGAGTACAGCAGACACCAAAGAAAAAGAAGAAGCCAAGGCATTTTTATGATTACAGCCTTTTATTCTGCATCATTTTCCTTACGGCCTTCGGATTAGTTATGATATACAGTTCCAGTTCGTATATGGCTCAGCTGAATTTCGATGACGGCACCTATTTTATGATGCGCCAGGCTAAGATTGCAGCAGGAGGTTTTGTGCTGATGCTGCTTATATCCAAGATGGATTATCATATATTTGCAAGATTTTCCGTAGCTGCTTATATTATGTCGTACATATTGATGATCGCGGTAAGCTTTGTAGGGCGTGAGGTCAACGGTAAGAAACGCTGGCTTCCTTTAGGGCCCTTCAGCTTCCAGCCTACAGAGTTTGTAAAGATTGCTCTGATCGTGCTGCTGGCTGCTGTTATCACTACGATGGGGATGAAGATAAACAAGTGGAGGAATATGGCTATATCGTCCTTTTGACGCTGCCTATTGCAGGACTTGTAACCATGAACAACCTGAGTTCAGGCATCATTGTCTGCGGCATTGCATTTGTGATGCTGTTTGTGGCCTGCAAGGTAAAATGGCCGTTCTTCTCCATAGGGGCGGCGGGACTGGGAGTTCTGGCCTTCGCAGGGCCCATCGGCAAGGCGCTTACCCAGATTGGGCTGCTTCAGGCTTACCAGTACCGCAGAATCGAAGCCTGGCTGAACCCTGAGTCGGACCCTACAGACAAGGGGTTTCAGGTTCTTCAGGGACTCTATGCCATTGGTTCGGGAGGGCTTGTGGGCCAGGGGCTGGGTGAGAGCATACAGAAGCTGGGGTTCGTTCCCGAGGCCCAGAATGATATGATTTTTTCAATTATATGTGAGGAACTGGGATTATTTGGAGCCATCTCCATTATACTCATATTCCTGTTTATGATTTACCGGTTTATGCTTATCGCCAACAATGCGCCGGATCTCTTTGGCGCCCTTCTGGTAGTTGGAGTCATGGGCCATATTGCAATCCAGGTTATACTGAACATTGCGGTAGTTACAAACACCATTCCCAATACAGGAATCACCCTTCCTTTTATAAGCTACGGAGGTACGTCGGTGCTCTTTCTGCTGATGGAAATGGGCGTGGTGCTCAGTGTATCCAACCAGATAAAGCTGGAGGTGTAGGGGGAGAACGCGCGCGTTAATGAAACGGCGGAAGTTTGATTAAAAAGGACAATGGGGGCCTGCACAGGCCAAGACATACCGGCATATGCTTTTAGTAGATCGTGTTTTCCGGGAGCAATGCTCCGGGAGGCGCAAATACCAGGAGGTGCCCCATTGTCTGCCATTCAGATTTGTGGTCTTGCTCCCCTTCAGGGAGAAATATCCATACAAGGTTCTAAAAACGCCGTTCTGCCCATGATGGCTGCGGCCTTACTCCATAAAGGAATTACGGTGCTTACAAATGTGCCTGTTATCAGGGATGTAGTCTGTATGGTGGACATACTGGAGCACCTGGGATGCAGGTGCTGCCACAAAGGAGACTGCCTGGTTATAGATGCAAGGCAGATTACAGGCACCCATATACCTGAGGAGTATGTGACTGCCATGCGATCTTCTATTGTGGTGCTGAGCGCTCTTTTGGGCCGTATGGGGGAGAGCAGCAGCTGCTATCCGGGAGGATGCCTCATCGGCGCCAGGCCCATTGACCTTCACCTGATGGTTCTCAGGAAGCTGGGCGCCCAAATAGAGGAGAAGGACGGATTGATAGAGGCAGTCTGTGAGGACAGGGAGGGGCTCAGGGGGCTGAAATATATCTTCCCTACCCCAGCGTGGGAGCCACGGAACAGGCTGTCTTAGGTTCTGTTCTGGCAAAGGAAGTGACGGTTATCCATGGGGCCGCCATGGAGCCCGAGATCGATCAGCTCTGCCGTTTCCTGAATAATATGGGGGCGGTTATCTGCGGCATGGGCACAGAGCACATAATGGTTCAGGGGGTGGAGCAGCTTCACGACAGCAGTTTCTCCGTGGAAGGCGACCGGATTGTGGCAGGAACCTATGGGGCGGCTGTGATGGCTGCGCTGGGTACGGTAACTCTTAAGGGAGTGCGCCCTTTTGAACTGAAAGTCCCCCTGGAAATGCTGGCAGGAGCAGGAGCTCGGTGAGAAGCCTGGAGAAGTCAGGGAGATAGAAATATCCATGAAATGCCGGCCTAAGGGCCTTGCCATCACTACAGGTCCCTATCCCGGATTCCCCACAGATTTGCAGTCGCCTTTTATGGCGTTTCTGGCTGCTGGGGAAGGGCAAAGCGTAATAGAGGAACGGGTATTTGAGGGACGGTTTGCCACAGTGAAGTCCCTGGAAAAGATGGGAGCCTCCATCTGCACCCGGGGACGGTGCGCAGTGATTGAAGGCAGGTATCCCTTAAAGGAAGCCGTAGTTCACGCTTCCGATCTGCGGGGCGGAGCTGCGCTGGCAGTGGCAGCTTTGGCGGCGGAGGGCCGGACAATTATCAGGGACTGCCGCCATATTGAGCGGGGGTATGAGGACATTTGCCGGGATTTGGCAGTGCTGGGGGCCCGCATCCGGTGGGTGGATGAATCGTGCACACTGTAATATATCAGCAGCGAGAGGTTACTCCATGAGAAATTTTTGCAGAAAACATCATCTGGGACTGGGAATTGCTGTGGCGGTGATTCTGCTTGCGGCAATTCTTCTTCTGTCCCTTCAGATAAGGAGCGTTCAGGTAACGGGCAGCGGCCGTTACAGCGCCAGGCAGATTGAGGAGCTGCTTTTTCAGGAAAGTGGGAAAAGAACTCCGCTTATGCCTATTTTTCCGACCGCTTCAGGCCTCACAGGCAGATTCCCTTTGTGGAGGATTACAAGGTGGTGTTTCACAGCCCTTTGGATGTGGAGGTTATTATTTATGAAAAAAGTATCGTTGGATATGTTTCCTACATGAGCAGCTTCATGTATTTTGATAAGGACGGAATCGTGGTGGAAAGTTCAGGAAACCAGCTGGAAGGAGTTCCACTTGTATCCGGCCTGGAGTTTGGACAGATTGTGCTCTACCGGCCTCTCCCTGTTAAGGAGAGCGGGATCTTCGGGGAGATACTGAACCTGACACAGCAGCTCTCGGTATACGACCTGGCTGTGGACAAGATTCAATTTGATTCCCGGGGACAGGCTACTCTGTGTATTGACAAGATGGAGGTTTCCCTGGGCAGCAATACGGATCTGGACGGCAAGATTTCCACCTTGAAGGACATACTGGATGACCAGCCGCAGCTGGCGCAGCAGAGCGGAGTCCTGAAGCTGGAAAATTATACGGAGGCCAACAGTGGGAAAGGGATTACTTTTAAGAGAAAGTGACAGGCGCCTGAAGGGCAGGGCGGCGGCAGGATACACAGGATAAGGCCGGTTTCCGGAAAATGCATGTGGAGGCATTTGGGGAAACCGGCCTTTTAGACGGGAGTAAGATTTAAGGCGTGTTTGTAAAAATCTGCACCCAGTAATAGGTGCCGTTGATATAAGCGCAGCCTACGCCCATGCGGTCGAAGCTGGTTTTTAAGATGTTTTTCTTGTGTCCTGAGGAGTTCATCCAGGCGGTCATCACCGCCTCAGGCGTTCTCTGTCCGCTGGCGATATTTTCTCCGCAGGAGGTGTAGGTTATACCTTCTTCTTTAAGAATGGTGAAACAGTCTGAGCCGTCAGGGCGGGTATGGCTGAATAATTCCCGAATCTCATAGGCGCGTTCCTGGGCGCAGGCAGCCAGCTCATCGTCCCATTCCAAAGGATCCAGATTCTTCTTTTCCCGCTCGCTGTTCACAATCTGGAAAACATCGTAGGCATAGCCGCTTTCATTGCCGCTTCCGCCGTCATCGGAGTAGGAATAGGAGTAATCCTCATAGCTGTCGTAGCTGTAATCGCTGATATCGTCATAATCACTGTTATAGTAGTTGGAATAGTTGTCCGAGAACCAGTCAAACTCATCCATCTCATCGGTGATAATACCGTTAGAGCCTACCACATACCTGATATCGTCCAAAACGAAGGATGTGGTTCTCAGAGAGCCATCCTCATAAAAATAAAATCTGTCTCCGCCTATATACTGAAAACCTGTGAGCATAATTCCGCTGCTGTCAAAATAGTACCGTTTTCCGTCAATGGTTTTCCAGGAGGAGGTGACATATTCCTTGCCGGTATGGTATTTCCACAGGCCGCCTATATTGTTCCAGCCCTCTGCGGGCAACAGCTCACGGACCTGTACGGCTCCGTTTACAGTCCAGGCGCCGCTGGCGTCCACAGTGTATCCGTCGGGAGTGACCGTGTTTATAAGACAGTAACCCTCAGGCGTAAAATAGTAGCATTTGCCGTCTATCCATTGCCAGCCGCTGACGTGGAAGGATGTATCGTCGTTTTGGTATTTCCAGCCTGCTGCGTCCTGCAGCCACTGGCCGCCATATGCGGTGGTAAGGGATGACAAAGTAAGCGCTGCCGTCAGGACAAGGGTAATATATGGCTTTTTCATATGGGATTCCTCCGAACTTATATTTAGTTTCATTATAGCGAAAAACAGTGGAAAAGTCAAAAAAATTGTAATTTTATAAAATAATAGTAATAAAAACCCTATATGGAGAAACAATATGAAATTATTTTTGGATATAACATCACAGTTTTTAGCTGAGAAAAGAGATTACTACAAAAAGAGGGCGGGAGGGCTTTGGATTGTTTCCGCAATCCTTTGGCCGTCCGGTATGATTGCAGGGTATGTGTTTTTTCATTTTGGATTAATGCGGTTAGCTCTTTTGGGGGCGGCCGGGCTATTATTTGCAGCGGCTTTGACAACTGTTTGGGCGAAGGAAAATTATGTGAAGGCAGGAGTATATGGACAGATCAGGGAGGATCTGATGCTCATACGCCAATTGGCCAATGAGAAGGCCCAGAAGGATGCAGCCGGAAGAAGGCCGGCCTAATTGCCCGGTGTGGTTCCGGCTGCCGGATAAGCGTGGTTTCTGCTTGTCTGATGAAGATGTATTCGGCTGTTTGATGAGCGCTGTTCCGGTTATTTAATGGGCGTGGTTCCATCGGCCGTACCGGAGGGTGACCGCCCCGATTTCACGCACTGTATCCTCTGAAAATTGTCCCGGTGTGAGGCGCCATTTCCAGTTCCTGCCCACGGTGGAAGGCGTGTTGATGCGGGAATCATTGTCCAGCCCAAGGTAATCCTGGAGCGGTATAATGCAGAGCCGGGCCTGGCTTCTCATAAGCAGGCTGATAAAGGCGTTGTGAAGTTGGCATACAGGCGTATAGTGGTCTGCAAGGTAATCTCTGGCGAGTGTCTGCTCCCGGGGCGTAATGGATTGAAACCACCCGGTGATGGTTTCATTGTCGTGTGTCCCTGTATAAACCACACTGTTCACCGGATAATTGTGGGGGAGGTAATCGTTGGCACAGCCGGAATCCCTGGAATCAAAGGCGAATTCCAATACCTTCATTCCCGGATAACCGCAGTCTTTTACCAGCCTCCTTACAGAATCAGTTACATATCCCAGATCCTCTGCAATGATTTCTTTCTCTCCAAGGCTTCCTTCACTTTTTGAAAAAGCTCAATCCCCGGTCCCTGCTCCCAGTGGCCGCTGACGGCCGTCTCTGCGCCGTAAGGGATGGAAAAATACTGGTCGAAACCACGGAAATGATCGATGCGCACTATATCGTAAAGCCGGTAGCAGTAGGACAGGCGGCTGATCCACCATCTATAACCGGTGTTTCTGTGATAATCCCAGCGGTAGAGAGGATTTCCCCACAGTTGTCCCGCAGCGGAGAAGCCGTCAGGAGGGCAGCCGGCCACTGCCAGAGGGCGGTTGTCTGAATCCAGTTCAAACAGTTCGGGGTGGGCCCAGGCGTCGGCGCTGTCCATGGCTACATAAATCGGAATATCACCTATGATCCGGATGCCTTTGCTGTTTGCATAGGCTTTCAGTTTTTTCCACTGCTGAAAAAAGACGAACTGAAGATATTGATGGAATTCAATCTCAAAATACAGCTCCCTGCGGTAATAGTCCAGGGCGTGGGGACGTCGAAGGCGGATGTCCTCAGCCACTCTGTCCAGGCTTTGCCGTCAAAGCGGGACTTTACAGCCATAAAGAGGCAGTAATCCTCCAGCCACCAGCGGTTCTCATCCCGGAAACGGATGAATTCAGGGTTTTCGCTGATTCCGCTGCGCTCATAGGCTTTGCGGAGAAGGGGAAATCGTAGGGCGTATATTTTATCGTAGCTGATATTTTTGGGATCGCTGCCAAAATCGGGAGCTGTGCATTCGCTGAGACTCAGAACTCCCTGGTCAATCAATTCATCCAGACTGATGAGATATGGATTTCCGCCAAAGGTAGAAAATGACTGGTAGGGTGAATCACCGTAGCTGGTAGGCCCAAGTGGAAGAATCTGCCAGCATGACTGGCCTGCCGCCTTCAAATCATCCACAAACTCGTAGGCTTCCTTTGAAAAGCAGCCGATTCCATAGGGAGAAGGAAGGCTGGTGACAGGTAACAGGATACCGCTTTCTCGTTTCATGATAATGCTCCTTTTTCTTGTTTTGCCGTTATATTTCTATCATAATTCCGTAGTGATCCGATACCACAGGATAAAAGTCGCCGTTAAAGATGGCGCGCGAGCTCTTCACAGGAAGCCTCTGGCTGGCCCATATATAGTCGATACGCATCTGGCCGGTTTCTCCCTCTCCTCTCCAGCCGTCAATGGCTTTGGACACGGTAAAGCCTGATCCTGGCTTTTGGCCAGCTCATAAGTATCCAGCCAGCCGCTGCCGGCTACCAGGTCCCTGCCCTGGCCGGAAATGTGGGCGGGAGAATTAAAGTCTCCCATGAGCCAGACAGGAGCCGGAGAAGGCGCCTTAAGCTCCCTTGAGATTCTGTTCCATTGTTTAAAAAAGGGTTCCTGTCCGTCGTCCCACCAGCCATATGGACGGTGTAGAATTCCTGGATTCCCTGCTCTGTCTCTGCGGTAATACCCAGGATTTTCCTGGTTTTCCAGTTGAGATAATCCCGGGATTCGGATATATAAAACTGCCTGGTTTTCAGGATGGGGCGGTCGCAGAAAAGAGCCAGACCCTCGTCGTATTTGTCATAACCGATTTTGGAAGCAATCCAGGTCCAGTGGTAGGGGAGGCCCTTCTGTGAGAAAGAGAGGGCGGCCCTGAATGCATGGTTGTCACGGTGGATCACAGCCGGCTGCTCCCCGGGGACGGGAGAGCAGGGCATATATCCGCTTTGGGAAAGAATATAGGAAGGGACCGGCGGAGACGGCGGCGAGGCCGGTTTCTGGGGGAGGACGGCTTTGCTGGAAGGATTTTGGCTGTTCTCTGGTTTACCTCCTGGAGGGCGATGATATGGGGGCTTTCCCGGAGAATGGCCCTTTCAAATTCTATAAGCTTATGTTCATAATCTTCTTCTTCCAGACTGTGGCTGTTTAAGGTAAGCAGTTTCATCATTATCACCCCTGTAAAATATCGTTTATGTCAGATTTCAGCACATCCGCCTTGGGACCGTAGATGGCCTGGATGCCCTGATCCTTTTTGATAAGCCCCATTGCCCCCTCGGTTTTCCATTCCGCCAGTTCCGCCACCTTATTGATATCATGGACTGTAACTCTGAGACGTGTCATGCAGGCGTCAACCAGCACAATATTCTCACGCCCTCCCAACAGTCCGATGATGCGGTCCGCCTGCCCGCCTTCTGGAGCCGCGGCCTTTCCTCCTGGTTGGGAGGCGCCGGAATCAGCAGCGTCGTCTGTATAATTGCCAAGGCGTCCGGGAGTGGCGAAGCGGAATTTTCCGATCATAAAGTAAGCGCATCCGTAACCAACTGCAAAGAACAGGGCCACGCAGACTGCAAAATTTAGAATATCTCCTGTAAGTCCCGCCTTTACGGACATTGGGATGCGGGTCAGAAATTCCAGGTTTCCGAAAGAGTGGAGACGCAGAGGAATGATTCCGGCCATAGCGAAGGCGCAGCCCTGAAGCACCGCATAGAGCAGATACAGGGGAAGAGCGCAGAACATAAACATAAACTCCAGCGGTTCCGTGACGCCTGTGAGAAAAACCGCAAGGACAGTTGAAATAAACATGGAGCGGTAGCTTCGCCGTTTGTCTGGCTCCACTCTGCGGTACATTGCCAGAGCGATACCCAGCAGCAGTCCTGTAGCGCCGATCATCTGCCTACCTTGAAACGGGCGGGAATTACAGTTGTCAGGAGCTGCTGGTAACCGGCCATATCACCTGAATTTTTCAGGTTAATCAGATCAGTAGCCCAGGCCAGCCACAGGGGATCCTGGCCAAATACCTGGGAGCCCGCACCGGCGCCTGTGAGAAGTGTGTAGGTGCCGCCAAAGGAAGTATAATTCATAGGAATGGTCAGCATGTGGTGCAGGCCAAAGGGAAGCAAAAGCCGTTCCAGGGTTCCGTAAATAAATGGAGCCAAAACCGGAGATGTGGAGGATGAGTTTGCAATCCACACGCCGAAGGAATTAATACCGGTCTGCACCAGAGGCCAGAGTACGGCCAGTACCAGGGAGATGACTGCAGACCAGAGTATTACCACCAGAGGAACAAAGCGTTTACCATTAAAAAACGCCAAAGCATCGGGAAGCTTTCTGTAATTATAGTATTTATTGTAGACCACACCTCCCGTAAACCCTGCGATAATGCCGACGAACACGCCCATATTCAGAGCGGGAGAGCCCAACACAGAGGTAAAATATCCGTTCACCAGTATTTCCTGCCCCAAGAGGGTGTGGGTGACGGCAGAAGGATCGGCCAGATCTGCGCTGCTCACTCCAAAGAGGGCTCCGGTAATCACATTAATAAGGATAAACGCAATTACTGCCGCAAACGCGCCGCCCGCTCTCTCCTTGGCCCAGGAGCCGCCGATAGCCACTGCAAACAAAATATGTAGATTAGTGATAACGGCCCAGCCGATGGTTTCCATAGTGCTGCCAAAGGTCAATAGGATAGCCCCGTCACTGCCTGCCATCTGTATCAGCTTGCCTATGCTTATCATAAGCCCGGCGGCAGGCATAACTGCAATGACAGTCATCAGGACCTTGCCCAGCTTTTGAAGAAAATCAAAGTTGATAGGAAAAGATTTTTTCCGGGGAGCTGTCTGAGTGCTGTCCTCCGGGGATGAGGGTGGGACGGCAGCTTCGGGCTTTTCCGGGGAATCGTCCTGAAGGGAGATGGCCACATCCTTCCCACCGGTTACCTGGCCGGAATGGCGGATTAAGGTGCGTCCCTCCATTCCTCCACAGATGAGAACAGGCGTGATTGTCTGTATATTCTTTGCTTCCAGCGCTTTTATATCTGCCTCAGCAATGAGATCGCCTGCCTTTACTTTGTCCCCTTCCTTTACATGGCATTTGAAATATTCTCCCTTCAGCGCAACCGTCTCTAGGCCAAAGTGAACCATCACTTCAATTCCGTTTTCCATTGAAAAACCATAAGCATGAAGCGTCTGGGCTATGGAGACCACTGTCCCGTCCACAGGGCTTAGCAGTCTGCCTTCAGAAGGAATAACCGCCACTCCATCACCTATGATTTTTTGTGAAAATACAGGATCCGGCACTTCTTCTAGGGGCGCCAGCGTTCCTGTCAGGGGGGAGAAAATATTCGTTTCGATACATTCGTCTTTCATGTGTTCCATTATAGCCTCCTGATAAAAGTTTGCATTTGTTTACGCAACCGGTTGCATTAAACATAAAGCATTTGCACAAATAATGCAAGTGTATTTTAAAAATTTAAATGGAATCTATGTTTTGAACAAAAAAAGAGTTGGATATTTGTGCAATATTTGAGGATGAATGCAAAAATTGCGTAATTAAACACGCAAATAATTTGACAAAAATTGCATTAAGATTTAGAATAGAAGAATGATAAATATGATTAAGGAGGCCTGCATATGCCGATAACCATCAAAGATGTGGCAGCTTGCGGGTGTATCGCCCTCAACGGTATCCAGAACCTGCAACGACCATCCATCTATCAGCCGTCAAACGAAAGAAAGAGTGAGGCAGGCCATGGCCCAGTTGGGGTATGAACCGAATTTCAGGCAAGCAGCCTTGCCACACAGAATTCCCGAACCATTGGTATCATATTGCCGCCGTCGGAGAAGGAGGTTTATGAAAATTCTTTTTATTTGGAAGTAATCCGCGGGATCAGCCAATACTGCAACCAGAAACAATATATTAATACTGTAATCACAGGCCAGAATGAAGATGAGATTTTGCAGGTGATACGTACCATGGCAAAAATGGGCTGGCGGAAGGATTTATTGTTCTCTATTCCAGGGAGCAGGACCCGGTATTGGATTATCTCTACGATGAAGGTCTGCTTTATGTGCTCATCGGGAAAGCCTACCGCAACGTGAATCAGACGATTTATGTGGATAACGACAATATTTTGGCAGGAAAAGAGGCTGCAGAATATCTTTTGGAAAGAGGGCATAGCAGAATCGCCTGCCTGTCAGGAGATCACTCCCTGATTTTTAATAATGACAGAAAGACAGGCTATATATTGGCTCTCACTGAGCGTCAAATCCCCTATCGGCCGGAGTTCTGTATTGAAGCCTCAGGCAAGCCGGAAGAGCAGAGCCAGATTCTCCAGGCGCTTTTTTCCAGAGAGGATCGGCCCACGGCAGCATTAGTCAGCGATGATATCCTTGCAGTGGCACTTGAGAAGCTTGTCTCAGCAAAGGATTATCTGTGCCTGGGGATGTTTCCATCATATCCTTTAACAATTCTTTGTTTGCAAGGCTTACATCACCGGCACTTACTTCAGTTGACGTCAACTCCTGCCAGCTGGGAGCGGAAGCGGCTGCCCAGATGATCAGCCATATTGAAAACCCCAATCAGATGGCAACTAAGATAATTGTGCCTCATCATATTGTGGAGAGGGAGAGCTGTGTAAGCTATGGTCTGGTGTAAGTGAGAATATTGATTTTATCCCGGGTTGTATGTACATCGGAGGAGATGGAATTCAGCTTTTCTTCATGCCTCAGATGCAGGCTGGTTTGATGCAGGGGAGCAGGGCAGAAAGGAGGCGGGGAATGCATATGTGACAGAGGAAGGACTTGTGAGACTGACAGAGCTGGTTCTGGATCATTACAATAACGACTATATTCTAAACCGGAGACTCTAAAGGCGGACAGCCCTCCAATGGCTGCCCCGCCTATTTTACCACATCACTGTATTCAGGATGTTTCTCAAACCATTTTACTGCATAAGAGCAGGTCAGAGACGCTTTTTTGTCCTGAGAACGGAGGTGGTCTGCGGCTGCCTTCATAAGCTGGCCGGCCACGCCCTGGCCCCTGAGGGAATCGTCCACAAAGGTATGGTCGATATTTACCGTGTGGGCGTCTGTATCGGGAAATGTGACCTCAGCCAACAGCTTTCCGTCAGCGTTTAAATAAGCAATCTGATTCTTATTGTAAGAAAAATCCATATATGCAGCCTCCTGTCTTGTGATGGAAAAATTATAACACTTAGTACATATAAGAGCAAGAAGTATGTCTGAAATCAAGGAGGTAGAAATGTTATCAAAGTCCCAGCAGGAGCTGGCAGCTGCACATGAAGGGCTCATCTGCAAGGCCGCCCTTCATTACGACCCCTCCAGGGGGGCGGCTTTTTACACTTATGCAAGCTGTGCCGTCAGAAACGCGGTGCTCCAGGCTATGAGAGATGAAAAGGCGGCAAAACGAAGGATAAACAGACGGACTGTTACCGTGTATATGGATGAATACCATGTGCTCCGCCCTGTCTGCGAACTGATACCCGGAGAGAAGGATATGGAAGAAAAATGCATTGGCCGGATTACCCTTGCGCGCATGCTGGACCAATTGTCTGTTCAGGAACAGATAACGGCTGTGATGCTGTCGGAAGGAGCCGGATTAACGGAGATTTCCCGGATTCTTAAAGTCTCCAGGCAGCGGGTATTTCAGATTAAGAAAAGCATAAAAGAAAAACTGCAAAAAATTTCGACTTACGGGAAGCCTGGCAAAAACGAATCTCAAACTATTTTTCTCAATACGATTCTATGATTCAAATAATAAATCCCTTTAATTTTTACAGCATTTCAGACAGGACAGAGGACGGTTTGGAACGGGAAATACGGGAATACTATCTCTACCGCTTAAGCCGCAGCGATCTGGTGATTGTGAACTTTCAGATTCTGGATCCCATCGGCGCCGCCCAGGAACTGGCCATGGCAGCGGAGCACAAAATACCGGTTATAGGATTCAACGAAAATGAGCTTAAAAACCACCCCTGGCTCACCTTGTGCTGCAGCAAAATATTCCGTAATCTGGGCGTGCTGGCAGAATATGTTCATTACTATTACCTGACATAATACAGGGAAAGGCATAAAAAGGTTAATAAAAACAAAAGAACCAGTAAAAGGATTTCTTAAAATACTACTTTTTCTTGAAAAACCTATTGAAATTTTTTGTAAAATCAAATATAGTATTAGTTAGACCAGAATTTGACGAGAGATTGACATATATAATAAGAAGATAAGAAGGTTTGATAGTGCCATGTGGTATAAGGGAATAAAGGAGGATATGAATCTTGTTAGAGATTAAGATAAATGAGTCGGAAAATGCCGCCAGAATCATTGTTGTAGGTGTGGGTGGTGCAGGCAATAACGCAGTGAACCGTATGATTGATGAAAACATTGCCGGGGTGGAGTTTATCGGCGTTAACACTGATAAACAGGCCCTTCAGTTTTGTAAAGCCCCCACAGCGATGCAGATTGGCGAGAAGCTGACCAAAGGCCTGGGCGCAGGCGCAAGGCCCGACGTAGGCGAGAAGGCGGCGGAGGAAAGCTCTGAGGAGATTTCTCAGGCTCTGAAAGGCGCTGATATGGTATTCGTAACCTGCGGTATGGGCGGCGGCACCGGAACCGGCGCAGCTCCTGTAGTCGCCAAGATTGCAAAAGACATGGGCATTCTTACAGTGGGCGTTGTGACAAAGCCCTTTCGTTTTGAAGCTAAAACACGTATGAGTAACGCATTGGCGGGTATCGATAACTTAAAGGATAGTGTCGATACCTTAATTGTGATTCCCAATGACAGGCTTTTGGAAATAGTGGACAGGCGTACCACCATGCCGGACGCTCTTAAGAAAGCGGATGAGGTGCTTCAGCAGGCAGTTCAGGGAATTACCGATCTGATCAATGTTCCGGGACTTATCAATCTGGACTTTGCAGATGTTCAGACTGTTATGATTGACAAGGGAATCGCCCATATCGGCATCGGCAAGGCCAAGGGTGATGACAAGGCCATTGAAGCTGTTAAGCAGGCCGTATCCAGCCCTCTGCTGGAGACAACCATCGAAGGCGCAAGCCACGTTATCATTAATATTTCCGGAGATATCAGCCTTATCGAGGCCAACGAAGCGGCAAGTTATGTTCAGGAACTGGCAGGCGATGATGCCAACATTATCTTCGGCGCTATGTATGATGAAACTGCACAGGACGAGGCTACCATTACCGTTATTGCAACCGGGCTGGACGAGCATGGAGCCAATGCATCCATTTCCAAGGCGATGAACGGATTTGCCAATTTCAAGACAAAAGTACCTGCGGCAGGAGCGCCTGCCGCTCACCAGGCGCCCCCTGAGGCGGCGGCCACGGCGCCGGCTCCTTATACAAGACCGGCTGCAGAGCGTTACCAGCCGGGCTATAATCAGGCAGGTTCCGGGAACCACGGGTATAATCCTCCAAAGTATAACCCGAACCAGGGGTATAGTACAGGCGGCGCCCGGAGCGTCAGCTCCCACCCCCGCCCCTTCCTTCAGGCCTACAGCAACAAGGAGATGCAGATTAACATTCCCGATTTCCTGAAGAACAAACGATAGTCATTATTTGGTCAAATTATATATGTGAAACGAAATGAAACCTGTAGATCACAGTGATACTGCTGTAATCTACAGGTTTTTGCCGTGTATTTTTCTTAGGTCCATCGACAAAAAATTTACATAAAACACTACATTTAGTGTCTGAGGGGAAAAGTGTCGATAAATATAGTGTTTTTTCTCCTTCCTTTCGACAGATTTTGCGTGCCTTGCTTATTATAATGGCCTACAGAGTAATTGCAGGGAGGTGAGGCCAGACTGAGTGGTTTATACAGTATACATAGACGTTGTGTTCGCAGTCAACACCATAATAGACATGGTGGTGCTGACAATCTTAAACAGAGTTTTATCATACAGGACAACCAAAGGGCGGCTCCTGGGAGGAGCGGTTATTGGAGGGGTGTGGTCCTGTGTGGTGAGCGTATGTCCGGGCCTCCCGCCTTTGGCGGCAGGGTTCGGGACTTACGTAGCCGTGAGCAGCCTGATGGCTGTAGCAGCCTATGACCTGAAAAGCATGAAAGAGATTGTAAAATCCGTAGCCGGTATCTATCTGGTATCCGTAGTGATGGGAGGAATTATGCTGGTCATTTACGAACATACCAGAGCCGGCTATTATGCAGCCCGGATCCTGAAGGGAGGAACCGCAGGGGGGCTGCCTGCCACAGCCTGGCTCTTTATGATTGCAGGGGCGTCAGCCGGATGCTACGGCTTTTCGGGCGGCATAAAAAGGCTCATACAGTCCATGGCTCAGAGAAAGGATTTGTGCATTGTCACATTAAGATACGGAGAAAGAGAAGAGAAGGTAACAGGCTTATTGACACAGGCAACCGCCTCAGGGAACCGGCCACAGGCAGACCGGTCCACGTTGCTACAGAAGCCCTTTGCAGACGGCTGTGTCCTGTGGTAAAGGGCGTAGTCTATGTGCCTTACCAGTCCGTCGGGACACAAAACGGAGTTTTGCCGGCCGTGTTTTTAGACAGGATGGAGATAGAGCAGGAGGGCGGCAGCTATACTGTGGAAAAACCGCTGGTTGCAATTACAAAGCAGCCCCTTTCTCCCTCCGGAGAGTATCAGATTCTGATACAGAAAACTGATGAAGGAACCGGTATCAGTTAATTGCAGGACGAAGTACCAGAATGACGCACCTGGTATATTGTATTGTAAGCCCCAGGCAGACAGCGTCTGCTGTCCACGCCGGAACCCGGCTGGTGAATCTGCCTGTCTAGGCTTCCGGCGCGGATTCCCGGACACCCTTCTCATGTGTGTATGGGACACTCCGGGCAGAGGATTTACATTACACTATACTGAATAACGCATAACATACAGGAGGACATTCCCATGATAGTTAAAGTATCCATACCAAACCGTTTTCAGTTAAAGACTGTACCAAGCTTTCGGACGGTCCTTATGCCTAAGAAAGGGGAGGTTCACTATATAGGAGGAGCAGATATACTGCCGCCTCCCCTGGAATCAGAGGAAGAGAGCCGGATGATCGGACTTCTGGGCAGCGAGGACGATAAGGGCGCCAAATCCACACTTATTGAGCATAATTTAAGGCTGGTTGTCTACATAGCGAAGAAATTTGACAACACCAGCGTAGGTGTGGAGGATTTAATTTCCATAGGCACCATCGGACTGATTAAGGCTATCAATACCTTTAAACCCGATAAGAATATCAAGCTGGCCACATATGCCTCACGGTGTATTGAGAATGAGATACTTATGTACCTGCGGCGGAACAACAAAACCCGCCTGGAGGTGTCTATCGACGAGCCTTTAAACGTGGATTGGGATGGGAATGAACTTCTGCTGTCGGATATTCTGGGAACGGATGAAGATGTTATTTACCACGATATTGAGGAGGAGGTGGAGAAAAATCTCTTAAACAATGCAATCAGCCGCCTGAATCCCAGAGAGCGCAAGATAGTGGAGCTGCGTTTCGGCCTCACCAACGAGGACGGGGAGGAGATGACCCAGAAGGAGGTAGCCGATCTTTTAGGCATTTCCCAGTCGTACATATCCAGACTGGAGAAAAAGATTATGAAGCGGCTGAAAAAGGAGATTGTGAGATTTGAATAGAGCCATGATAAAAGCGCTGTCCTTACTGGTTATATAACTGGCGGGGACGGCGCTTTTTGCATATATAAAAAGCTATGACATAGTAAGCGTCACGAATCTGTAACGCTTTTGAATATAAAGTATAACATATCAAGTGGTATTATAATACTCGATCCAATGGATACCGAAAAGCAGCCATCAAAAAAGCTTTTCAGAGCTGTGAGGAGAGAGGAATAACGCTATGCCAAATGAAATTGACCAGATAATGAAAAATTTTTGGCCGTCAAACTGGAAATGTATGAGTGAAGAACAGAAGGTAATGTCATGTCAGGATCTGGAGAATTATCTGGCCGGAGAGAGCGGCAGACGGCCATTCAGGGTTGAACATGCTGAACATCCAAACGCTAACGGAGCAACGCTCATGAAGGAAGGACTCATACAAATTAATGTACGGAAAGAAAGCAGCTTTGAAGTGTTAGAAACGTTAGCTCATGAATCTGCACATGCAGACCAGAATCAGATGTTTAAAAAAAGGACCAAAGCTCTGACTAATAAGAGAGTGATGATGAAGTACACGAAGGAGCTGGAGCAGAAGGGCTTAAGTGATAATGATATCCTTGTTATGCAGTGGGAGGATGACAATTATTGCTCCGGACAAGACAGCATATCATTGATAGGAGACGGGAAGCTCTATAAAATGCAGCTCATGGAAACGGATGCAGTTTTAAGGGCAGCCCAATTTATAAAAAAGCATTGCGGACTAATGGGAGATGAAATTGAAAGCATTGATACCGGAATGCCAAATGTCTATAATTTTTGCGATTTTAACGATTTTACTAAATTGAAAGAAAGAAAAAGTAGAAAAATTAAAATAAATTATTTTATGGATGAGAAACGCACAAAGCAATGGTTTGATGACAGGCTGAACCGATTTGAGAGTACAGACAGGGATAAATACAGCGATACGGAATTGGATCAGCTTAAGAGCATATATCGGCACGAAATATGGAAGAAAGCGGCTTAAAATTACCTTTAAATCTTAAAGCATTTATAGATATCACGAAAACGGAACGTGTTAAAAAAGTTACATTAGACGAGTTGACAGGACAAAAAGACAACTTAAAACATAACAAAAAACCTTCGGCTAATAAGCGGACTGTACAAAATAAGAAAGAGCGGTCCCGTTCAGGCTGCAGAATCTTGTGATGGTTTATCAAGAAAATCTTGCATCCATACCCCTCAGAGCCGAGGGGTATGAGATTCAGGGACTGAAATTCGCTTTTTAGCCATGTGGCAGAGGAAGCCTGGTAAAGGAGCTATTTCAGCTGCACCACATTGTCCTTGATTTTGAAGGTGCCAAAGCTTCTGATAAAGCTGGAGATACGGCTGAAGCCATACTGTTTGACGTCAAAAGAAGGATGGGATTTTCTCAGCTCATCGTGTATGATGCTTAAGTTGTCCACCAGACCGTTGTTGTCGCGTATAATCCGGGCAATCTCCTTCTCAATTTCCGCCTTGGAAATGCTTGCGCTTTTCTCCTGCACGAAATAGCCGCCGTGAAGCTTTACCACCTGGAAATCGTTGTTGTCCAGACTTTCCAGAAAGGTAGACAGTTTGGAGTAGCCGTAATTACGCACGTCAAAATCTGAAAAACGTTTCGTGAGGAATTCCTACCCTTGCCAGGATAATGGGCTGGTTCTGGCTGTTGTTTTCTATCAAAAGCTTGGTAATGGCCTTCTGAATCTCGTCAATGCTGGTAATGGTTTTCTGAATCTCATCAATGGCAGCTACTTCCGCTTTCACTGCGGCAGCATTGCCGCTTCGCCCCTTTGCATTCACCGGCGTCTCCGCCGTATCCTCCGAAGATATAATTTCCAGCAGTTTGAAAGTATCGCATGCAGCGCGGAAGGGTTTGGGTGTTTTCTGTTCTCCGATACCCATGACGAACATACCCGCCTCCCTCAACCGCTGGGCCAGCTTTGTAAAGTCTGAATCACTGGATACAAGGCAGAAACCGTCAACATTTCCTGAATACAGTATGTCCATGGCATCGATAATCATCGCCGAATCCGTGGCATTTTTTCCTGTGGTGTAGCTGTACTGCTGGATAGGATTTACAGACCAGTCCAGAAGCACATTTTTCCAGCTCCTTTTCTCATTATCCGTCCAGTCTCCGTAAATACGTTTGTAGGTGGCAACTCCAATATCGGACACCTCGTCCAATATGTATTTTATATACTTTGGAGATACATTGTCTGCGTCAATCAGCACTGCAAATCTGCGTTCGTTTTGATCCATAGGTTTTTAGTCACTTTCTTTTTTGTGGATTTTTTATAGAAATATTTATTAATATGACAAGTTTAACATATTGGGGAAGGGGATGTAAAGGGGAAGTCGCCGACAAAAATAAAGGAATGAGAGAAGCCGTAATTTTTCAAAAAAGATAAAATACCATTATGCAAAGAGAGAATTATGTCGATAAGTGTATATATCTTATTTAATAAATAAAGCAGCAGGGAGAATACTGGATCGTATGGAGCATATTATTTTGTACGGAGCGGGCGAACGGGGGCGAGCTATCTATGGATATATGGAAAGTTTGGGAAAATCCCATATAATTTATGGTTTTTGCGATAAACATGCAAAGGAAATTGGTTCCATAGGTGAAGACAAAAAGCAGGTCTGGACTTTGGAAGAATTGAGACAACTGGACGTTAATTGTCTCTATTGCATTACACCCGTTGATGCAGATGCGGCCAGCGAGATTAGAGAAGTTCTTTCAGGGGAAAAGATAATTGATTTTTCAGAGTTATTGGATATGGCGGGCTTGGATCGAGCTGACTGCAATCGAAATTTTTGTGCTTTTACTCATATTGATGAAATGGACAAATATTTTCAGGATGCAGAAGATAGCCTGGATGTTTTTTGGGACAGGGACAGCGTGTTTTACAGGATGTTTCAAAAGCTGGAGCTGGATAATGTAATTGAATTGGCCTGTGGACGCGGGAGGCATGTAGAGAAATATATGAATCAGTCTGGAGAAATTACGCTGGTAGATATTCTGCAGAAAAATATTGATGCATGCCGGGGGAGATTCAGGAATAACACGCATATTCGCTATTATAAAAACAACGGATACGACTTAAAAGAACTGGAGGCGGGCGCCTACTCAGCATTATTTACATACGATGCCATGGTGCATTTTGAGTTGCTCGATATATGGTCTTATTTAAAAGATATTTACAGGGTTTTAAGACATGGTGGACGCGCTTTGTTTCACCATTCAAATAATAGAAGTGATTATAAAGCAAGTTTTGGAACAGCTGTATATGGAAGAAGCTTTATGAGCCAGGAGGTCTTTGCCTATCTTGCCTACAAGGCCGGCTTTGAAATTCTGGAACAGCAGGTAATAGACTGGGGGATTCCTTCCTATGACTGTATTACATTAGTGGAAAAGCCTGGAAAAGGTGGCAAGTATGCTGAATCTTAAAAACACTTCGTTTGAAAGAACTGGCTGGTCAGGTTAAAGCATCTGGATGTCAAATAATTGCGTACGGAGCGGGAGTAATTGGCCAGACGGTTCTTCCTTATTTTGTTCACAAATATGAACTAGACAACCAGTTGTTCTGCTTTGCGGATTCAGAGCCCCGCAAACAGGGAACCTGCATTAAAATTACAGAAGAAAAATCGGTTCCGGTATATTCACTTGAGGAGTCTTTAAGCAGGTGCAGCCGATTTGTTCTTCTGGTTACAAACAGCCGCCTGGAACCGGTGATTTCTTTTTTAGATCAGGTGGAGAAACTTGAAGATCAGGAAACCTACCTTTTACCTGTTATGTTAGTCACTCATAGAAAGGCACAAGACAGAATCGGCGCAGTGCGCAGGAGTGAGGTTCCTCTGATACCTAAGAAGATCCATTACTGCTGGTTTTCCGGCAATCCTATGCCTGAATCATTGGTACGTTGTGTGGAAAGTTGGGAAAAGTACTGCCCGGGTTATGAAATTATCCGTTGGGATGAAAGTAATTATGACCTGTCGTGGAATCCATATATGAAGCAGGCTTATGAATGTGGGAAGTGGGGCTTCATTCCAGATGTGGCGAGGCTGGATCTTCTGTACCGGTATGGAGGAATATATCTGGATACAGATGTGGAGTTGATAAAAAGCCTGGATAATCTGCTGTATGTACCTGCTTTTTCTGGGGTGGAGCAGTGGGGTATTGTTAATTGCGGCGGATGCAGCGGGGCGGTACAGGGGAATGCCATGATAGGTGAACTTCTTCAGTTTCGGTGTAACGAAAAGTTTCTGATGCCGGATGGCTCCATGAATTTAACTACCTGCGGGTACTATGAGACGTTTCCCTTTCTGAGACGCGGCATGAGGCCAGACTGCACAACTCAGGAGATAGGCGGCATGGTCGTTTATTCGCCAGAGTTTTTTCATCCAGGAGACTATATGAGCGGCAGACTGCATTTGACAGAGAATACATATTCCATTCATCATTTTAGTGGAAGCTGGCTGGATCAGGAGAGTAAATTGAAAATGAAGTCCGCATCTTCCTATTATGACGGCGTGTTAGACAGAATGCAGTGGCAGGAGAAAACGGATAATAATGAATGATTGTGGAGAATGATTATGCGTAAATATTTGAAAAAGAAACTGATGAGCATGATGGGGACTTTGGAAAAAGCAGAGCATTCCCTGAACGGAATATGCCAACTCAAGGGGGGGAGGGAAGAATGTGGCAGCCTTTTGGCAGAGATGCAGAACTGCGCCATTGAAATGGGGGAAGCCATAGAGGATGCGGAGGGGGAGGGAACCACAAGCGTCGCTTTGCTGGAACAGTATTGTGAACTGTTGTGGGAATGCCTGAATGCGGCTCCCGGTCCTGTTCGCCAAAGAATTTTGAAGGAGATTTACAGAAAAAGAAGCGCCGCTAAAAAGCAAATTCAAAATGAGTTTTCTGAAGTTTCAGAAATTCTTTTTTGCCCTATAAGGCAAGTATGTGGGACAGTATGGAAAGTATTTACAAATTTTTTAGCGGACAGGAAAACTGCCGATGCACAGTTATGCCGATTCCTTACTATTCAAAACATACAGATGGTTCTCTGGGGGAGGAATATTATGAAGGAGAATTCTATCCAGATGATGTACTTGTTACGCATTATAAGGATTACGATATGGCTGAACATTGCCCGGAAGTGATTATCATTCATAATCCGTATGATGATATGAATTATGTAACATCAGTACATCCTGATTTTTATGCCCGTAATCTGAAGCAGTATACCGATTGTTTAGTATATGTATCTTATTTTATAATAAACAGCGCAATCAGCAATATTTCGCTCCAATTTTGTCAGACTCCAGGCGCTTTACTCTCGGATTTAGTAATCGTCCAGTCAGAGTCTGTTAGGGAGACTTATATAAAGGCCATTGAGGAATGGGTAGGGTTTATGGGCAGAAAAGGGGCTTTCAGCCGTTCTGCACTGGAACGGAAAATTCAGGCATTGGGATCGCCGAAAGTAGATAAGGTGTTACATTCAAAAAGAGAGGATTTCGCTCTTCCTGAACAGTGGAATTCAATGTTAAAAGGAAAAAGAGCGGTTCTTTACAATACAAGTGTTACAGGTATTCTCCAAAAAGGAGAACTGGAATTAAATAAAATTGAGGATGTCATTGAGATTTTCAGAGAAGAGAGGACGCGGTTTTGTGGTGGCGCCCTCATCCCCTTAGCGATACTACTTTCGCATCCATGCGCCCGGAGCTTAGAGAACGCTATCTCAAGATTGTAAAAAGCTTTAAGGAAGAAGAGCGCGGAATATATGACGATACCCCGGATTTGCACAGAGCGATTGCGTGGACTGATTTCTATTATGGAGACAGCAGTTCCCTGACAATATTATACGGATTAACAGGAAAACCGGTAGTCATGCAAAATAAAACGGTTTTAAGCCGGAATGCCCATTCTGATTTATCCGTTCTTTATGTTGCAAGCGCGGAAGAAAATGGAGAGATATGGTTTACAGCAAGAAATTTTAACGGATTTTTTCATATGAATTGTGATCTGGGATTAACCGATTATTTGGGGAGCGTACCTGGTGAAAAATGCAAGGTTTATAATTTGTTTACAGATATCGTTAAGGATGGAGATAACTTGTGGCTAATTCCGGGAAGGGGAGAAGCTCTAGTAAAATACAGTATAAACGAAAACACATTTATCCGGTATAGGCTACCGGATAACGATGAATTACAGGCGGGAGACGTCAAATTCTGTTCAGCCTGGCTGGACGATGATAAATTATATTTTATCCCCTCCGAACAGTCCTATTTTGCGAACTTTGATCTTAAGACGGAGTCGTGGAGCATTGACAACTCATGGAAAAAACGCCTGGAAAATAAATACGGAATAAAATTGAATGCCCCATACTTTTATGACTTCTGTATTTTGAAGCAGGCAAAACTGGCGTTAATCCCTATCCATGGAACGAATATTATTATAGAGTATTCCATTCAAACAGGCAAAATGAAATATCGCCGGCTGGGTGCAAATGATAATTCTTTTTCTTTCATAGATGGCAATGAAGATGCAGTTTATTTAGTTGCCCGTAACAGGACGGGAACGATCTACAGATGGAAGCTGGATGGGATAAAGATTGAATTGGCGGAGAGCCATCCGGAATGTTTTTCGGAAGGTTTATGCGCTGGTTTTGTGTGGTGGGTGAGACGGCTATATGGCGCCTTCTGTTGGAAAAGGAGCGCTAAAAGTTGATTTGGCTTCTGGGAGCAGCGAAGTATTAAAGCCTGATGCCGGAGATGTTTTTCAATTTTACTCCGTAAAAAAATTGTCGGGTGGTAAAATTCAAATTCCGGCAGCATGCACTGGCGGCAATGACGTCAGAACTATGATTGTTAATACGGAGAGCGGAATCGATTATACGGTTGTTCCGAAACGACCGGAGCATAGCCTTCTGGAGCAGGGAAATCCCTTTGAGCAGATAACAGGAAGGAGTATTCCGTCTAAGCCGTCAGGGCATATAATATGGGAGACCCGAGAAATCACCCTGGAGCAGATTCTCAATTGGCCGGATAACATTGTTTCTCTGCACACTGCTGAGATATATAAGTCATTGTTTGCCAATGGCAGCGGAGACTGCGGAGAAAAAACTGCAAAGTTTATAATGGAATATATAAATGAAAGTTAAGGGGAAAGGGTAATATGGAAGAAGGATTCAGCCCTTTGGAAAGCAGGAAACTTTCGATTATTGTACCTGTATATAATAAGGAAAAGTATCTTGGAAAGTGCCTGGAAAGTCTGGTAATGCAGACGTACCACAACAAAGAGATAATTGTAGTCGATGATGGTTCTTTGGATAAATCAGGCGATATCTGTGACCAGTTCGCATTGAGATATGATTGTGTTTCAACGGTGCATCAGGAAAATCTTGGACGAGTCAATGCCAGAAAAAGGGGATTTGATGCTTCCAGCGGAGAGATAGTCACGTTTGTAGATGGAGATGACTGGGTTGAAGCAGAGGCATATGAGCAATTAATACAAAAGATGGCGGATACTGAGGCTGATTTAACCGCATTCGGATATTGGGAAGAATGGACGGACAGGATAAATAAAGTTGAAAATGGTGTTGCTGAGGGTATCTACAGGGGAGTCGCCCTACAGGAACTGAAGCGTCATAGCCTTTGCCGGGGGGATTTTTTTTCATTTGGCATATCCCCATCCTTATGTACAAAACTTTTTAGACGATCCCTGTTGCTGGATTCTGGATTCATGAAACGGGATGAGAAGGTGGTATATGGGGAGGATGTAGCGGCGGTGATATCCGCTGTACAGATGGCTGGCTGTATACAGGTGTGCAGCGACGCTCCTTATCACTACCGCCAGGACAATTATACACAGGGCTTGAATACGCTTCGTGTGAGCAGGGATAGTCTTTGCAGGCTTTACCAGGAGCTACAGGGGAAGACGGATGATTTTCAGCTTAAGCTGTATATGTGGTTTGTGCTATTGCTGCGCAGCTATGAAGATGTTAGAGAAATTCAGGAAAACAGCCTTTTTCCTTATAATAATGTGAAAATTGGTGAAAAAATACTCATATATGGCGCCGGAGGATTTGGGCGTGAAGTATATAAAAAGCTTGAAAAAAAGCGGCGATTATGTGGTCAGCGCATGGGTAGACCGGCATGCAGAGGATGACGAAATAAAGCAGATGGGGGTAGAACCTCTTTCCGCAATGGATAAAAAGGAATATGACTGTGTAATTATAGCTATACTCAACGAGCAGGTGAGCCGCAAAGTTGAAGCTGATTTAAGAAAAAGAGGAATAAGAAAAAAAATAGAAGTCATATCTGCCAAGTATTTGCTGGAAACAGAGCTTCCGCAATGGGTGGAGGAGAACGTATGAAACAGGTAAGTATTGTAATGCCGGTTTACAATGGAGAGCGGTATTTGCAGGAATCGATTAACAGCATACGGAGCCAATCGTTTCAGGACTGGGAGTTATTATTGATAAACGATTGCTCTACAGATAATTCGCTGAAGATAATGGAAGAACTGGAAAAAACAGATGAGAGAATTTGTGTCTATTCCAATTTTAAAAATTTAAAACTTCCCCGAACACTGAATCGGGCTTCAGGGAGGCTGCCGGAAAATATTTGACCTGGACATCGGACGACAATGTATATATGCCGGATGCGATTGAAGCTATGTATAACACGCTGGAAGCAAAGCCGGATGTGGGTTTAGTGTATTGTGACATGTATTACATTGACGAGATGGGGAAAGTGACGGGGCAGGTTTCTACAGAGGAGGAACAACTATATTTTAATGACTGTGTGGGCGCCTGTTTTATGTACCGTTCAGAGGTTTTGGAAACTGTGGGGGAATATTCGCCAGATATGTTTTGGTGGAGGATTACGAGTATTGGCTGAGAATTTGCCAACAGTACAGGATTTACCATTTACCGGAAGTTCACTATTATTACCGGCGTCACTCCGAGAGCCTTACAGAGAGCAGAGCGGCGGAGATTGACCAACAGCTGCTTCGTCTCAGGTTAAAATATTTGGATTTTTTGCTTGAACGCTCAAATGCCGGTGTCAGGGAGCTGTTGTTTGCAGATTTATGGCTTCAGAACCATAAAATAGCGGATTCCCTCCGGCTGCGTTTCTTTGGGTCCGGCGTTCTGCCAGAGAGGATTCAGTGGATAGAGAGGAGAAACAAAATGAATTCAGATAAAAAAATAATTCTTTATGGAGCAGGGGAATATGGGGAAAGGGCAATGCTCTTTTTGGAGCGGATAAGATCGAATTTTTGCCGACAGCAGTAAAGAGAAGGCAGGTTCTGTGATAAATGGAAAGCGGGTACTGTCATGTGAAGAACTGAAAGCCGTCTATCATGATTATAATATTGTGATTTCCACGGATGCAAGGAAGATAACGGCCATTGCAGAAACTCTGGATTCTATGGGGATATATGACTATACAACTTACCTAGAGCATGCTCATTGTTTGAAAAAACCAAAAGAGGAAGATGTGGACTGGTGCGCAGGTTTTGAAAAAGCAGTTAGCTGGATAGAAAAGCATACCATTCCTGGAAAAGGTATTATTAACAATACAGATCTAGTCCTTCCGTATCCGGAAGTGACGGGATATTTTATTCCCACTCTATTAAATTGGGGCTTTCGCGATTTAGCCTTATCCTATGGAAAATGGCTTTGCAGCATACAGAATGAGGATGGTTCTTGGAGTGACGCAGAGGGAAAAGCTTCATATGTTTTTGATACGGCGCAGATTTTAAAAGGCTTGTTGGCCGTACGTAATATGCTGCCGGAGGCGGATGACTGCATACGAAGGGGATGCAGATGGATAATAGGCCGGGCTGATGGAGAGGGAAGGCTGGTGACTCCATCCACGGAAGCCTGGGATAACCGTCAGTGTTCAGATTTAATCCACCTCTACTGCCTGTCTCCCTTGATAGAAGAAGGATACTGTAAAGATGCCATGTACATAGCGGACTATTATCTGACAAACAGGCTGGACGAAATTATGGAATTCGGGATGCTGTCGCATTTCTACGGTTATGTTATGGAAGCTTTGGTAGATATAGGGCAGAAGGAATTGGCAGAGAAGGGAATGAAGAAAATTGCCGGGCTCCAGCATCAAAATGGCATGATACCGGCTTACAAAAATGTTAATTGGGTATGTTCCACCGGTCTGATACAGTTTGCTCTGGTTTGGTATAAGCTGGGAGATTTAGAGCGGGGAAATCGTGCCTTCCACTATTTTATGAGTTTGCAAAACCAGAGCGGTGGATGGTTTGGGAGCTATCCAACCTGTGAAAATCCTAAGGGAACGGACTGGACCGAGTATCCTGATTATTTTCCAAATCAGGAAATCAGCTGGGCGGTAAAATATTTTATGGATGCGTTATATCATAAATGCAAAACGGAATTCGAGGTTCAGGCATCACATTTTCCGGAGTCAATTGACAGAGAGGACGGAAGATACCGTCTGATTCTTGAAAAGGTTGGAGAACTGGACGCCGGGGCCAGGGTTTTGGACGCCGGATGCGGAAAAGGAAGATATTTGGTTCATTTACTTGAGGATGCGCCGGGGATAAAGTACGCCGCTGTTGATATTTCAAAAACGGTAACCAGGGATATTCCGCCGGAGATAGAGGTGAAAAGCGGGCCTCTTACCTGCCTGCCTTATGGGGATGAAAGCTTTGAACTGGTATATGCAGTTGAGTCGTTAGAACATGCCATTGCCCATGAAAATGCCGTGAAGGAGTTGCTCAGAGTCACTTGTAAAGGCGGGGTGGCAGTTATTATCGATAAAAATGATTCAGCCAAAGGTTTGCTGGAAATAGATAGCTGGGAAAAGTGGTTTAAAGATTCCTTTTTTGAAGAAATTTCGGCTAAAATGGGGGTGCGATTTGGAAGTACGGCAAAATATATCTTATGAGGGAGGTTTGGCAGACGGTTTGTTTAATGGATGGATATTGAAAAAGAGGGGAGATAAAAATAAGAATGTCTGATTTGAAAAATAAAACTGGACTTGATTGTCAATCAGTTTATTCAAGATATGGCTCAAGAGAATAAAGATGTGGAATTATGGGGGGGGGGGTGTTATACGAAAAAATCTGCAGCGAGTTAAAAAATCTTGTTAATCAAAAATTAAAAGCTGAAAAATGTTGCAATTTATGGAAATGGAGAAATGACCAGAAAGTTTTTTGGGGCGGTCGGTAATGTTCCTGACAATATTGTTTGTATTATAGATAAAATGTTCCATGAACCCCTTTTTTGGAAACTGGAAAAGATACCGGTTATAAGGCCAGAGAAAATCTCTGAGTTTTCTTTAGATACAATTTTAATTCCATCAAAGGCTCTCGAGAAGGAAATAAAGGATGAATTGATGGAGCAGGGCTTCAGGGGGAGGTTATAGGGATACATTCATGGCTTATTCGTCGGGGATACAACCTTACAGAAGAATTTCATCGGTATAACGACCTTTGGAAATACAGACAGATTAATAAGGATTATGTTCAGTTTATCCAAACAGAAGAGCCTATGCATCTCCTAAAGGTTATTATTGGACTTCTATTTATTCGTGACTATGGTCATGCTTTAGTGATGATAGAGCAGTACTTAAAATTCGGATGGACAGCAAGTGTAAGGCTGGCAAAACTTAAACTTGATATAGAAACTGTCTTTGTTGAACTGCGGAAGGAATTGGAAAAGAGAAAAACTAGAAATGTAATGTTGTTTCTAGTAGACTCGTTGAATTGCGAAGCTGTAAAAAATATGCCGCATTTAAAGGAGATAGAAGCAGAAAGTTTTTCTTTCCATAATGTCATGGATCAATATGGGCAGAGCAGAGAGACGGTAATGTCCCTTATGACTGGATATGAAATCTTCAATAACCAACTATATGAAAGGGTTTATTTTACCAATGATGATGGAGAATTATTACCGTATCTGCATAAAAATCAATTTAAATTTCAGTTTTTAGCTGAACAGCGCAGCTATGCCTATGCCCTAATAGATGAGAGCAGCAAGGAATGCAGCAGTATTTTGGCGCCGGAAGTATTTTTGAAGGACTGTGTGAAATGTGCGCCACTCATGGTAATACGTTTACATATATGCATGGGCTTGCAGAAATTCATTCCCCCTTTTTGAATCCGTTATATGATAAACACCTGCGGGAGGTGCCATGTGACTGGACGCTGGAAGAATTGAGAGATCAATACTGCAGTTCCCAAAGATATATTGATGAAATAGTATGGTTTTATTACAAACTTTTAAAATGTGATGGAATTACACAGATAATTATGGGAGATCATGGAGTTGTATTAGATTCTTTTTAAAAAACAATACGAAAGAATACCGATGGAATCGAAAACAGCTGAATCCTGCCTGCATTATCTCGGACGCTCATCTGGGGGTGGGGAGCAATCACAATCTAGTAGCTAATTATCATCTGGCAAAAATTTTTAAAGATATCATTGAAAGGTCTGTAAAAAAGGAACGTTTGGAAGAATATGCGGATAATTATGTAAAACTTGCGATTCTGCCGGTATATAATCCTGGAATTTTGAAAAGATTAGTGGAACGCAGGCAGCTGTACAAGACCCTGGGAGTGGCAGGCATATTAACAGATACAGATATATTTCTGCATATGGAAAATGGAGAAGAGAAGTTATATGTTGAAAATGAGGAAGTGAATCCGAACCATATACTATATTCTGACAAAGTAAAGTTATATAGGGAGCTGCTTGCGGCCGATATCAATGAGCTGCAGAAAGTGTTAACCATGGAACGTTACAGATATCATAATGAATGTTTAAGCTGCTGTAGATAGTGTTGGTGGGGATTTATTAACTGAAACCAACAGAGCGGAGGCGCATTAAGATGAGAGATGTTTTGCAATGTTATGAAGATCTTCATAATATGCTCACAAATACAAACCAGGAGGAGGAACTCTGCAGAGCAATAATGGCGGCGGTACAGGAAATTGTTGATGAACTGCCAACTCACGCCAATATCGCGCTTCGTCCGAAGGGCGAATTCACTGCATTTTTTTGCGCCTGGTTAAGTTCCGGGAAAAGAATGTGGTTGGAATATTTGATAAAATTATTACCCGGGCGTTTCAGGAATCAGTTCCCTGTTATTCAGTTGACAAAATGGAACAACTGCCTATCGATGTTGTGTTAATTACCTCCTTTAACAGGCATAGGGAGATTAAAGAGGAACTGGTTAAGACTGGGCGTTATAAGGTAGTTGACGTATGCGGCCTTTTAGAAGAACGAGGTTACAAGCTAAAAGCCCCATTTTATAAGTATCGCAGCGGTGTGGGCTCCCATGAAATATTAAATTTTTTCTATGGCGCTTATTTCAATAGCGGAGGAACAGACGATGAGAAATTAAGCCGTCTCCTGACTGCTGCAGTTGAAGCAAAAGACTTTAATATGGTTTTAGAATTATGTGAAAGGCGCAAACGTACTCCCAGGATACCAGCTTTAATTTTAGAAGTGGAGAAAAAAACGCTGGAGCTAATTAACTTAATAGAAGATAAACTCAAAACCAGAAAACAGAAGGACGTATGGCTGTTTTGGACAGATGCGGTTTCTTATCATAGATTGAATTATCTTCCAGGTATTTATCAATTGTCAAAGCAGTCGGTATTTTTTGAACGTGCATATACAAATACGCCCTTCACGCATCAGACACAGCGGGCAATTATGTCGGGTATACTTCCGATTGATGATTTTGAAGCAAGCCAAAAGATTATTCAAAAGGAGAATAGCGTACTCCTGCAGTATTTGGAACATGCGGGTTATGAGTTTAAAATGATTGGATGTGATGGTGAGAGAAGCAGAGCAATGGCAGATGAATATACCATTAATATGAAAGAGAATGCCTCCTGTAATATGATTCTCTGGACTGCTGTGATTCATATGCTGGATAGTCAGCAGCCGGTTTTCTATATGCTCCATTTTTTGACTGAGACTCATCCTCCAATGGTTTCGCCCATATTGGAAGAAATATCATACGATATCGAACAAATGGATATTGAACGACAGATGAGAGCTTCTTATAAATACATAGACAAAAGGATTATATTTTATCACAGGCTGCTGGGCAATAGGACTCAGATATTCATGAGCGATCACGGGGAACATTTTCAGTTTCCACAGCATTACTGGTCTGAGGTAAAGCTGCACGTACATTTCTTTGTGTGGGATGGAATACAGAATGCTAAAGAAAAAAGATTCTTGCAGCTAAGAAATTTTTATAAATTGGTGCAGTGGATTTTGGAGAAAGAGAAATATCCTCTGGAAAGAGCGCTGGATGATTATGCGGTTTTTCAGGATGTAGATATTTATTCAGAAGTATTAGTGGAGCGGTTTATCTCCAGAAGAGCGCCGGAATATGCGGTGGCTTACCGGGGGGCCGTTACATACGATTACAAATATGTGATCGACGGAACCGGAAGAGAATATTGGTATGGCATATGCGGAGATGGAGAAGAAGAGAGGACGAATCCTGATTCTGACATAAAAAAGAAACTTAAGGCAGCTGCGGGAACTGCATTTTTGGATATTAATAAAGTGGAAAAATTCAGTTATTCAAAAAAGCTTTATAGTGAAATCTGCAAAGGAAAATAGACGGCATATGAAATGTTTTGAAAAAAAAGTGCGCGATTGTAAATTACTGGTGGGCTGATGGACATGGGGCGGCATTAACTGCTTTTGCTTTGTCGAAATTATTAAGTGAAGGTGGTTTTGAGCCGTGTCTCATTAAAACAACAATAGGAGTATCAGCAAGCGAGTGTGAGAAGGGAAGAAATTTTAAATTCATACAGAAATATGTAAAATGTACGAGTAAAAATTATATTACATACAAGGATTATCGGGATCTAAATAAAAATTATAATCACTTTTTACTGGGCTCTGACCAGGTTTTGCGGCTGGAGTGGGTGCCCGATGAATGGTATTTTTATGCAATTGACTATAAAAAGAATATAGTAGCTGTGGCTGCAAGCTTCGGAACCAACGTAGTACGTAATTCTAAATCCCGAATTAAAGGGATTTCACGATACCTAGACCGATTCAATTCTGTGAGTTTGCGGGAGCTGGACGGCCCTGAAGTTTACAAAACATATTTTGGCAAACGGCGAGACTTATCCGTAATCGCAGATCCCGTTTTTTTGATTGCAAAAGAAGAATACGAGACGTTAATTTTACAAAGCAGCATGTGTGAAAGGGAACCGTTTGTTTTTTATATATTCTGGATTTTACAGATGAAAGCGCAGATTTGGAAAAGAAAATTGGGAACCGCTATAAAATGAAAATTATAAAGGAGTCAAGTGACATGTCAATCGAGGATTTTTTATATTTTGTAAAAAATTGTACATTGATGGTTACTGATTCATTTCATGGAACCTGTTTTTCTATTATCTTTAACCGCCCTTTTTATTGTATTTATAACAAAGAAAGGGGAGCCTCCAGAATTGATACGCTAAAAGAATTGTTTGAAATAGATACAAGCCGTTTTACTTGTTACGCTGATTTGGGACAACTTAATTTTACTATGGAAGAGATGGATTATAAACAGGTAAACGAAAAAATCATAGAGGAGAGGAACAGAGGGCAACAGTGGATTTTAAATAGCCTTAAGTTACCAGGAAAGAAATGTTTTAAATGGTGTATAGCCGATCGGGCAGAAGTATTAATTATCCATTTAATGAATCGGATTGTTGGTAAATTAAAGAAAAAAAAGGAAAAAACACTGCAGACCCGATTAAATCATATGAAAAAATATATTACGGTCCATTATGACAAATGTACGGGTTGTGAAGCCTGTATGAATATATGCGGCGCAAATGCTATTTCTATGGAAGTTCATGAAAATGGTTTTTATATCCAAATGTAAATGAAAAGAAATGTGTAAAATGTGCAAAGTGTACACAAGTCTGTGGTTGTTTAAGCGTAAGGAAAGAAGAAAAAAGAGAAGTACAAAAATGTTATGCGGCTTGGGCCGATGACCTGATAAGGGAGAAAAGTTCCTCTGGCGGCGTGTTTTCTGTTTTAGCAGAATACATATTAGAGTTAGGAGGAAGCGTATGTGGAGCAGCATTTATTCATTCCGATGAAGCCAGGCATATTATTATTCATACAAAAGAAGAATTAAAAGCTATCAGGACATCAAAATATGTGCAGAGCAGAATAGGAACAATTTATGAGGATATCCGAAGGCTGCTGTCCGGTGGAAAAGCAGTTTTGTTTTCCGGAACTCCCTGTCAGACAGACGGGTTGACAAGATACTTAGGCGGGGTTCCTGAGAATTTATATATAATTGATTTGTTATGCCATGGCGTTCCGTCACAAACTATGTTTAAAAAATATCTTGATGAAGAATTTAGCAATGAAACCATAAAATCAATAAATTTCCGGGATAAATCAAAAGGTTGGACATATTTACTGAACTTAAAGATTACGACTGAAAAGAATAATTATTTGTCTAATATCAACGAAAGTTCTTACTACAGAGCTTTTAATGAGAGGCTAAGTCTCAGGCCATGCTGCGGAACGTGTAACTATACAACAGTAAATCGTTGTGGCGATATAACGTTAGGAGATTTTTGGGAAATATGGAATTATGACCGTTTATTGGACGACAGGAAAGGAACTTCTCTGGTACTTGTAAATACGCCAAAAGGGGAGGCGTTGTTTTGCAGGATAAAAGAATGTTTACAGAAGGCACAGGAAGTGCCAATATCCCAGGCTATTAAGGCGAATAGAGTTTTGGAGGCGCCTATCCCTTTAAATTCCCACAGTGATGAGTTTTGCAGTATGCAAAAACTCATACTCTGCAGGAGAGTATATTGAAATACAGTAAAAAGGGAACTTAAACGATCAGTCCCGGAATTTTTGGAGGATTTGTCAAAAGATGATAGATATTGAAGAAGAACTGGAAGCAATTATAAAAGACAACGGATTGCAGGCATTTGATCTATTGAAAACAAGATTAGAGCGGATAATAGGAGATATCCTGCAAAATGCGGTTATAAAACATGGCAGAAAAATTATTATCCGGGGACTTAAACCTTCTGAAAAAACAATTCATCCGTTCGTATCATTGGTTTCCCAATATGGAGAGATTGTATCAATTGTGGATAGAGCTCCTTCTGCGGATCAGATATTTTATGGACAAGGAAAGGCGGCGCCTGTCTTAGGCTGCAATGACAGCCTGCTAAAAAGCAAAGAGTCCCAGTGTGATATTTATATTATCAATTCTCTTTATAATGGAAAAAATATTTATTATGAAGAAAAAAGAACGACTGTTAAAAAAGGGCATTTATGTAATCGATCTATATACCGAAATAAGACGCACATACAGTGTTTGTTTAGGGAAGGAATATGAATACTATACAGTAGAGCGGGATTTTACACATAACCGTTTGCAAGAGGCCATATCTGATTTTCGAGCAGACCCAAATGAAAATACATTGACTCGTTTATTAAGCATATGCCTGTCGATGCGTGATTTTGTTTCTTTTTATACGTATATGAAAGAGGGGATAAAATTTCTCGGCCAATCAGCATTTTTGGTAAAAATACATAGAGACATTAATAGGTTATTACAAAAGATACAGGAGGAAATAGAATCCAGAAATAAACTGTGCCACAGCAGGGATATTATTCTACACTGGATTGATCAGGTAGGTTACGATGAATTAAGATTACTGCCTAAAGTCTCGGCTCATATTCATCAAGGTCTTATATTTCTTAATTCGTATACGGTTACCCCGTATACGAAGCCTACAGTCAGAATGATTTTTTGGAAAGATTTCAGAATAAAAGAAAAAAGTGATGAAAATAATGGGGGGAGGGGTGTTATGAGCGAAGAATAATAAGTGACAGCCCAGTATATAAAAAGATCACCGAAAGCGGATATAGATTTGAAACCTACGGATATATAGAAAAAATTTTATTTCAGGAAAAAGATGGGAGTGAATATTGTGAAACATCGATTGCTGCGTCAGTGCATTACTGGAGAATGTTGAGAGATTTGATTCTTTCTAATGGACCATTCTTTGGCATCGTTCATGTTTTAGAAGAAACCCATGAGCCATTTATTTCACCGGAATCAACTATGAAAAACATGAGTTACGGATTTCATAAATCTTATAAAACTGAAAGTGAGAAGATAGAACGCTCAGCCGCCTATGCAGATTGCGTAATTGATTTATATACAAAACTGTTAAGCGTACATACGGTGAATATTTATATGAGCGACCATGGAAAATGGGAGGATACTGACAGAAGGAGATATAAAGACAATAGTATGCACACGATTCTTGGTATTACTAATTTAGGAATAAGAGGTGAAGTAGAACGTGTTTTCTCCTATGAACACTTTGATGTCTTGACGGATTGGGTACTTAAGATGGCGGCTCCCCAGGAAATGTTCTTTTGTGATTATCCCATTTATTCCAGCGGTTTTAGAGGTGCAATCATGGAAAGAGGCGCAGGCGGCACAGATATCTGTGAAGGTTATTCAGGAGTAAAAACCGACATAGATCAATATATTTGCTTAGATTCCGGGCAGGAGTACTATTTTACACATTGTGACGGGGAGCATAATCACATTGAGAAAACGGAATACCTGAGTCGAATTCAGTACCTGAGAATGCGGCATAAGGAGATGAAAGAAAGAATCATCACGGCAAAACACGCTGGATGCGATATTAATAAATGCTAAAGGAGAAAAGATTATGAATTTAGAAGAACGCGTAAGATTAAAAAAAGCCCATCTGAAGGAACTCTACAGCTTAAAACCTCCCTTCCCCTATACGAATTTTCTCATTGAACTATCAAATGCCTGCAACCATGCCTGTATTTTCTGCACTCATCAGAAAATGAAGCGTCCCGTAGGATTTATCAAAGAAGAAATACTTTACAGCGTGTTGCAGCAAGCCTATGACCTGGGAACAAGAGAGGTTGGCTTTTATGCTACGGGAGAGCCCTTTATTGTCAACGATTTGCCGCTGTATGTAAAGAAGGCAAAGGATATTGGTTATAAATATGTTTATCTTACATCCAATGGTTCTTTGGCTACACCGGATAAGCTGCGTGCGGTTATTGATAACGGCGTGGATAGTATCAAGTTTTCCATAAACGCTCCCAACCGTGAGATGTACCAGTTTATACATGGAAAGGATGACTTTGATATTGTAGTGAAGCACCTGACGTATATGAATGAATATCGGAAAGAGAGCGGGCGCAGATTTAAAATTTTTATCACAGGGATCCTTACCAGATATACGGAACATCTGAGAGATGATTATTTTCAGGTGTTTGAAGGGCTTGCAGATGAAATTGTATTTAAAGACGTCTACAATCAGGGAGGAAATATGCCGGAAATAGATGAGCTCCTCCGCTGCACCTATGACGATGAAACTTATAGGCGCTGTAATCTTCCCTTTGATTCCATCTATGTTACGCATGAGGGATACCTTTCAGTCTGCAATGCAGATTATGAAAATATGCTGGTTGTGGCTGACTTAAACGAGGTATCCCTCAGAGACGGCTGGTACGGTGAAAAAATGAAGAATCTGCGGCAGGGATTTATGGATGACAATGTTTCGGAAACACTTTGTGACGGATGCCTGCACCATAGAAGGCTTCCGGCTAAGCCTTTGACTCCGGAAGCTGCTACTGTCAATCTGGAACTGTTTTCTGACAAGCAGGTGCGCGAAAGATTAATTAAAGCGGGGTATTTGAAGTGAAGCAGGTTTATATGAGTGTGAGCACAGATATACTGCACTATGGACATATCCGTATTATGCAGAAAGCGGCCGCCCTTGGGGAACTGACGGTGGGGATTCTTACAGACAACGTAATATGCCAATACAGGCGCCCCTCTCTGGTTCCGTTTGAAGAACGCTGGCAGATGATTAAGGCGTTGGGATTTGTCAGCCGTGTGATTGAGAAGGATACTTTAAGTTACAGACCCATTATTGAGCAGTACCATCCTGATATTATTGTCCATGGAGATGAGTGGAAGACAGGAAGCAAGGCGAAGCTTCGCTGGGAGGTTATCAGGTTATTGGAACAGATGGGAGGAGAGCTGATTGAGTTTCCATATACAAAGGACGAAAATATAAATGCCCTGGAACGGGATGTGTTCCGGAGGTATGCAATTCCCGAGATACGCCGTGGAATGTTGCGCAGGCTGTTGAAGCTGAAAGCGTCTGTAAGGGTGTTGGAAGCGCACAGCGGATTAACAGGTCTTGTGGCGGAAAATGCAAAAGTACATATGTGCAACGGCGAGGAGCGGGAGTTTGACGCAATGTGGATTTCCAGCCTTTGCGATTCCTCATCACGTGGGAAACCAGATATTGAACTGGTTGACTGGTCTTCCAGAATTGACCGAATTAATGAAATTATGGAAGTGACTACAAAGCCTATTATTGTGGATGGAGACACCGGAGGATTGACGGAGCATTTTGTCTACAACGTCCAGACATTGGAGCGTCTTGGCGTGTCCGCAGTTATTATTGAGGATAAGACCGGGCTTAAGAAAAATTCACTTTTTGGAACAGAAGTGAAGCAGACGCAGGCAGACCCCGAGAACTTTGGGGAAAAGATCCGACTTGCAAAGCATGCGCTGAAAACATCCGATTTTATGATTTTTGCCAGAATTGAAAGCTTAATTCTGGAGCAGGGCATGGAAGATGCCCTAATGCGCGCCGGAATATATGTGAATGCCGGGGCGGACGGAATCATGATTCATTCACGCCAAAAATCTCCGGACGAGGTTTTTGAATTCTGCGGTAAATTTAGGCATACCTATCCGGATATTCCTATTGTAGCCATTCCTACAACCTATAATCAAATCCGGGAGGAAGAATTGATTGCCCATGGAATCAATATTATTATCCATGCCAATCACCTTCTGAGAAGTGCGTTCCCGGCCATGACAAGGACGGCGGAAGCTATTTTAAGAGATGGATGTTCCGGGCAGGATGCAGAAAAATATTGTATGCCCATTAAAGAAATAATTAATTTTATTCCTGTGGAAGGAGAATAGATTCAGGTATGGAGAATCAAAAAATGAGAAACCGGCCCCAGGGCACCGTATATTGGATAACAGGGCTTTCAGGCGCGGGGAAAACAACCATTGCTTCCTGCTTGTACCGGGAATTCATATGCGAAAGAGAGGGGATAGTTCTCTTGGATGGGGATGAACTGCGCAAAACTGTGGCCGGAGATTTGGGTTACACGAATGAAGAACGGCTGGAAGCGGCTATGCGCTATGCAAGATTGTCGGCCATGTTGGCAAAGCAGGGCGTTACTGTGATCATCGGCACTATTTCTATGTTTGACCAGGTGAGGGACTGGAATCGGAAAAACATTGAACGTTATTGCGAGGTTTATCTGAAGGTTCCTATGGAAGTGCTTCAGGCCAGAAACCAAAAGTCCTTATACAGCAATGTGAAGTCCGGAGAAATAAAGAATGTAGTTGGAATGGATATGGCAATTGAAGAACCAAAGCATCCTGATATCATTATACAAAATGATGGTTCTTTGTCAGTGGAAGCTTGTGTTGAAATGATTAAGAGGTGGAAGTGATGAATGTTGACGCATTGTTTAAACAGTTAGACAAAGAGTTTTTCACAGGTGTTCCTGATTCCTTGCTCAGGCCTGTCTGCGACTATCTGATGAAAGAAAAGGGGATTTCCCATGAACATGTAATAGCCGCAAATGAGGGAAACTGTGTCGGCATGGCAGCCGGATATTATCTGGCTACAGGAAAGATACCGGTGGTATATTTACAGAACAGTGGAATCGGCAATATTGCTAATCCGGTTATATCCCTGTTAAATCAGCAGGTTTATGAAATTCCTTGTCTGTTCCTGGTGGGATGGAGAGGAGAGCCTGGAATGAAAGATGAACCTCAGCACTCTTTTCAAGGCATGATAACCCATCAGCTTTTAAGTGATATAGGCGTTGTCCCGTTCACAATAAGAGAAACCACATCCCCGGAAGAATTGGACTGTATCTTTCAGCAGGTGCATTCCCTTTTAGATAAAGGGAGACAGGCGGCGCTGGTTTTTACTGCAGACTCCCTTGTAAACAGTGAAAAACAGATATATAAAAATGAATTTCTACTGAAACGCGAGCGGGCAATCCAGATGATTTTAGAACGGACAGGCGAGGATGTTATCGTAGCATCCACAGGAAAGATATCCCGAGAAGTTTTGAGGTGCGGGAACAGAGAGGAGAGGAGCATCAAAAGGACTTTTTGACTGTGGGGTCTATGGGACACAGTTCTTCTGTAGCCCTTGGCATTGCCTGGCAAGACCTGATAGGAGGATATGGTGTTTGGACGGCGACGGGGCCCTTTTAATGCATATGGGAGCTTGGCTGTCATTGGAAGCTCAGGAGCGGCAAACTTGATTCATATTGTTTTTAATAACGGCGCTCATGAATCCGTTGGCGGGCTTCCTACAGTGGCGGGCAGGGTTAATCTGTGCCGCACAGCCGAAAGCCTTGGCTACACCTCTGCATACCGGGTGCATTCGTGCGAGGAGCTGAGCCATATATTGGAGATTGTAAAGGGACAAAAAGAACTGGTTTTCATTGAGATCCTTACTGCTATCGGATCCAGGCCGGATTTGGGACGGCCATTTCTTTCACCTAAAGAAAACAGATTAAACTTTATGAAATATCTGGCGGAGGAATAAGCATGAGAGAGAAAAAATTGGTGTATGTCCCAATGGCAGTGGATACGGTACACCCAGGTCATTTAAACATTATAAAGGTTGCTTCCGGACTTGGACAGGTTATGGTGGGACTTTTTACGGACGAAGCCATTGCCTCTTATAAAAGGGTTCCTGCTATGACCTATGAGCAGAGAAAACTGATTATTGAGAATATCAAAGGCGTTGACATGGTTGTTAAACAGGAAACAAGAGATTATGAGCAAATCTTCTGAAATATAAACCTGACTATATGGTACATGGCACAGATTGGCGGGAGGGTCCTTTGGCATCAGTCAGAGCCAGAGCTATGGAGGTTATGGCCCAATGGGGAGGGGAGATTGTGGAGCCGGAGTATACAAAGGGAATCTCTTCCTCTGCGCTTCATCAGGCCGCCGGCAGGGATGGGGTTACCCCGGAACAGAAGCGGATCGGCTTGAGCCGGCTGTTTTCTGTAAAAAAGTTTTCACGGATTTTAGGAGTTTACAATGGGTGGACCGCCCGGATAGGGGAACGTGCTTTAGCAAAAAGCAGAGATGGGGTAACCATTCAATTTGACGCGCTGTGGCTTGATGTGGACGGGCTGGCGCTGCAAAAGGGTATTACATATTCGGAATTGGCAGAATGGGATTTATTTTCAACTGCATTGGAGATAGGATTAAACAGCGGCAAACCGCTGATGATTCCTTTTAGAAGAGAAAACCGGGAGCGATTTTTGCGGCAGGCGGAGCAGGCCGGAGTCGCTGCCATTGTTGTGTGCAATGAAGACCTGGGAGAGCGGAAGGAAAACGTCGGCTGGTTCATCAATCATCGCAATTATCAGAATTTAATAATAATGGCAATTGCAGATGAATTGATGGAGGGAGCAGGCGCACTGGGAGCGGAAGGGCTTGTTTTGAGCGGACAGACTATATGCGGATGGCTGATGAGATAGAAAAAGCGGATATTCCTGTGTTGCTTATAGGCGATAAGAAGGAAATTAGGAGCGACAGTGTCCAATTGTCAGGCGTTATTTACGATCATGCTCTGGGAAAGCTGGCGGACGCCTCTGTCAGGGAGGCTGCGTCAGCCCTGTTGGAGACAGAAAGCTGAATTATCATGGGAGATATAGAATGAAAATATTAGCTATATTTGGAACTCGGCCGGAAGCGGTGAAGATGTGTCCGCTGATTATCGAACTGAAAAAAGAGATGGAATTGAATGTAAAATATGCCTGACCGGCCAGCACAGAGAGATGCTGAAACAGGTTATGGACTGCTTTTCATTGGAGAGTGACTATAATCTTGATATCATGCGGAAAAATCAGTCTCTGACCGCAATTACATCAGAAGTGCTGCTGAATCTGGAGCCTGTTTTGAAAATAGAACGGCCGGATATAGTTTTAGTACATGGGGACACAACTAGTTCTTTTGCAGCTGCCTTAGCATCCTGCTATCAGATGATTCCTGTAGGACATGTGGAGGCAGGACTTCGCACAGGAAACCTGTTTGCTCCCTTTCCTGAGGAGATGAATCGCTGCCTTACAGGCCGATTGTCAGCAGTTCACTTTGCTCCTACAAAGGAAAATGCTCATAATTTAGAAAAAGAAGGGGTGACATCACCTGTATTCATCACAGGAAATACAGTAATTGATGCGTTTAAAACAACAGTGAGAAGAGATTATGTTTTTCTAACACCGCTCTTCAGCCGCTGGTTGCCGCAGCAGGGAGAATTGTTCTTGTCACTGCCCACAGACGGGAAAACTTAGGCGCACCGTTGAGGCAGATTTGTCTTGCTTTGAAACGGATTGTGGAAGATGTGGAGGATGTGAGTTTAGTCTATCCTCTTCACTTAAATCCAAAGGTGCGTGAAACGGTCATCCCTATTTTGAGCGGGGTGGAAAGGATTTTCCTTACAGAGCCCTTAGACGTATTGGATATGCATAATCTGATGGCCAGAGTTTATATGGTCGTTACTGATTCCGGGGGCTTACAGGAGGAGGCGCCTGCGCTTGGAAAGCCGGTTCTGGTGCTGCGAAAAGAAACAGACGTCCGGAAGCCGTCAAAGCCGGTACCGCTGTGCTGGCTGGTGTGGAAGAAGAAGGAATCTATCGGAAGGCTAAGGAATTGCTGGTTTGCAAAACTGCTTATGAGAAGATGGCAAGAGCGGTCAATCCTTATGGTGACGGTCATGCCAGTGAGAGGATTGCAGATATTTTGCAGGGAATGACCGAAAAGGAGAGGAGCGTTTACCGTGAATGATTTTTGTAACAATATAGAGTTATCTGCTTCTATGATGTGTGCGGATTATGGCTGTTTGGAAAAAGAGATCCGCAATTTGGAAGCGGGGGGGATTGATTCATTTCATATTGATATTATGGACGGACAGTTTGTGCCTAATTTTTGTATGGGAATTCAGGACCTCAGATGTATCCGCAGACTGACAAAGAAACCGGTAGAGGTTCATCTGATGATTAAACGTCCTATGAGTTATTTAAAGGTGTTTATCGATGCAGGCGTGGATGTGATCTATGTTCATCCGGAAGCTGATTACCATCTCCACCACGTTGCAGGCAATTTTGAATGCAGGTATTACGCCAGGGATTGCCGTGAATCCGGGGACATCCTTTGAGACGATTAACGAGCTGCTGTTTCTTGCCAGGAGGGTGCTGGTAATGAGCGTAAATCCTGGGAATGCAGGACAAGCATTTCTTCCATATATTGGACAAAAGCTGGATAAATTTCTGGCAGCCAGGAAAGAACGCAATATTGATATTTACTGGGATGGAGCATGCTCCAGAGACAAGATACTAAAGTATGGGCAAAGGGGTTAAAGGTTTTGTCCTTGGAACTACGATTCTGTTTGGTAAAAATAAAACCTATCAGGAGATTCTGCAGGATGTCAGAAAGGATTTGGAGGAGGTTACAACATGATCTATGCCGTAATTCTTTCCGGCGGAACGGGCAGCCGGATGAAAGGGCTGCCTCTTCCAAAGCAGTATTGTAAGGCAGGCGGAAAAATGCTTATATCCTATTGCCTGGAGACTTTTGGAAGGATTAGGGAGATTGACGGTATTGTCATCGCTGCTGATCCAATGTGGCATGACATTCTGAACAGAGAAGTGGAGCGAGTCGGCTGTCAGACGTTTCTGGGATTTTCCGAACCTGGTGAAAACCGTCAGCTTTCCGTTTATAAAGCTCTTCAAATACTGGGTGTGAAGCTCAAGACAGCGATTTAGTTATAATTCATGATGCTGCCCGCCCCAATGTTTCTGATGAACTGGTAAGACGCTGCATCTGCGCTGCAGAAAATGCAGATGGCGCAATGCCAGTACTAAAAATGAAAGATACTGTCTATTACAGTGAGGACGGAGACAAGATAACCTCTTTGCTAAAAAGAGAGAGCCTGGTCTGCGGACAGGCGCCGGAAGTCTTTGCTTATGGAAAATATTTTAAGGCAAACCAGCGTCTGACGAGCGACCAGCTTTTGAATATTAGTGGAAGCTCTGAACCGGCAATTCTGGCTGGAATGTCGATTCAGCTGGTAGATGGGGAAGAAACAAATTACAAGATTACAACAAAAGAAGATTTAATGCGTTTTGTGGAAGAGAGGAAATTGGTGTGAATGCTTATGTTTTACATGGAATTGGACGGTTAGATTTTGAGAAAGTAAAAAAGCCCGCAGTACAGCCTGGACAGGTATTAGTAGAGGTAAAAGCGGCAGGTATATGCGGCTCGGATATTCCTAGAATTTACCGGACAGGAGCCTATTCGTACCCCCTGATTCCAGGGCATGAGTGTTCAGGCGTTGTACGGGAGGCGGGAAAGCAAACGGATGCAGAATGGCTTGGTAAGCGGGTAGGGATATTTCCGCTCCTTCCTTGTATGTGCTGTGAATTCTGTAAAAAGCAAAGGTATGAATTGTGCAGAAATTATAGTTATCTGGGTTCCAGGACCCACGGAGATTCGCGGAATATGTAGCGGTGCCAGAATGGAATCTTATTAAACTTCCGGAATCCGTTTCCTTTGAAGCGGCCGCCATGCTGGAACCAATGGCAGTAGCGGTCCACAGTATACGAAGCGTTATGCCGGAGTACAATGACATTGCTGTGGTTTGCGGCCTTGGAACGATTGGGCTCCTCATAACTATGTTCTTGGTTGAAATGGGTGTGCAAAATATTTTAGTGGTTGGAAATAAGAAGCTTCAGAAAAAGATGGCTGTGCAGCTTGGAATTGCAGAGAGTTCTTATTGCGACAGCGTTTCCACAGATATGAATCGGTGGATAATGGAAAAACCAAAGGCAGAGGCGCAGATGTTTTTTTGAGTGTGTAGGAAAAAGTGAAACGATCCAAGGTTCACTTTTATGTACAGTTCCGGGAGGAAAGGTCCAGCTGGTAGGAAATCCTGCATCTGATATCTGTATGGATCAAAATAGTTATTGGAAAATTCTCCGCAATCAGCTGACAGTCAAGGGCAGCTGGAATTCGTCCTTTACCCATCATAAGGAGGATGACTGGCATTATGCTCTTGAAAGACTGAAAAATAAAAAGATTTTCCGGAAAATTATATTACGCAGCGTATAGATTTTGATAATTTGTTTAAAGGACTGTCTATCATGAGAGATAAAAGCCAGGAATATGTAAAGGTTATGGCTTTCCGTCCATAACCTTCACTGTTAACTCAAATAACTCTTCATACTCCGAAGCGCATTCTTCTCCAGCCGGCTCACCTGAGCCTGGCTGATATGGATTTCCTGGGCTACCTCCGTCTGTGTCTTTCCTTCAAAAAACCTCATATCAATGATATGCCGTTCCCTCTCAGGCAGCCGCTTCATGGCTTCCACCAGGATAAATCCTCCACCCAGTTTTCCTCCAGGTTCTTCTTATCACTAATCTGGTCCATCACATACAGGGGATCTCCGCCGTCGGTGTAGACCGGTTCATATAAGCTTACAGGAGTCTGTATCGCGTCCAGGGCATAGGTGATATCCTCTTTGGAAACCCCCAGTTCCTGCGCAATTTCCATCAGCGTAGGTTCCTTGGAGTTGGTTCGGGTAAGCTGTTCTCTGGTATACAGCGCCTTGTAGGCGGTATCCCTCAGGGAGCGGCTTACGCGGATGGAATTGTTGTCCCTGAGATAACGGCGGACCTCACCTAGAATCATAGGCACTGCATAGGTGGAAAACTTGACATTTTGGGTGATATCAAAATTATCAATGGCCTTAATGAGTCCGATGCAGCCAATCTGAAACAAATCGTCTATGTTCTCCTGACTGTTGGAAAAACGCTGTATCACGCTTAATACCAGCCGCAGGTTCCCTTTAATGTACTGCTCCCTGGCATCTTTATCTCCATTCAGTATACGTTCAAATAATACTTCCTTCTCCTCATTGCTCAATAAAGGCAGTTTGGCGGTATTGACTCCGCATATCTCAACTTTGTAGCCCGACATTATCCTTACCTCCATTCTCCTGTCATCCTGCCGCCCTGTAAAAATGGCTGTGCCGGATGAATCTGCTATAAAGAATGATGTACGGATTCGGAGGGTTTTATACGATCGGGAAGAAAGAAAAAAATACCAATTTTTTATACAATACTGATTTAATGTATGCCTTTTTAACTAAGAAACATTTATTGTGTTTGGTGAAATTCTGCAATAAAAAACGTTCTTCCTCCCTGTCCCATGAAAGGGCCCGGACAGAAAGAAACAAAAAAAGAAGCGGCGCAAAGTCTGAAAAACCGGCTTTGCACCGCTTCTGCAATAGGTTCAGTTTAATCGTAAATACTGTCGATATCCATCTCAAGAACGGTTCCCGTATAGGCATCAATTTCATACTCATATTCCATAGTATTGTAAATGAACTCACATTCATAGAGGAGACGCCCGTCGTCCCAGTCCTGTTTTGCTTTGGTGAACACTACCTGAGAGGCGGAAAGGCCTGCCTGATTCAGGGCAATTACCTTAGCCTGCTCTATTCCGATGGCAGTTGGTGTTGAGGCCTGGGGGAAGGAGCTGCCGACGGAGCCGGAACGCCGGCCTGTCCGGCGGCAACGTACTCGGCTTCATAGTCCACGCTTAGGATGACTCCGGTATAGGCTTCGATTTCATAGTCATATTCCACATAATCAGGGGTATAGAATTCTACGTCATACACCAGCCTTCCGTCATCCCAATCCAGCTTTGCATAGATAAGGGAAACGTCGCTTTCAGAAAGACCTGCATGGTTCAGGGCGATCTGCCTGGCAGACCCTTCGGAAATCTGCTGGGGAGCTGTTGGGGCGGCGGCAGCCGGAACAGGAAGGGCCAAGGTTACAAGCGCAAGGGATAATCCTGCTGCAGCCAATAATTTTTCATCATATTTTTAATCCTCCTAATAATCTTTAATTGCATGTTGTCATTCTACATCTCTAATATTAAAGGAACATTAAAAATAAAATTAGTTTTTAACTTTGAATATGAGAGGGCTGGAAGGGCTGAGGGGAATTCTTGCGGTACAGTATCAGAAGCCCCTTGAGAAGCAGGGCGTCGTCATAGTGTATCTTATGGCGGCACAGAGGCGTGATAAACCGGGCCAGTCCGCCTGTGGCGATGACAGTGGGCGGCTCTCCAAGCTCTGCCTCCATCCGGTCCAGAATACCGTCAATCATATCTACATTTCCATAGACGATCCCGGAGCGCATACAGTCAATCGTGTTTTTCCCAATGGTGCGGTCGGGAACTTCCAGGCTGATGTAAGGAAGCTGGGCCGTTTTACTGCTGAGGGAATCCAGGGAAACCTTGAGCCCGGGGAGAATGACGCCTCCTATATAGTTTCCCTTCTTGTCCACCGTACAGAAGGTAGTGGCAGTTCCCATATCGATCACAATGAGGGGCAGAGGATGCTCATGGCTGGCGGCCACTGCGTCCACGATCTGGTCGCTGCCCACTGTCTTGGGGTTGTCCATAATGATGTTCATGCCTGTTTTCATCCCGGATCCGACTAAAAGGGGACGGATTCCAAGAACTTTTTCAACTGCATTTAAAATTGTGTTGTTGAGAGGCGGCACCACTGAGGAGAGAATGGCGCCTTCAATGGCGGAGGTGTCAATCTGGTTCATTTCCAGAATGTTTTTAAAACTGACGGCGTACTCCGTATCCGTACGGCCCTGATCCGTAGTAACGCGCTCTATAAAGTAAGTCGTTTTCTCATCAATACCGCCGATTACTGTGTTTGTATTGCCCATATCGATTGCTAAAATCATCTGGGGGACTCCTTTCATAATAAAAGAATATATGATATACTGACTGAGGATTTATAATACGGATTTCAATTATAGTGTCCCGGTCATAGAGAATTTACCGCTATGATTGTAACATAGAAAAAGAGGAAAGACAACAGGAGGAATCCCTATGTTAAAAGGAAAAACAGTGCTTCTGGGCGTAACGGGAAGTATCGCCGCCTATAAAATTGCAGGTCTTGCCAGTATGCTGGTTAAGAAGGGCGTCAAGGTACATGTTCTGATGACCAGAAATGCAGTTAATTTTATCAATCCGATTACATTTGAAAGTCTTACGGGAAACAAGTGTCTGGTGGATACATTCGACAGGAACTTTGAGTTCAGCGTGGAGCATGTGGCTCTGGCTAAAGCGGCAGACGTAGCGGTGGTGGCTCCTGCCAGCGCCAATGTGATCGGGAAAATCGCCCATGGAATCGCTGACGATATGCTGACAACCACAATTATGGCCTGTAAATGTAAAAAGATACTGGCTCCGGCCATGAATACCAATATGTATGAGAATCCCATCCTTCAGGATAATCTAAAACTGTGCAGAAAATATGGAATGGAGGTGATAGAGCCTGCAAGCGGATATCTGGCCTGCGGCGATACGGGGGCGGGAAAGATGCCGGAGCCAGAGGTATTGTTTGAATATATTCTCAGGGAGGCCGGGTATAGGAAGGATCTGCAGGGGCTCAGGATTCTTGTGACGGCAGGCCCTACCAGAGAGTCCATAGACCCTGTTCGGTATATCACTAACCGCAGTACCGGAAAAATGGGTTATGCAATTGCAAAAGCGGCGGCTTACCGCGGGGCGGAGGTAACGCTGGTGTCCGGCCCTGTCAGTCTGCCGGCCCCTCTTTTTGTGAATATGGTTCCCGTGGTAAGCGCCGGAGACATGTTTCAGGCCGTCACCGGCTGCAGCAGGGAGCAGGATATCATTATCAAGGCGGCGGCAGTAGCGGACTACCGCCCTGCAGTTACGGGGACGGAAAAGATGAAAAAGAAGGACGGCGATCTGACCATTGGCCTGGAGCGCACCGACGATATTCTGGGATGGCTGGGGCGGCACCGCAGACCGGGACAATTCCTCTGCGGTTTCTCCATGGAAACCCAGAATATGCTGGAAAACTCCAGGGACAAGCTGAAGCGCAAGAATGTGGATATGATCGTGGCCAACAATCTGAAGGTAACAGGAGCCGGCTTCGGAACCGATACCAATGTAGTAACGCTGATTACCGGGGATACGGAGCAGGAGCTTCCGATAATGGATAAGACGGAGGTGGCGCACCGGCTTCTGACAGAGATTAGGGAGCGAATGGACCTCTGATGCTTCCTGGCCGGTTTTTTCGGTCAGGGAGATGCGCCGTCTGAACGGTTGCAGGATTTAATATAATTTACCGATTCTCCCGGGGGAAGTCCTTGACTTATGTTTTTAATCATAATAAAATGGAAATTTAGAGTAATGAAATATGAATCGCTGTGGTCAGTACGCGCCTAAGGGCCTTTGAAAACGGCGGTAATCGTGAAGGACGGAGGAAAAAAATTTGCCCCAGATGGATAATCAGATAACAGAAGAAATTAAAAAACGGAGGACCTTTGCAATTATATCCCACCCCGATGCAGGTAAGACAACACTGACAGAGAAATTCCTGCTGTACGGTGGAGCCATCAACCTGGCAGGTACTGTGAAGGGAAGGAAGGCCTCAAAACATGCAGTGTCCGACTGGATGGAGATAGAGAAGGAGAGAGGGATTTCCGTTACGTCCTCTGCCATGCAGTTTAACTATGAGGCTTCTGCATCAACATTCTGGATACGCCGGGCCACCAGGATTTCTCTGAGGATACCTACCGCACCCTTATGGCTGCAGATTCCGCAGTTATGGTGATTGACGGCTCTAAAGGTGTGGAGGCCCAGACGATCAAGCTTTTTAAAGTCTGCGTAATGCGGGGGATTCCTATTTTTACATTTGTGAATAAATTTGACCGTGAAGCAAGGGATCCTTACGAGCTGATGGACGAGATAGAGGAGGTGCTGGGTATCCGCACCTGCCCGGTCAACTGGCCTATCGGCTGCGGCAAGAACTTTAAGGCGTTTATGACCGGTTTACCAGGAGGATAACTACCTTTACCGCAGCCATGGGCGGAGCGAAGGAGGTGGAGAGCAGGGAGTTCGGGCTGGATGCGGAGGATATAGACGGCATAATCGGCCCGGATTACCACCAGCAGCTTCTGGACGACATTGAACTTTTGGACGGCGCCAGCGACGAGCTGGATATGGAGCGGGTGCAGAGAGGCAATCTGTCCCCTGTGTTTTTTGGTTCGGCCCTGACGAATTTCGGCGTGGAAACATTTCTGGAGCATTTCCTTAAAATGACTACGCCGCCTTTGTCCAGACGTACCCTTACCGGGAGATCGATCCCTTCCGTCCTGATTTTTCCGCCTTCGTATTCAAGATTCAGGCCAATATGAATAAAGCGCACAGAGACAGAATCGCCTTTATGCGTATCTGCTCGGGCAAGTTTGACGCAGGTATGGAGGTGCACCATGTCCAGGGGGGCAAGAAAATCCGTTTGACCCAGCCTCAGCAGCTGATGGCCCAGGACAGAAAGATTGTGGAGGAAGCCTATGCGGGAGATATCATAGGCGTCTTTGACCCGGGCATTTTTTCCATCGGTGACACACTTTGTTCCTCCGGCGACAAATTTGAATTTGAGGGTATACCTACCTTCGCGCCGGAGCATTTTGCAAGGGTGCGCCAGGTGGATACGATGAAGCGGAAGCAGTTTATAAAGGGTGTAAATCAGATTGCACAGGAGGGCGCCATTCAGATTTTCCAGGAGTTCAACTCCGGCATGGAGGAGATTATCGTGGGGGTGGTGGGCGTGCTGCAGTTTGAGGTGCTGACCTACCGCCTGAAAAACGAATACAATGTGGAGGTGGTTCTGGAGAAGCTGCCCTTTGAACATATCCGCTGGGTTGAGAATCCTCAGGAGGTGGATGTGGCAAAGCTTATGGGCACTTCAGATATGAAGCGGATCAAAGATTTGAAGGATAATCCTCTGCTGCTGTTTATCAACAGCTGGAGCGTGGGAATGGTGCTGGAGCGAAATCCGGGGCTGAAGCTGAGTGAATTCGGCAAAGCATAAGCAGCCTTAATCATGTAAATGTATCTGAAAGGAGAAGAAACCATGTATAAAGATGAAATTGAAAACTATATTAACAGTCACAGAGATGAGATGATTGAGGATATCTGTACTCTTTGCAGGATCAACAGTGAAAAATGCCCTATGTGGAGGGAAAGCCTTTCGGGGAGGGCCCCTTTAACGCCCTTCAGGCCGCCCTGTCCATGGCGGAAGGTTATGGCTTTTCCATCACCAATTACGACAACTATGTGGGAACTGCCGATCTGAACCATCAGGAGCGCCAACTGGATATTCTGGCTCATATGGACGTGGTTCCGGCAGGGGAAGGCTGGACTGTGACAAAGCCATTTGAACCGGTTGTAAAAGAGGGAAAGCTTTACGGAAGGGGAACGGCAGATGACAAGGGACCGGCTGTGGCGGCTCTCTATGCCATGAGGGCGGTGAAGGAACTGGGAATCCCCCTGACGAAGAATGTTCGTCTGATCCTGGGGACGGATGAGGAGTGCGGAAGCTCGGATATCCGATATTACTATGAAAAGGAGAAGGAAGCGCCCATGACCTTCTCACCGGATGCGGAATTCCCTGTAACCAACACGGAGAAGGGCCGGCTGGAGGGGCATTTTCATGCATCCTTTGCAGCGTCGGAAGCTCTGCCCAGGCTGGTGAAGATAGAGGCGGGAATCAAGGCCAATGTGGTTCCCGGAAAGGCAAAAGCGGAGGTTGAGGGAATTGAACTCAAAACTCTGGAGGAGACAGCGGCACAGGTGGGGAAAGCAACCGGCATCTCCTTTACCTTTGAGCAGCGGCCCTCTGTAACAGAAATTACAGCCCAGGGCGCGGGGGCGCATGCTTCCACCCCTAATGAGGGAAAGAACGCGCTTACCGGCCTTCTGTGTCTTATCACGCAGCTGCCTCTGGCAGAATGCCCTCAGCTGAGCCTCGTGAAAAGCCTTGTGAAACTCTTCCCCCACGGAGACACCTGCGGTAAGGCTATCGGGATTGACATGGCAGATGAATTGTCAGGCTCTCTCACCCTGGCATTCAGCATGCTGGCAGTGGGCGCCCACAGTCTGGAAGGTGTATTCGACAGCCGCTGCCCGGTTTGCGCTACGGAGGACAATGTTCTTAAAGTGGTCCGGGAAGCCATGGCCGGAGAGGGATTTACGCTGGAGAATGACTCTATGCTGCCTCCCACCATGTAGATGGAGAGTCCCGTTTTATCAAACCCTGTTGTCTGTATATGAGGATTACACAGGACTTAAGGGAGAATGCCAGGTACAGGCGGCGGAACCTATGTCCATGATCTGAAGAACGGCGTGGCGTTTGGCGCTTCCATGCCTGGAACCGACAACAAAATGCATGGCGCCGATGAATTTGCCGTGGTGGATCACCTTCTGACCAGCGCTAAAATATTTGCCCAGGTGATCGTGGAACTGTGCAGTTAATCTATATCCGTGGATTTTTAAAACGTTCCGTCCAGTGACGGGAAATCCGATGATTTACAGAGGGCGCAAGCGGTCTGTCTGCCTGCGCCCCTTTGACTGCCCGGCAGAGAGGGCATAAGTTTTGGGATCGTGAACCAGCAAAAAAACCTTGACAAATGGGTACAAGTGTTGTATCTTCATAACTAAGGTAATTCCTAGCTGAATTATAGGGAATCGATACAGGAGGAGCATATGAACCAGTTCAGAGCCATGCAGATGAATATGGATATGATGAACAGCATGTATATGATGTGCTGCGTATCCGCATGGGCAAAAACTGAATGTAGGTTTCATCTGTATAGATTGTGATTATTGATAGCTGGTAGCTCTGGAAGGAAGATTCAGGGCCGCAGGTCTGTGCAGGACATGCGGTCTTTTTTGATTATAGTGACGTCCTCTGAATCAAAACGCTTCCCATGGATGCGCCGGCCGCGCAAACGCAGGGGGCGCTGAGGCAGTTCAGGAGTTCTGCCGGAAGAACGGTTTTCTATCAATCGGGAAAACTTGTCTGGGATAAAAAGCTGTGGGAGCACAGTTGTTGACGGAAAGCAATTTTAAACACGCCCTTAGGCGGACGCTTAGTTAGCAGAATGACAAAGGCGAAGAAAGGAATCAAACCATGGAAGGGAACAAAGAAAAATCCATCATTGTATTGGAAGGTTTGGGGAAGCAGTTTCAGACGTCCAATGGTGTAGTTAACGCTCTGGAGGATATTAACCTGGAAATACGGTACGGGGAGGTTTTCGGCATCATCGGACTGTCCGGGGCGGGAAAAAGCACTTTGGTGCGATGCATCAATTATCTGGAGGTGCCCACTTCTGGAAAGGTTATTTTTGAAGGAAAAAATCTATCTGCAATGAAGGACAGGGACAAACGTCTGGCAAGACAGTCTATGGGTATGATTTTTCAGCAGTTTAACCTGCTGGCCCAGAGAAATGTTCTTCAGAACGTATGTTTTCCTCTGGAGATTGCCGGAAGTTCCAAGGCGGAGGCCAGAAAAAGGGCGGAGGAGCTTCTGGCTCTGGTAGGGCTGGAGGATCGGATGAAAGCCTATCCTGCCCAACTGTCCGGCGGACAAAAACAGCGTGTGGCGATTGCAAGAGCTATGGCCACCAACCCCAAAGTTCTGCTCTGCGATGAAGCTACCAGCGCACTGGATCCAAATACGACCAAATCCATTCTGGAGCTTTTGAAAAAGATAAATAAAGAAATGGGCATCACGGTGATTGTGATTACCCATGAAATGACGGTGATTGAATCCATCTGCGACAGGGTGGCTATCATCGACCACAGTCATATTGCAGAGGTGGGCAATGTGTCTGATATTTTCTCCGGGCCTAAGTCGGACATCGGCCGCCAGCTGATCTTGGGGGATGTGGCGGAACAGAGTGCGGTCTTTGGCTCCTCCCGTCAGATTCGTATCATCTTTGACGGCCGGGAATCCTCAGAACCTGTTATTGCCAACATGGTGCTGGCCTGCAAGGTTCCGGTCAATATCATGCATGCCGATACCAGGGATATTGAAGGGAAGGCTATGGGACAGATGATTATTCAGCTTCCTGAGGATGAAACCGACGCAGGGAGAATCTGTAACTACTTAAAAACTGCAAATGTGACATTTGAGGAGGTGCGGTAAAATGCATTTAGATGCGGCAACCATAGATATGCTGATAAAGGGAATTGGAGAGACAACCTATATGGTCGTGCTTTCATCCCTCCTTGCCTATGTGATTGGAATTCCTCTTGGAATTGCGCTGGTAGTTACAGATGGAGAGGGAATTCATCCCGTACCTCTGTTTAACAAGGTGTTGGGACTGGTAATTAACCTTCTTCGGTCCGTTCCCTTTATTATTCTTCTGATTATGGTGATTCCTGTTACCAGAGCAATTGTAGGAAAAATTATTGGCTGTAATGCCACTGTAGTTCCGCTGGTGATCGCGGCAGCTCCTTATATCGGGCGCATGGTGGAGTCCTCCCTGAAGGAAGTGGACGCAGGCGTTATAGAGGCTGCCAAGTCCATGGGAGCTTCCACCTGGCAGATTATTGTAAAGGTGCTTTTGCCTGAAGCAAAGCCTTCCCTGCTGGTAGGGGCAGCCATCTCCATCACAACCATTCTGGGATACTCCGCTATGGCCGGATTTACAGGCGGAGGCGGTTTGGGCGATATTGCTATCCGGTATGGATACCACCGTTACCAGACAGATATGATGATGATTACGGTGGTCCTTCTGGTTATAATCGTTCAGCTGATTCAGGAAGTGTTCATGAGAATGTCCAGAAAAAGTGACAAGAGAATCCGCTAGGCAGTGCAGCATTGTCTGGCTGGTTATATAAATTCTGCGGGGATTAAGTTTTAGGGTGAAAAACCCGGAAAGAGGAGGAATCAATTATGAAGAGACATGTATTAGGAGCTGCCGTTGCGGCAGCAGCGCTGGCAGCCGGTGTACTGACGGCATGCGCAGGAAACAAAACAGAGACAACGACAGCAGCAGATACTACTGCGGCGACTGAGACATCCGTATCAGAGACGGAAGCGGGAACCACAGAGGCAGAGGCGGAATCTGTTCCGGCAGGCGATTTAAAGGAGATTGTTGTCGGAGCAAGCCCGGCTCCCCATGCAGAGATACTGGAGGCTGCCAACAAGGTACTCGAGACAAAGGGATACACGCTGAAGATCGTGGAGTACACGGACTATGTACTTCCCAACAATGCGCTGGATTCCGGTGATTTGGATGCGAATTATTTCCAGCACAAGCCATATCTGGATTCTTTTAATGAGCAGAACGGAACTAAACTGGTGAGTGCAGGCGCCATCCATTACGAGCCCTTCGGCATCTATGCAGGCAAGACCGCTTCTCTGGAGGAACTGCCGGACAAGGCAACCGTACTGGTTCCAAATGATTTAAGCAATGAGGCAAGAGCGCTCCTCCTTCTGGAGGCCCAGGGCTTAATCAAGTTAAAAGAGGGAGTTGGCCTGGAAGCGACTAAGAATGACATTGTAGAAAACGCCAAGAATTTGGATATTGTTGAACTGGAAGCAGCCCAGCTGCCCCGTTCCCTTCAGGACAGCCACATTGCAGTTATCAACGGTAACTATGCGATTGAAGCCGGCTTAAAAGTAAGCGACGCTCTGGCAACTGAGGATTCCCAGTCTCTTGCAGCTACGACCTATGGAAATGTAGTGGCAGTGCAGGAGGGCAAGGAAAATGATGAGGCTGTCAAGGCTCTGGTGGAAGCTCTTACCAGCAATGAGGTGAAGCAGTTCATGGAAGAGACTTATGAGGGAGCAGTTGTGCCTCTCTTCTAAAAGAATTAATGATTTTGTAAGATGCAATCCGCCGCGGAAGCTCCCGGGCGGATTGTATTTTTTGGGAGATTATGGTATAATGTCGCCAGACATTGTACCGCGGCGGGCTGGTTCCGCCGCAGAGAGGAAAACCGCCAAGCCGGCCCGTGTGTACCCCCGGAGGAATCGTATGTGCGGAGAACATGGTATAATGCCGCCGGACATTATACCGCGGCGGGCTGGTTCCGCCGCAGAGAGGAAAACTGCCAAGCCGGCCCGTGTGTACCCCGGAGGAATCGTATGTGCGGAGAACATGGCATAATGCCGCCGGACATTATACCGCGGCGGGCCGGTTCCGGCCAGGGGGAGAAGAAGGGCCAAGCCGGCCCGGATGCAGTTTCCGGAGGAATTCCATGCTCAAGGGACATGAAAGGAGAACATAGATGGATTATAATAATGAGAACCAGCCGGGCGCAGAGGAGGATATGGGACCAACCCGGATACCGCCAATCGCCCGGAAGGAGAGCCTGTGGTAGTTTCGGAACAGCCTGCCAACCCGGTGGAGCCGGGCTCCCAGGCGGACGGATGGACACAGCCTGGGGCGGTTCCGCCTGTGGGGGAGCCATCCTACACCCAAAACGTGGGGCCGGTGGGAGAACCGGTATGGAACAACGGCGGCAGCGGGCGTCCGGTTCACCAGCAGTCTGACCAGGAGAACCGCAGTCAGGGAAATCAGCCTTGGCAGCCGGAGCAGAACACTCAGCCAAACTATACGCAGGACGGCCGGCAAACCTATTCTCAAAACGCCCGGCAGAATGACGGACAGAACGGTCAACAGGGGTATACTCAGCCTTCCTATTATCCCAATACCCAGCAAGGCGGTAATTATCAGAATCAGACCCAGTACCAGGCCCATTACCAGACGGAATACCAGAGCCAGGGAAATAATCAAAGCGGCATGTCTGTGGCATCCCTGGTTATGGGAATTCTTTCCTTAGTCGCCTGTTGCTGCGGCTGGGTCGGCATCGTCCTCGGCGTGCTGGGAATCGTCTTTGCCTTGATGTCCAGAAATGACCGGCAGCCGATGAACGGCCAGGCCAAGGCAGGCCTCATTATGTCCTGCGTGGGCATTGGGCTTAACATTATCTGTATTATCCTTATGGTGGTATTCCAGGTATCCGCGCTGCTGCCGGAGATTATGAACTATTAAAGGAAGATCGCCGCTGTTATTTCAGAGCCTTTTATGTGGTAAATCCGTTTAAATCCGCATATAGTAAGTATTAAAGAAGAAGCCGGGAGGCTGCAGCCGGTGAGAATCTATGATTTGAAACAAAAAGAAGTAATCAATGTGAAGGATTGTAAACGCCTTGGTTTTGTGGGGGACGTGGACTTTGATATGGAGACCGGCTGTCTGCTGGCTCTCATTGTACCCGGCCCGGGCTGTATCTGTGGGTTCCTGGGAAGGGAAAAGGAATACATTATTCCTTTCTGTGATATCTGTCAGGTAGGAAATGACGTAATACTGGTGGATATAAAAAACCGGGAAGCAGAGAAAGTGAAATGTTGACATAGAAATATGATTTACGCCGGTTCCGGAGGGGATCGGCGTATTAATTTTATCTTCCTGCTGACGGAGGAGTGGCCGGCAAGGTGTCCCCTGCCGGCCGGTTTGTGAGAAAAAGTTGTATGAAAAGCATTTGCTTTTGTACGTGTATAAATATACTGCGAAAATGTGTTGATTTTATGTGCTGATTGTGAAGATTTTGTGAAAACCGGAGGTGGAAGTATATGGAGGCAATCTATGAAAGCGGTTGGTTTCTGTGTATAATTTCCAGAATTTCCCTCAACTCCCCAGCGCAGATTTGTCCGGGGGCGGAGGCCTTCCCTGCTGAGCCAAAGGTCAGGCAGGAACCGAATATTTCCCCGGAAAGACGGCTTATGAGGCCCATTCCTCTCATGGACATAGTGACAACCGGGCAGGAGAGAAGTTTGTCCGCCTCCACTGTAGCAGAGAGGAGGGTCAGAACATCCTCCGCGTTGCCGGGCATCACTGCGATTTTTGCAATGTCAGCCCCCATTTCCTCCATGGAACGGAGCCTTTTTACCAGTTCCTCCCTGCATGGGGTGGAGTCGAAATCATGGTTTGAGAGTATCACTTTTACCTGGCGCTCATGGGCCAGGGACACCAGCTCCTTGACGGTGTCTTTCCCGGAGAACAGTTCCACATCCACAGCGTCGGTATACCCGGAACAGATGGCCTCCCTTAAAAGAGAAAGATAGGAGGACGGGGAAGCTTCCAAATTTCCTCCTTCCCGGAAGGTGCGGAAGGTAAAGAGCAGGGGGATTTCTCCAAGGGCCCGGCGCAGCGGAGAAAGCAGGGACGCAAGGCTGCCCGGTTCCAAAATGCCTCCGTACCAGTCGGCCCGCCATTCAGCCATGTCTGCATTCAGTCTTTGGAGCGAGGCCGCGTCCCTCAGCAGTCCTTCACGGTCCGTATTCACCAGGGGAACACAGATTTTTGGAACCCCCCGGCCCAGATTCATATTTCTTATGATGACAGATTTCATATGTGTATATCCCTTTCTTAGGAAAACCTCTTTTTGGTTATCATTATAAAGGGAACCATGGCCTTCGTCCAGCCCTCATGGAAAATAAATACAAAGTCCTTGCGATTCACATTTTATTCGGTTAAAATATATGCAGCACAGAACCGCGGACATAAGTTTCATATAAAATGTGAATGTAAGAAAGGAAGAAATCTTATGAAATGCCCCTATTGCAATGAAGCAGACACAAAGGTTATCGACTCACGCCCTGCAGATGACAACAGTTCCATCCGCAGACGCCGCCAGTGTGAGCGCTGCGGTAAACGCTTTACAACCTATGAGAAGCTGGAGACAATGCCTCTTATGGTTATCAAGAAGGACGACTCCAGGGAAACTTATGACCGCTCCAAAATTGAGGCCGGGATTATCCATTCCTGTCATAAGCGTCCGGTTTCCACCCAGCAGATCAACACGATGATCGACGAGATTGAGAACCAGATATTCAACATGGAGGAGAAGGAGGTTCCCACCTCTGTGATCGGCGAGCTGGTTATGTCCAAGCTGAAAATGCTGGATGAGGTGGCCTATGTCCGCTTTGCCTCTGTTTACAGGGAGTTTAAGGACGTAAACACGTTTATCGATGAGATTGGCAAGCTGCTGAAGAAATAAGCGTGAGAAAACAGGAACAAGGAAGGATTGCTTAATTTTATGCTGGAACGATTTTATCCCCAACGGTATGAGGTTTCTGCCTATGTGATACCCTTTGACCACTATCAGGCCAAAGGATATAAAGGCGTGATATTTGACATTGACAATACGCTGGTATGCCATGACGCGCCTGCGGACGAACAGGCCCTGGAGCTTTTCAAACGTTTAAAAGAGATGGGAATGAAGACCTGCCTGTTATCAAACAACAAGGAGCCGAGAGTAAAGCCCTTTGCCTCCCAGGTGGATTCCCCTTACATATATAAGGCCGGAAAACCGGGGGGCCGGGGGTATCAAAGGGCGATGGAACTGATGGGTACGGACCGGGAGAACACCCTGTTTGTGGGGGACCAGCTGTTTACAGACGTATACGGCGCAAACCGTACAGGGATATACAGTATTCTCGTAAGGCCTATAAACCCAAGGAGGAGATACAGATTGTACTCAAACGGTATCTGGAAAAGCCGGTGCTGTATTTTTACAAAAACACCGCCGCAGGCAGGCGTGAAAGCGGGAAATCACGCCTCATAGGGCAGCGTGTTTGCCCAGGTTCAGGCTGTGCAGTTCACTGCGCCTCATCATTTGGAAGAATAAGTGTTCCAGGGCTGAAGGAGAGCAGTTTTCAAACAGATCCCGAACCGGCGGGCATAGAGTTTAAGGACAAGGCAGGAGTATAGAGATGGACGGAAAAACAAGAGTATGCGGACTGATAGCAAACCCGGTGGAGCATTCCATGTCGCCGCTGATGCATAATTTTTATGCCGGGAGAACAGGGGTTAATCTGGCCTATGTGCCCTTTAAGGTGCGGGAAGACCAGGTGGAGGCAGCGGTAAAAGGAGCCTTCGCCTGAATATTCAGGGGCTGAATGTGTCGGTTCCCCACAAGCAGCATGTGATGGAGTTTCTGGAGGAAATGGATGAGGATGCAGAAGCAATCGGCGCGGTCAACACTCTGGTGAGAACGGAACGCGGTTATAAGGGCTATAATACGGACGGAGCCGGATTTGAGAGGGCGCTGAGGGAGGCTGGCATCGGCATATCCGGCCGGACCTGTATTCTTCTGGGAGCAGGAGGGGCGGCTAAAGCGGCGGCCTATGTGCTGGCAAGGGAGGGCGCAGAACACGTATATATACTCAACCGCAAGGAGGAGCGGGCCGCAGAGCTGGCGGCGTATATGAACGGCCTGTTTAACCGGAGCGTCATGTGGCCCATGGCTCTGGAGGCGTACAGCTCCATTCCTTATATTAAGGGCGGCTATCTTGCTGTACAGTCTACCAGCGTAGGTATGGAGCCCCACAGGGATCGTGCCATCATAGAGGATGAGCGTTTTTATGAAATGATCCATACAGGGGTGGATGTGGTTTACACACCTGCCAGGACAAGATTTATGAAAATGGTGGAGGCGGCGGGCGGAAGGGCTGTCAACGGCCTGGATATGCTTTTGTACCAGGGAATTATCGCCTATGAACTGTGGAATCCCCAGGTGAAGGTGGACGGGAAAACCATCCGGGAGGCCAGAGCGCTGATTCAGGAACAGCTTTCCGAAAGAGCGCCCGGAGGCAGGAAACAAAACCTGATTTTTATCGGTTTCATGGGGGCCGGAAAAACAAGCGTGGGGGAGGCCTACGCCAGAGCCTGCAATATGCCGCTGATAGATACGGATCAGCGCATTGAGGAAGCGGCAGGCATGGCTATCTCACGGATCTTTGCGGAGCAGGGCGAGGAGGCCTTCCGCAAACTGGAGACGAGCGTGCTGGAAGAACTTCTGGCCAATACGGAGGGCGCTGTGATTTCCGTAGGCGGAGGGCTGCCTCTGAGGGAAGAAAACCGTATTCTTTTGAAGAAGCTGGGGACTGTTGTGTACCTGGACGTATCCCCCGATACGGTGATGGCGCGGATCGGCAGTGACGTATCAGACCGCCCTATGCTTCAGGGAAGGGATGTGAGGGAGCGGATCACAGGCCTGCTGGCTTACAGAAGGCCTGTATATCTGGAGGCGTCCCATGTGATTGTGGATGTGAACGGACGCAGTGTGGATGAGATTGTAGAAGAGATCCGCCGCAGGGCGGATGGGTGAACGCCAGGGCCAGAGGGGCGTTCAGGCCCATTTTGCAGAAAAAACGGAGATTTTCTTCCTCCCGGAAAAAAAAGCCTTGAAAATAGAGCTTACATAGTATAGAATATAAAAGATTAGAGACTTACCGGGCGCCGGAAGCGGAACCCTACCGCTTTGGGGAAGCGCCATGAACGAATTCGAGGAGGAATATCTTTATGATATCAGCAGGTGATTTTAGAAACGGCGTTACACTGGAAATTGACGGACAGGTTGTTCAGATAATGGAGTTCCAGCATGTAAAGCCAGGCAAGGGCGCTGCCTTCGTGCGCACCAAACTTAAAAATGTAATCAACGGCGGCGTGGTAGAGCGTACCTTCCGTCCAACGGAGAAGTTCCCGCAGGCAAGAATCGAGCGGGTGGATATGCAGTATCTCTATGCCGACGGCGACCTCTATAATTTTATGAATCAGGAAACTTATGATCAGGTAGCTTTGAACCGGGATATTATCGGCGACGCCTTAAAGTTTGTTAAGGAGAACGAGGTATGTAAGGTTTGTTCCTACAACGGCAGCGTATTTTCCGTGGAGCCTCCGCTGTTTGTGGAACTGGAGATCACCGATACAGAGCCGGGCTTCAAGGGCGATACCGCTCAGGGCGCGACAAAGCCTGCGACAGTTGAGACAGGCGCAGTTGTATATGTTCCTCTGTTTGTGGACATGGGTGACAAGATTAAGATCGATACAAGAACCGGCGAGTATCTGTCCCGTGTATAATGCGGCTGGGCCGCTTTTTCCCCGGGAGGCAGCGGTTGTGGAGCCCCTGGCTGGGGTCGGCGCGGCGCGCAGTGCGGGGGATTTCAAGCTGCGCTCCTGCATGGTCAGGGCGTGTTTGAAAATAGGGATTGAAAGATTGCAGGATTAATGATTGCTCCGGCTGATGCCGGGGCAGTTTTAGCTTTAGCAAAGGAGAAGTTGAATCGTGAAGAAAATTCTGAATTTGATGGAGCAGGAGCTGCAAAAGGCATTTGCGGCCTGCGGTTATGATGAAAAGTTTGCCAAGGTGGTGCTGTCCAACCGCCCCGACCTTTGCGAATACCAGTGCAACGGGGCTATGGCGGCTGCCAAAGCCTATAAGAGAAAGCCCATTGACATTGCAAATGAGGCCATTGAGAAGCTGACCTCAGAGGGCGGCCATACTATGTTTAAGGAGGCTGTGGCTGTTATGCCGGGCTTTATCAACCTGAAGCTGTCGGAAGCGTTCCTGGCAGACTATGTGGGCGGAATGGCGGCGGAAGAAAAGCTGGGGCTGGAAAATGTTGGAAAGCCGGAGACGATCATAGTGGATTACGGCGGCGCTAACGTGGCGAAACCTCTCCATGTGGGACATCTGAGGGCTGCTATAATCGGCGAGAGTATCAAGCGCATGGGACGGTTTCTGGGCCATCATATGATAGGGGACGTGCATCTTGGGGACTGGGGCCTCCAGATGGGACTGATTATCGAGGAGCTGAGAGACAGAAAGCCTGAACTGGTATATTTTGACGAGAATTATGCAGGGGAATTTCCGGAGGAGCCGCCTTTTACCATTGGGGAGCTGGAGGAGATTTATCCTGCTGCCAGCGCCAAGTCCAAGGAGGACGAGGCCTTTAAGGAGAGGGCCCATGAGGCCACTTTGAGGCTCCAGAAGGGCTATGCTCCCTTCCGGGCTATTTGGCGGCATATTATGGATGTGTCGGTGGCGGATCTTAAGAAGAATTATGCCAGCCTGAATGTGGAGTTTGACCTGTGGAAAGGGGAGAGCGACGCGGAACCTTACATCAATGACATGATTCAGATGTTAACAGACAAGGGGCTGGCCTATGAAAGCCAGGGAGCCCTTGTTGTAGACGTGGTTCAGGATACGGATACCAAGGAGATTCCTCCCTGCCTTATCCGCAAATCCGACGGAGCCTCACTCTATGCCACCTCGGATTTGGCAACCATTGTGGAGCGGGAACAGGATTTCCATCCCGACCGTTACATCTATGTGGTGGATAAGCGTCAGGGGATGCATTTTGAGCAGGTATTCCGTGTATCCAAGAAGGCGGGTATTGTAAAACAGGATACCCCAATGATATTCCTGGGCTTTGGCACGATGAACGGAAAGGACGGAAAACCCTTTAAAACCAGGGAAGGTGGAGTTATGCGCCTGGAGGCCTGATCAGGGACATCAACGACGCAGTTTACCAGAGAATCATGGAAAACCGTACGGTGTCTGAAGATGAAGCCAGGGAGACGGCCAAGATAGTGGGCCTGGCCGCCCTCAAGTACGGAGATCTCTCTAACCAGGCGGCAAAGGATTATGTGTTTGATGTGGATCGGTTTATATCATTTGAGGGAAATACGGGACCGTATATTCTTTACACAATCGTGCGAATCAAGTCCATTCTGAATAAGCATAAGGACTTGGGGGGCGCAGTGAGCTTAACCGGAGCGGAGAAGAAAATCCTGCCAGCCCGTGGAGATTCCGAGAAAGCCCTGGAGCTTTTGCTGGCAAAATACAACGATGTGCTGGAGAGCAGTTTCGCTGAGGTGGCTCCCCATAAGATCTGCCAGTATATTTACGAGCTGGCCAACGGGTTCAACAGCTTCTATCACGATACAAAAATCGTATCTGAGGAGGACGAGGCCAGAAGGGACAGCTATATCGGCCTTATCAGCTTACCAGGCGGGTTCTGGAAGCCTGCATCGATTTGCTGGGGATTGAAGCGCCGGAGCGCATGTAAGAAAACACTGCAGGCACCGAAAGGATGCGTAAGGTAAATGAAGATAGTCAGGATGAACACCAGCAGCTTCTGGAAGGGGGAGGCTGGTGTGAAAGGCCTGGTGGAAGACCAGGGAGAAGTTTTCAACGTTAATTTATATCTGGGGAGCGGCCGCGTGAGGGACTACTCTTGTTCCTGCGCAAAGGGGAATTCTTATAAGGGCATTTGCGCCCATGGGGAGGCCCTTTTTGCGTATTATAAGGAGCGGCAGGAGGAGAGTGCAAAGCCTCCCGTTCACACTTCCAATCAGGTGCATTCCATGATCCGGGAATATACAAACAGGGAAGTTGCCAGGATTTTGGCTGAGGATGAGATGGGGAAGGTGAGGCTTCTGCCTGTGCTGGTTATAGAAGGGCGGGAGCTGCGCCTGGAGTTTAAGGCGGGAACCATACGGTATTACGCTATACGGGACTTAAATAGTTTTAAGGAGTCAGTGGAGGCGGGCTCTTTCGTGGAATATGGGAAAGACCTGGCTTTCCACCACCAAAAAAGTGCATTTTCAGAGGACAGCCAGGAACTTTTGTCTCTGCTCATGTCCATTACGGAGAATCAGAAAGCAGTAAGAAACCTGGTTTTAAGCCGGATGAACAGGGACAGGTTTTTTCAGATTATGATGAACCGTGAGATGGAGGTGATTTTGCCGGGCGGGATGCGTACAAGGATGACGGTGGAAGAAAAGGATCCTTCGGTGTCTCTTCGGGTGGAGAAATACGGCAGGGATGGGCTTAAAGTCCTTTTTAGGGGAATAGGGCCCGCCAAAGGTCAGGGCAAAAGCCCACGGGTGATGAATGCCTGCTTCAGCGGGGAGGGGTATCTCTATGTGGCGGCAGGGCAGATTATATACCGCTGCAGCCAGGAAGCTACCGAGGCGCTGGAACCATTTTTAAAACAGATTGTCAGAGAGCGGGAGGAGAGCCTGCTCATTGGGCAGAAGGATATTCCTCTTTTTTACGAGCGGGCTATGAAGCGTTTGCGTCCTTTCAGCCAGGTAACCCTGGAGGATGTGAATTTTGAGGATTATGAGCCCGAGCCTTTAAAGGCGTCATTTAAGTTTGACGTCAATGAGAATGGGGAGCTTCTTATGGAGCCCAGCCTTTCTTACGGCAGCTATTCCTTTCATCCTCTGGAGGATGAGAACGTGCCCAGAACCATATGCAGGGATGTGCCGGGAGAATTCCGCGTAAGCCAGTTGATTCAGAAGTATTTTAAGTATAAAGACCCTCAAAGCATTTACCTGATTATAAAGGAGGATGAGGACAGCGTGTACCGCCTTCTGGATGCGGGCCTGGAGGAGTTCCGCCTTATGGGGGAGGTATATATTTCCGAGGGCATGAAAGGGTGGAAGGTGCTGCCGCCCCCCAAGGTAGGCGTAGGGGTGAACGTGGCCTCCGGGTGGCTGGAACTGTCTGTGGACATGGGGGATGTAAATCCTCAGGAATTGTCCAGGATTCTCACCGCTTACAGCCAGAAAAAGAAGTACTACCGGCTGAAGAACGGCCAGTTCCTGCAGTTGGGTGAGGGAGGCCTTTATACAATCAGCCGTATGGCTTTTGAACTTGGAATCAGCAAAAAGGAGCTTCAGAGCGGAAATGTGAAACTGCCGGCTTACCGCGCCCTGTACATTGATTCCCTGCTGAAGGAAGGCCCGGGGGTGGCTTACTACAGGGATCAGCTTTTTAAGGCGGTGGTAAGGGCGTTAAAGTCAGTTGAGGACAGTGAGTATCAGGTGCCTGAGACTTTAAGGGATGTACTGCGGGAGTATCAGAAAGCAGGCTTTCGGTGGCTTAAGACTCTGGACAGCTACGGCTTTGGAGGAATCCTGGCAGATGACATGGGGCTGGGAAAGACCCTTCAGGTGATCGCTTTGCTGGTGGAGGCCTATGAGAACGGGGAGGAAAGCCCCTCTCTCATTGTGTGCCCTGCCTCCCTTGTGTACAACTGGGAGCATGAAATCAGCCGTTTTGCACCCGGACTGAGGGTTTGTTCCGTGGCCGGCAGCAGCAGCGGGCGGGAAGTAAAGCTGCGGGCCATAAAAGAGGGGAAAGAAGGTTTCCAGGTGCTTATAACATCGTATGATTTGCTTAAGCGGGACGTGGAGTTCTATGAAACTGTTTCCTTCCGCTACCAGGTGGTGGATGAGGCCCAGTATATTAAAAATGCGTCAACACTCAGCGCAAAGGCAGTGAAGGCCATTGAGGCCAGAACCCGTTTTGCACTCACCGGTACGCCGGTGGAGAACCGGCTGGGTGAGCTTTGGAGTATTTTCGATTATCTGATGCCGGGATTTCTCTTTGGAAGCCAGCATTTTAAAAAAGAATATGAGAGTCCCATTGTAAAAGATGGGGACAGGGAGGCGCTGGAACGGCTGCGGCGCATTATCGGCCCCTTTTTGCTTCGGCGGGTAAAGAAGGATGTGCTGAAGGAACTGCCGGATAAATTGGAGCAGGTGGTTTATTCGACCTTTGGGGAAGAACAGAAGAAGCTGTACACGGCTAACGCGCTGGAGCTTAAGAAAAAACTGGAGAGAGGGGGATTTGGAGGTGAGGAAAGGCTTCAGATACTGTCGGAGCTGATGCGCCTGCGGCAGATATGCTGCGATCCTGGCCTTTGCTATGAAAAATATAAGAAGGGTTCGGCCAAACTGGAAACCTGTATGGATCTGGTGCGCAGAGGGGTGTCGGGTGAGCACAAGATACTGTTGTTCTCCCAGTTCACCTCTATGTTGGAAATTATAGAAGGGCAGCTTAAAAAAGAGGCGATTTCCTATTATAAGCTCACAGGAGCCACCTCCAAGGAAGAGCGGAGCCGGTTGGTGGAGGATTTTCAGCGCGACGGGGTTCCCGTGTTCCTCATCAGCCTGAAGGCAGGCGGTACAGGGCTGAACCTGACGGCTGCGGACATAGTGATTCACTATGATCCTGGTGGAATGTAGCGGCTCAGAATCAGGCTACGGACAGAAGCCACCGGATCGGGCAGGATAAGCAGGTGACGGTATATAAACTTGTAACCCGTAATACCATAGAAGAGAATATTCTTAAACTTCAGGAGTCAAAACGCCTGCTGGCAGAGCAGATTGTGACAGAGGGGACTTTGTCCTTCGCCAGTCTGACAAGGGAAGATATTATGAACATGGTATAATGTTGACAAACATTATACCGCGCCGGTCCGGTTCCGACCAAAGGGAGGAAAAATACAAAACCGGACCGTGTGCATCCCCCGGAGATACCATGTAGGGAGAACATGGTATAATGTTGACAAACATTATACCGCGCCGGTCCGGTTCCGACCAAAGGGAGGAAAAACACAAAACCGGACCGTGTGCATCCCCCGGAGATACCATGGCCTACGGACATGGTATAATGTGGACACTTTGGCCCTATTCAGTCAGCGCAGCCTGCTGCGCCTCCTTCATCGGGGCCAAGTCTCCCACAAAGTGTGACGCACAGCTGTCAGAAAGCAATTTTCAGACACGCTCTAGAAAAAGGAGGAAGAATAATGAAGGTTTTAATGCTCAATGGAAGTCCTCACAAAGAAGGATGTACTTACACTGCCCTTATGGAAGTGGCAGGAGAGCTCAACAGGGAGGGAATCGAGACGGAGATTCTCCATGTAGGAGGCAAAAGTGTGCATGGCTGTATGGGCTGCGGAGCTGCGCCAAGCTTGGCAGGTGTATATACGAAGATGATATGGTAAACCAGGCGGTAGAGAAGATGAAGGAATCCGACGGTCTGGTGGTCGGTTCTCCGGTTCACTATGCATCCGCTTCGGGGGCCATTACCTCCTTTCTGGACCGTTTCTTCTATTCGGGAGGCCGGTACGCGGTACATAAGCCAGGAGCAGCGGTTGCATCCGCCCGAAGAGCAGGAACCACGGCTGCCCTGGATCAGCTGAACAAATATTTTATGATATCTCAGATGCCTGTGGTTTCCTCGCAGTATTGGAATATGGTCCATGGATCATGTCCTGAGGATGTGAGAAAGGACGAGGAGGGCTTGCAGATTATGCGCGTCCTGGGACGAAACATGGCCTGGATGTTAAAATGCATTGAAGCGGGAAAAAATGCGGGAATTCCCATTCCAGCGGCAGAGGAAGAGAAAAAGAGAACCAATTTTATACGGTAAAGACAAAATTCAATTAGCAATAAATTGAAAATCAGGAAAGAACAGGCGGCAGGCAGCTCTTTTGGGGGAGCGCGCCGCCTGTTTTTGCCCCGGCTGCCTGTTTTGAACCCTGCCAACGTCCGCCATATAAGCCCCTCTGTCATTCCGGCCACACCCGCGCCCGGTTATCCCTGTGATGTAAGCCCCTCTGTCATTCCGGCCACACCCGCGCCCCGGTTATCCCACAGGTTCCCCGTCCTTACAAAAAATTCTATCATTCCCTCCGGGCGAATCCCCATTTTTTTCTTGCATTTTTTCTCAATAACAGTTATACTATGCCTTATACTTAATTAGCTAATTATAAACAAGCTAACATTTGCCGGATAGGTGTAGAAGGAGGCGTTTACATGAATGATAAAGCTGCATGTCATGGTCAGCTGCAATCGCCGGAGCATGAACTGATACAAAAATACATCAGCATAACCAGAATGCACCGGGGGATGATAGACCGGAGCTTAGCGCTACGGGAGTTTACAGAAGCCAGCATCAAATTCTCATGTACGTTGCAGATAATCCCCATGTATCCCAGATTGAGCTTGCCAGAATGTACGGAGTTTCCGGGGCCACAGTGGCAGTCTCTTTGAAAAAGCTGGAGAAGGGGGATACATTGTGCGGGAGGTCGATGAGAAGGACAGCCGGCTGAATCATATATCCATCACAGACAAGGGAAGGAAAGTGGTGGAGGCCAGCGTGAAAATTTTTCGGAACACGGAGCTTTGCATGTTTCAGGGCTTTACGGCGCAGGATATGATACAGATGGGGGAATTTTTGGACCGTATCTATGAAAATCTGAAAGAAAATGTGAACTCCGGAAGGGAAAGGGAGGACAGCTAGGTGAAACGATATAAAAAATATATAACCCCTTATCTCAGCGCTTTTATTATAGGCCGCTTTTAATGATTACAGAGGTGCTGGGAGAGATTATGCTGCCCAAATTCATGTCCATGATTATAAACAACGGCGTGGCGGACAGGGACGTGGGATACATTCTATTTATGGGGGCGGTGATGGTGCTCACTACTTTTGTAATGGCGGCCGGAGGCATTGGCGGAGCATATTATTCTGCAAAGGCTTCCATCTGCTTTACCAGCGATCTGAGAGATGATTTGTTTGGAAAGGTTCAGGAATTTTCCTTTAAAAACATTGACGCCTACAGCACAGGTTCTCTGGTTACAAGGCTTACAAATGATATACAGCAGATACAGAATGTAATGATGATGATTTTAAGACTGGCCCTGAGAGCGCCTGGTATGTTTGCAGGCGCTCTGATTATGGCATTTCTCATGAATGCCAGGCTTGCAGTGATCATATTGGTTGTGATTCCCCTGCTGACTCTGGCCATAGCAATTATTTTAAAAATGGCATTTCCAAGGTTTACCGTGATGCAGAAGAAGCTGGACGCGTTAAACTCCGGAATACAGGAGGCGCTGACCAATGTGCGGGTTATTAAGTCCTTTGTCCGGGAGGACTTTGAGGCGGATAAGTTCCGTAAGATGAACCGGGATCTGAAAGACAGCAGTCTCGATGCTCTGAAAATAGTAATCGCCACCATGCCTGTGATGATGCTGGCTATGAATATTACCACCGTGGCCGTTGTGTGGTACGGGGGCAATATTATTATTGCAGGCCATATGCCTGTGGGTGACTTGACTGCCTTTACAACCTATATTGTGCAGATTCTTATGTCTCTGATGATGCTGTCGATGGTATTCCTTCAGAGCTCCAGGGCCATGGCTTCCGTAAAGCGTGTCAATGAGATTCTGGACACGGAGATCGATTTAACGGATCAAGCCGCCTCCAGAAAGGACCTTCTGGTGACAGAGGGCCGTGTGGAGTTTCGGAATGTGAGCTTCAGCTACACGGACAACGAAAGGGAGCTGGTACTGGAGGACATTAGTTTTACGGCAGAACCAGGCAGATTCTTGGAATCATCGGGGCCACAGGCAGCGGAAAGACCAGCCTGGTGCAGATGATACCAAGGCTTTACGACGCTACAGCAGGCCAGGTGCTGGTGGACGGCGTGGATGTAAAAGAGTATTCGCTGCGCAATTTAAGGGAGGGAGTGGGCATGGTTCTTCAGAAGAACGTGCTTTTCTCAGGGACCATAGAGGAGAACCTGCGCTGGGGGCAGGAGGAGGCTTCCGGGGAGGAGATAAGGGAAGCGGCCAGGCATGCCCAGGCCGACGGATTTGTCACCGGCTTTACAGATGGCTATGACACAGATATGGGACAGGGCGGCGTCAATGTGTCCGGCGGTCAGAAGCAGAGGCTGTGTATAGCCAGGGCTCTCCTGAAGCGGCCTAAAATCCTTATACTGGATGACAGCACCAGCGCGGTGGATACGGCTACGGAGGCAAGAATCAGAGAGTGTTTCCAGGCAGAACTGAAAGACACCACCAAGATCATCATTGCCCAGAGAATCGGATCGGTAGAAGGAGCAGACAAGATTCTGGTACTGGACGACGGCCGCATTATCGGCCAGGGTACACATGAGGAGCTTTTGAAAGACTGTGAAGCCTACCAGGAGATTTACTATTCTCAGAGAGATCGGGAGGAAAGGGGGCGGCCTCATGAATGAACAGCAGAGAATCGACAGCCTGAAGAGGCGTTACAGCCGAAGCCAGGCTCCGGCAGCCAAAGGTCCTATGGGAGGGCCGGGTCACGGGCCGGGAAGGCATATGAACCGGGCGGGCAAAGGCAAGCCCAGGAACAGCCGCGAGACTATAAAGCGTCTCATGGACTACCTCAATGAAGACAGGCCGAAGATGGCCCTGGCATTTGTCTGTGTCATTATAGGCACAGGATCCACATTGGCGGGAGCGTATATGCTCCGCCCCATTATAAACACCTTTATCGCGCCTGTAGACGGAAGCGCCGGAGATCCTGCAGGCCTTGGCAGATCCCTGGTGATTCTGGGCGCGGTTTACGCTGCAGGCGTATTTGCCCAATACGCCCAGGCCAAGGTAATGCTTACCGTAGCGCAGAATGCCCTGCAGAAAATCCGAAACGAACTTTTTGAGAAAATGCAGTCCCTTCCGGTGGGTTTCTATGATACAAATTCCAACGGAGATCTGATGAGCCGTTTCACAAACGATGTGGATACCATCGGCCAGATGCTCAGCAGCACTCTTGTTCAGCTGTTCTCAGGCGCCTTGAGCATCGTGGGAACTGGTTCTGATGCTTTACACCAATCTCATTCTTACCCTTGTAACGCTTGTGATGATTCCGCTGATGATGAAGGCCGGAGGCGCGGTGGCAGGGAGAAGCCAGAAGTATTTCACCGCACAGCAGGCGTCTCTGGGGGCGGTAAACGGCTATATAGAAGAAACGGTCACAGGGCAGAAGGTGGTTAAGGTATTCTGCCACGAGGAGACTGCCAAGGAGGAATTCCGGCTTCTGAACCGGGAACTGAGAGGAAATATGATACGGGCCCAGTTCTTCGGCGGTATGATGGGGCCTGTTATGGGGAATTTAAGCCAGATTAACTACGGCCTTACAGCTGTATCGGAGGGCTTCTCTGTGTCCTCCGCGGCTTCGACGTAGGCGGCCTCACTGTATTTTTAAATTTTTCCAGACAGTTCAGCCGTCCTATTAACGAGATATCCATGCAGATCAGCAATGTGTTTTCCGCTCTGGCAGGAGCGGAGCGGGTGTTCTCTGTGATGGACCAGGAGCCGGAAAACCCGACGACGGCGACGCTGCTGTATTAAATCCAATGAAAGGCCATGTGGCTTTGGAACATGTGTACTTTGGATACAACCCGGATAAGGTGATACTGAAAGATATCAGCCTCTATGCAAAGCCCGGGCAGAAGATTGCTTTTGTGGGTTCCACCGGTGCGGGAAAAACTACCATAACCAATCTTCTGAACCGGTTCTACGATATACAGTCCGGCGTCATTACCATCGACGGCGTGGATATCCGCCGCATGAAACGGGATGAGCTGCGGCGCAATATAGCCATGGTTTTACAGGATACCCATTTGTTTACAGGAACGGTGATGGAGAATATACGGTATGGCAGACTGGACGCCACGGATCAGGAGGTGATCCAGGCGGCCAAGACGGCTTCCGCCCACTCCTTCATCATGCGCCTGCCCCAGGGTTATGATACCATGCTGGGAGGAGACGGGGCCAACTTAAGCCAGGGGCAGAGGCAGCTTCTCAACATAGCAAGGGCCGCCATATCCAAAGCGCCACTGCTGATCCTGGATGAGGCCACCAGCTCTGTGGATACCAGGACGGAGAAGCATATTGAACACGGTATGGACCGCCTTATGGCCGACAGAACCACGTTCGTTATCGCCCACCGCCTGTCTACTGTGCGGAACGCCAATGCCATCATGGTGTTGGAACAGGGGAGATCATCGAGCGGGGCAGCCATGAGGACCTTTTGGAACAAAGGGGAAGGTACTATGAATTGTATACGGGTATGAAAGAATTGGATTAATTGCCATTAAATTAACAATCAAATTTAAAATTTAACAATGTAAATCTGTATTGTATACAAAGTCCATTTATGCTATACTATTGTGGTGTATTCAGGAGGAGACCAGGCAGCTCCTCCCGATGCCCACATTTACAGGATTGAAAAAAGGAAATATTATGAAAGAAAGAGGGAGAGAATCCATGGGTTTGGCGACTTTTAAAGGCGGCATCCACCCTTATGAGGGGAAAGAGCTGTCAGAGAACAAACCGGTACAGGTTCTGATGCCAAAGGGTGATTTGGTGTATCCTATGTCTCAGCACATCGGCGCACCGGCAAAGCCGTTGGTGGCAGTTGGCGACCAGGTACTGGCAGGCCAGAAGATTGGAGAAGCAGGCGGCTTTATTTCTGCCAATGTAATTGCTTCGGTATCAGGAAAAGTGAAGGCCATTGAGCCAAGGCGTATGGCGAACGGCGCAATGGTATCCTCCATTATAGTGGAGAATGATGGGGAATATAAAACCGTTGAAGGCGTGGGTGAAGACAGAGATCCCTTCGCCTTATCTAAGGAAGAGATCCGCAGCATTGTCAAGGAGGCAGGCATTGTAGGTCTGGGCGGCGCAGGATTCCCCACCCATGTCAAGCTGACTCCGAAGGATGAGAATGCCATCGAGTACATACTGGTGAACGGAGCGGAGTGCGAGCCCTACCTGACCAGTGATTACCGAATGATGCTGGAAGAGCCCGAGAAGATTGTGGGAGGCCTGAAGGTTATCCTTCAGCTTTTTGACAACGCCAAGGGCGTTATAGGAATTGAAAACAATAAACCTGAGGCAATTGCAAAGCTCACTGAGATGGTTAAGGATGAGCCGCGCATCACTGTATGCCCTCTGATGACCAAGTATCCCCAGGGCGGCGAGCGTTCTCTTATCTATGCCGTGACAGGAAGAAAAGTAAATTCTTCCATGCTTCCGGCCGACGCAGGCTGCATTGTAGACAATATTGACACAGTTATCGCTATTTACATGGCTGTCTGTAAACGAACGCCTCTGATGCGCAAAATCATCACTGTAACAGGCGACGCAGTTGCAGATCCGCGTAACTTCAGCGTTAAGCTGGGAACCAACTACCAGGAGCTTCTGGAGGCGGCCGGCGGCTTTAAAGCCGAGCCCGAAAAGATTATTTCCGGAGGCCTATGATGGGTCAGGCGCTCTTTGGGCTGGACATCCCTGTAAGCAAGACTTCTTCTGCACTTACCTGCTTTACAAAGGATCAGGTGGCGGAGATGGAGCCTTCCCCATGTATCCGCTGCGGCAAGTGCGTAAGCGTATGCCCCAGCCATATCATTCCCGTAATGATGATGCAGGCCGCTCTTCACGACGACTGCGAAACCTTTGAGAAAATCAACGGCATGGAATGTATGGAGTGCGGAAGCTGTACCTATGTGTGTCCGGCAAAGCGTCCGCTTACACAGGCTTTCAAGGAAATGCGCAAGACGGTTGCAGCCAACCGCAGGAAGAAAGGGTAGGAGGGGACAAAGACCATGAGTAAAATGTTAAATGTATCATCATCCCCCATGTGAGAAGCCGTGAGACCACCCACAGCATTATGCTGGACGTGGCCATCGCCATGTTGCCTGCAGCGGCCTTTGGTGTCTTTCACTTCGGCCTCCACGCATTAGGGGTTATCATTGTTACCGTTGCGGCCTGTATGCTCAGCGAGTTTGTTTATGAGAAGCTGATGCACAAGCCCAACACTGTAAGCGACTGCAGCGCCCTGGTTACAGGCATGATCCTGGCGCTGAATATGCCGCCGGAGATTCCGCTGTGGATTCCGGCCCTGGGCGGTATCTTTGCAATTATTGTGGTAAAGCAGCTCTACGGCGGTCTTGGACAGAACTTTATGAACCCGGCCCTGGCAGCCCGCTGTTTCCTGCTGATATCGTTTGCAGGAAAGATGACAAATTTCAGCTATCCGGCTTTGACGGAATCACCGGAGCAACCCCTCTGGCAACCTTAAAGAGCGGCGGCCTGTGGATCTTCCGGCCATGTTCGTGGGAAATATCCCGGGAACCATCGGAGAGGTGTCTGTGATTGCACTTCTGGTTGGAGCGGCCTATCTGCTTATTAAGAAGGTAATCTCCATCCGCATCCCGGCTGTCTACATACTGACGGTGGCTGTGTTTGCAGCCCTCTTTGGCGGACACGGACTTGATTTCAATTATATTGCGGCCCACATCTGCGGCGGCGGCCTTATTTTTGGAGCATTTTTCATGGCTACGGATTACGTGACCAGCCCGATTACGCCAAAGGGACAGATTGTATTCGCGATTCTCTTAGGCGTTCTCACAGGACTGTTCCGTATTTTCGGCGGTTCTGCAGAGGGTGTTTCCTATGCAATCATTATCAGCAATATTTTAGTACCGCTGATTGAAAAAGTGACCCTTCCCAAGGCATTTGGAAAGGAGGGCAAGTAATTATGAGTAAAGCAGGATTTATGAAAGATGCGGCAATTCTGTTCGCCATCACGCTGGTGGCTGGCGCAGCCTTAGGCGGCGTGTACCAGGTGACAAAGGAGCCTATCAGACAGGCTACCATCGCGGCAAATAACAAGGCCTACAAGGCTGTATTCAACGAAGCCGAAACCTTCGAGGAGGACGAGTCCCTCATGTCGGCTATAGAGAGCTGCAACGCAGCTTTGGCCGGAATGAATTTCGGCGGAGTGGAAGTGGAGAATGTTCTGAAGGCAGTGGACGCAGGCGGCAATGAGCTGGGATATGTGATCACATCCCTGTCCAAGGACAGCTACGGCGGTGCAGTAAAGCTGTCTATCGGACTTAAGGCTGACGGGGCCATCACAGGCATTGAGTTCCTGGAGATCAACGATACCCCCGGACTGGGCCTGAAGGCCAAAGAGCCTAAGTTCAAGGACCAGTTTACAGGTAAAAATGCAGAGTCCTTAAGTGTAACCAAATCAGGAAGTGGCAGCGACACCGAAATTGTAGCAATCAGCGGCGCCACCATCACTTCAAACGCAACAACAAACGCAGTGAACGCGGCATTATATTACCTGCATAACTGCGTAAGCAAATAGGAGGTGGGATTATGAATAAATGTTCAGAACGTTTATATAACGGTATTGTGAAAGAAAACCCTACCTTCATCCTGATGTTAGGTATGTGTCCGACTCTGGCAGTTACCACATCAGCTGTTAACGGTCTTGGTATGGGACTTTCCACAACCGTAGTTTTACTGTTTTCCAATATGATTATATCTGCATTGCGCAAGATTATCCCGGACCGCGTGCGTATTCCGGCATACATCGTTATTGTGGCTTCACTGGTTACCATGGTACAGCTGCTGCTTCAGGCTTATGTGCCCAGTCTGTATTCCGCACTGGGTATCTACATCCCCCTTATTGTAGTTAACTGTATCATTCTTGGCCGCGCAGAGTCCTACGCCTCCAAGAACGGACCTGTATTATCCACCTTTGACGGTATCGGTATGGGCCTTGGTTTTACCATCGCTCTTACCTGCATCGGCTTTGTACGCGAGATTTTGGGCTCCGGCGCCGTATTCGGAAAGGTGCTTATTCCTGAGGATTATCACATTGCAATCTTCGTGCTGGCTCCCGGCGCCTTCTTCGTGCTGTCTATCCTGACTGCACTGCAGAATAAGTTCAAGGCTCCTTCTGCAACCAACGGTTCCGTACCCCAGTCCAAGCTGGCATGCGGCGGCAATTGCTCCACATGTACCGGTTCCTCCTGCATGGCAAACCATGAGATTCTGGATACCAGAAAGAGGCAGGCTGAGGAGGAAGCTTTGGCGGCCAAGAAGGCAGCGGTAGCAAAGAAGGAAGCGGAGCTTAAGGCTGCCACTTCCAGGAAAGAAGAATAGGAGGGTGGATAAATGAAAGAGTTATTGTTAATTGCCATTGGCTCCGCTCTGGTAAATAACGTTGTATTGAGCCAGTTTCTGGGGCTTTGTCCATTCCTCGGAGTTTCCAAGAAGGTGGAGACTTCAGCCGGTATGGGTGCAGCCGTAATTTTTGTTATCACCATCGCTTCCGCTGTAACCAGCCTGGTTTATTCCGGGATTCTGGTAAAGCTGAAGCTGGAATATCTCCAGACCATCGTGTTTATTCTGGTAATTGCAGCGCTGGTGCAGTTTGTGGAAATGTTCTTAAAGAAATCCATGCCCTCTCTGTACGAGGCCCTGGGCGTGTACCTGCCTCTGATTACCACCAACTGTGCGGTTCTGGGCGTGGCTCTTACAAACGTACAGAAAACCTATGATTTTGTGCACAGCGTTGTGAACGGCATAGGAACTTCCGTAGGTTTTACCATTGCCATTGTTATGCTGGCGGGTGTTCGTGAGAAAATCGAGTATAATGACGTACCGTATTCATTCCAGGGGTCACCCATTGTTCTGATCACCTCAGGTTTGATGGCAATCGCATTTTTCGGATTTTCCGGATTAATTTAGAAGGAGGAGATGGAAAATGGTAACAGGTATTTTGATAGCTGCAGCGGTAGTGGGCATTCTGGGTATTTTAATCGGTGTCTTTCTGGGCGTTGCCAGCGAAAAGTTTAAGGTAGAGGTAGACGAGAAGGAAATTCTGGTCCGCAACGAGCTGCCGGGCAATAACTGCGGCGGCTGCGGATATGCAGGCTGCGACGGTCTGGCAAAGGCTATAGCCGCAGGCCAGGCGGATGTAGGCGCGTGTCCCGTAGGCGGCCCTGAGGTGGCTGCCAAGATAGGCGCCATCATGGGAGTTGCCGGAGGCGGTGCAGAGAAAAGGTCGCCTTTGTAAAATGCAGCGGCACCTGCGACAAGACCAAGGTTCAGTATAATTACTATGGAGTGGATGACTGCAAGAAGGTATCCGTTGTTCCGGGCGCCGGTGAGAAAGCCTGCAACGTGGGCTGTATGGGATACGGTTCCTGCGTGAAGGCCTGTGCCTTTGACGCCATCCATGTGGTGGACGGCGTGGCTGTTGTGGACAAGGAGAAATGTGTGGCCTGCGGCAAGTGCGTGGCTGCATGTCCGAACTTCCTCATAGAGCTGGTTCCCTACAAGGCGGAGCATCTGGTTAAGTGCAGTTCCCATGAAAAGGGCAAAGATGTGAAGGCTGTTTGTGCGGCCGGCTGCATCGGGTGTACTCTTTGTACCAAGCAGTGCGAGTTTGACGCCATACATATGGAGAACAATCTGGCGGTGATTGACTATGAGAAGTGTACGAACTGCGGCAAGTGCGCGGAGAAGTGCCCGGTAAAGGTAATTGCGTAAGATTAAGTGAATGAATCGCGGAATAATTCTCTATTATTCCCCTGAACAAAAAGAGCAGCCGCTGCATGCGGTTGCTCTTTTTGCTGCCTATTTGAATTTTGCCCTTTTTTTAAATGCGGGAGAATCAAATGTTTTATCTTCCGGAAGAATCTTCTTGCTGGTGGCTTCCACCAGATTATCGTAGCAGGAGAATATCCGGGCCAGATTTGCGGCGGGAAGCCTGGGGGTTACAAGTGAAACTAAAGGCACCACGATCAAACCTGCAACCATGGCCACGGCCCCTGCATTTATAGGGGAAGCAATAAAATGGAACGCCATGTTGGACACGGTAATCCCCACGCCTGTGGCAAAGCTGGCCCATACGGCCCCGGGGGTTACGCCTTTCCAGTAGAGGCCATAGAGGAAGGGAGCCAGAAATGCACCTGCCAGGGCGCCCCATGAGATCCCCATAAGCTGGGCGATGAAATCCGGCGGATCCAGCGCCAGGACCACGCTGATTACGATAAATACGACGATAAGCGCCTGCATAAGCAGCAGCTGCGTCCGGTCCTTCATGTCTTTTATCAGATTCCCCTTGATAAAATCCAGCGTGAGAGTAGAACTGGAGGTGAGGACAAGGGAGGACAAGGTGGACATGGAGGCGGAAAGCACCAGCATAACCACAATTCCGATCAACACGTCGGGAAGGCCTGAAAGCATGGCAGGCACGATGGTGTCATAGGCAATGGTTCCGTTTCCATTATATATGGCAGGGCTGTCAAAGAGACGGCCGAAGCCTCCCAGAAAATAACTTCCGCCGGAGATAACGACGGCGAACAGGGTGGATATAACCGTACCTGTAGCAATGGCCTTCTCGCTTCTGATGGTATAGAACTTGTGAATCATCTGGGGAAGCCCCCAGGTGCCCAGGGAGGTTAGAATGACAACTCCCAGAAGATTCATGGGATCAGGGCCGAAAAATGAGGTGTAGGCTCCCGGCTGCCCAAGGGTGAGCGGAACCTCGCTTGGAATCTGCGCCAGCCGCCCCACGGCCTCTGTAAAGCCTCCCTGACCGTTTAATACGCTTAATATGACAGCCGCAATACCTGCAAGCATGATGATACCCTGAATGAAATCATTGATGGCAGTGGCCATATATCCGCCTAAAATCACATATAAGGCGGTGAGCAGGGCCATCCCCAGGACACAGACGCTGTAGGGGATATCGAAGGCCATTCCAAAGAGCCTGGATAAGCCGTTGTATACAGAGGCCGTATAGGGAATCAGAAAGATAAAGATGATAACTGAGGCGACCACCTTTAATCCTTTGCTGTTGAATCTGCTGCCGAAAAATTCCGGCATGGTGGCGGAGGACAGATGTTTGCTCATGACTCTTGTGCGCCGTCCTAAGACAACCCATGCCAGGAGACTGCCGATAAGGGCATTGCCCAGGCCGATCCAGGTGGAGGCAAGGCCGTATTTCCATCCGAACTGACCGGCATACCCGATAAATACAACGGCGGAAAAGTAGGATGTGCCGTAGGCAAAAGCTGTGAGCCAGGGGCCTACGCCTCTGCCGCCCAGCACGAAATCATTAACATTAGTGGCGTGACGCCGGGAATAAAATCCCACACCTATCATAATGGAAAAGAAGACAATCAGCATCATCAGTTTAATCGTCATTGATAAAATCCTCCGGTTGCTTTAATAATTAAAACTTCTGAACTTTAATGTATCAGAGCAACGGAGAAAAGTCAAAGCGATTTTGTCCCTTTTATATTCTTTGTATGAAATGCCTAAAGGGAAGAAAGGCTTAAAGAAAAAGAAGGCCAATTTTGGATTAAAGTGGGGGATAAACCCTATTTTTCGACAAAAAGCGGGACTTTGTCAATAGGAAAAAATAAGTAAAAAAAGTCAATAATAGGTAAAAAACTGTTCACATAATCCATATTACAAAAAATGGGAAAAGTAAAAATGTGATTAAAAATTAACAGTAATGTAACAAAAATGTAAAATTAAAAAAGGTGAAAATATACTAAAAATGAAGATTTAAACAGGGAAAATAGTGATAAATATATAAAAAATACCATGGTCATATTTGACAAATAAAAAAATGTGACAAAAATGTTAAATATCCATTGACTGTAAATATCAAATCCCATATAATAAGCCGTACATCCCGGAAAAATATGCACAAAGTGGGAAAATACCACGGAGGCAAATATGAGAATTGAGGTTCGGCAGAGTTTCCGGACTTCAGGAAAGAGGAGTATGTATGCTTACATTACATTCATTCCTTCAGTCCATGGTACTTTTTGTTAAGTCATTGGTAGTTAAGGTAAAAAAACAGATGTACCGTTCTTCATCGGTGCTTATGACCGGCATGATGGTAGTCGCCGTCATTGCATTTTCAGCCAACGGGTTTGGCGGCAGCGGCAAAAATGCCCTGGCTGCCCCCATGTCTGAGGAGAGCCGGGAAGAAGAGCCGGAGACAGAAGAGATTGAGGGAAGCGGTCTGGTTACGGAAGCAAAAATACAATTCGGACTTTTAAATACAGACAGTGAAGGCCAGCAGTTAGCGGGCGCTCTCCTGCTGGATGAAGTCCGTAAGCAGCAGGAGCAGCAGGAAGCCGCGCAGGCGCAGGTGGAAGCGCTTCAGAGACAGATTGTAAAAGAGAAACAGGAGGAGGCGGCCAGAAAGCGGGCGGAGGAGGCTAAACGAAAAGCGGAGGAAGAACGCCGGGCTGCCAGAAGAATTTCCTATACAGACGAGGATTACCAGGTGCTTCTGCGCATCGTTCAGGCAGAGGCGGGTATCTGTGATAAAAAAGGCAAAATACTGGTGGCAAATGTGATTATTAACCGGGTGCTGTCAGATGAGTTTCCTGATTCCGTCAGGGCAGTTGTATACGAGCCATCCCAGTTTCAGCCCGTATCCAACGGTACGATTAACTCGGCCAGAGTGACAGCGGAAACCATCGAATGTGTGGACCGGGCTCTGGACGGGGAAGACTATTCCGGCGGAGCCTTGTATTTTATGAACCGGAGAGGTTCCGGAAGCGCGGCTTCCTGGTTTGACAGACATCTGAAGTATCTGTTTGCACATGACGGACATGAATTTTTTCGATAAAATTGAATGGCAAGATAAGAAAAATTTGGAGCGCTGCAAAAAATGTGTGCGCTCCAAATTTTTTATAAAATAAAGGAATGTAACTTAAATGTAACCAAAGTGTAACCAGGGAGATGTATACTTATTCTTATAATCCGGATTCTGTTAGAATATGGATAATTATAAGCAAGGAGGACTATAGAGATGAAGCGTGTTTGGGGTTTAAAGCGTTTGTTATCCTTAACATTGTCTGCCGCTTTGGTTTTTACGAATATAGGAACATCGCTGGACGTTGCTTATGCAGCTACGGCGGATACGGCAGAATTTACCATAGCAGGCAGAGATCTGGTGGCCGGGATAGAAGAGATGATCAGACAGGGAGGAAACCCGGTCTATCCCGAAGACATGGATTTTACCAACGGAAGGATCGAAAAGTTTGAAGCGCTCTTTTCCGCTGATGAAGAAGATTTGATCTGGCACGAATTTTTCCCGGAGACAGAGGGACAGGGGATGGACGTGGATGTCCGTACCTTTATCCGCCTGCCGGAGGATGTAAGCCGGGGGTACAGCCTTACGGGAGAAGAAGAGATCCTGTTTCTGTATGTAAATAACGGTGAGACTTCCGTGAGCTGCACAACCACAATCGGTTTGAGCAGCGGCAATGACAGGCACACTAAGAAAATTACAGTGAAAAGCTTTGAACGGGCCTTTGGCGATGAGGAAGTGGAATACACCAGCACTGACAAAACCGAACGGATCCATCTGGATAAAGACGGGACGGAAGACGGCGGCAAGGAAAATGACGGGAACGCAGGGGACAGCAACAGCGGTGAAACCCTGAAGCCTGACCAAACCGGCTCTGAGGGTGATATCAAAGACATAGAAGAAGAAAAAGAAACGCAGCAACAAGCGGACCCAGAACAAGAGGCTCCGGAGAGCCCGGCAGAAACTTCGGCTGACAGCAGCGGAGAAGTACAGGCTCCGGTCTATGACGGCAAGGACGATAAAGCTCCGGCGGAGGACGGCGCAGGTTCATCCGGTGAGGACAAAGACGGAAGTGAATCCTCCAGAGATACGAAAGCCCACAGGCAGGACGGCGAAGCTGCGGATCCGGAGGACGGTTTACCGGGAGAGGGCCTTCAGGCGGTCCGTTCCCTGAAGGATGCGCCGGTGGTATCCAGCGCACTGACAGAGCCGGAGGAAAGCAGCCGGGAAGGGGACGGCGAGAAGAATAAGCCGGAGGATAAAGAAAAAGATGGGTCAAAAGGGCAGGGCGGAGAAGCCGGCTCTTTAGATACGAAAAATTCCGGCAAGAACAAGACGGAAGCCGGCGGTGCGGGCAGTGAAGGAAGCGGCAGCCAGGGCATCGAAAGCGGTAAGGGCAGCGGAGAGAGCGCCGGCGCCGAAAGCGGTAAGGGGAACGGAGAGAGCGGCAGTACCGGCGCTGAAAGCGGTAAGGGCGGCGTGGAGAGCGGCAGCGCCGACACCGAGAGCGGTAAGGGCGGCGTGGAGAGCGGCAGCGCCGACACCGAGAGCGG
>BBZN01000005.1 GCA_001304855.1 Clostridia bacterium UC5.1-1D2
CTTATTTATATCTGTCACTTGTCGCCTGTGCTGCCGATGGATATGTCCGGCGCACCGGTGAGATTCACATTTCTTGTAACTTTGGCGTCATATGTATCCGCCTTCATAATTTCTGCCAAATCTACGCCTGTGGTTTCCTTCATGGATTCAAACAGCTTTGCCATGACCACGGGAACATTTCCCGCAATGGAGCCCACGCCGTTCTCGGAATCGCTGTTTCCGCCTCCGATAATGGTAATCTTATCAATCTGCGACAAAGGCTCTGCAATCTTTCCTGCAATTTCGGGAAGGACCTGAATCATCATTTCAGCCATAGCGGCTTTATTATACTTCTGGTAGGCCTCCGCCTTTTTCTCCATACCCTCTGCCTCAGCCAGAGCTTTGGCCCGTATAGCCGCGGCCTCAGCCTCACCCTTAGCCCGGATACCTTCCGCCTCCTGAACCATGGAGTACTTATGCGCTTCCGCAATGGCCTTCTGGGCCTCGGCGTCTTTTTCCTGCTGATACTGCTCTGCATCGGCCTGGGCCTTCTTGGCAAGGGCCTCCTGCTCCTGCTCGTATTTCTTTGCCTCTGCTTCACGCTGGCGTTTGGTCAGTCCGGCTGCCGCTGCCTGTTCGATGGCATACCTGTCGGCGTCGGCTTTTTTGTTGATTTCTGCTTCCAGAGCCTGCTGCTGAACCAGTACTTCCTGCTTGCGGAGCTCTGCTTCACGCTCGGCTTTTGCAATCTGCGCATTGACCGTTGCGGTCTGTATGGTTTTCTGCTGCTCCTGTTTTTGAATTTCGTAAGCGGCGTCAGCCTCAGCCTTCTTGGTATCGGAGGCTTTCTGAAGTTCCGCTTTCTTGATAGCCAGTTCGTTATTCTTCTGGGCGATCTCCGTCTCTGCAATTACCCTTGCATCGTTGGACGCATTATCAGCTGCAGCCTGGGCGATGGCGATATCCCTCTCAGCCTCGGCTTTTGCAATGGAGGCGTCCTTGCGGATTTTGGAGGTATTGTCCATACCGAGATCCTGGATGAGACCGTGTTCGTCGGTTACGTTCTGGATGTTGCAGGAGAGTATGTCGATACCCAGCTTCTCCATATCCTTGGAGGCCTTGGCCATTACCTGGTCTGAGAAGGAATCGCGGTCTGTGTTGATGGCCCTCAGCGTCAGGGTGCCGATGATCTCACGCATATTGCCCTGAAGGGAGTCCTGAAGGTCGGCGGCAATCTTGGCAGGTTCCTTGTTGAGAAAGTTCCTCATAGCCAGCTTCATCTGGGCGGGATCGTCGGCAACCCTGACCTTGGCAACGGCATCCACCATCACATTGATAAAGTCATTGGTGGGTATGTACTCGTCGGTTTTGATATCCACCGTAATCTGTCCAAGATACAGTTTATCCATCTGCTCAAAGAATGGAAGTTTCAGGCCGGCCCGTCCGATAAGGACCCGGGGCTCCCTGCGCAGTCCCGATATGATATAAGCGTGATCCGGCGGAGCCTTTACATACCCCTGGGTTATAATGATGATGACCAGGATGACAGGAATAAGGATTGAGAGAGCTTTCATGATGAACTCTAAATCGAAAAACATAGGAACTCCTTTCTGTAACACATATTTTTTTCTTAAAAACTATTATACCATATACTGGAAATGTTGAACAGATTTTTTGCAAATACGACAGAAAGTTAAAGAAAAAAGTAAAAAATATTCAGATAAAAACAAGGATTTTTTTGTTCAAAGACAAAACAGCGGATACAGGGGCAAGCCCATATCCGCTGTTTCGTTTTTATATACATTGCTTGCAAAAAACCAAGGGAATAAAGTAACGTTCATCCGCCGCCGGAACATGAGGGGCCTAAGGGGCCGGCCTGATTCCCATGGCGGATGACAACTGAGATTCGTGCTTTTAATTAATAGTTCTCTTAACGTAGGTGGTATGGAGCAGGTGATGCGCCTTCTCGCTTCCGGGCTCGCCCAGGTAAGTGGAATAGAGCTCCTTGATGGCGGGATTCTCATGGGACTTACGAATCGGGTTGTTGGAATCGATGTCGTAGAGCACCTTTGCCCGAAGTGCGCGTATATCGGTGGTGTTGCGCACATATCCCGGCTGCTGAGGCTGTCCGCCGCCGTTTACACAGCCGCCGGGGCATCCCATAATCTCAATAAAGTGATAGTCGGCCTCGCCGGATTTTACTTTTTCAAGCAGCGCTTTCGCATTTCCCAGACCGGAGGCCACAGCAACCTTTACGTCCATGCCTGCAACATTGTAGGTAGCTTCCTTGATGCCCTGGGTACCCCGGACATCCTCGAAATCCAGCTTGGGCAGCTCCTGGCCTGTCAATGTCTCCACAGCGGTTCTGAGGGCGGCTTCCATAACGCCGCCGGTAGCGCCGAAGATAACGGCGGCGCCGGTTCCAAGACCCAGAGGCGCGTCGAACTCCTCCTCAGGAAGATCCAGGAAACGAAGACCGGCCTTTTTGATCATGCGGGCAAGCTCTCTTGTGGTAATGGAAATGTCCACGTCGGGCATGCCGTTGGCAGCCTGATCCTCACGGCCAATCTCAAACTTCTTGGCTGTACAGGGCATAACGCTGACGCTTACGATATTCTTCGGATCGATGCCGGCTTTCTCAGCGTAGTAGGACTTGGCTACAGCGCCGAACATCTGCTGGGGAGACTTGCAGGAGGACAGGTTTTCCGTCATGTCCGGGAAGTAGTGCTCACAGTATTTTACCCATCCCGGTGAACAGGAGGTAATCATAGGCAGCACGCCGCCCTTCTGTACACGCTCGATGAATTCATGGGCCTCCTCCATTATGGTTAAGTCAGCGGAGAAGTTGGTATCAAATACCTTGTCAAAGCCCAGACGGCGCAGGGCGGCAGCCATCTTGCCTTCACATCGGTGCCGATAGGCAGGCCGAATTCCTCGCCCAGTCCCGCGCGTACGGCAGGAGCAGTCTGTACGATCACATGCTTGGAAGGATCTGCAATTGCCGCAAATACATCGGCTGTGTAATCCTTCTCTGTCAGCGCGCCGGTAGGACATACTGCGATACACTGACCGCAGGATACGCAGGAAGTCTCTCCAAGTCCCATCTCAAAGGCAGAGCCGATGTCTGTTGCGAATCCGCGATGGTTTGGGCCGATAACGCCGATGTTCTGTACATTTTCACAGACAGCCACACAACGGCGGCAAAGAATGCATTTGCTGTTGTCGCGGATCATGTGGGCGGCGGAGTAATCAACCTCTGAGGGGGTTTTCTCGCCGTCGTAATAGCTTTCATCCTCAACGCCCAGCTCATGAGCCAGTTCCTGAAGTTCACAATGTCCGCTGCGGACACAGGACAGACAGGAACGGTTGTGGTTGGATAACAGAAGCTGAATGGTTTTCTTTCTGGAATCCAGAACCTTTGGCGTGTTTGTGAATACTTCCATGCCTTCTTCCACAGGGAATACACAGGAAGTTACAAGTTTTCCGTTTTTCAATTCTACGATACAGATACGGCAGGCGCCAATCTCGTTGATTTCCTTTAAGAAACACAGTGTGGGAATCTCGATGTGGGCCAGTCTGGCTGCCTCCAGGATAGTGGAACCTTTGGGAGCGGTAACTGCAATGCCGTTTATTTTAAGATTAATTGTCTCCATTGTCTTTTCTCCCTCCCTTATTTTTTGTAAATAGCGCCGAACTTACATTTCTCCATACAGGCGCCGCACTTGATACACTTGTTTAAGTCGATGACGTGCGGATTCTTAACGCTTCCCACAATAGCGCCGGCCGGACAGGTACGTGCACATAAGGTACATCCGCGGCACTTATCGCGGTCGATGACATAGGACAGAAGCGCCTTACATACGCCGGCCGGGCAGCGTTTTTCTTTGATATGCGCCTCGTACTCGTCACGGAAGAAATGAAGGGTGGACAGTACAGGGTTTGGTGCAGTCTGTCCCAGACCGCACAGGGAGTTTGCCTTTACGTAGTTGCAGAGTTCCTCCAGCTTATCCAGGTCGGACATCTCTGCCTGGCCTTTGGTAATCTTTTCAAGAATCTCCAGCATACGCTTTGTGCCGATACGGCAGGCCGTACATTTTCCGCAGGACTCCTCAACGGTGAACTCCAGGAAGAACTTGGCGATATCCACCATGCAGTCGTCCTCATCCATTACAATCAGACCGCCGGATCCCATCATGGAGCCGATGGAAATCAGATTGTCATAGTCGATGGGAATATCAAAATGCTCCGCAGGGATACATCCGCCGGAAGGTCCGCCGGTCTGCGCCGCCTTGAATTTCTTGCCGTTGGGAATGCCGCCGCCGATCTCGTCGATAACGGTGCGGAGTGTGGTGCCCATAGGAACCTCCACCAGGCCGGTATTGTTGATTTTGCCGCCCAATGCGAATACCTTGGTTCCTTTGGATTTCTCAGTACCCATGGATGCAAACCACTCAGGGCCGTTTAAGATAATCTGAGGGATGTTGGCATAAGTCTCAACATTGTTCAGGATACTTGGCTTTCCGAAGAGGCCCTTCTGAGCAGGGAAAGGCGGTCTTGGCCTGGGCTCGCCTCTCTTGCCCTCGATGGAGGTCATAAGAGCAGTCTCCTCGCCGCAGACAAAGGCTCCTGCACCCAGACGCAGTTCCAGGTCAAAGTCAAAGCCGGTTCCGAATATATTTTTGCCTAACAGTTCCATCTCCCTTGCCTGCTGAAGGGCAATGTTGAGCCGGTCCACTGCGATGGGATACTCGGCGCGCACGTAGATGTAACCCTGGTTTGCGCCGATGGCGTAGCTGCGATGGCCATAGCCTCAATCAGTGCGTGGGGATCGCCTTCCAGTACGGAACGGTCCATGAATGCGCCAGGATCGCCCTCATCGGCATTACAACAGACATATTTCTGATCCGCGTCGTTCTGCTTGCAGAGCTTCCACTTTAATCCCGTTGGGAAACCTGCGCCTCCGCGGCCCCTCAGGCCCGCATCCAGCAGAGTCTGGATAACGTCGTCGGGCGTCATTTCCGTTAAAACTTTACCCAGGGCCTGGTATCCGCCTGTGCCGATATATTCCTCAATATTTTCCGGATTGATAACGCCGCAGTTGCGCAGGGCAATGCGGTGCTGCTTCTTGTAGAAATCAGTATCGCTTAAAGCTTTGATACCGCCGCCGGCGCTTACCGTCTCCTGATAGAGAAGGCGTGTAACCACCCGGCCCTTTAAAAAGTGCTCGGATACGATCTCCGGGATATCTTCCGGCTGTACCATGGAATAGAAGGTGGCTTCCGGATATACAATCATAATAGGACCTAAAGCGCAGAGACCGTGACAACCTGTCTCAACCACTGCAATTTCATCTTCCAGTCCCTGTTTATTAATCTCATACTGCAGGGCTTCCATAATCTTCGGACTTCCGGAGGAAGTACAGCCGGTGCCGCCGCAGACTAACACGTGTGAACGATACATGGTGTTTTCCTCCTTTATTTAAGACCTGCAGCGCCCATGGTATATTTCTCAACAGGATGCCCGCCTACTAAGTGGCGTTCAATCACTTCAAGGGCTTTGTCAGCGTTCATTTTTACATATGTAACTTTTTCCTTGCCTGGCTCTAAAACCTCTACGATCGGCTCATACTGGCATAAGCCGATACAGCCTGTCTGGGTTACGGTGATTCTGTCGGTCAGACCTCTGGTCTGCACCTCCTGTGCCAGTGTATTGAGAACAGGCCTTGCGCCGGCTGCAATCCCACAGGTAGCCATGCCCACTACAACGCGGGTATGATTGTGGTCCTCAGCGCGGAGATTGACCTGACTCTGCATTTTTTCTCTGATTGCCTGTAATTCAGCAAGAGTTTTCATGTGCGATTATCCTCCTCGTTATGAGCACTTAGAGACCGTACTTTGGTCTCTTACGTGCGATACATGTAACTGGTACTTAGCGGGCGTCTTTTGACCGCTTAGTACAGTTGCCCGTTATGAGCACTTAGAGACCGTCTTTTGGTCTCTTACGTGCGATACATGTAACATGGTACGGCCTTTTTTAAATTTGGGCCCCGCCATCAGTTTCCCTTTGATTCTCTGTCAGATATTCCATTATGTAAGCGGAGATTTCCGGGCTGTTCAGGGGAATTCCCCCAAGGATTTCCCGCATTTCCCGCGTATCCAGTGTAAATGACGCTTCATTATACGTGTAGGTATAGAGAAAATCCGTATCCGGGTGATATACAATCAGATTATGAATGGTCGCGTTCATATCTCCGAGAGGCATCCGGTCGATGTGGGACAGTCCAAAGACTGCTGTAACCGTAGTTCCTTTACCGGGCTCCGATTCAATGTGGAAGCTTCCGCCTGTGCTCTCCGCCGCCATTTTGAAAAATGAACGCCCAAACCTACTTTTCTTGTAGTTCTGGTGGTAAAGAAAGGATCCGTTACATGGGCCACCTGTTCAGGGGTCATTCCGCAGCCGTCATCAGCAATGACAATGGTCAGATTGTCATGAAGGGTGTCGGCCGTCACCAGAATGGTCACCAAAGAGGCGCCTGCCCGTGTGGAATTTTCAGCTACATCCAATACGTTCAGGGAAATCTCGGTCATCATAGGCTTAGTTGTACTTGGCTAAGATGCCGGTATATCGTCAACTGTAAGTCTGCCGTATACCTCGCCGTTGATCATCATGACGGGAGCAAGTCCGCATGCACCGACGCATCGACAGGAATCCAGGGAGAATTTGCCATCTGCTGTACATTCACCGTTGGTGATGCCCAGCAATTCTTCCAGTTTACTGAAGATTTCACCGGAACCTTTGACGTAACATGCTGTGCCGAGACAGACGGATACCTTGTACTTGCCCTTTGGCTGTAAAGCGAACTGGGCATAAAATGTGGATACTCCGTAGACCTTTTCCAGCGGAATACCCATCTCATCAGATATCATGGTCTGCACTTCGATAGGAAGATAACCATAAATGTCCTGGGCCTTTTGCATAACCGGCATCAGCGCGCCAGGCTGGTCCTTGAGCTGGGCAATCACTGCTTTCAGCGCTGCTTCCTGCTCAGGTGTCCCCTGAAAGGGAACGGTTTGTTTTTTGCAAGCCATCTTTTTCTTACCTCCTCTTAGTTGTACATTGTGCAATGTATCAATATTTTATCATGGAAATGAAAAAAAATCTACCTTTTATGTGAAAATTCTAACGATAAAAAACATGTTAAAAAACGGAATTGTATTGAAAATCAACAAAATGGATGGTATGCTATATTGTATTAAATTGCATACAATTGTCGCAGGGAAACAAACAGGCATTTCAGGGGATCAACGGACTAAAAAACCAAAAACGGAACCAAAGCTCAAAGTTGTGGCGGAGGGAACCAGGCAATTAAGGAGAGGCAAAGTATGACGGTAAGAGACGCGAGAGACATTTTAGGCGCCAGGGTGCTGGTGGGAGAAGAATTTCTGGACAGGGAGGTAAAGTCGGCCTGCGGATCGGATATGATGAGCGATGTGCTGGCATTTTCAAAGGACCATTCTATTCTCATTACAGGATTATGCAACCCGCAGGTTATCAGGACTGCAGAAATGCTAGACATTGTCTGTCTGATTTTTGTCAGGGGTAAGAAGCCGGACGAGGCCATGCTGGAGATGGCCAGAGAGAGGGAGCTGGTAGTGATGGCCACAGGCCACCGCATGTTTTCCGCCTGCGGTATGCTCTATGAAGCCGGGCTTCACGGAGGCGCCATCTGACGGCCCGGGGGAGAAGAAAGACTGCCGGGCGGTATTACTATATAAATATGAAGGGAACCGATTATGGAGAATGCAATTGTTTTAACATATGACATATCGGCTGACGACTTTACCAGGCAGGGGAGGCCAGCAGCGATGTGAAACGGAAATTAAAGCAGATGGGTGTTGACCCTGAGGCGATCCGCAAGGTCGCCATTGCTATGTACGAGGGTGAGATTAATATGGTAATCCATGCCAAGGGCGGATTGATTACCGTGGAGATTACGCCGGAAGCGATTAAGATGATACTGGCGGACGTAGGCCCCGGTATCCCGGATGTGGAATTGGCCATGCAGGCAGGGTATTCCACTGCGCCGGATGAGATTCGTTCCCTGGGCTTTGGGGCGGGCATGGGCCTTCCCAACATGAAGAAATACTCCGATGAGATGGAGATAGACTCCAGAATCGGGGAAGGAACCACCATCACAATGACTGTGAAAATAGGTGGATGAGGACATTCAAATGGATAAATTTTATCATTCTGTGAGACTGGACGAATCCCTGTGCAAGGGCTGCATCAACTGCATTAAGCGGTGTCCCACCGAGGCTATCAGGGTGCGGGGAGGCAAAGCCAGCATCAACAACAAATTCTGCATTGACTGCGGCGAGTGCATCAGGGTCTGTCCCCATCACGCCAAGCATGCCACCTATGACAAGCTGGACGTGATGAAAAAATACGAATATACGGTGGCCCTTCCGGCCCCGTCTCTTTACAGCCAGTTTAACAATCTGGATGATGTGAACATTGTGCTGAACGCCCTTCTGCGAATGGGCTTTGACGATGTGTTCGAGGTCAGTGCGGCTGCGGAGCTGGTCAGCGAGGCTACCAGACAGTACATATCGGAACATGAGGGGCAGCTGCCCCTCATCAGCACAGCCTGCCCCTCTGTGGTGCGGCTGATCCGGGTGCGCTTTCCCAACCTCATACCCCACCTGCTGCCCCTGAATCCGCCCATAGAGGTGGCGGCCATGCTGGCCGTGGAGAAGGCCATGGAGGAAACGGGGTTTCCCAGGGAAAAAATCGGCATTATATTCATATCCCCCTGTCCTTCCAAGGTAACTTATGTGCGCTCGCCTCTGGGCACAGAGCACAGCCAGGTGGATCATGTGCTGGCGATCAAGGATGTGTATCCCAAGCTTCTGGCCTGCATGAAGGCGGTGGGCGGAGAGGATTATCCGGTTATCGGAACCTCCGGGAAGATTGGAATCAGCTGGGGACACAGCGGCGGGGAGGCCAGCGGGCTTTTTACGGAGAGCTACCTGGCTGCAGACGGAATTGAGAATGTGATCCGGGTGCTGGAGGACATGGAGGACCAGAAGTTTACAAATCTGAGGTTTGTGGAGCTGAACGCCTGCAACGGCGGCTGTGTGGGCGGCGTGCTGACGGTGGAAAATCCCTATGTGGCTGAGGTAAAGCTGAAGCGTCTGCGCAAGTACATGCCGGTGGCAAGGAGCCACATACATGACAGCGAGGCAGGGATTATTAAGTGGACCACAGGCGTGGAGTACGAACCGGTATTCAGCCTGGGCAATAATATGATGGAGAGTTTTTCGCGCCTGAATCAGGTGGAGCGTCTTGTGAAGAAATTTCCGGGGCTGGACTGCGGCTCCTGCGGGGCTCCTACCTGTAAGGCGCTGGCTGAGGACATTGTGAGAGGAAGCGCCAGTGAGACGGACTGCGTGTACTATCTGCGTGAAAATCTTCACAAGTTGTCTGAGGAAGTGTCGGTGCTGGCTGAGGATCTGCACAACGGAGATAAGGGCGGAAGGGAAACCCTTCGGATCCTGAAGGAGTATATTCAGAGAATATCCGACGAAATGTCTCTGCTGGACAAAAAGAGGAAGATGAGGATGAGGAATGACAGTACAGGGATTGGTAGATGAGGGCATATTTAAGGTTGTGAATCTGGGGGATCAGCTGGAGCGGGAGATAACGGCGCCGTTCTGCTGCGACCTTTTGAGCATAGCCATGGGCAGGGCGCCTGCAGCTGCGCCTGGGTGACGGTCATGGGAAATATGAACACGCTGGCGGTGGCCACGCTCACAGATGCGGCCTGCATTATACTGGCGGAGGGCGCGGCTTTGGACGGGATTGCCAGTAAAAAGCGGAGGACCAGGAGATTACCGTGTTCGCCACGGATATGCCGATTTTTGAGGCGGCTCTTAAGGTTCACGGGCTTTTGGCATGCTGAATCTGACCTATGATCTTCACATTCATTCCTGCCTGTCGCCCTGTGGGGATGATGATATGACCCCGGCCAATATTGCAGGAATGGCGGCTCTTAAAGGGCTGGACGCGGTGGCTCTGACGGATCACAATACCTGCAGAAACTGCCCCGCTTTTATGAAGGCCTGCCGGGAGTACGGGGTTCTGGCTGTGCCGGGGATGGAGATTAACACCTCCGAGGAGGTTCATGCCGTCTGCCTGTTTCCCTCTTTGGAACAGGCCCTTGCTTTTGACGCCTGCGTCTATGAGCGGCTTATGAAGTTTCCCAACAACGAGGCCATATTCGGCAAGCAGCAGATTTATAATGAGCTGGATGAGGTCTGCGGCTCAGAGCCCAATCTTCTGATCAATGCAACGGATATATCCTTTGATGAGCTGTGGGAGCTGGTCCGGTCCTACGAGGGCGTCATGTTTCCCGCTCATATAGACAAGAGCGCCAACAGTTTGATTGCCAACCTTGGGTTTATACCGCCGGACAGCCGGTTTGCCACGGCTGAGGTGAAGGATTTAAAAAAGCTTCACCAGTTGAAGATATCCAATCCGTATCTGGATGGCTGCAGGATTATCAGCAATTCGGATGCCCATTATCTGGAGCATATCAACGAGCCCCGGCTTACGCTGCAGGTGGAGGAGCGGTCGGCTTTTGGAATAGTGGAAGCCCTGCTGTGATCCGGGCGCTGCAGGAGGCCTGAGACTCTGGCTTATGGCCGGATGGGGAAAGGGCTGATAAATTATAGAATCTGAAAACAGCAACAGGGCGGGAGGCTGCAGCAAGGCAGCCTCACCCGCCTTTGCTGCGCGCCGCCTCGTCTGCTTTAGCAATGACAAGCTGTATATTGACAGGTAAGCATAAAGGGGATATAATTAAACTTACAGTTTAATTAAGGCGTTTCAGGAGGATATTGTGGGAAGACGGAAAAAGGAGCTGCAGAGACTCATCGCAGGCAAATCGGAGAGGCGGCCGGAAACTTGTTCGCCGTAAAAGGAATTGAAGGAACCTCCATGGATGAAATTGCAAAGGAGGCAGGTTACAGCAAGGCCACCCTGTATGTGTACTTTGAAAATAAAGAAGCCATTGTGGCAATGCTGGTTCATGAGAGCATGAGAAAGCTATACGGATATATTGACGCTGGGCTGCAGTCAGGAAGGAATACCAGGGAGAGGTATGACCGGATCTGCAGGGGACTCCTTCAGTACCAGCAGGAATTTCCTTTTTACTTCAGCGCAGTTCTGGACAGGATAAACATTGAGTTTGACAAGGGGAGCGCTTTGGCTGAGGAGAGGGACGCTTATCAGGTGGGGGAGGAAATCAACCGGAAGATGAGCTCCTTTCTGGAGTCGGGGAATCAGGGCCGGGGAGCTGAGACAGGATATGGATGTGACGGCAGTTATATTTACCTTTTGGGGCATGCTGTCAGGGCTTATACAGATAGCGGTTAAGAAGGAAACGTATATCCGGCGGCGCCTGGGGTTTTCCAGAGATGAGTTTCTGGATTACGGATTTGATACGTTGTACCGTTCTATTGAAAAGGAGGGCGGGAGATGAGTGAGAGACGCTTGCTGGCAGTGCTGGGGAGTCCCCGGGAGACGGGGATTACGGCGGCTATGCTGGAATGTGTGATAAAAGCGGCTTCGGCATCAGGCTGGAAGGTGGACCGGTGGATCTTTATAAAAAGAACATCGGTTTCTGCAGAGGGTGCCGGGTCTGCCTGGAAAGGGGAAGCTGCGTTCAGGAGGATGATATTCAGGAGATTGCAGGACTGCTGAAACAGTGCAATGCGGTGGTTCTGGCCGCTCCGGTGTACTGGCCAGCGTCCCTGGGGCCGTGAAAAATATGTTCGACCGTCTGTTAGGGACTGCCATGGAGGAGACAGCCGCATTCCCCAGACCCCGGCTGTCCCACAGCCAGAGCTATGTGCTGCTGACCGCCTGCAATACTCCGGCCCCCTTTGCATGGATGTTCGGCCAGAGCAGAGGAGCCCTGCGGAACATGAGTGAATTTTTCAGGACGTCGGGAATGAGCTGCAAAGGCAAAATCACATGCGCCAATACCGGGCGAAAAAAGGAATTGTCCGGGGCCCAGATCAGACGGCTGGAGCGGTGTGTAAAAAGGCTGGGGTGAAGGGAGAAGCTCCCTCTATCCCTTCTTGCGCGGTATAACCGGCGGACAGGGCGGCCCCTGTTTGGGGCTGTTGAAAAGAGGATTATATATAATCGGATATGTAAGGCGGTTTGTGGAGAATGACATCATCCAGGCACCGGACGGAGGCTGCATCGCCCTGGATGCGTTCCAGGCGGCAGAGCTGGGACGCTGTTTTATATCCGAGCAGCAGGGTGGTCAGCGTGGCGATGGACATGCTCACATGATACCCTGCTTTTTTGTCCGTAAGAGAACAACGGCCTTTGTGAAACAAAACATGGAAGGTACGGTTGTTCCATGGCAGAACAGAGTCGGCGACGTCAATGGAAATACACACATTTTTCCCGGAGGGATCGCAGGGATACTTTTCAAAGAACTGCTCCACATCCACGATACGTCCCATAATATAAGGACGGATGGTCTCCCTGATATCACCGTCGTCCATATCAAAGGCGATGGGTTCATTAAAGTAGGTGTTGCCCCGGACCTCGTCTATCATGGAATCGTGGGCGTGGATGTACTCCCACAGGCCCTTCTGCGCCTCCCTGTTTAAGTAGATCATTTCTTTGATGTGCATGACGCTTTCCTTGATCAGGTACACCATGTATCCCAGGGGTTTGCTCTCAGTGCTGTAGTAGACAGCCACCACGGTGTCGTCCTCATCCCAGCGCCAGTACTCCTCCCAGGCCAGGTTGTTGCGAAAAAGGCAGCCGTGGGTCTGCTGTGCAAACTGGGTGTGAAGATTGATAAAATCTGCGTTGTCCCAGCCCACCCGCCGCACAAAACCGGGGGCGCTGGCTTTCGTGGGGATTTGGCGGTCCTTGGCTATGTAGGATATTTTGTTGGAAATGATCTCCCAGCCGAATCTGCGGTACAGCGGAATGGAATAGGGATATAACAGGCCAAGCACTGGCGTTTATCTTTCATGCGCATCAGACTCTGCCGCATCAGCTTTGACATGATGCCATGACCGGAATACTCCGGGTAAGTGCATACGCTGGTTACGAAACCTACGGTATAGACGGAGTCGTAGACGTTCATTTTCAGGGGATATACTGCGAACTGTGAGATGAGATTGTCTCCGTCAAAACAGCCCAACACGTCGGCGCGCTCCAGTACAGGAAATTTGGATTGCTTGATCTCGTCATCCCGCCACCCTGTTTCAATTAAGTCCTGCTCCGTCACCTGGAAGGCGTAGCGCAGCAGGGCATTATACTGGTCCAGATCGCCGGTTGTCAAGTCCCTGATCTGAAAACGGAAATTTGTGTCCTTGTCTTGTCTGTTCATGGGGAAATTCTCCTTTTTTGTGCGCTATTTACGGACGGCCGCTGCGAGAATGCCTGCGATGCGCCGTCTCAACGGCTGCATTTTTCTGTCTGCCAACAGTATAGTGCCTATTCAGAGGGTTGTCAATGGAGTTGCCTGCGTGGTATGATGTACTGGTATTGTCTGCGCAGACACTCTGCCGGATTATCTTGGAGAATATGACCCTATGATCCCGGAACCGGGACAACACAGGAAGGAAACACGATGAAATTTGTCCATTTGTCGGATCTCCATATCGGAAAACGTGTGAACGAGTTTTCCATGCTGGAGGATCAGAAATACATATTGCAGGAAATTCTTAAAATTACGGACCAGGAGAAGCCGGATGGGATTCTCATAGCCGGAGACGTGTATGACAAGCAGGTGCCCGGAGCGGAGGCCGTACAGGTGTTTGACTGGTTTCTCACGGAGCTGGCTGACCGGAAGGCTCCTGTGTTCGTTATCAGCGGCAACCATGACAGCCCGGAACGTCTGGCCTTCGGAAGACAGCTTATGGAGGGGCGGAAGGTGTACCTGGCCCCTGTCTATGACGGCTGTGTGGCTCCGGTGGAGCTGCGGGATGAATACGGCAGCGTCTTCGTGTATATGCTGCCTTATATAAAGCCTGGCATCGTGAAGAAGTGCTTTCCGGGGGAAGAGATCGGGAGCTTTGACGACGGAGTGCGCTGCGCGGTGGAGCATATGACCGGAGGCTCCGGGCCCCGTTTTGACGGCGGCTCCCGGAACGTTCTTGTGGCCCACCAGTTTGTGACGGGCGCCTCCTGCTGTGATTCGGAAGAATTGTCCGTGGGAGGCCTGGATCAGATCCGGGCAAGTTTATTCGACCCTTTTGACTATGTGGCTCTGGGACATATCCACGGCCCGCAAAAAATAGGGAGGGACACAATGCGCTACTGCGGCACGCCTTTAAAGTATTCTTTTTCTGAGGCGCGCCACAAAAAATCGGTGACTGTAACGGAGCTTTTTGAGAAGGGAAATATATCCGTAATCCTGCGCCCCCTGACGCCCCTTCACGACATGCGGGAAATACGGGGAACCTATGAGGAAGTGACAAAGAGGAGCTTTTATCAGGGGACCGCCGTGGACGATTACCTCCATATAACACTGACGGACGAGGAGGATATTCTGGACGCTATGGGTAAACTCCGGTCCATCTATCCCAATATAATGAAGCTGGACTATGACAACCGGAGAACCAGAGAGGGAGGGATGGCTGTGACGGCGGCGGAGGAGAAAAAATCTCCCCTGGATCTGCTGGGGGAGCTGTACCAGCTTCAGAATAACCAGCCCCTGACTGAGCGGCAGATGGAATTTGCAGCTCATCTGATGGAAGAGATATGGGAGGAAAAGACGTGAGACCCACAGAACTTACAATATCCGCATTCGGCCCCTATGCGGGCGAGATGAGGCTGGACCTCTCGGCTCTGGGGGATCGGGGACTGTATCTGATTACCGGCGATACAGGTGCAGGCAAGACAACTATATTCGACGCCATAACCTTCGCCCTTTACGGAAATGCCAGCGGCGACGGAAGAAGGCCCAGGATGCTTCGCAGCAAGTATGCTTCCCCGGACATTAAAACCTTTGTGGAAATGAAATTCCTCTACAATGAACAGGAATATACCCTCAGGAGGAGCCTGAGTATATGCGCGCAAAGCAGAGGGGCCAGGGGGAGACAAAGGAGCGGCCCGACGGGGAGCTGCATATGCCGGGAGGCCGCGTGGTTACAGGGGACAAGGCTGTAACCCGGGAGATAGAAACGCTGCTGGGCCTGGACAGAGAGCAGTTCGCCCAGATTGCAATGCTGGCCCAGGGAAGCTTTTCCAGGCTCCTGTCCGGAAAAACGGAGGATCGGAGCGCCATTTTCCGGGAAATATTCAAAACGAGGCCCTATCAACAGTTTCAGGAGCGTCTGAAGGAGCAGTCAAGAGCCTCTACGGGCAGTACTGTGACAGCCGCAAACGGATAGAGCAGTATATGGACGGGGTACTGACGGAGGGGAGCAGGAAGGATCTGGGGCTTCGCTGGAAAGAAGCGGCCGGAGAAGGGCTGGAGACAGTCCTGGAACTGTTGGATCAGATGATAGAGGCGGACATTGAGGAGGCAGAAGCCTGGACCGTAACATGAAGGCGGTGAGGGAGGAGCTGTCCGGCCTTGGAATCCGCTTGGCAGGGCCCAGGCTGCGGCCGGTATTCTGGAGGATATGGCTGAGACGGCCCGCCTCCTGGAAGAATTGAAGCCCGCCTGCAGGGAGGCGGAAGCTTTGTTCGGAGGGGAGAAAAACAGGCAGGAAGAGCGGGACGGGCTTCTCTCCTCCGTCACAAAGATGGAAGAATCGCTAAAAATATATCTGCAATATGACGGCCTGTTAAAATCCAAAGGAGACTGCAAGCCAGGATTGGAAAATGCAGGGAGGCATTGGAGAGGGCTCAAATGGAGGAGGGACGCTGGAAGGAAAAACTCCTGGAGGGTGAGAAGGAGCTGTCGCTTTTAGAGCGTTCCGGTGAGGATTACCAGGCAGCCCTGGCGGCAGCCCAAAAGCTGGCGGAGTACAGGGAACGGATGCGCGCCCTGGGCCTGGAACTGGAGTCCTATAACAGGGGACTGGGAAAATTGGAGAAGGCCCGGGAAGCTACAAAAAGGCAGATGAAAAGCGGAGGCTTGCAGACGGAGCGTACAGGGAGCTGTATCAGAGATTTCTGGATAATCAGGCCGGTATTCTGGCAAATGAGCTTGCGGAGGGCGTTCCCTGCCCTGTCTGCGGCTCAACGGTGCATCCTGCTCCCGCCTGCAGGAGGGAAGGAACCGGGGAAGTTACGAAAGAGCAGGTGGACAGGGCTCAGGCTGCGGCCAAAAAGGAGGCCGGGACGGCAGAAGCGCTGAGCCTGGAAGCCGGGACGATGGCGGGAAGCCTGGAGAACCATTACGCCAGAATGAGAGAGCAGATCGACAGGGAGGTGGGAACCTGGAAGGAGGCCTGGAAAGAAAAGCTTTCGGAGGCGGAGGGGACTTCCGGGGGAGTGTTTCCTGGCGGTCTGGGGGGAAATGCTGGAAAATCTGAAGGTACAGCTGGAAATTCAGGAGAGAAAAGCGCTGGGGGAGGCTGACCGGCGGGCGAAGGAGATGGAGAGAAAAAGGGAGCTGGAGGCCGGAAAGCCTTCGGTGAAGCGTTCTGCGGAACAGGCAGGCCAGAAGACCCTGGAGGCCAGGGAACTGCTTATACAGGCGCAGACCCGGCTGGAAGAATTGGAACGGCAGATACAGGACACGGCCGGAAAGCTGCCCTTCCAGGACAGGGAGTCCGCCTGCAGGAAACTGGATGAGCTGCGGAGGCGGCAGAGGGAGCGCGAGGAAGCCTTCAAGGCAGCTCAGGACAGATACGAGTCTGTAAACCGCATGGCAGGGGATGCCAGGGCGAAGCTGGAGACGCTGAAGAGACGGCTGGAGGCGGAGGAGGACAGGCTGGATTACGGCTCCGGGACAGGGGAAGATGCTGACAGCTTTGGAGAAGAACTGACAGCAGACCGGGAGGAGCTGGGGAGACGACGGGAAGCTGTGAAGGCCAAAGCCCGGCAACTGATTCTACGTCAGCAGGAGGTGAAGGCAGGCCTGGAAACCCTGGAGGAGAGCAAGAACATGGTTCACCACCGTCTGGAAACCAACCGTATGGTTAAGACCAATATCTTAAAACAGAAGGGCTCTATGGAAGCACAGCAGCAGCAGTGGACCTGGGTGAAGGGGCTTTCCGACACGGCCTCAGGGGATGTGTCCGGAAAGGAGAAACTCACCCTGGAAACCTATGTGCAGACGGCCTATTTTGAGCGCATCATTGCCCGGGCCAACACCCGGTTTATGGTTATGAGCGGAGGGCAGTACGAGCTGAAACGGTGCGCTGAGGAGGACAACCGGGGAAAAAGCGGTTTAGGACTCAATGTGATCGACCACTATAACGGAACGGAGCGGAGTGTAAAGACCCTGTCGGGAGGCGAGTCCTTCCAGGCCTCCCTCTCTCTTGCCCTGGGACTTTCCGATGAAATTCAGGCCCAGGCGGGAGGAATCCGCCTGGATACCATGTTTGTGGACGAAGGATTTGGTTCACTGGATGAGGAGACTTTAAATCTGGCGGTGAAGGCGCTGGGAGATTTGGCGGAGGGAAGGCGTCTGGTGGGAATTATTTCCCATGTGTCGGAACTTAAGACCCGGATCGGGCGTCAGATCGTGGTGGTGAAGGACAGAAGCGGAGGCAGCCGGGCTGATATTCAGCTTTTGTAGCAGACAGGGGCCCGGAGGCGCCGCGTACGCCTTATAAATTTGTGCACAGCCGGAAAAAATCAATTTCGCAAAAACAGGCGCAAAAAGATTCCCGGCGTATACGTTAAAGGAGGGGATAAAATGGCGTTTCAGGACCGGCTGATAAGAGGAATCAGAATCCGCTGGGACGTGGTGGATGAGGACTGTTATGTGAGAGAAATCCCCTCTCTGAGCAGCCTGAGGGAGCTGGAATTTGAAAGCAATGTGACTTTTTTTACGGGGGAGAACGGCACAGGAAAATCCACCCTTTTGGAGGCGTTTGCAGTGGCTGCCGGTTTTAACCCCGAGGGCGGCAGCCGGAATTATAATTTTTCCACAAGGAATACCCACTCCTCCCTCCACAGGGCCATTACGGTGATAAAGGGAGTGCGCAGGCCCAGGCACAGTTATTTTCTCAGGCTGAGAGCTTCTACAATGTTGCTACCCAGATGGAGGAGTACAGGGACGGGGATGACCCTGCCGTGTACTATGAGCGCTACGGAGGAAGGTCCCTCCATGAACAGTCCCACGGCGAAAGCTTTCTGGCCTGATGCAGAATACGTTTGAGGCAGGGGGATTGTATGTATTGGATGAGCCGGAGGCGGCGCTGTCGCCTCAGAGGCAGCTGACGCTGCTTATACACATCAGCCGGCTGGCAGCCCAGGGCGCCCAGTTTATTATAGCCAGCCACTCTCCCATTCTCCTGGGGATACCGGGAGCGTCCATACTTGCATTCGGCCAGTACGGGGTGGAACGGATTGAATATGAGGAGACGGAGAGCTACCGGGTAACGGAGCTGTTTATAAACAACAGGGATTATTTTCTGGACATGCTTTTGAAAAACTGACCACAGGAGGAGAACCGATGCTGGATCTTATACTTAAGGCTGCGGCTTTGGAGGAGCGTCTGATAATGGGAGAGGAATTTGCCGAAGAGACGGTTACAGGCCAGAAGGCGGGGCGGGTGGAGCTGGATACGGTAACCTTTCACAGGTGCAGATTTTCGGAGTGCGATTTTTCCGGGGCGTCCTTCTGCAATGTGATATTTGACAAATGTGATTTTTCCAATTGTACGTTCCGTGACAATTACTGGAAGAACACCAAAGCCAGGGAGTGCAAAGCAGAGGGGAGTATATTTTCCAATTCCTCCTTTAAGTGGGTGGCGCTGGAGAACTGCCAAATGAATTACGCCAACTTTTCCGCCGCTTTCTGGGATTTCTGTGAAATTACAGACTGCAATATACGGGAAGCATTTATGTCCCAGGTAAAGTTTAAAAATACCCGGTTTTCCAAATCGGATTTATCGGGGACTGATTTTTTCAAAACCTCTTTGAAGGGACTGGATTTCTCCGGCTGCTCCATCGAGGGGATTCTGGTGTCGGACCAGTTCACGGAGCTGGCCGGGGTGAAGGTAAATCTTTTTCAGGCGGCCCAGCTGGCTAAGCTGATGGGGGTGAAGATCGTATAGAGGGGGCGGACAGGTAAAACCCCGCAGGGAACAAGAGCCCTGCAAACAATAAAACCAGGGAAAGACGAGGAGGTACACATGGTAGAACAGACGACAATCAATGAATTTTTGAACGCATTATCATCAAAGGCGCCGGTGCCCGGCGGAGGCGGCGCTTCGGCAATGGCAGGGGCGCTGGGAAGCGCCCTGGGACAGATGGTGGCAAACCTGACCGTGGGAAAGAAAAAGTACGCCCAGGTGGAGGACAAGGTGAAGGAACTTCTGGTTCAGATGGAAGCCCTTCAGGAACAGTTTCTGTATCTGGCTGACAGGGATGGGGAGGTATTTGCGCCTCTGGCCCGCTGCTACGGCCTGCCTTCCTCCACGGAGGAGGAGAGAGCCTACAAGGAAAAGGTGATGGAGGAATGTCTTTTGACTGCCAGCCTGGTGCCTCTGGAGATGATGGAGAAGGCGGTGGAAATGCTTGGAATGCTGGATTTCCTGGCAGAGAAGGGTAGCCGCCTGGCAGTCAGCGACGTGGGAGTGGCGGTCCAGTTTGTCAGGACGGCCATTCTGGGCGCTGTGATGAACGTATACATTAATACCAAGTCTATGAGGAACCGGGAGAAAGCGGAGGAACTGAACCGGGAGGCGGAGGAGCTGGTCAAGGATGGAACCGAACGGGCCGACGCCATCTACGAAAAAGTGCTGGCACAGCTGAGATAAGATGAAGGGAGAGGGAAACGCATGATTACATTAAAGGGAGCGGAGGTAACCGCAGCCATCAAAACCCAGGTTGAGGATATGCTTAAAACATTGGAGGGAGATGCGCCGAAACTTGCCATCATCCGGGTGGGAGAGCGGCTCGATGATATGTCTTATGAACGGGGGGCGGTCAAACGGATGGAGAGTTTCGGACTGAGAGTCCGGTCCTATGTGTTTCCCGGTGAGATAAGCGGCCGGGAATTTAAAGAGGAGTTCAGAGTCATAAATGAGGATCCGGATGTGGCGGGCATCCTTTTACTCCGCCCTCTCCCAGAGCAGATCCCGGAGAAGGACATTGAAGAAATGATAGACCCGGCCAAAGATCTGGACGGCATATCGCCGGTGAATATCGCTAAGGTGTTTGCCGGAGACAGCTCCGGCTTCGCACCCTGTACGGCCGAGGCGGTGGTGGAGGTTTTGAAGGCTGCAGGCATTTCCATCTCAGGCAAGAGGGTTACTATCGTAGGCCGCAGTATGGTGGTGGGCCGCCCCCTTTCCATGCTGCTTTTAAAGGAAAATGCTACGGTCACCATCTGCCACACCAAACCCGGGATCTGAAGGGCGCCTGCCGCAGTGCGGAGATTCTTGTGGCGGCGGCCGGAAAGGCGAAGATGCTGGATGGGACTTATGTAGCGAGGACGCCGTAGTCATCGATGTGGGAATCAACGTGGATGAGAAGGGAAAACTCTGCGGGGACGTGGACTTTGACTCCATCACTGAGACGGCTTCCATGGCTACTCCTGTGCCCGGAGGAGTGGGAGCTGTCACGACGGCGGTTTTGGGAAAACACCTGGTGAGAGCCGCAGGTTTGGCCCGGGATGTATAAAATTACTAAAAAATAAAAAAAGAAGGCAAATTCCCCTATTTTCCTCTTGCTAAAACGTGAAAATGCTTTATAATATTAAGCGTTAACGATTTTTATAGTTATGCAGTTTTGTGCATAAAGAAAAGAGGAGAGTAATTATGAAGAAGAAAGTTTTAGCATTGACCTTGGCGGCTCTTATGGCGGCTTCCCTTACCGCATGCGGCGGTTCTTCCAACAGCAATGCCACAGAGGCTCCGGCAGATACCACGGCAGCTGATAAAACTGAGGTGGCGGAAGGCGGCAAGCTGGTCATGGTAACCAATGCGGAGTTCCCTCCATACGAGTTCCACGACGGAGATAAAATCGTGGGTATTGACGCGGAGATCGCACAGGCCATTGCCGACGAGCTGGGCATGGAACTGGAAATTGAGGATATCGCTTTCGATTCCATCATTCCTGAGATTGTATCCGGTAAGGCGCATATGGGACTGGCCGGTATGACGGTAACAGATGAGCGCAAGCAGAATGTAGATTTCTCCGATACTTATGCGGCAGCTTCCCAGAAGATTATTGTCAAGGAAGACAGCGAAATTGCAGGTCCCGACGATTTGGAAGGCATTATCGTAGGCGTTCAGCTGGGAACTACAGGGGACCTCTATGTGTCCGATCTGGAGGAGCAGAACACCACCGTAGAGCGTTACAGTAAGGGCTTTGAGGCAGTTCAGGCCTTAAGCCAGGGCAAGGTTGACGCGGTTGTCATCGACGGCGAGCCGGCCAAGACATTCGTTTCCCAGACTGCCGGACTTAAGATTCTTGAGGAATCCTTTACAGACGAGGAGTATGCAATTGCAGTTAAGAAGGGCAATACCGAGCTTCTGGACAAAATCAATGCCGCATTAAAGACTCTGAAGGAAAACGGAACTCTGGACGAGATTGTAGCAAAATACATCACGGCAGAATAATTCAGTTCATGTGACTGCCACAGGCTGCAGCCGGGATAAAACAGGTTCCGGGCGGCCTGGGGCAGTTTTTTGCTTAAAGTCCGGCTGCAGCAGATACTGCGGGTATGGAGCTGCGGGGAATCAGGAACCTATAACCGGATTTTAAGGGCAGTAAAGAAGCAGAGAGACAATTAGGAAGAAAGAGCAGAGGATGATAAGCATGTGGAAGAACTTTACAGATGCGTTTTACCTGAACTTTGTTGACGATAACCGCTGGCGGTATCTGAGCGAAGGATTAAAGACAACGTTGATAATAACATTTTTTGCCTGTTTGATGGGTATCGCCCTGGGCTTTGTGGTGGGGATGATCCGCTCCACCTACGAGAAAACCGGTAAGCTGAAGGTGTTAAATGCCATATGTAAAGTGTACCTTACAGTTATCCGCGGCACTCCCGTTCTTGTGCAGCTGCTGATCATCTACTTTGTGGTATTTGGCAGCGCAGGGTAGACAAGGTCTTTGTAGCTGTGATGGCCTTTGGAATTAACTCAGGCGCTTATGTGGCGGAGATTTTCCGAAGCGGAATCATGTCCATCGATCCGGGGCAGATGGAGGCGGGCCGCAGCCTGGGCTTCAACTATATCCAGACCATGTGGTATATCGTGATGCCCCAGGCGTTTAAGACCGTCCTTCCGACACTGTGCAATGAATTTATTTCCCTGCTGAAGGAGACTTCCGTCTCAGGCTACATTGCCATTCAGGATCTGACCAAGGGCGGAGACATTATCCGAAGCAGGACCTACAGCGCCTTTATGCCTTTGATTGCAGTTGCGCTTGTATATCTTCTTATTGTTATGATATTTACCAAGCTGATTCAGATTCTGGAGAGGAGGCTGAGACAGAATGAGCGCTGATATGAATAGAGAGACATTGATCCGGGTTCAGAATCTGGGGAAAAGCTTTGGAGCCATCCAGGTATTAAAGGGAATCAACGTGGAGATCAATAAGGGGGACGTGGTATTTGTGGTAGGCCCTTCCGGTTCGGGGAAGAGCACCTTCCTGCGCTGCCTGAACCTGTTGGAGGAGCCCACGGAGGGACATATTTTCTTTGAGGGCACAGACATCACCGATCCCAAGACGGATATAGACAAGCACCGCCAGAAGATGGGAATGGTGTTCCAGCAGTTTAACCTGTTTCCCCATATGGACATTATGAAGAATCTGACCATTGCCCCGGTGAAGCTTCAGGGCAAGACCCAGGCGGAAGCTGAGAAGGAGGCCATGGACCTGCTGGAGCGGGTGGGGCTGGCCGACAGGGCCCACGCCTATCCCAGCCAGCTTTCCGGCGGCCAGAAGCAGCGTATCGCCATTGTCAGAGCCCTCTGCATGAAGCCGGATGTGATGCTTTTTGACGAACCTACCTCTGCCCTGGATCCGGAGATGGTGGGAGAGGTTCTGGGCGTTATGCGGGATCTGGCAGAGGAGAAAATGACTATGGTTGTGGTGACCCACGAGATGGGATTTGCCAGAGAGGTAGCTACCAGGGTTATGTTCATGGACGAAGGCTACTTTATGGAGGAGGCCCCCCTGACGAATTTTTTGGAAATCCGAAAAACGAGCGTTTAAAATCCTTCCTCAGCAAGGTGCTGTAGGCGGAATAAAAGAGGACTGCTGTAGGGACAGCAGTCCTTTTGTGATCGGATGGAGCGGGAGGTAACCGGATACAATAACAGGGAAGAACCATGAGCGCTCTGCTTTCCCTTCTATAACTTGGGAAACTCCCTGCATACGGCTTCATCCGGCGGTTCAGGGTGAAACTTCTCCAGCAGCCGGGAGAGACGTTCCAGGCAGCAGGTCAAATCCTTAAGCTCCTCCTCTGAAAAGGAGGAAAGCCCTGTTACAGTGCAGTCCAGCATGGCAGCTCTCAACTGATGCATGATGGCGGAGCCTGAGGGGGTAATGTACAGATGGACCTGGCGGCGGTTGACTGAATCATGCTGGCGCTCCACCAGGCCCTTGCTTTCCAGATCATTCACAAGCTTTGTAAGCTGCTGTTTTGGAATATCCAGTTCCTTTGCCAGCTCCGACATGGTGGGAGCCGTGAGATAGGGCTGGTTGAGGCGCATCATGGCGTGAAACGCCACCGTGTTGGCCTTAATCTGGTTGTGCTGCTGGTAACTGGCCTTTGCCAGATTGAAAAAGCGTATGGTAAAGTTTAAGAACTGTTCTCCTGCGCTGCGGCAGTGGTCAGTGTGCTGGCTCATATGACCGGACCTCCTTTTACCTCTCTTGTTTTGTTGTACCATAATAATTCGCAAATGTCAAATATTAATAAATATTAAAAGTAAATAAAATATTACTATTAGCTATTGACAAAAGTTTCCGCAGGTATTATCTTACAGGTGAATGACAGAACCTAATGTCTATGAAAAGGAGAAAGGGTATGGGCCTGAACGATAAAGAACGGAGAAGTCCCGGGAGTAAAGTTCCCAATAAAAACCATTTATTTACTATTATTTTATTGTGCTTTTGGTGGTTATGGTGCTGAATGCGCTGGTGTTCCCTATGCTGGAGCACTCGGTGGAAGTGCCTTACAGCCAGTTTGTGAAGGAGCTGGAGGCAGGGAATATTGAGGAAGTCTATGTGAACAGCGCCAACACAGAGATACAGTTCACGCAGAAGGGCCAGCAGTGGAATGTAGCATACAAGACGGCCCCCTTTCCGGGGGATAATCTGGCGGACAGGCTGGAAGCTGCCGGAGTTGAGAATTACGGAAGCGAGATTGCCACGCAGGCGTCCCCTATTTTGAGCTTTCTCATGTCCTGGGTGGCGCCCATTCTGATGTTTGTGATCATAGGCCAGATTATGGGGCGGATGATATCCAAGCGCATGGGAGGGAACAATGCCATGACCTTCGGAAAGTCCAATGCCAAGATATATGCGGAAAGCGAGACGGGAATCACCTTTGCAGATGTGGCTGGGGAGGAGGAGGCCAAGGACGCCCTGAAGGAGATTGTGGACTTCCTGCACAATCCCGGGAAGTATGCAGATATCGGAGCGAATCTGCCTAAGGGCGCTCTGCTGGTAGGCCCTCCCGGAACCGGCAAGACCCTTCTTGCAAGAGCGGTTGCAGGGGAGGCCCACGTGCCTTTCTTTTCCATCTCCGGTTCTGAATTTGTGGAGATGTTTGTGGGGATGGGCGCGTCCAAGGTCAGGGATCTCTTTAAGCAGGCCAACGAGAAAGCGCCCTGCATTGTTTTTATAGACGAGATCGATACCATCGGGAAAAAGAGGGACAACGGCGGTATGGGCGGCAATGACGAGCGGGAGCAGACCCTGAATCAGCTGCTGACCGAGATGGACGGATTTGACGGAAAAAAGGGCGTGGTTATCCTTGCCGCCACCAACCGCCCCGAATCTCTGGACAAGGCCCTTTTAAGGCCGGGGCGTTTTGACAGGCGCGTGCCTGTAGAGCTGCCGGATCTCCAGGGACGGGAGGCCATACTGAAGGTTCACGGGCGGAATGTGAAGATGTCCGAGGATGTGGATTACAATGCCATTGCCAGGGCCACGGCGGGAGCCAGCGGCGCGGAGCTGGCCAACATCATCAACGAGGCCGCCCTCAGGGCCGTCCGCTTTGGAAGGACTGCTGTGGTGCAGGCGGATCTGGAGGAGAGTGTGGAGACGGTCATTGCAGGTTATCAGAAGAAGAACGCGGTTATTTCTCAGAATGAACGGCGGATCGTGGCGTATCACGAGGTGGGGCACGCACTGGTGGCCGCCTGCCAGAGCCACTCGGCTCCCGTACAGAAAATTACAATTATTCCCAGAATCTCAGGCGCATTGGATATACGATGCAGGTGGATGAGGGAGAAAAATATCTGATGAGTAAGGAGGAGGCCCTGGACAAGATAGCCACCTTCACAGGAGGCAGGGCGGCTGAGGAGCTGATATTCCGCTCCGTTACCACAGGGGCTGCCAATGATATAGAGCAGGCCACCCGGATTGCCAGAGCCATGGTCACGCGGTACGGCATGACGGAGGAGTTTGACATGGTTGCAATGGAGACTGTAAACAACCAGTATCTGGGCGGAGACACCACTCTCTGCTGCGCTCCCGAGACTGCAAAGCTGATTGACCAGCAGGTGGTAAGGATAGTGAAAGAGCAGCATGAAAAGGCATTGAATATTCTGAGGGAGCAGGAGGAAAAGCTCCATGAGATAGCAGGCTATCTTCTGGAGAAGGAGACGATCACAGGAGAAGAATTTATGAGCATATTTAATCGTACCTCCCGGTAATTTTAAGGTTTTGTTCGATTGCATTTGCTCAGGCGCTGTGTTATTCTATTAGCATACAAGAGTGGGGGCATTTTTGACAATGCTCCTGGTATGCGCCATATGATAAGAGGATATTTGGATGAGTAAATAGAAGCTGTGCCGGAGCTGCATAAAACCGCAGAGCCGGAATACAGTGGAGAGTGATAGGGAAGAGGAGAGGCGGCAGAAAGCCGGGAGCCGGACAGGATGGAACAAATGCCCCCATCTCTGTGAAAACAACAGAGATGAAAGGCAGGAATGAGATATGGGAAAGTTATTGGAACAGCTGTATGCAGGGGAGTTGCAGCCCTGCGACCGGGTGTCGCATGATAATGAGGCTTACAGGGCTTTGTGCAGAGAATCCCTGGAGGAGATTGAACGTTTTTGCGACAAGCTGGACGAAGAACTGAAGATGGAATTTAACGATATGATGGAGCATTACCTGGAACTTACTTATATGGAGAAGGCTCAGACTTTCGGTGACGGCTTCCGTATCGGCGCCGGTCTGATGTGCGAGGTGTTTTACGAAAACAATAAGGAACAGGCGTGAAATATAAGTATAGCTTAACAATATAAGGCGGGATTGCTGATAAGTTTGGCAAATCCCGTTTTATTGTGTAAAAATGGGTAAAAATTCCTGGTTAATATTGACAATACGTGAAAAAGTGATATACTTAACTACGTATTTCCGTTACTTTTTAATGGACAGGATCAGGGAAGAACGTCAGGGATTTTTATTCAGTAAAGACCTGGCGTATTTTAATCCATAATCCTGCAAACTACACTTCACGGAGGAAGAGTATTATGAAATTGAGAAAGTTAATCAGCGTAGCGATGGCGGGCGCATGGTGCTGTCACTGGCGGCATGCGGCGGCTCAGGAACAACAGGGACTACCGCAGCGGCGGTGGAATCCACGGCGGCTGCAGGCGGCTCCGAAGGGGACGCAGCAGCTGAGGCTGTCACAGAAGCAGCAGGGGGAATTGCGAAAATTGCGAAAGACGATTTAAAGGTTGGCTTCGTTTACATCGGAGATGAGAACGAGGGCTATACGGCAGCCCACTATCAGGGCGCATGGATATGAAGGAGGCCCTTGGCCTGTCCGATGATCAGATTATTGTAAAGTGGAATATTCCTGAGGATGAGACTGCCCAGGATGCGGCTATGGATTTGGCGGATCAGGGATGTAACATTGTATTTGCCAACAGCTTTGGCCATGAGTCCTATATTATTGAGGCGGCTAAGGAATATCCTGAAGTGCAGTTCTGCCATGCCACCGGATTCCAGGCGGCAAGCAGCGGCCTTCCAAATATGCACAACTATTTCACATCTGTATATGAATCACGCTACGTATCCGGTGTGGTGGCAGGCCTGAAGCTGAACCAGATGATCGATGAGGGCAAGATCACGGAGGATACGGCTAAGATTGGCTATGTAGCGCTTACCCATATGCAGAGGTTATCAGCGGATACACCTCCTTCTTCCTGGGAGTTCGTTCCGTATGCCCAAGCGCCACCATGGAAGTTAAGTACACCAACAGCTGGGCAAGCTTTGATCTGGAGAAGGAAGCGGCCGACGCTCTGATCTCCGACGGCTGTGTGCTGATCAGCCAGCATGCAGATACCACAGGGCTCCTACTGCCTGTGAGGCCGCAGGCGTGCCATGTGTGGGCTACAATATCTCCATGATCGCAACTGCTCCCACCACGGCCCTCACATCCGCTTCCATCAACTGGGCTCCTTATGTTACATATGCGGTGCAGAGCGTAATCGACGGAACCCCCATTGACGTTGACTGGTGTAAGGGATACAATGAAGGCGCAGACCGCATCACAGAGCTGAACAAGGACGTGATCGCTCCTGGAACCGAGGAGAAGGTAAAAGAGGTAGAAGATGCATTGAAGGCAGGAGAGCTTCACGTATTTGACACTTCCACCTGGACGGTAGATGGCGAGGTCCTGACCAGCTATGAGAAGAACGGCAACGAGTACATTTCCGACGGATATTTCCATGAGTCTGAGTTTGGATCTGCTCCTGCCTTTGATATTAAAATCGACGGCATTAATTCCATCGAGAATTAGGCGGCGGTGAATCATTATAAATGATGGGTAACTGAATTCCCGCTGGGAACGATGAATCAGGCTGTAAAGGCGGAGCCGCATGGATGAGGGCTCCGCCTTTTTAAGCGGAGGACATAAACCCTGCAAAATGAGCCAAGCAAAATTGATATAAATTCTGTTTGGCTTATTCTGCAGGGATGCTATACAAATAAGAAAAATGGAGGTCAGCCGGGTGAGCGAAGCATATGCAATTGAACTGAGGGACATCACGAAACGGTTTGGCAGGGTTGTTGCCAATGACAAGGTATGCCTGTCTGTGAAGCGGGGGGAGATCCTGTCCATCCTGGGCGAGAACGGAAGCGGGAAAACAACGCTGATGAACATGATTTCCGGTATCTATTATCCTGACGAGGGCCAGATACTGGTGAACGGAAAGGAGGTTACCATCCGTTCGCCCAAAGATTCCTTTGGTCTGGGTATCGGTATGATTCATCAGCATTTTAAGCTGGTGGACGTGCTGACTGCGGCGGAGAACATTATTCTCGGACTGCCCGGCAGGGAAGTGCTGGATATGAAAGCGGTGTCTGAGAAGATTAATGAACTGACTGCCAGATACGGCTTTGACCTGGACCCCGGCCAGAAAATATACACGATGTCGGTGTCCCAGAAGCAGACGGTGGAGATTGTGAAACTTCTGTACAGAGGCGTGGATATATTGATTCTGGATGAGCCAACGGCAGTTCTCACCCCCCAGGAGACAGACAGGCTGTTTGCGGTTCTGAGAAATATGCGGGAAGCAGGGCACTCCATTATCATTATCACCCATAAGCTCCACGAGGTTCTGGCGCTCTCGGATCGGGTATCTGTGCTGCGCAAGGGCCAGTATATCGGCACAGTCCAGACTGCAGAGGCCACGGAGGAATCCCTCACTGAAATGATGGTGGGAAAGAAGGTAAGCCTGAATATTGAGCGGCCGGAGCCGGTGAACCCTGAGAAGCGCCTGGAGGTGAAGGGGGTAACCTGCGTGAACAAGGAGGGGGTAAAAACCCTGGACAACGCTTCATTTACCGCATACAGCGGCGAGATTTTGGGCGTGGCCGGCATTGCCGGAAGCGGGCAGAGGGAACTGCTGGAATCCATTGCAGGCCTGATCCATGGGGTATCGGGCGCTATCACCTATTATCCGCCTGAGGGCGGGGAGAAGGATCTGGCAGGCATGACTCCCGGAGCTATTAGCAGGCTGGGCGTGAAGCTGTCCTTTGTGCCTGAGGACCGTCTGGGAATGGGTCTTGTAGGGGCAATGGATATGACCGACAATATGATGCTTCGGGGATATAAGAGGGGACGCTCCTTTTTTGCAGACAGAAAGACTCCCAAAGGGCTGGCGCAGCGGATTATAAAAGAGCTGGAGGTGGTTACTCCGGGCGTGGGCACGCCGGTGCGCAGGCTTTCCGGCGGTAATGTCCAGAAGGTGCTGGTAGGCCGTGAGATTGCCTCCAACCCCAAGGTGCTTATGGTGGCTTATCCGGTCCGGGGACTGGATATCAATTCCTCCTATACCATTTACCATCTGCTCAATGAACAGAAAAAGCAGGGAGCGGCGGTTATCTGCGTAGGCGAGGATTTGGACGTGCTTCTGGAGCTGTGCGACGGATTCTGGTGCTCTGCGGAGGAAAGTCAGCGGGGTGGTAGACGGAAGAACGGCGACAAAAGAAGAAGTGGGACTTATGATGACAAAGACAGGAGGGGCGCAATGAGTAAGGAAATGACGGCGGTTTCCAATAAGGAGCCTTTGATACATATCTCCAAGCGCGACGGAATCGAGCCCTGGAAGGCCTGGGCTGTCCGGCTGGCGGCAGTCCTCCTCTCTCTGGTGGTCTGTGCAGGAGTAATATTTGCATTGACAAAGCTGAACCCGGTGGAGGTTTACAAAGGGATATTTGACGGTGCGGTGGGCACCAAGCGGCGCGCCTGGATGACCATTCGCGATATGCTGGTGCTTCTGTGTATCGCTATCGGCATAACGCCTGCTTTTAAGATGCGCTTTTGGAATATCGGCGCAGAAGGTCAGGTTCTCATAGGCGGAGTAACTTCTGCCGCTATGATGATATACCTGGGCGAATCTCTGCCTCCCTTGTGCTCTTTCCTCTGATGCTTTTGGGGAGCGCCTGTCTGCTATGGTGTGGGCTGCCGTTCCGGCGTTTTTTAAGGCGTACTGGAATACCAATGAAACCCTGTTTACGCTGATGATGAATTATGTAGCCATGCAGGTGATCACCTACTGCATTATTTTCTGGGAAAATCCCAAAGGCTCCAACTCTGTGGGAACCATCAACTCCGCTTCCAGAGGCGGCTGGCTGCCCTCCCTCTTTGGACTGGACTATGGCTGGAATCTGGTGATTGTGCTGGGATTGACGCTGGCTATGTTCATTTACCTGAAATACAGCAAGCAGGGCTATGAGATTGCAGTTGTGGGCGAGAGCGAGAACACGGCCCGGTACGCAGGCATCAATGTGAAGAAGGTAATTATAAGGACCATGGCGCTGTCCGGAGCCATCTGCGGAATCGCCGGATTTATTATTGTAAGCGGAGCCAGCCATACGATCTCCACCAGTACGGCAGGAGGCAGGGGCTTTACAGCCATTATTGTGTCCTGGCTCAGCAAGTTCAATGCCTTTGCCATGGTGCTGGTGTCCTTTTTCCTGGTGTTTATGCAGAAGGGGGCAGGGCAGATCGCCTCTCAGTTTAATCTCAATGAAAATGCTTCCGACGTTATTACGGGTATTATCCTGTTCTTTATTCTGGGCTGCGAGTTCTTTATCAATTTCAAGGTGAGCCTGCGGAGCAGACGGAAAAGCAGCGCGGCTTAAGGCCCGGGAAAGGAGGATATGAATTTATGGGATTTTTAGTTATATTTATTCAGAAAGCCATTGGTCAGGGCATCGGCATTTTGTATGGGGCCCTGGGGGAGATTATAACGGAGAAGTCGGGAAATCTGAATCTGGGTATTCCGGGAATGATGTACATGGGAGGAATTGCCGGGCTCATCGGAGCATTTTTATATGAGAATTCGGCAAAGTCCCCCAATGGGTTTGTGGGCGTGCTGATCTCCTTTGCCTGCGCTTCATCTGCGCGGCTTTTGGGGGTCTGGTTTACAGCGTGCTGACCATCACCCTGCGGGCCAACCAGAATGTTACAGGACTTGCCCTGACTACCTTTGGCGTTGGATTCGGCAATTTCTTTGGCGGTTCCCTGGCAAAGCTGGCAGGAGGAGTGGGACAGATCTCCGTGGCTGTCACCGGCGGCGCTTACAAGACCCCTGTTCCGGGATTGTCTAAGCTGGGAGCTGTGGGGCAGGCCCTTTTTTCCTACGGATTTTTGACCTATCTTGCCATTATCCTTGCCATAGTTCTGGCATTTTTCCTGGGTAAGACCAGGAGAGGGCTGAACCTGCGGGCAGTAGGCGAGAGCCTGCCACTGCAGATGCGGCAGGTATCAATGTGACTGTTTACAAGTACCTGGCCACCTGTATCGGCGGCGGCATCAGCGGTCTGGGCGGTCTGTATTTCGTGATGGAGTATTCAGGCGGAACCTGGACCAACAACGGATTTGGAGACAGAGGCTGGCTGGCCATCGCCCTGGTTATCTTTGCGCTGTGGAAGCCGGTAAATGCCATCTGGGGTTCTTTTCTCTTCGGAGGCCTGTACATATTGTATCTGTATATTCCGGGTCTGGACAGGGGAGCTCAGGAGATATTCAAGGCGCTGCCTTATGTGGTAACTATCGTGGTGCTGGTGATTACCAGCCTGAGGAAAAAGAGGGAGTATCAGCCGCCTGAGAGTCTGGGGCTGGCTTATTTCCGGGAGGAACGGTAGCGGCCGCACCGTGTGGATGACGGCGTGCAGAATAAGGCCTGGGGAGATGGGAACATTTCTCCGGGCCTTTTAGGTATGGGGAATAGTCAGAACCGGCATATTTTCAAAAATACCCCTACTTGACAGGTGAATATGAGCTGAAGGAGGATTCCCTTTTCCGCAGGACTCCCTACGGGCTTATCCGGGGCTCCTCCTCCAGAACGATTATACTTACGGGCCATTACGATGTGGTGGATACACAGGAGTATGGCAGGTTCCAACCCTACGCTTACAATGTAAAAGCGTGGAAAGAGGCCGGGGGGAAAGAGCTGGAGCAGCTTCTGGAGATGCTCCCCAAGGAGGCAAGGGAGGATTTTGAAACCGGGCGGTGGATGTTCGGAAGAGGCGTCAGCGATATGAAAGGAGGGCTTGGGATTGGCCTGGCCTGATGGATTGGTATGGGCAGATGGCGCTGGAGAATCCGGGGCTTCCCGGGAATCTGCTCTTTGCCGCAGTGGCGGATGAGGAGGGATATTCCGCAGGAATGAGGGGATCGGTTTCTATGTTTACAGAGTTGGCCAAAGAGTACGGGCTGAATTACGCCTGCCTTCTGGATTTGGAACCCGGTTTCATCGAAGGGGGACGCCAGCAGGTTTACATAGGTTCTGTAGGTAAGATAATGCCCTCAATTCTGGTTCAGGGAATCAAGGCCCATGTGGTGGATTGCTTTCAGGGGCTGAACCCGGTGGGAGCGCTGGCGGAAATGTTCATGAGAACGGAGCTGTCTCCGGAATTCTCCGAGGTTTGGGAGGGGGAGGTATGCCCGCCTCCAACCTGGTTTAACCTCAGGGATCGGAAAGAGGGGTATGATGTGTCCCTACCTCTCAGGGCCGGTGGATACATGAGCGTGCTGGGTTTTACAAAGACCGCAGATTCTGTGATGGCGCGGCTGAAGGCTATTGGAGGGGAGGCGTTTTCCGCCTGCTTTGAGCGGATGGGGCGGCAGGCCGCTGCTGTGTATCCAACGGAGCGGTGGTCCGGGGAAAAGTGGGAATATCAGGTGCTGGAATACAGGGAGCTGGCGGGCATATGCAGAGAGAAGTTCGGGGAGGAAAAGACCGGCCTCTGGATGAAGGAACTTTATAAACGTGTGCGGGAGCAGGTGCACACAGGAAATTGGAACTATCCCCAGGCCTCTCTGGAGATGATGGATGAACTTCTTACTTATTCAGGGATTACAGGGCCTGTGATGGTCATTTCCTTTGCCCCGCCCTACTATCCTGCCTTCCACAGCGACGGGCTGTCCGGGCAGGAAGGCGCAGGCACAAGGCTGTATAGGATTTTGGAAAAATCCGCCCGGAAAGTCTGCGGCCTTGAGCTTAACATGAAAAATTATTTCTGCGGAATTTCGGATTTGAGCTATTGCAGGGGGCCTGACGAGAAAGAACTCAGAGCCTGCGCAGGAAATATGCCCCTGTGGGGAAACATGTATTCCATGGATGTAAAATCTATGGGACAATTTCAGGTTCCCGCAATGCTGTTCGGGCCTGTGGGCAGGGATATTCACCAGATGTCAGAGCGGGTAAACGCAAGGAGTTTGCTGGAAGAAGTGCCAGAAATTTTGCAGGATTTCACCGAACAAGTGTTTGCAAAAGATCCGGTGGTGTGATATAATGTCGGGAGATATTATAGGGAGCCGGGCCGGCGCCGCGCTGAGAGCGGCAGCATACCTGACAGCATGGGGCCCGATGCCATAGACAGAGGTATCCTATAGTGTCTGCGCAGTCGGCGCAATTTTACCCATAAATGTACGCTTGGAATCTTTTTGGGCCTGATTTTGCGAGATGATTTTTTGTCAGCTGTGCACAAATTTATGAGGCGTAGGTTGATTAAATGTATGTGCGGGTGACGGAAAATCAGCCCCAAAGGCAGGTGCAGGAGCGATTCCCAGCGAACATATAAGAGATAAGGAGCATTTTTAATGGCAAAGCAATACATCAAAATCCGCGGGGCCAATGAGCATAATTTAAAGAATATTTCCGTGGATATACCGAGAAATCAGCTGGTAGTTCTCACCGGGCTCTCAGGATCCGGCAAATCGTCTCTGGCATTTGACACCATCTATGCAGAGGGCCAGAGGCGTTACATGGAATCCCTGTCCTCCTACGCCCGGCAGTTTCTTGGCAGATGGAGAAGCCGGATGTGGAGAGCATAGAGGGGCTTTCCCCTGCCATATCCATAGACCAGAAGTCCACCAACCGCAACCCCCGTTCCACGGTGGGAACGGTGACGGAGATCTACGATTATATGAGACTTCTTTACGCCAGGATCGGCATTCCCCACTGCCCCAAGTGCGGCAAGGAGATACACAAGCAGACCATCGACCAGATGGTAGACCAGATTATGGCTATGCCGGAACGCGCCAAGATTCAGCTTTTGGCCCCTGTAGTCCGGGGGCGGAAGGGCGAACACGCAAAGGTTTTGGAACATGCCAGGAAAAGCGGGTATGTCCGTGTCCGTATTGACGGGAATCTGTACGAGCTGTCCGAGGAGATCAAGCTGGAGAAAAATATCAAGCACAATATCGAGATTGTGGTGGATCGGCTTATTGTGAAGGAGGGAATTGAAAAGCGCCTGACCGATTCCATAGAGACGGTGATGGAGCTGAGCAACGGACTTATGACAGTAGATGTAACCGATGGACAGCCTGTAAACTTCAGCCAGAGCTTTTCCTGCCCGGACTGCGGCGTCAGCGTGGACGAGGTGGAGCCCAGAAGCTTTTCCTTCAACAACCCCTTCGGCGCCTGCCTGAATGTTTCGGCCTGGGGTATAAGATGGAGTTTGATGAGGAGCTGATGATCCCCGACAAGTCCCTGTCCATAGACGACGGCGCAATTGTGGTTCTGGGATGGCAGTCCTGTACGGACAAGGGAAGCTACACAAGGGCTGTGCTGGAGGCATTGGCAAAGGAATATAAGTTCAGGCTGGACACGCCCTTCCAGGATTATCCCGAGAAAATCCACGACCTTCTTATCTATGGCACAGGCGGCAGGGAAGTGAAGGTACATTATAAAAGCCAGAGAGGCGAAGGCGTTTACGACGTGGCATTTGAGGGACTGATTGAGAATGTGAACCGCCGTTACAAAGAGACATTTTCCGAGAGCTCCAAAGCGGAGTATGAATCCTATATGCGCATTACCCCCTGCCCGGTGTGTAAGGGGCAGAGGCTTAAGAAGGAATCCCTGGCGGTTACAGTGGGAGATTTGAATATATTTGAAGCCACAAATATGTCCATTGTAAAGTTTAAGGAGTTTATGGACGGGCTGAAGCTGTCGCAGATGCATCAGACTATCGGGGCATCCATCCTCAAGGAGATCAGAGCCAGAATCTGTTTTTTAATTGATGTGGGCCTGGATTACCTTTCGATGTCCAGGGCTACAGGAACCCTGTCCGGCGGTGAGGCCCAGAGAATCCGCCTGGCCACCCAGATTGGATCCGGACTGGTGGGTGTGGCGTATATCCTGGATGAGCCCAGCATCGGCCTTCACCAGAGAGATAATGACAAGCTGTTAAAAACTCTGACCCATCTGCGGGATCTGGGCAACAGCGTGTTGGTGGTGGAGCATGACGAGGATACCATGCGGGCTGCCGACTGCATCGTGGATATAGGCCCGGGCGCTGGAGAACACGGCGGTGAAGTCATTGCCATGGGAACGGCCCGGGAGATTATGAATAATAAAAATTCTATCACAGGAGCTTATCTCAGCGGGAGACTGAAGATTCCGGTGCCGGCGGAGCGGAGAAAGCCCACAGGCTGGATTACGGTCCGCAAGGCTGCGGAAAATAATCTGAAAACATAGACGTGGATTTTCCTCTGGGAGTGATGACCTGTGTTACCGGCGTGTCCGGTTCCGGCAAAAGCTCTCTGGTGAACGAGATTCTTTATAAAGCCCTGGCCAGAAAGCTGAACCGGGCAAGGACCATTCCGGGTAAGCACAAATGCATCGATGGTACGGATCAGCTGGACAAGATTATTGCCATCGACCAGTCGCCCATCGGCCGCACGCCCAGGTCCAACCCTGCCACCTACACAGGCGTGTTCGATCTGATTCGGGATCTCTTTGCAGCGACCTCCGATTCCAAGGCAAAGGGATATTCCAAAGGACGCTTCAGCTTTAACGTAAAAGGCGGGCGGTGCGAGGCCTGCAGCGGCGACGGCATTATCAAGATAGAGATGCATTTTCTGCCGGATGTATATGTGCCCTGCGAGGTCTGCGGCGGAAAGCGGTACAACCGTGAGACACTGGATGTGAAGTATAAGGGGAAGAGCATTTTTGACGTGCTGGATATGACGGTGGAGGACGCCCTTAAATTCTTTGAGAATGTGCCTTCCGTCACCAGAAAGATTCAGACCCTGTACGATGTGGGACTTGGATATATACGTCTGGGACAGCCCTCCACGGAGCTGTCGGGCGGCGAGGCGCAGCGCATCAAACTGGCCACGGAGCTGTCCAAGCGAGGCACCGGAAAAACGATCTATATATTGGACGAGCCCACCACAGGCCTGCATTTTGCAGATGTGCACAAGCTCATTGACATCCTCAGAAGATTGTCAGAGGGAGGCAATACGGTCGTGGTTATTGAACATAATCTGGATGTCATAAAGACTGCGGACTATATTATCGATATCGGCCCTGAGGGCGGAGACAAGGGCGGTACGGTGATAGCCAAGGGGACGCCGGAGGAAGTGGCAGAGAATGTGGTTTCCTATACAGGGAAATATGTTAAGCGGTATTTGGAGTAGCGCCGGGGGAGGCCTGTAAAAGTATGGGATTCCATTGATATTCTGCTTAACATTCCGGTTGGAGTGCAAAATAAAGAAAAAAATGAAAAAAATTGTCGAAATAGCTTGCTATTTGGATGGGGATATTTTATAATAGACGCATACAGAAGATAAAGAAGAGATTGTACTTGTTTGTACAATCTCTTTCAATTTATGGAGAGATAAATATTTTCTCGCAAATTGGTCATTGTATTAGGAGCGGGTTTGAAAATTGTTTGTGCCGGGAGGAGAATGCCGCAGGTTATATGCGGCAGGACGGTACGAGGGATTTTCAAATCCGCTCTCAGGTGAGGGGATAATATTTGCACCGGACAGAGGGGGAATCTGCCGCTGCACCCGGGTATAGCGAGATGAAAGAGGGCTGAACCGGCAGAAAGCCTGGCAGGCGCAGATGGTTTTTAAATTGGGAAGGAAGAACGGTTGCAGCGTGGTATTGGTGGAACTATTTAAAAGAGCATGGAGGAAAGAATCTCATGAGCAGAGAGATGATTATCGTATTAGATTTTGGCGGTCAGTATAACCAGCTGATAGCCCGCCGTGTACGTGAATGCAATGTATACTGCGAAGTGCATCCCTACAATATGAGCCTGGATCAAATTAAGGAGATGAATCCCAAAGGAATCATTTTCACAGGCGGCCCTGACGTGGTATTTGAAGATGGAGCGCCCAGGTGTTCCAGGGAGATTTTTGAGCTGGGTATACCGGTTCTGGGAATCTGCTACGGCGCACAGCTTATGAGCTATCTGCTGGACGGTGTCGTTAAGAAGGCGGTTGTCAGTGAATATGGCCACACGGAGGTGGATGTGGATACGTCTTCCAGGCTCTTTGAGGGCGTTTCCCCAAAGACTGTGTGCTGGATGAGCCATGGGGTGTATATTGCGGAGGTTCCCGCAGGATTTAAAGTAACTGCCCACACCGGTTCCTGCCCGGTAGCCGGTATGGAGTGTGCAGAGAAAAATTTCTATGCAGTACAGTTTCACCCGGAGGTGGTTCACACCAAAGAAGGGACCAGAATGCTGTCCAATTTCGTATATAATGTCTGCGGCTGTTCAGGAGACTGGAAGATGGATTCATTTGTAGACTCCACCATCAAAGCCCTTCGCCAGAAGATAGGCGGCGGCAAAGTCCTGTGTGCGTTGTCCGGCGGCGTGGATTCCTCTGTTGCGGCAGTTCTGCTGTCTAAGGCCATCGGCAGGCAGCTGACCTGCGTGTTTGTAGACCATGGCCTGCTCCGCAAGAATGAGGGAGATGAGGTGGAAGCCGTATTCGGTCCTGAGGGCCGGTACGATCTTAACTTTATACGCGTGAACGCCCAGGAGAGGTTCTATGCCAGGCTGAAGGGCGTAGAGGAGCCTGAAGCCAAGAGAAAGATTATCGGAGAGGAATTTATCCGCGTCTTTGAGGAGGAGGCCAAAAAGATCGGGGCTGTGGATTATCTGGTTCAGGGAACAATTTATCCAGATGTGATTGAGTCTGGATTAGGAAAGTCCGCCGTAATTAAATCACACCACAATGTGGGCGGACTGCCGGAGCATGTGGACTTTAAGGAGCTGGTGGAGCCGCTGCGCCTGCTCTTTAAGGATGAGGTGAGAAAGGCCGGACTGGAGCTTGGAATTCCGGAATATTTGGTATTCAGACAGCCCTTCCCGGGACCTGGCCTTGGAGTGAGAATCGTGGGCGAGATCACTGCCGAGAAAGTGAAGATAGTTCAGGATGCAGACGCAATTTACCGGGAGGAGATAGCCAGGGCAGGGGTTGACAAGGGTCTTGGCCAGTATTTTGCCGCTTTAACCAATATGCGGTCTGTGGGCTGTATGGGCGACGAGAGGACCTACGATTATGCGGTGGCCCTCAGGGCAGTGCTGACCTCGGATTTTATGACTGCTGAATCTGCACAGCTGCCCTGGGAAGTTCTGGGAAAGGTGACCAGCAGAATTGTGAATGAGGTGAAGGGGGTTAACCGGGTGTTGTATGATTGTACGGGGAAGCCGCCGGGGACGATTGAGTTTGAGTGAGTGTGTGGGTTGAAAAAACCTAGGGCTTATGCGGGTTTCAAACAAATTTGTTTAGTGCGTGGCAACGATTTGGCAACATTTGATACCTACTGATAAAATAATTTTACTTCAAATAGCATAAAAAACCTTACTGATTTTCAGTTTCCAGAAATGGAAAAGGAAGTCGGTAAGGTTTTTTGTGCTTATTTTTCTTTTTTTAATTCGCTGACCAGAAAATCACTAAGTGCTTGAGAGGGAGCTTTTGCCCAATGATGAGAGTTGTCAAGTTCTGGATATTTGTAGCGCCATTGGTCGTATTCCTCTTTGGTGATCTCGCCTTGTTCCAATTTGGCAGACATCTGTTGCCATGCCTGAAACATATTGAACAGAGAAGTATAGTTGTCACGATTGGACTTGTCCAGACGCAGACAGAGTTCCCCGTCTATTTCACTTATTTTAAGTCCGTACACATCTTCCAATGTAAAGAGGGTGTGCATAAGTCCGATGTAGGTGTCTATGTTGGGGACAGTGAGCGCATGAGTGCTGACATCAAAGATACCAGCCATTTCTTTCACAAGGTCAATCTTAGGTACTCTGGCTTCGGACTCATACTGTGCCATACGGACATCAGAGGTTTTGCCGAGAAAGCCGAGAATTTCCCCAAGCTGCTTTTGTGTCATTCCTTTTCTATTGCGGAAAAATTTGATACGTTGTCCGATTGCCATATGGAAACCTCCTAAACATATATGTTTGTGTAGAGTATAACACAGGCGAAAATGAATAGCAATAAGAAACTAAAACAAAAAAGTTAACATTTTTCTGCAAACCACTTGACTTAACGGTAAATGTTTAGTAATATAATGTTACAAAACTTAAATAAATATGTTTAAGAAAGGAGAAGGAAACTTGCAAAGTAAAACTTTCATCAGCGTTCAGGAAGTTGCAGAAGAATTAGGAGTATCAAAATCCTATGCGTACAGAGTTGTCAAACAGCTCAATGAAGAATTAAAGCAACAGGGTTATCTTACAGTAGCAGGCCGGGTAAATGCCCAGTATTTCCATAAAAAAATATGTTACAACGAGCGGCACGTTTAAAGTGCCGCAGAAAGGAGCCATAAGATGGCAGTTTATAAAGATGGAAACACAGGAAAATGGCGCGCCGTATTTCGCTTTACTGATTGGAAGGGGGAACGGAAGCAGACACAAAAGAGAGGTTTTGCGACCAAGCGGGAAGCTCTGAACTGGGAGCGGGAAACTATGCTGAAACAGGAAGCAAAACTTGATATGACCTTTGGTAGTTTCTTTGAAATCTATGAAATGGACAAAAGAAAACGGGTAAAGGAAAATACATGGGAATCCAAAAGCCATGTGATACGCACAAAGATACTTCCTTATTTTGAATCACGTAAGATGGAAGAAATAGAGCCAAAGGATATTATTGCGTGGCAGAATGAGTTGTTATCTTATAAAGATGAATCCGGCCAGCCCTATTCCGCGACTTATTTGAAAACGATACATAGCCAATTAAGCGCTATTTTTAATCATGCAGTAAGATTTTACCACTTACCCTCAAATCCGGCGCAGAAAGCCGGAGCAATGGGTTCAGAGGAACATAAGGAAATGCTGTTCTGGACAAAAGAAGAATATCTGAAATTTGCAGATGCCATGATGGACAAACCACAATCTTATTATGCGTTTGAAATACTGTATTGGTGTGGTATCCGTATGGGGGAGCTTTTGGCACTGACACCTAAAGATTTTGATTTTGCAAAATGTACTTTAACTATTAACAAATCATATCAGCGGTTAAAAGGGAGAGATGTCATTACTTCTCCCAAAACACCAAAGAGTAACCGTACTATTAAAATGTCGAAGTTTCTCTGTGAAGAGATACAGGAATATATTGATATGCTTTATAGTATCGGAGAAAACGAAAGGCTGTTTCCGATAACAAAATCTTATCTCCATCATGAAATGGACAGAGGTTCCAAGCAGAGCGGAGTAAAACGAATCAGGGTGCATGATTTACGTCATTCCCATATTTCCCTTTTAATAGAAATGGGATTTTCGGCACTTGCAATCGCACAGAGGGTAGGACACGAGAGTATAGATATTACTTACCGATATGCACACTTATTTCCAACGAAGCAGACGGAAATGGCTGAAAGATTGGATATAGAAAGAATGGGAATGGAAGAAAAATAAAAATGGATAAAAATTTAGATTATCAGGGGCGTTGGAGAAGCAAGACGGTAGCCTTTCGGGTATCAGAGGAAGAAGGGAAGCTGCTTGATGATTGTGTGAGACTTTCAGGACTTACTAAACAGGATTACATTATACGGAAGCTGCTGAACCGGGAAGTAGTGGTACAGGGGAATCCGAGGGTGTATAAGGCTCTTAGAAACCAGATGGCAGAGATTCATGAGGAATTAAAGAGATTAGAACAATGCAGCGAGATTAGCGATGAACTTTTTTATACGCTGCAAGTGGTGGCAGAAACCTTAAACGGATTAAAGGGGGAAAAGGAATGACAGTAATTAAAAAAGCAGCCGTTCCAGATTCATCTATTGGCGTAGATGTGGAACAGCCGCTTCCTTATAAAGACAATGAAATTATAACAGATTCAAAAGAGCAATTCAATCAACAAGCCACAAATGACTTAACAGTAAATGTGACGACAGCCGGAGAAAATGACTTGCGAACTATCTCTATGGAAGAATTGTACGACACAGCATATCCGCCGCGGGTTCCGATTGTAGAGGGATTGATTTTTAATGGAACTTATCTCTTCGTCGGAGCGCCAAAGGTAGGGAAATCGTTCTTCATGGCGCAGCTTGGTTATCATGTCAGCATGGGAATCCCTTTATGGGGATTTCCTGTGGCAAAAGGTACTGTTTTATATCTGGCGTTGGAAGATGATTATGCTAGATTACAAAGACGGTTATCAAAAATGTTTGGCATGGAAGGGAGCAGAAATCTTCACTTTGCAACACAATCTAAGGCCTTAAATCAGGGATTAGAGGAACAGCTACATAAGTTTGTAAAGGAGCATGAGGACGCAAGACTTATTATAATAGATACGCTTCAAAAGGTGCGTGAAGCGAGTGGCGACAAACTAAGCTACGGAAATGATTATGAAATCGTAACCAAGCTGAAAAGGTTCAGCGATCAGTATGGTATCTGTCTGCTGGTTGTTCATCATACAAGAAAAATGGAATCTTCCGACAGCTTTGATATGATTTCAGGAACCAACGGTTTGCTGGGCGCCGCTGATGGAGCATTTATTATGCAGAAAGAAAAGCGGACAGAGAACAAAGCGGTATTGGAAGTTGCCGGACGCGATCAGCAAGACCAGAGACTATTTCTTAATTTTAATCGAGAACAATGTGTATGGGAACTTACCAAATCAGAAACAGAACTATGGAAGGAGCCTGTAGATTCTGTGCTGGAATCACTTGCTACAGTAGTGACAAATGAAGCGCCGGAATGGAGCGGTTCCGCATCAGAATTATTACAGCTTTTGTCGGAAATAGATATGCAGCCAAATGTTTTCACACGTAAGTTGAATGTCAGTCTGGAACGGTTACTGATAGATTACAACATTAAGTATGAAAGTGTTCGGGAACATAGCGGCAGAAAAATAAAGTTATCACTGATTCAAACAAAGGCGTGACGATACGTGACGGTGGTGACGGTATTTTACATACCGAAGTGGTATAGATAATATCGTCACTATCGACACAAGCGACACAAGCGACACGCAGAAAGGAATACAAAATGAAGAATGTACAGATACCGGAAGATTTATTTATTGCACTGATGAAATATCATTTGTTGGAGATAGAAGAAGTGCAGCCGGAAATAAAAAAGGGATTGATGGATAAGTTGGATTCTATATCAATGCGATTATTGTATTCCCAATATAAGACCGCACCAACAGAGGAAGAAAAAGAGAAGGCAAGAAAGGAATATCTGGATAAGCGAGGTGTGCCGGATAGCTTTCGATGGTAAGTTTTCTTTAAATATTTAAGACAGGAGCGTGGCACGCTCCTGTAATAAGCAGACAACGAAAAATCTGAATTGGAGGGCTAAGTTAATGATAAAACAGCCAGCATATGGAAGCCGGAATGTGAATGATTATTTTTACGAAAGTGAAAGAAAGCGAAATTGCAAAAATGAATAAAGTCATCGGAAATATTGAACTGACGAAAGGAGAGGAACAGACCTTTATATGGCTCGCCGGGTGGGAAGAAAGCACCGTAGACCACATTCTCTCTGTAATCGAAAAGGCAGCCCGGAAACGGGCGCATGGAGTGGGCGGATACGCCCATATTGAAAAAGAAAAAGTAGAGCAATGACAAAGGCAAAGTATCTCTCCTAAGCCCTCGGCGTTTGAGAGCGAAATACACCCATTGCACAAACCTACGGTTTATGCAACGGGAATTTCGCGATTGCATCGAGCTTCAGGCAGCAAAGCTGCCCATATTGTCCGGTAACAGATATAGTAAAAAACATAGATTGTATATTCACATTTGCAAGAAGAAAGGAAGCGGTATATGCCAAGACATTCTTTTGTGCAGATACAAAAGATTACGAACGTAAAAGGTAGGATTGACTATATATCAAGCCATGCCAGACAGGAAAATCTGTATGCAGTTTATGATACGGCTCCGCTGAAATTTTGGAATATGCTTGCAAAGGAAAGTCAGCGGGAATTTCTGAAAAGTGGTACAGAAGGGAAGTGCATAGAGGCTAGAGAATTGATTATTGCACTTCCCGAATCCTATGTAAACTTTGAGCCGGATTGGGTATTAAAAACCTTTACAGACAGCTTTAAGGAAAAACATGGAGTTGAGTGTGTGGCGGCGCTTCATCATAATAAAAAGAAAACAAATTATCATATTCATTTGATTTTCAGTGAGAGGACAATGCTGGAGGAACCGGATATAAAAATTGCAAGCAGAAATATGTTTTATGATGAACATGGAAAGCATGTAAGGACAAAGAAAGAGCTATTAGACGAACAAGGGAATATTAGAAGTGGTTGTAATATAATTGCCAAGGGGGAGGTTTATGAAAAGAGATTGTTTTCTAATAAAATATCTCAATTTAAAAGTGATGTATTTTTAGAAAACGAGAAGAAAAGGTATACAGATTTAATTAATCTTTACATAAAGAATCCATTAGAGCAGTTACAGGTTTTTGATAAGTCTGGCGTTTATCTTCCGATGAAAAAGATTGGAAAGAACAATCCCAAAGCGGCTGAAATAATAGCGGATAATCAGGCCAGAAAAGAATGGAATCAAGCAGTAGATGTGGCTCTGGTGGAGGGTGTGCCGGAAGCAGACATTAAAGAAATAAAAAAGGTGGAAATATCAAAAAAGGTAGGGCAGTCCATAGCTGTGAATGGAAGAAATCCCGGATTGTTTATACAAATTATTAGGCGGGCCAAAATGATATTAATGAATCTGCTTTCTAAACAAAAGCTGCCACCTCAACCGAAGATTACTGTTGACATTACAGAGTTTCGTAAAATGCAAGGGATTAAGAAAGACTTGGATAAACAGGTGCGGATCATCAGGCAGATTGAAGAGAAGGAGTTGCCGGACTTGTTACAGCAGTCTGGAAATTTAAAAGGAATATTCAAATCTAAGGAGCGGAAGGAAGTGGAAAGGCAGATTGAGATAGCACAGAATAGAGTGTCCGATCTGAAATCCTATCTGGCCAAGGCAGTCACCCGATATGGATATAAAAATATACAGTCCTTTATAAAGGTGTATGGACAGTGTGAAAAGGAAGTATGGCAGTATCAAAAAGAATTAGAGGAATGGAAAGAGAATAACGGATTAAAGCAGCCAAAACCAGAAAGTATCAGAGATAAGTTAAGGCGATATGAGCAGGAAGCGAAGGAGAAAAATTTGGCGGTGTTAGATTTGCCAACACAGAAAAAGGAGAAGCACAGGAATGAAAGATAATATTTTAAAATGCGAGTACAATATGGATAACGGTTATGTGGAAGTATATTTTAAAGATGGCAATATTTTAAAGTTAAAATGTGAAGAAATGGAATCTCGGCTCCGGCTGACGGAACATTCTCAAAGTAAGATATGGAAGTTGCTAGATGAAAATCCGATAGAATATGTTTCTATGGCGTTGTCGGGGGAAATGCAGAAGTATTGCTATATAGAAGATGATATGGTTAAAAGCTCCCACGATAGGTTATTGCAGCAGTATCTGGACTTAGGGTATAATGAGGCAACAGCAGAAGCATTAATCAGAGAATTTTACAGATATGACAGTTAAATAGGGCAAAATAAAAATCTGGGAGAGCGTAAAGCTGCTTCCAGATTTTTGTGTTATGTAAATGAATAGGCTCCGGTTAGTGTCATTCGTCTAATAGGATTACAAGTTTGTTTTGATAGCATTCAATACGGACACTACAGCCAATGGAGAAGCCCCATTTTTCTACCCATTTACCTTGTAAGATTATTTGCGGTACAGGCTGATTACTTCGGAGGGTGGTGGAATAGATTCTTAATTTGTGGGTGTTGATTTGGTAGTCAGGAGAATTTTCAGAAAGGATATTCTCATTTAGAGAATGGTTATTCATTACTTTGAATACTCTTGAAAGCATGGTTTCCTGTCCGAGCTTACAAGGAACAGAAAAATCCGGTATTCCGCTTCCGCTGCTAATGTCGTTGACCTCGTTAAAAAGAAAGTGTCTGTTTTGATGAATGAAGGTGGATAGCATCCAAAAATTGTTGAGTTGATACAACATATCTGCAATAGAATAAAAATCGGTTCTCCTAAGTGCCTTGTTTGAATAGTAATTCTCAAAATCAAAGTCATTTGACATCATAAGAAAACGAAAGTTTTCAATAAAGCTTCTTTGCTCTGTATCGGTTTGCAGCTTGCGGAACTCATTGACTATGTACTTGTTTAAATCTTGTTCCATATTGTGACCTCCTATAAATTCACTTAAATATAGTATTAAACACTTATAAGTATGATAATACATCTTTAAGTAGATAATGTCAATAAGATTCGTCACTATAATGTAGGAAATATCATTTTTCATTGTAAATTCATATGTTTCAGTGTATAATTTGAGGTATATGAACGGAGGATTACACAATGGGAATGGCTAAAAAATCAGAACAATACTCTTGGAAAGAGATATGACAATAAAAGAATTGGCAGAGAAGATAGGAACGAATGGAAATAATTTGAGTAATAAGCTGTCACGTGATAATTTCTCGGAGAAAGAGTTGAGGGATATTGCGGAGGCGCTGGATTGTGATTATGATGGGATATTTACTTTGCGGGATAGTGGGAAGACGATATAAATTATACTGTAAATATAAAATCGGAAAAGAGGACTAAAGAATGGCCGAGCAATTAAACAAGAATGACTATATTAATCATCCAGATAAGATAGGGGTACTGAATTATTATTCTCTTGGAGAAACAACTATTAAGCAATTACAAACAAATGGGATTATTTCAGCAAAAACAAAATTATATCAAAGTAAGAAACCTGATGCTATAATTACCAATGACAGGAAAAATGTTTTAGTTTATATTGAGAACAAAGATGTGGGCGAAATTGATAATGATAGCTCAATTCAAGCAGCTATTGACCAAGAAATAGAAGTTGCTGTTAAGATTAATGCGCCTATTTTTATTGTAACAGATACGGTTAAAAGTTATTGGATTAATACGAAAACTAGAGAGAGAATTCTTGACGAAAACGGTGATGAACTTAGAACTGTATTTAAACCAACAGAAAATAAGAAGGCCCTTGAAAAGTTAATTAAACGTATTGTTATGTCTATCACAAGCAAAAACAATCAAATACAGTTTATTAATTATCTTGATCCTACTGATTTAGCAACCGCAGTCCATCAGAAAATATGGATTGCAAAAAATTCATCTCCTGAAACTTGCTTATATACATTTGTTGAGTTGTTTATCTTTAAATATTTGAGTGATCTAGGAGTACTGACAGGAAATTATTCATTTGAATTCTTATGTAATATGTATAAAGATGAAGGAAATTCAGAGGAAGAAATACTTGCATACTATTTAGGGGCAACAGGCCCCAGGGAACGCATTAAGGCTCTCTTTCCAGAAGGTAACGATGGAACAACTGTCGTAAATGGAGATGTTTTTCATGCTATTAAAGATAAAAATGGTGAATATGTTGTAAATGGTGATGGAAAGACATTTCATCTAATAATTGATGAGTTTGTTAAATACGAAAAAAGCATGGTAAATTTATAAATATTAACAAAGATTTCAAATCAAAGTTATTTGAATGCTTTTTGAAAAATGAAAAAGATAAGAAAAAAATGGGGCAATTTTTTACACCACTCAAAGTTGTTGAACAAATGAATCGAATGTTTGAGTTAAAGCCTGGAATGGATATTTGTGATCCTGCTTGTGGTGTTGGGAAGTTTTTACTAGAAGCAGTTCTTCCTGATATAGATAACCTATTTAGGTATGAAAATGGTGAACTCAAAGCCGCGGTTAATTTATTCGGCTTTGATAAATATAGCGAGGATAACTCTGATAGAACTATTATATTAGCAAAGGCTAATATGTTGATTTATTTGTCAAAAATCATTACTGAAAATCCATCGCCCTCTAGTACTAAAAAAATTGCCGAGCTTTTTAATAAGTCTTTTACTCTTAAAAAAAGTAATTTAGGAACATTGGAGGAATTGGAAGAAAATAAATATGACCTAATTCTTACTAATCCCCCATATGTTGTTAATGGGAGTGGAGATATAAAGGCTATTGCAAACAGGACGGGATATTACAAATGTAATGGTTTGGGATTGGAAGCCTTATTTCTTGAATGGATAATAAAATCATTGAAAGAAGGAGGTACAGCATTAATTGTTATTCCAGATGGAATATTGTCAAATATGGCAAATAGAAAATTACGTGAATATATTTTAGATAGATGTTGCATTGAGGGTATTATAAGTTTACCTATAAACACTTTTTTGGAACACCCAAGAAAACCTATATTTTAGCAATAAAGAAGAAAAAAGCGGACGATATGGGTAATACATTGGTGCAGAGTTATCCGGTATTCACTTATATCTGTAATTCTATAGGGGAAACTCTCGACATATATAGATTTGATATTGATGACAATAATCTAGAGGAAGCGGTAAATCAATATAAAATGTATCAGGCCTCATCAGATAAAGCTAAGTTTAAAGCTATAGCATATGATAAAAATGAAAACCCCTATATTGATATGAAATGTAAATTAATATCTATTAGTGATTTCTATACGAATATTAGTCAGGGGTGGATAATAGATAATTATTGGTCAGAAGAGGATAAAATTGAACTTGGATTTAAAGAGGAAACGAATATATTAAATGTGTTGGAATTGCAAACTTTAATTGAAACGATTGTCAATGAGATGCAAGATTACAAGGAGGAATTGGAATGTCTGATATAAGAATTCAGAAATTTCCTCTTCAACAGCTTTTTGATAATAAACGAGGAGATAGCAAATTAACAAGAAAATATTGTAATTTACATAAAGGGGATTATCCAGTTTATACTGGAACAACTATAGGAGATTTCACTAGTATTGATACTTATGCCTTTACAGATCCGAACCTTACATATACTACGGATGGCGTCAATGCTGGAACTGTAGAAATTCTTATTGGAAAATATAATGTTGGTGGTCATAGAGCAATACTTATTCCAAAACATTCTGATTTATGTATTGAGTATTTTGAAAATATTCTACAACCTATTTTTAAAAGTTTAGTGAAAAGTGGTAATGTTCCGTCTGTTACTTGGAACAATATTAAAGACATTGGTATTCCAGTTCCTGTTGATAAAAGTGGAGGATTTAGTATCAACTATCAACAAGAAATTTCTCAAAGATATAATAGCTTAAAAGCTAGAAAGTTGAAATTTCTAGATTATTTGACGCAACTTAGGGAAAGTTATATAAATATTCCGGTTGAAGGCTACACTTATGCTGAAAAGTGGCTCAAGGATATATTTGAATATAAGAGAGGTAGAAGCTGCACAAAAGCTTATTGCAATCAGCATAAGGGACATTATCCTGTTTGGTCAGCTAATAATATTGAGCCGCTTGCTATGGTTGATTTTTTTGATTATGAGGGAAGTTATATTTCCTTATCTAGAAATGGAATTGCTGGAAAAATAACTGTTCTTGACGGAAAATTTACTATTAATGAAGATAGATTTCTTTTGATACCTAGAGTTGACAATATAGATTATGATTTTATTAAATATACTGTAGAACCTATTTTACGTTCTAAAAAGAAAGGAAGAGCTGGACATGACGGAGAAAATGAATTTACAAAATTATCTTTTACTATTCTTGATGGAATAAAAATTCATATTCCGATTAAGAGTGATGGTTCTTATGACTTAGAAGCTCAAAAAGAAAATATCCCGAAAATACAGTAAACTTTATGATATTAAAGGAAACATTGAAAAGAGATTGGAAAGAATTGTTTCTACCAATATAATATTGGATGATTTAGAATAATAAGATGATATTTTATTTTAATGATATTAGTATGAGTTATTAATAAAGTGAATATAAAACATGGCAACATTTTGGCAACAAAAAATCAGCAAGTCAAAATAATATGTATAAATGAAGTAAAAAGTAGGCATAAAAAACACAAAAATTAAAACGAAAAATGTTTAGAAATCATCTATGAACTTGCCGAGTTTGAGTAACGGACAGAACCCCGAAATGCTGATAAAATGGGCATTTCCGGGGTTGTTTTATGCCGTTTGGCTCTACTTTGGCTCTATTTATTTGATGAATACTGGGTTGGGGCGGTATCATGATACCTGTCTTACCTGTTTTACATGGCAAGTCCACATTCAAATGCAAGTACCATATATTTTTCGGCATTGGTAAGTCCATATAACGCTAAATCTCTGATTTCCCATGTATCGGAATTGAGATTATCTGCTCCATATAGAAATTGGATAAAGGGGATTTGTCGGTATTTTGATACTGCCAACATGGAAGCGCATTCCATTTCGACTACAAGACAGCCCTCTTGTTTGCGTTCTTGAATGGTGGGGATAGTTTCTCTGTAAATACCGTCGGAAGTCCACGTTTTCCTTTTTACATACGAATAACCGCAGTTTGTTAAAACATCTTCCAGTATCTGGACAGAGCGTGCGTCTGTTTCGATTTCCGGCGAGGGTGGCAGATAATGATAGCTTGTACCCTCGTCACGGACAGCGGAAACAGGAATAATGATATTGTCTTTTACCTTTTCATCGTCTAATATACCGCAAGAGCCGAACAGAACAAATTTTTCTGCACCCATAGCAACAATTTCCTCAAATCCCACAACGCAGGCAGGCGCACCTACTCTGGACAGATAAAAGGCAATATCGGTGTCTTTATAGTGAATTTTATAGACAGGCACGATACCATTTGCAGTAAATAACTCCGCTATCTTCTCTGTATTACTCAACGAAGAAAACTTTTGCATGATATTTTCTGAAAACGTGGAAACACATATCTTCGGAAAATTTTCAATCTTTTTCGTTGTGTCGGACGGGCTGAATAAAGCCGGTTCTGAAAGCTCTGTTTTCTGAAAGATTGTTTTCAAGTGTTTACATCTCCTTTCGGCTTGTTTTCTGGATATATTTTAACCGAGATACCGGAAGTTCCTTTTTTGATAACTCTGTTGGTATCAACTAAATGTTGTTTAATCTGTTCGCAAGTCTCGTTCATCTGCTCCAATTCTTTATTAAATGCTTCTTCGCTTGGAAATGCGTCTTTGGAAGCAATCAAATTTTCCTGCAATTTCTTAGCCTTTGCAAATTTGGCAAGTCGGCTGTTTATTTCCGGGTGTTTAAAGCGAATACATATCGTGTCTGGAATAAGATTTCCCTCACTGTCTTTTTCGCCGTCGATTTCCATATCTATCTGCTCGTCCATTTTGAAAAGCAGAGTGAGAACATCAGAAGCGGTTTCTATGTCAAAGTCCGTGAATACGTTGATACTCACGCCCAGAGCATTGGCAATCTTCAAAAGTTGGTCGGGCTTTGGCTTTCGGCTTCCTAATTCATATTTGCGAATGGTGGTTCCGTCTATGCCCGCCAGTTCCCCTAATACATTCTGTGAAATCCCCCGGATTGTTCGGAATGTCTTTATTTTCTCTCCTACCGTCATGTAGTCACTCCTTTAGTATTTGATAATATGAATAATAGGGACATTTGTATTCTATTATATCCGTTGAAAATAATCAATCAATTCAAGAATAATATGTTGAAAAGGGACAAAAGCCCCTGTATAAAATCAAGGAGGACAATGAATGGAGAAATCAAAGAAGATGTATGTAACGGCAGAGGAAGCGGCGGTAATGCTTGGCGTATCAACGGGCTATGCTATAAGATTATCCGGGGACTGAATGAGGAATTGAAAGCAAAAGGCTACCGGACAATCTGCGGCAAGGTTCCGACAAAATACTTTGAAGAAAAATTCTACGGTCTGACCGTAGCCATGTGAGAAAGGGGTGCGTATCTATGGCGGCAACAAGAGACGGTAAGATGTGGCGCTGTCAATTCTACTACAAGGACTGGCAGGGGGTTAACCATAAGAAGAATAAAAGAGGGTTTAAGACGAAAGGTGAAGCCGAACAGTGGGAGCGTGATTTTCTGCAACAACAGCAGAAAAATTTAGACATCAATTTTGAAAACTTTGTCCACATCTATTATGAGGATATGGAACACCGTCTGCGTGAGAATACCATGTGGACAAAGAAATTTATTATTGACTTGAAAATCATTCCTTATTTTAAGAAAAAGTGCATGAACGAAATCAAGGCTTCTGATATTCGGGCATGGCAAAATGCGCTGATAAAAAAGGGGTATTCGGAAACATATCTGAAAACAGTCAATAATCAGTTGTCGGCAATCTTTAATTATGCGGTGCAGTATTATGACTTGAAAGATAATCCTTGCAGGAAAGCCGGGAGCATTGGAAAGAGCCATGCCGGGGAAAAGGAGTTCTGGACAAAGCAGGAATTTAAACAGTTTCTTGTAACAGTGGAGAACAAGCCGGAAACAAAAATGGCGTTTCTGCTTCTTTATTGGACGGGCATGAGGATAGGAGAATTACTTGCTCTTACCTACAATGTCATACTCCTCAAGAAGCTGCCGGATGATGTTTCGCTTCCCATCGGTCATTTGCACTTTGTATACAGATTTCTTTTCTCTTGCCATAATAAAAAGGCCTCCTATAATTTTTATTTTATCATAGAAGACCTTATAAATCTTTAATTACAGAAAAACTTTCACAGACACTATATGGAGCACGAAATTATAAGAGGTATCAAGGCTTCCGGGGTAAAAAGAATACGCTTGCACGATATTCGCCACCCATATGTCAAGCCCACGACAAAAAAATTATTCTATATCACCCCCCATAGCACTATGAAAAGTGTTGTGGGGAGTTCTGTTCATTCCTGACTGGCCAACCAATCCAATGCTGTTTGCTCGTCTTTTTCAATCGACATTTCGACGGCCTGCTTGGCCTGTTCAAGTAATTGTTCTGATTTCTGTTTTAGATTTTCTGAAGAAATCATAGTTGCTTTGACAATATCATGGATATCATCATCAAATAATGGAATCAGTATATTCATTACATCTTCATCTTTTATCACAGGGTATGATGAACCGACATTCCATTTTAACAACCAATCTTTATATATTGGTGTTCTAAATAAAACAGCAAGAGTCTCGATAGGATAATCGGAGGTTTTGCGCAGAACAGTAAACGCACCGCTTACAACTAAATCTTGTAAATTATGACGAATTATTGATACAGCCCCTCGGTATGGCCTCACCTTTGAAACAATCAAATCCCCTATTTCTACTTTGATTTTGGCATTGGCTGGTAAATCTTCAACCGAAGTCAAGTTATATGAATACGTTCCATCGCCAACATTTATATCGCCTATTTCTATATATGGATATTCACTTTTGACTCTTTGAAAAGATGTTTTAACTTGCTGAAATTTTTTCTGTACAGACGTATAACCCCTACAATAATTCTGGACATATTGTAGATAGTCATCATACTTTTTCTGATAATATTCCGCATCCAATCTGCCGCTTGTACCAAAGCTATCGGAAAAACTTTTAACTGAAACCTTTTCTAGTGAGGGTTTAAAATCAGCCATACCTAATCCATTCAAAAGCATTGCCTCAGCTTGTACACAAATCTGTTTTGATTTTTGCAGGTATTCAGTAGATTGTCGCACAATCCGTTCAATGTCATCAGCAAATATGTGACTGACAGGCGGAATAAGGAGAGATTTAATCAATCCCATATTAATGTTTGGTTGCCCTGTAATGGTTTTTAATCTATTTATTTGGTTTTGACCATACTTTGTATTTAAAAAAGTGGATATAAAATAGGGGTTCTTATCTGCTAAAAAAGTGATTTTAGCTATGGCTTGATTTGAACTACTGATAAATTCTGTATCATATACCGCTACTCTTCCTAAATATTCGCCAGCCATTGTTACCAAAACCTGATTTTTGTGACAGTGTGATTTCTTTAAAATTTTATGGCTTTTCTCATCTACATATTTTACATTACTCCAATCAATATAGTTATGGCGTATATTTTGTGTTACCAAAAAAGGTATCCCCTGCTCAACAAAATTAATTTCATTACATAAAGAATATGCGCCAAAATTTTGTATCGACTTTATTTGACTTTCAATCGTATGTGCATTTAAGTCTTCAAGTTTTTTGGAGGTTTTAACATAATCTTTTTTATAAGTGTTTGCATCAATTCTAAAATCAATTATTTTTTACAGACGCTTAGCCAAACCACACTACACTCCAGCCCATCCATCAAAGTCCTATATCTGGATTCATTGAAGGGTTCAATAGATGGGCCTATCGAAAAAAACTCAACTCTTCCTTTTTTGCAAATTCAACAAAGGCTTCCGCGATGCCGTCCTCAGTCAACCCTTCATGATTAAACAAATCATGCTTAACAATTAAGTGCCCATGCTCGTCCAACTTCGGTGTGCCATCCTTATTGGCCATATAAATTTTATCGCCGCTATTATCTTTGCTTGGCTCCTGCATTGTTGCAAAAAATATGGGATAATCCTCTTTTTTCGGGCATAGCGTTTTGTCCCATTTCTGAACTAACAATACGCTAGTCTTTGTTCCTGTATGAGGCTTGAACACATTGCCATGTAAGCCGACCACCGCAAGAATACGGCAGCGTTCTGCAATATAATCACGAATGTATTTATCGCTGGAATTGTTAAAACGTCCCTGTGGCAATACAATAGCCATACGTCCACCCGGCTTAAGAAAGTTTAAATTGCGCTCAATAAACAAAATATCGCGCCCAACCTTTCCTTGATATTTGCCGTTTGCTTTTTTACCTAAGTCATATTTTGCAATCATGCGGCTTTCTTTGATATCACCGGCAAATGGCGGATTTGCCATGAGGATATCAAAGTCGAATTCCATATTGGAATTACTCTTTGTACGCAATCTTCTAATTTTCTTCCAACCCTCAAAATAGATATCCTGCCAAGACTGCTCTTTCGTTACCTCATCCCAACGCTCATAATCTAATGTATTCAAATGCAGTACGTTGGTCTGCCCGTCACCCGCAATTAAGTTAAGCGTTCTTGCCACACGGACTGCTTTTTCATCAAAATCTATAGCAAATACTTTGTTATTTACATAGTCGGTACATTCAGCGGGCTTTTTCTCTAAAGTAAACAGATGGCTTTGCGGAATACCCTTGCGCTCCAATATCTGTTTCCACACATGAAATATGGTATGAACAGGAAATCCGCAACTCCCAGCAGCAGTATCAATCATGGTTTCGCACTCTTTGGGATTGAGCATTTTTACACACATATCTATGACATAGCGTGGGGTGAAATACTGACCCTTTTCTCCTTTGCTGCTTTTACTCATCAAATATTCAAAAGCATCATCCACAACATCCAAATTGGAGTTGAACAATTTCACATCCTGCAAGCTGGCCACACATACCGACAAATGAGAGCCGGTAAGGGTAATAGTGCTGTCAGTTGAAAACACGCCATCCCATTTATTTTTAGCCGCATTAAACAGTTTCTGAATTTTTTCTTTCAGTTCAGTTTCTGTATCGCCATAATTGCGAAACTCAAGGTGACGACTTTTATTGCTGCCACTTTCCATCTCATCGTAAAGCTTTGTGAAAATCAACTTGAACAGTTCTTCAAAAACATCAACTCCTGCATTGGCCAGTACCTCATCTTCCATTTCTAGAATAAGGTCTTTTAAAGATTTTCGCTCGTTTACCAGTTTATCCTTTTCAATCAGATCATCTATTGTCCAGCGTTCGGTCAGAATATCCGACAATTTTTCAAAGGCTGTGGGGATATTGGGGATGTCTTCAAAATGGTTCGGGTCTTTTCGGTTGTAGTAAGAGATGGAATCGCCGTTTGTCCAAACACCAATAGGTGCGCCTGTGGCGTTGCAGTAGGATTTAAGTTGTTCTTTGCCATCTTTGAGCTTGGGTTTTTTTAGTTCGACTATGATATAGGGCGAGGTGGTATTATCTTTATCGAAGATGACGATATCCGCACGTTTTACTTCACGGCCAAAATGAACACCATATTCAACTTGAATCCTACTAAGCGGATAGTGGTATTGCTCTGTCAATTCCAATAAAAAAAGCTGACGTACCACTTCTTCCGGGGTCAATCGAATTTCTTTTTTGCGAGAAATGCAATCTACATAGAAAATTTCCTTGCCCTTTTTATCTTGACGGCAACTAATACGTTGTGAAAGCGAAGTAATATGCTCCTTAGAAAATTGTGAAAGATTATAATTTGAGCCTTGAAAATTGTTGATAAATATTCGTTCATTGATAAACTCTCCATATTTTATATTATATTTCTTATTCTATATAAACAACCCATGTTATCATACCATAATCCAGAGTTTTCTGCACTATTCTTTATTTATTCGTCAGCAATCTATATCGCTTTAAAGCTAGTTTTATCATATGATGTCGAATCTTGTCGTCACTCTCTCCGTCATTCCCACGCCTCTCTGCTTGTGGAAATGGGATTTACTCCATTGGCGATTGCGGAACGGTTAGGGCATGAGAAAATCGAAACGACATTAAATACTTACTCACATCTATATCCCAATAAGCAGGGAGAACTTGCGGATAAATTAGAGATTGAAAACAACAGGGAGGAAGAAGAATGAGCGGAGTACATAAATACCCGACAATCAGCTTTCGCATTTCCCCCAGAGAGAGGGAAGAAATTGAAGCAAAGATTTTAGCAAGCGGACTTTCTAAGAAAGATTATTTTGTCTGTTCCTGCATTTATAACCAGGTGTGCGTGGTCGGTAAAAAAGAACTGGTTTATCAGTTAGTAGAGGAATTAAAGGTAATGCAGACAAATATCCGGGAAGTGACAGAGCAGTTTGAAAAGACAGAAATCGCATTAACGCCGGAGGGGTTGAAAGATATGCGGAATGACTGTCTTGATATGCTGAAAGCAATCCTGTGGGTCTTAGACGGAGCAAAATATCTGTGGCAAGACAGTGACGCCGGAGCAGAAGAAAGCCCCAACAGCGGCAACTGTTAGGGCTGTGATAACTGGAAAACCTCTGTTATCAGTGTTTCGCAAAATAAGTATAGCAGTGGTTTTTTCCATTGACAATGATTTTTCAGAAATGGAGGGCATTATGGAAGAGACAAAAACAGAATTGCAGATGATTAAAATGTCGGAGATACAGTCGCAGGAGGTTTCTTGGCTGTGGTTTCCGTTTATCCCATATGGGAAGCTGACAATCGTTCAAGGCGATCCGGGTGACGGAAAGACAACGCTTGTACTCAATATAGCGGCGAAGCTGTCAAATGGTGAAGGCTTAGACAGTGAAATGAATCTGACAGAACCGCTGAATGTGATTTATCAGACAGCGGAGGACGGGCTTGCCGATACCGTAAAGCCCCGTTTGGAATTGGCGGGTGCGGACTGTGAGAATATTTCCGTCATTGATGAAAGTATAAAATCACTCTCTATGATAGATGAACGATTAGAAGAAGCAATTATAAGGACAAGGGCTAAATTGCTTATTTTAGACCCGATACAAGCCTATTTGGGCGATGGTATGGATATGAACCGGGCAAATGAAACAAGGGATATGACAAAGAAGCTGGCGGCTCTGGCAGAGAAATATCAATGCGCTATTGTGCTTGTCGGTCACATGAACAAAGCGGCATGATGGGGAAAGGTTCGGTCAACCACAATACAAGAGCCTTTAGCGCAAAGAACGTAGATAAGGAACGTAGCCGGGATAACGTAGAATTTTGCCCCTCGGATATAAAAGAGGTTTATCACAATCTTTTTGATGAAGCACTGGAACGCTATAACGCAAAGCAAAAACGGAGTGACCGAAAGATTGGTGATTACTATGAGAAGATACGCCGGGGAAAGCAGGAGAAATTATTTTATGAGGTAATCTTCCAAATCGGCAACAAGGACGATATGAACGTGCAGAGTAATGAGGAGCAGTTGGCAAAAGACAATTTATGTGAATTTATGGAGCAGTTTCAGAAAAGAAATCCGAACTTATATGTTTTTCAAGTCACTTGCACATGGACGAGCAGACGCCGCATATCCACATTGATTTTGTTCCCTTTATCCGCAACAGTAAGTGTGGACTTGATACGAGGGTTTCCCTCAAAGGAGCATTAGCAGAGCAAGGCTTTAAAGGCGGCACAAGGGGAATGACGGAATGGAATGAATGGATTGAAGCAGAGAAGCAGGAACTTTCAAAAGTCATGGGGCGGCATGGCGTACAGTGGAAACAGTTAGGCACGCATAACAAGCATTTGTCTGTGCTGGATTTTGAGAAACAGGAGCGGCAGAAAGAGGTTGCCGAACTGGAACAGACAATCTCCGGCAGTAAAGAGGAATTATCCGATATTCTTCATCAGCGGATAGCGGCAGGACAGGAAACGGAACAGATACGGAAAGAGGGCGAAGCGATCCGGCAGGAAGTATCGGAACTTACCGCAATAAATCATCTGTTAAAAGAACAGACGGAAACACTGACAGAGGATAAAGAAAAAGCTGTTATCCGAGAATGAAAAATTAGAGAAACAGCAGAAAAAGTTACAGCAGGAACTTAACAAAATGGTGCAGTCGAAAGAAGTCATGGAGAGCAATATACACGCCTATGATGAAGATGTGAAGTGGCAGTTGGCAGGGCCGGGGGCATTGATGAGCGCAAAGAATTATCGGGATAAAAAAGCACTTCCGCTTGTGGAGAAATTGAAAGAGGTAGTAAAAAATCTGACTATCAAGTGCGTACAGCTTACGGAGCAGGGCAAGAAGCTGACCGCCAAAATGGACGGGCAACAAAAGCAGATTATCCGCTTGACAGATAAGGTCATGGAGCAGAGCGACATCATAGACCGATTGCAGGAAAAAGCGTCTGACTTAGGGCGTTTGGAGCGTTATTTGGGCAGGGAACAGGTAAAGTCGATTGTGGAACGGTCAAAGGCATTAGAGCAGGCAGAAAGTGCAAATAAACGTCCGAAACGTGCCTATGAAATGAGCCGATAGGAAAGAGACGATTGATTGGATATGACGGATATGGAGAAAAAAGTTATGATACGGCTGTGTGCTAAAATCGTGGCAGATACAGACCTTTACGAAACGGACAAGGAAGTGCAAAATCTGATAGACTGGGTATGTCTGTCGGAGCAGATAAAGGAAAACAATAATATAATCCGCAATCTGACCGGAGAATATAAGAAGATAGAGCCGGATTGCAGGGAGGGAGTACGGGCGCAGTTGGAGCGTATGAAAGAACTTTGCAAAGAGCGAAATAATCTGTATGAGAAGCAGAACGATTGAAAGGGCAGAAGCAGAAGATTGAGAAGTTGTTGGAGCGATAAGAAATGTGGGGTGTGGCGGTTGCTATGCCCTGCATTTTATAGTGGCAGATACAGAGAGAAAGTGCTATAATCGGAAACATAATTAAAGATATGGGAGATGAAACAGCATGGAAATAAATGTTGAGGATAATTTTTGCTGTTATTTGACAAAAATAATAATATGGCATACAAAGCATTACAGGTGTTGCAAAAAGAATGTGAGAAATCAGACAAGGTATATTGTTATATGGATAAGTTAGCCGATATGATTGATAATGATAATTCTTATATTCGGACAAGAGGGCTTACGCTGATTGCTTATAACGCTAAATGGGATAAAGATAATAAAATTGATGAAATCATAGACGAATATTTGAAACATATAGAAGATGTTAAGCCGATAACGGCAAGACAGTGCATAAAATTACTGCCGATGATAGAAAAAAATAAGCCGGAATTAAAAGAAGACATTGTATCGGCACTACAAAAAGCGGATATATCTATTTATGCAGACAGTATGCAATCGTTGGTCTATAAAGATATTCAAAAATCTTTGGCAGAAATACAGTAATGAGCGGCGAGGATTGTTTTTTATGGAAAAACGGACAGTTATGTGTTAGTATATAAGGGCAAAGATAAAAACACAACGCAAGCCGAACTTGCAGAACTGGTAGGTAGTCCGGTCGCACCATTATGGTGTAAGTAGCCCTCCCTCCTTAGGGTCGTCCGTTCTTTGTTCATTACAATTATTTTAAGGAGGAATTGTCATGGACAAAGTATCGGGTAAACTGACAGTATTTTTTGAGGAACCATTTTGGATAGGTATTTTTGAACGAATATCAGGGGGTAAATTATCTGTATGTAAAGTTACATTTGGTGCAGAACCCAAAGACTATGAAATATATGATTTCGTTCTGAAAAATTACTATCGACTACGATTTAGTCCGGCTATGGCAACTGATGTAAAAGAAGTAGGTCGCAATCCTAAACGGGTACAGCGTGAAGTGCGGAAACAGGTACAAAATACCGGAATAGGAACAAAATCACAACAGGCTTTGAAATTACAGCAGGAGCAGTTGAAAACTGAACGCAAGACTGTGAGCCGGGAACAACGGGAAGCGGAGAAACAGCGGCAGTTTGAACTGAAACAGCAGAAAAGGAAAGAAAAGCATAGGGGTAGGTAATACTGCCCTTTTTCCTTAGGCGTAGTATTTACATGGTGCTAGCACCATGTAATAAGGGTGGATAAGGAGAAAATCGGGATTTTGTGAGTGGCTCTATTTTGGCTCTAAAAATTTTGACTGGCACAAAAACGAGAGTGATTTTTAAAGAATATGGATAATAAATGCTTGAAAAATGAGGAAAACAGCCAGTTCAACCTATCCGTCGAGGAGTTTGAGTAGATAGGAAAATCGCCATAAAGCTAGAGTTTATCAGTTTTGAAGCGATTTTTATTTTGGGGTTGGGTACGATTTGGGTACAAATTTTTATTGATTAGTGGTATTGGGTGCATTTTTCTTTGATTTTTTGTTGTTGTAATATTTTTTGAAAATTATGAGTTATTTTTTGAGCATTCTTTTTAGATAATTCATGAGATAGAACATACTCTATATAAAGCAAGGGCTGAAAGCCCAAAAAGGAACTTTCAGCCCAGTGATTATCATAGAAGATCAGCATTTACAGACTTTTTTTCACACACACTTGCAACAAACCTCTGACCCCAAATCAATAATCCCCACAAGATTATTTTCATCAGCCAACTTGCGAATCACCTTATTGATTCTATCGCCAATGTCCGTTCTCCCTTTTGCTTCCACCAGATCATCAAAGCTGCCGCCTTTTTCCGGAATTTCAATTTCTGCATCCGGATCACCCTTAAATCGATCTGTAACATATTTAATAAAAAGCAGTGTGAGTACATCCTCCTTATACTGAGAGGAATCCATGCCACCCCTCAGCTCATCGCAACTGCTCCATAGTGGTGTATATAGCTCGCTTTTTTTAACAGCCATTTTTTATGCGCTCCTTAAACTTCGTTTGTGATGGAAGAAATATTATTGAATGAATTATGTCTTGCACCACTTTGTTCCTCGACCGCCACCGACTGTTTTAATAATGCCCTCACGCTTCATTTCACCTAAGACTTTTTCAATTGTGGTCGCAGCAATATCAGGGCAAGATTGAATGATCTCTGATTTGGCGAATAGTCCAACCTTTTCATTGACAAACTTTCGGATTCGTTCCTCCTTGGTCATCTTCATATCAGACACCACGGACACTCGTGATTCAAAATCCCGATAAGCAGCAAGAAGAACCCCCAGCATATATCTCAGGAAAGGCCAAATGTCATTTTTACCCTCATGCCAGTGTTCGGAGCTTTGCTTCAAAGTAGCGTAATAATTGTCCTTGGTTTTTCGATAAGCGATTCAATGCTGACATATTTACCCACCATATAGCCATGGCGGTATAGCAGAAGCAATGTCAGCAACCGACTCATACGCCCATTTCCATCGTTAAACGGGTGAATGCAAAGAAAATCTAATATAAAAAGCATATCGACCAGCAAAGGTTCAGCTTTCTTTCTGTCCACAATTTCATTGTAAGCGTTACATAGCGCATCGACCGAAGCTGCAGTTTCATAAGCCGGAACAGGCTGGAATCGAACCCGCTTTACCCCTGTAGCATCTGCTTCTTGGATAATATTATCTGTGCTTTTAAATGTACCACCAAAACTGTAGGGAGAAAATTTATATAAATCCCGATGGAGCTGTAAAATAATACTTGATTTAATACCAATATAGTCGTGGCTCTCATGGATGGTTTCCAGCACTGTTCGATAACCGAGGATTTCTTCCTCATCTCGATTCACAGGGGCAACATGTTCGTCTTTTAATTCCTGTAGCCGCTGATCTGTGGTATGAATTCCCTCAATGCGATTAGACGCACCTGTACTTTGAATTTTGGCAGCCTCGACCAGTTTTGATAATGCATCGGGCTGCTGGCGATAAAAATTCGCCTGTCTTACTTTATATTCATGTATTTGTACTAAAAAAGAAACTATGTCACTTGGAATAGCTGCTGTTTCTAAAAAGTTATAATCATAAATTCTCATTTCAACCCCATATCTGCATATGAAAAGGTAATGTATATGCAGATATTTTACTCTACAACGAAAGAAATATCAAGACGCAGCTCTCTTTTCTTCAAAAAAATTATGGACTGAAAATTTGTCGCTAATGTTACCAATGTCAATAAGATAAGCCCCTTTAAATCTCAGAGTCAGGGCTGTGCATATAGAAATATAAGTACAGCCCTTTTTTGTAATTATTTTAAGAAACCACCTGACAATTTATCGAAAATTTGCCGCGAATGGGAATGCCGTCTCGAAAGAATTACTGAAGTTTTTTGATTTTTCCCCGGACAGGGTTTCTTCTTCTGCCTTTTCCCAACAAAGAGCCAAACTTTTACCAGATGCCTTTGATTTCTTATTTCATTTTTTTACTGAGTCCTTTGCAAACCTCACCGCTTATATTGGTTACCGCCTGGCTGCCTGCGATGGCTCCGAGCTGGCGATTTCCTACAACCCAAAGGATTCTGCTGCTTATCGCCGGCATAATTCGGTGGAGTTGAACCAGAAAGGAAACATTTAAATGCCTATATGACTTGTCTAACCGTATTTATCTGGATGCCCTTGTTCAGCCGGGCTCTCATCCCGATGAGGCTGGAGCCCTAATCGCTATGATGAAACGTTCTCCGATTCATGAAAAAACAATTTTGATTGCTGACAGGGGGTATGAGTGTTATAACATCTTTGCTCATGCACAGGAGAACGGTTGGAATTATCTAATCCGAATCAAAGATTTTGGCAGCCGGGGAACCATAACAAACCTTTCTCTGCCAATCCTTGAGGAGTTTGAATGTCCGGTTCCTCTCATTCTGACTAAAAAGCAGATAAAAGAAGTAAAAGCTCATGCGGTTTCAGATAACAGAGACAGCTTATGAATGTATCATAACAAATGAAACACACGATTGGTCTAACGAACTTTCATGCAAAAAAGTGGAGTATATCCTGCAAGAGATATTCGCCCGTCTGACACCCTATAACTTCTGCGAACAAATCATAACGAAAATCGTTATAAAGGAGAAAAACAGAAAGCATAGTTATCAGCTCAACTTTACCGTTGCCGTTTTGATATGCAGACGATTTTTCAGAGGCAGGATTCCTCCACATGAAATGTATTGACATAGGTCCATATTTACCAGCCTGCAGAGAATGGTTTGGCCCGCCCAGCCGCCTTATTTCGTCCGAAAATTAATAGAACAAACTCCAATCCATCTCTAATCTACCCCTCCTCCCGCCCGAAAAAATCCGCCCAATCATTTAAATCACACAGCTTCAGCAAAAAATACGATAAATATAAAACGAGAACAAACTTTTAAATCGTCTTATAAATGAAACCATTAAAACCATTACAAAATCAGGAGGTAATCGATAATGAAAAACAACTTGGATCCTTGTAAAACAGCGGCAGTATATCAAGTATCCGCCGCAGTTTGGTCCGGGGGTTAAGGCAGCCGCCGAAAGTAAAAATGGGAAGAAGTACCATTAGGCGGAGGAACCGGTAAAGGTAAAAATCGCACCGGCATATTCATTATTTATATAATAAATATAATGATGAAACCGACGATAATAAAAATAGGGGAAAGTCCGCAGAAGTAACGCTGACAGGCAGTTTATCGATTGATCAGGAGGAGAATAAGCATGAAAAAAACCATGAAAAAGATCACAGGAAAGCACATGAAATCAACCGCTAACGTATTCATTACAACAATGGTTTTAGCGGCAGGCATAGCGCTGGGGGAGGCGCAAACGGTAACGGCGGAAACTACTGCTGATGTCATAGGCATTGAAGCTTATGGAGGCGACTTATCGGCAAAGACTTATCAAAATGTTGAATTCAGTGTTGAAAATTTAGGAGTCAGTTCTATGGCTCTGGGTTCGATTATCAATCCGTCGTCCAATATTGTGACAGCCCAGCGTATATTAGAGAAAAAGCATTTTTATGACAATGGAACAGATGGGAGCTGGATGAACCAGGATCAAAGCAGAGCGGTGGAGGATTTTTTAAATCAATGGAAGGCGGCGAATATTTCAAGCGGAATGTCCGAGGAAGATATGTTTAGAACAATCTATGATTATATGACGTCAACAATTACGTATGAAAAAGAAGCTCCCAACGGTCAATCGTCCTACGGCGCTTTGATTGACAAACGGTGCGTATGCGGAGGATTTACCAATGGCTTTTTGAAAATGGCTAAAGCATGCGGTTTAGACGCCAAGTATCTTATCCTTTCGGATCACGCTTTTAATTTGGTAAATGTTTCAGGTAAATGGTATGCCACGGATACTACGCAGAAGGTTTATAACAGCCGTTCCACCGTTGGGGTTTACTACCTGCACACAACGCCTGAATTAGATGACGCCATTGAGGAAAAAGTTAAAGCAATTAATGAACGCAACCAAAATAAGGGGCAGACAATCGATGATGAAAATGTAAAATACCAGGGATTTATTCAGGAAGCATTGAATGAAAATGCAATATTTCATGTCAATGACGAAAATCTGGTTTCAGGTCTGCTGGATTATGTAATGGGAAAAGTAGATGCGAATCAGTACAGGCAGCGCATTTTTATGATCTTGTATACGGATGGAAACGATTTTACAAATTTTCATAAAAATGCAATTTAGCTACAATGGAATGGAGGATCGGATACACAAAGTGGTTGCTGCAGAATTAAAAGGAAGGAATACAGGCAGTAAGGCCATAAAACAAACCTCTTCCTGTAATATTCGGTATCGAAAGGAACTGGGGGAAGATGGAATGGATACATTTGCAAGATTGTGGACGGACGAGGCGGGGCAGACCTTTGTACTGCTGGATTGCCAGCTATATTTTGAGTAATCGGAATTTGGAGGCTGCGAAAACTGCAGGTTAAACCACCGAGCGGCTTTCGCAGCCGGGGAAACTGAATTTTTAACATACTTAAGGGTGTGTGACCGTGAGGGAACGGTCATCTTGAATATTCCCAAGCTCCCGATTTCTTAAGAAACCGCATGAGTACGGCAACGGCCAGCAATGATAATATAATTTCCGTAATAACCTGTGCAAAAGGAAGCCCATAGAGGGGGTACACGGTATTCAGAAGGTAGAGAAGGGGAATCTCCAGGATTACCTTGCGGGAGACGGCAAATAGCAGGGCCTCTTTTCCCATTCCTACAGCCTGAAAGATTCCGACTGCTGTAAAATCCACGCATAAGAAGGGCAGCGCCAGGCAGAAATTTTTTAAAATTGGGAACCGTATGCCACTGTCCCGGCATCCTCGATAAAAAAGCTGGTTAAGGGACCGGAACAAAAGTAAAAAAATATGGCAACTATGGTCATAAAGGAGAGGGAGAGCTTTACGGAGAAGAACAGGGCGTCCTTCATCCTTTTCCGGTTCCTGCTGGCATAATTATAGCTGACCAGGGGCATCAGTCCCTGGGATAAGCCCATGGCCACATACATGGGAACCATATTCACCTTCTGGCAGATGCCCATGGCTGCCAGGGCAGAGGCCCCGAATGCTGCGGTAAAATTGTTCAGTATGGTAGTTCCGGTTACATTTAACAGATTCTGGATGGAAGCCGGTATACCTACGGAGCAGACTCCTGTGATAATATCCCTGTTTAGGCGCAGGGATTTGGGTGAGATGCTGATGCAGGCGGTTTTGCGCCGAAGAAACAGATATGCCAGGAAATAAACAAGGGCAAAGCAGTTGGAGAGGCAGGTGGCCAGAGCCGCGCCAACTGCCCCCATGTTCAGTCCCCATGGAAGGATAAAGACAGGATCCAGCAGTATGTTGAGAAAGCAGCCGCTCATAGTGCCGATGCTGGCGTGAAGGGAAGCGCCCTCAGCGCGGATCATATAGGCCATTACCACATTGAGAATGGAGGGGACGGCCCCAATTGTGACAGTCCAGTTCAGATACCCGTTTGTGGGAAGGGCGGTGACGGCGTCGGCGCCCAGGAGAGCCAGCAGCGGGGTGCGAAGCAGGGCGCTGAGGAAGGCAAATATAATTCCACAGAAAAATGCTCCGTAAAATCCGAAGGAGGAGCTCTGCCGGACCGTTTCATAATCCTTTCGTCCCAGCGCCCGGCTTATCATGCTGGAGCTGCCTACTCCGAACAGATTATTTACTGCATTGAATGCCAGAAGCATTGGGGCCGCCAGGGCCACTGCGGCTGTCTGGACGGGATTGTTCATCATGCCTACGAAATAGGTGTCTGCCAGGCTGTACAGTACGGTTACAACCGAGCTGAGGACGGTTGGGATTGATAAGGTCATAACGCTTTGCCGATGGGATAAGTTTCAAATAATTCTTCTCTGTTTGCGCTGCCCATAGAATTCATCTCCATTTTCCGGTAGTGCCCCGGATGATTAAAAGTATGTAAAAAGTATAGCACAGTTTTATTGTAAAAGCGACGGCGCTTCCTTCTTTACACGCCCGGCAGGAGGAAGTATAATTTAACTGGTAAGACATCGGAATAAATTTAAGTGATTTACACAATGATATAGGGAAACTGCTTACAGGGTTTTCAAAGAGGTGATGAATATGAGTAAAACAATTTATCTGGCAGGCGGCTGTTTCTGGGGTGTGGAGAAGTATCTTTCTCTGATTCCGGGCGTTTTGGAGACGGAAGCCGGTTATGCCAACGGCAGGACGGAAAGGCCCACTTACCAGCAGGTATGTTACGACAATACAGGCCATGCTGAGACTGTAAAGGTGACATATGACGAGGGGAGGCTCCCGCTGGCCCGGCTTTTGGAGCGTTTTTTCCAGGTGATCGATCCGATTTCGGTCAACAGGCAGGGGAACGACAGAGGGGTGCAGTACCGCACAGGGATTTATTTTACGCAGCCGGAAGAAAAGGAGGAGATAGCGGCGGCCCTCCGGCATTTGCAGACCCGGTATGAAAAACCGGTGGCAGTGGAGGCTGCGCCTCTGGATAATTATTATCCGGCGGAGGATTACCACCAGAAATATCTGGACAGAAATCCCGGGGGATACTGCCACATCCCCGCCGGGGCCTTTGAACAGGCAAAGGAGCCTTTGAAAGAGGAGAAGGGCGGCGAACTGAGGATGAGGCTGACGGATTTGCAGTACAGGGTTACACAGGAAAATGGAACGGAGCCGCCTTTTCAGAATGAATATTATGACGAGTTCCGGGAGGGGATCTATGTGGATATTGTTTCCGGTGAACCGCTGTTCGCGTCCGGGGACAAATTTGAATCAGGCTGCGGCTGGCCCAGCTTCTCCAGGCCCATTGACAGGGAGCTGGTCAGGGAAAAGACGGATACCAGCCATGGAATGTACAGGACAGAGGTGCGCAGCAGGGGCAGCAATTCCCCTCTGGGCCATGTGTTTAATGACGGGCCTGCAGACAGGGGAGGGCTGCGCTATTGCATCAACAGTGCAGCCCTGCGGTTTATTCCCAGGGAACGGATGGAAGAGGAGGGGTATGGAGAATATTTGCCCTTGCTCCGCTGAACCCCGGGAGGGGAATTATGGGAATGAAATGAGAAGTGATGGGCAGAGGAATTACCTGCCGCCCTTTTTCTTCATGACGAGATTGAAATCAGAATCATAATACAGATTCAGATCCCTGCAAATCCTGTCATTTATGCTGGTAAGAGCATCGTGATACAGCTTATATCCGGGAGACAGCGCCTTCATGTTTGGTATAAATACATCATTATACCCCTGGTCCTGGAGGCGCTTCATAAATTTTCTCTGAGAAACAAAGGCCGGATGGTATTTAAAGAACAGGCTGTTCTTTCGTTTCACATTTTTCCTGGTAGCCTCTCTGAGCGTTTCATATTCTTCTTCGGAAGTATTTAGATATTTTTGTATCTGCGCATCCATTTTCTGAACCAGCTGTTCCATGGTGGGTTTCGGCAGGACAAGATACATAATATAGCTCACCAGCCGCATAAAGAGTGGAATCCTGATGTCTGTGTTGTCCCAGAAATCAATAATATTCCGAAACGCCTGCCGCTGTTCTTCGGTGGTAATCGGAATCTGGAGATAGGGCATAAAATGATTCATAAAATAGAATCCGTAAAACCCCGGGACCATATCCTGAAGCGCTTTCCCTATAGTCTCATAATCTAAAACCTCATAAATCCCGTTTACATCGTGTTTTCGGATAAAGGCTTCCAAAGCTTCAAGTTCTTTCTGCCGCCCCTCCATCTGGGAGCGCTTTTCCTCATAAATGTCTTTCAGCAGCCGGTAATCCTCTGATTTCAGCAGCGTCTTTATGTGGTGGATTTCTATGCCCAGCTTGCGGTACACAGATATTTCTTTCAAGGTTTCTATAGTTTCCTCTGTATAGTTCCTGTAACCGTTCGTATCTTTTCCACTTCAAGCAACCCTTGCTCCTCGTAATATTTCACTGCACGCTTGCTGAGATTTACCTGCTGAACCACTTCATTTATTCTCATGGGCTCACGCTCCTTTCTTCCTTTGCTTTGATTATAAGGGTGTACGCTGCGTACAGGTCAAGGGAAAGATAAAATAAATTATATCATGTCAGTGAGGCGGCCGCCACACTGTGCCCTCTCATTACATTTAAGGGGCTATGAGGATACAGATAAGTTCCGGCCAGGGCCAGGCAGAATGTGAGTATGCAGTGGGATTATTTTACAGGCAGTTACAAACGGAGATAGAGGATATCCGTCCGGCGGGCAGCGTGCCCGGTATCAGGCCGGAGGGATATTCCTCCATAATCTTTGAGACAGAGAAAGATGTGCGGGAGCTTGAAGGCAGCGTACTCTGGATATGCAGAAGTCCCTTCCGTCCGGAGCGCAGGAGGAAGGAAAAGGCACTGGCCCGGCTGGAGCATATACGCCCGGAGCAGGGGAATCCTGTTCGGATATACGAGGGCATGAGGTTTAAAAAGAAGGTAACTGTTACAAAAGAAGATAGGGCAGGTGAGAATAGCCGCAGTGAAAGCATTGTGTTTTACCCTCGTTTCACGTATAATAATAGGGTTAGAATAATCCATAACAGCAAGTAAGGACAAAATGAATGAAAAACTCAAATGTGGCTCCATTCGTGAAATGGGCCGGAGGAAAGCGGCAGCTGCTTGGCCAGATAAAGCGGCGGATGCCTGACACATACAACCGGTATCTGGAACCTTTTGTAGGCGGCGGAGCTGTGTACTTTGATTTGCTGCCTGAACAGGCAGTTATAAATGACATCAACCGGGCGCTGATCAACGCCTATGTCCGAATCAAGGAAGCCCCCTGGGATTTTCTGGAAAATATTAGAAAATACGACCGGGAGATAGCAGAGGGAGGAAAAGAATATTATTATAAAGCCAGGGAGTTTTACAATGACAAAATGATGAAGGACGAATACGATATGGAGCTGGCGGCGCTCTTTGTGTTCCTGAACAAGCATTGCTTTAACGGCCTGTACAGGGTTAATGCAAAGGGACTGTTTAACGTACCTTACAACAACAGCGTAGGTGAATCCTGCACAGAGGACGGGATTATGGCTATCTCCCGGAGCCTTCAGAATGTGGCCATCGAAAACGGCGATTTTGAGGCGGTCTGCAGCTGGGCTGGCGAGGGCGACTTTGTATTTATCGACAGTCCCTACGCGCCTTTAAATCCCAGCTCCTTTGAATCCTACACAAAGGAAGGCTTTGACGTGGAGAGCCATAAGCGGCTTGCAGAGGTTTTTCACAGGCTTACATCCAAAGGCGTGCTGTGTATGCTGACCAACCACAACACGGAGTTTATCAATGAGCTGTATGCAGATTACAGGCGGGAGGTTGTGGACGTAAAGAGGATGATAAATTCAGATGCAAAAAACCGCGTGGGCAGGGAAATAATTATTACCAACTATTAGAGCATTTTGCATATGCTTCGGAGGGATGGAATGGATCGGATTATCAGCAGCAGAATAAAAGCTTTTTATGCCGCGGAGAGCGCAGAGCTGTTTCTGGGAGACAGCTTTAAAATTTTGCAGAAAATAAAACCGGAAACGGTTGACATGATATTTGCGGATCCTCCTTATTTTCTCAGCAATGACGGCATTACCTGCAAAGGCGGCAAAATGGTATCGGTGAACAAGGGAGCCTGGGATCAGGGGGGAGGCCTGAAGGCAAAACACGAATTTAACAGAAGGTGGATCCGGCTGTGCAGAAAGGCTCTGAAGCCAAACGGAACAATCTGGATCTCCGGCACCCTTCACAACATATATTCCATCGGCATGGCCCTGGAGCAGGAGGGCTTTAAGATCATTAACAATATCACCTGGCAAAAGACAAATCCCCCGCCCAATCTGGCCTGCCGCTGTTTCACCCACTCCACGGAAACCGTTCTGTGGGCCAGAAAAGATGACAGGAATGCAAAGAATTTTTTTAACTATGAGAAGATGAAGGAATTGAACGGGGGAAGGCAGATGAAGGACGTGTGGACAGGGGGCCTGACAAAACCTTCGGAGAAAAAGGAGGGCAGGCATCCCACCCAAAAGCCGGAATATCTGCTGGAGAAAATTGTACTGGCCTCCACAAGGGTGGGGGAGCTTGTGCTGGACCCCTTCTGCGGTTCCGGGACCACGGGGGCGGCCGCCCTTCGCTGCAGCAGGCAGTTTATAGGGATTGATAATGAGGAAGCGTATCTGGACATAAGCAGACGGAGACTGGAGAAGATACGGCACGAGCAGAGACTTTGATGGATGGCTGCCAACTCATTTGACTTTGTGGTGAAAACAGAGGGACAGATATAGGCGCTGAGACTGATTTCTGCGGGGCAGCGGTTCCGGGCGCAATGAAACCGCCGGAAGCTATAAGAGGCAGTCCCGGGAGTCGGACACCATCCATGCTTTGCATTCGTAGGGTTTACGAAGGGAACAGGATGGAACCGCTTTAGGGGGAACCTGAGAGAGGGCGTCTCCTATTGCGCAAGGAAAAATTACGAAAGAGAGGATGAGACTATGTTTCAGTCAAGATGTGGTATTTGCTGTGACGGATGTGAGAGAAAGGAAAAGGTGGGCTGTAAGGGGTGTATCCACATGGATGTTCCGTTCTGGGGAGGGTCTGTAAGGTAAAGGCCTGCTGCGAAGAAAGAAGGCTGAACCACTGCGGAGAATGCAGGGAATTCCCCTGTGAAATGCTGGCCTCCATGGGCGTGGAGGCAGGCTTCGACCCCAAGCCCAGGCTGGAGCAGTGCAGGCGCTGGGCCGGGGAGGGAAAGGAGTGACGGAGCCTGTTATTGTCAGATTATGTAGCTGTAGATAGGAGATGGGTCCGCTAACTTGTATAAAGGCGGCTTCGGCTGACTGCGGTTATCGCAGCGCCGGTAAACCTGGTCTATGTCAAAGTCTTTGGTCCGGGTGGAATAGATTGCCTCGTAGTACCTGCAGTAGGCCAGATTGATTCCGGCACAGCCGGATGAACGGGGGAAATTGATCTCCTCCTGGAGCGTGACCCAAAACACAAGCTGGTTCAGGTAGGCTAAATAGGCGTCGTCAAAGTTACAGCTGGTTCCCTTCCGATGGGTCATTTCCAGGAAACTTTCCATTGTTTCAAAGGAATATCCCTTCTCGGTGATTGCAGTATAGAGAATTCGGCTTATTTCCTTGTGGGACGGAGCGCCACCTCCATTGATGGAAAGGCGGTAATCATTCCTGCCCTTGTAACCGGGATAATGGATGGAAATATCCCCATATATCGAAAGGTCGCCGGTCTGTTCACCTGTGTAACGGCGGATGTTTTTAATGAAGTCAATTCCCTCATTGTAAGTCAGGCTGTTAATGTTCATAGATGCCCCTCCCTTCTTCTTTGTAGACAGTATACTTGTCCCGATGGCTTTTGTCAATATTCCCCCTTAATCGCAAATGCATGGTTCATGGGACCGCTGCCTCTGCCCAGATCCAGCATGGCCATAAGGCGCCGGAGAGATAGGTTTTTGCCTTCTCCACCGCAGCGTCCAAATCATAGCCTTTTGCCAGGTTGGAGGCAATGGCGCTGGAAAGGGTGCAGCCGGTTCCGTGGGTGTTGGGATTGTTAATCCGTTTGCCGTTGAACCACTTGTACGAGCCCTCTCTGTAAAGAAGGTCATTGGCGTCGTTGAGCTGGTGGCCGCCCTTGCAGAGGACTGCGCATCCGTAGGCTTCGCTGATTAGCCGGGCGGCCCGGATCATGTCTTGGGAGGACGTTACCCGGATTCCGGATAAAACTTCTGCCTCGGGAATATTGGGCGTCAGAACAGCGGCCATGGGCAGAAGGGACTCTTTGAGCGTGATCACCGCCTCATCGTTTATAAGACGGGAACCGCTGGTGGAAACCATAACCGGGTCCACCACGATATTGACCGCTTTGTACAGGCGCAGTTTCCGGGCTATGACTTCGATAAGGCCGCTGTTTGCAACCATGCCGATTTTACTGCATCCGGGAAAATATCTGTGAAAATATCGTCCAGCTGCTCACCCAAAAATTCGGGAGTCACTTCCATAATTCCTGTTACGCCGGTTGTATTCTGTGCGGTCAGGGCCGTAATGGCGCTCATGCCATATACTCCGTTTACGGTCATGGTTTTGATGTCTGCCTGAATACCGGCGCCTCCGCTGGAATCGCTTCCGGCGATTGTTAATGCTGTTTTCATTTGTTTTCTCCTTTTTCCTGCATTAATTTTATAGAGCGGCAGAAGGCGGCGCCCCCAACCGGCCGCTTTTGTTTCATGGAAAATTGCGCCCCATGAGGGAAAACCGTTCCGTTGGAATCGCACTGGGCGGTGTGATGTTACTTCACTGCAATATTGTAAAAATATGTAAAATCCATAATTTCCCCTAAATAGATGTGGCATCTCTCCCGGATTTTTCCTGAACCTCTTTGCCGGAGTCGTCATAGACTCCCGCCAGCCTGAACCCTGCCTTTCCTGCCGTCTCCAGGGCGTGAAGGGCGTCCTCAAAGACCCAGGTTTTATCAGGCGTAGTTCCCATCCATCCGGCCGCCTCCAGATAGATGTCTGGCTCCACCTTGCCTGCCCCCACTTCGGAACAGGTGAAGATTCTGGAAAAATACTGCAATATCCCATTCCGCCGGAAGGCGGCTTCCGCCAGTGTTCTGGCGCTGGAGGTGGCGACTGTCATAGGGACGGCCCGCTTGTGTAATTCAGCCAGGAATCCTTTTACTCCTGGTTTGACCTGGGCTTCTTCTGCATAGAACCCCTCGATGATTTCCGTAATCCCCTTTGTAATGTCCGGCACATCCACCCCCTTCAGGGAATAGCGCTCCAGCAGGTAGGCCGCTCCCGCCTCCATGCTCAGGGGGGAGAGGGTTTCATCCAGCCCCGGTTCCGCCCGGATTCCCAGGGATTTCAAATACAGCTCCCCGGTGTGCTTCCAGGCGCACATGGAATCCAGCAGGACGCCGTCCATGTCAAATATGGCTCCCTCTATCATTGTTCCACAACTCCCTCTAACTGTTCTTTCAGATCTCTGGCAGCCTTCTCGATATCTGCTGCGGCAAAGATTGCGCTGACTACGGCGGCCCCCGCAACGTTGGAACCTTTAAGCTCCTTCACATTTTCCGGGGAAATGCCTCCGATTGCAACGACAGGTATCTTGACTGCCCCGCAGATTTCCTTTAAGGTGTCAATGCTGACTTCCGCCGCGTCCGGTTTGGTGCTGGTGCTAAAGACGGCGCCTACCCCCAGGTAGTCGGCGCCCTGCTTCTCGGCCAGCAGGGCCTGTTCCACTGTTTGGGCGGAGACTCCGATAATCTTATCCGGGCCCAGTTTTTTCCGGGCGTCTGCCGCCTGCATATCGCTCTGCCCCACATGGACGCCGTCCGCATTTACCGCAAGAGCGATATCCACGTTGTCGTTAATAACAAAGGGCGCCTGGTATCGGGCGCACAATTCCCGGATTGCCCTGGCTTCCTCCAGAAAGGAGGCTTCATCCAGCGCTTTTTCCCTCAGCTGCATGAAGGTGACGCCCCCCTTCAGGGCCTTTTCTGCCTGGCTGTACAGAGTCTCGCCCTTCAGCCAGCTTCGGTCTGTGACTGCATAAAGCAGCAGATTTTTTTATCGCACTTCATAGTTGGCGCCTTTCTCCAGACAGGCACCGTCCATATGGAAGATGGCGTCAATAATCCGGTTTCTGTAAGTGGAGTTGCCGTCGGAGGGAGCCATATTGCTCCAGCCTATTTCACCTGCCAGTCCCATGGCGCAGACGGCTGCTGCGGCTGCCTTAAGCGTCTCGTTGGGGTTGGCTGTGATAAACGCCGCGATCATTGCAGACAACTGGCATCCTGTGCCGGTGATCTTGCCCATCTCCGGCCTGCCGTTGCGTATTACATAACAGGTGGCGCCGTCGCTCACCAGATCAATGGCGCCGGTAACGGCTATAACCGTCCCGGTTCTGGCTGCGAAATCCCTGACAAATGAGACTGCGCTGTCCAGCGTTTCCTCCGTAACCGCATCCGCCATGTCTGCGTCCACTCCCTTGGTGCTTTTGCTGCCGGAAGCCAGGGTTTTGATTTCAGAGATGTTTCCGCGGATGACGTCGAATGTAACTTCCTTTATTAAATTCAGCGCAGTTTCTGTGCGCAGCCGGCTGGCGCCTGCGCCCACCGGATCCAGAACTACCTTGTGCCCCAGCTCATTGGCCTTTTTCCCTGCCAGTATCATGGAAGGGATGGTGGAACGGTTCAGGGTTCCGATGTTGATGTTCAGCCCGGGCATATGGAGGTGATTTCCTCCGCCTCGCCGCTGTCATCTGCCATAATCGGGCTGCCTCCGCATGCCAGCAGAGCATTTGCCACGTCTGTTACGGTTACATAATTGGTAATATTATGTATCAGAGGCGCGGCCTTTCTCACGTTGTCCATTATCTGTTTCATTTTATAAACTACCTTTCCGCGAAAGACGCCGGCGGAGCTGTGTAACAGCCGTATCCGCGGTCCTTCCTCTTTTATGTATTGTGATGATTTGGGAATGCCGGTATAAGTAAGCTTTTTGACGCCATGGCGGCTGCTCCATGAAATCAAAAATCGGCGGTACGCAAATAGGTACCACCGACATTTACACGGAAATGAAAAATTTATATTTCCCTACGTTAGCATTACCTAAATCAGGTTATCGGTCGGAGCAGCCTCAGCTCCCTCTCAGCCCACTGCTGTGAGCTCCCATGTTTATTGTATTATTGTATCATAACTTTAAAGGATTGCAAGAGTAAATTGACGTTTTCCGGGATTTTAGTTTAACTTCAGAAAAGCGCCGCGGCTGTTAGGCTTCGGTGCAAAATGGAAGAAAGGCGGAGCCGTCTAAATTATCCTTCAGGATCCTGTCTATATAGCTCCGGACTCCCTGCTCAAAGGGGTGAAAGGCCGCCTTGGCTCTCCTGCGTCGATGCCCTGGCCCTTCAGCACATACTTGATTGCTGCAATAAGCCCCGCCTTACAGAAGGCCTCCATAATGTTGTTGGCCTTATGCTGGAGCAATCTCGCCTCGTCCATATTCCCGGCCTGATATGCGTTATATATCTTCAGATAGTGGGGCAGCATACAGTTGAAGGTGCTTCCGATGGAACCCGCCGCTCCCAGGGCCATGGCGGCAATCATGGTTTCATCGAACCCGTTGAACATTTTCAGGGCGGGATTCAGTTCCATAAAGCGCTCCATCTGGTAAAGCGCCTGGTTGGTGTGCTTTACGCCTGTGATGGCGGAGCTGGTAAAGAGTTCCCTGTAGTTTGGATCGTCGAGGTTGAAATCCACCCTGGTATTTCCGGGAAAATTGTATACAATTACCGGCATTCCCACGGCCCTGGAGATCGCGTAATAGTAATCGCAGATATCCCGGCTGGTATAACCGTAGTAAAAAGGAGGCGTTGCGGAAATGTTCTCATATCCCATGTCCCTGGCAGCCAGACCGAAGGAGACGGCCTCCCTGGTGGAAAGGCTTCCCACATGGGCTATAAGGCTTGTTTTCTCCTTAAAGCTGCCGCCGCCTCCAAAATCTGAATCCGCTCCCCGTGGGAGAGGAGGAAGCACTCGGCGCTGCTGCCCCCGATGAAAAATCCGCAGGCTCCTTCTGCAAGGTTGCGGTTCATTAAGACCTCCAGAGCTTCGGTGTTTACCGTATCGCGGGAAGTAAAGGGGGTTATGGAGGCTACGTAAATTCCTGACATTTGGCTCATTTTATCAATCCTTTCTTTTCAAAATCCGAAAGTTCATCCTGGGATGCCTGAATCAGCATCTTCACATCCAACAATATTTCATTGATGGTCCGTCCTGTATTTTCAAAATAGTGTCCATACTCTGCCACCAGCTTAGTCCCGATTCGCAGAAGGCCGCTGTAGAGATGGGAGGTGAGGAGACATTTCAGGGAATAGGTATTCCTGTCTCTGATTGCATTGAACAGTTCTCTGTGCTGCCTGCACAAGGAGGGATATACGTCCTGCTGGTTGGACAGCTTGTAGTCCATGTAGCGGTATCTGGAGTAGTGCACGTCCATGTGCTGGATCATCTCCCAAAGCTTTCTCTTGCCCACAGCCTGCATGCAAAGCTCGTGAAAACCGGAATCCAGCCGGTAGAATTCCTCGCGTATGACAATTCCCTCCAGAAGCTTTTCCTGCTGTTTCAGGTTGTCCTCCAAAAGGGACAGCAGCTCAAAGGTAGGATTTTTTGTCAGCTGGGTCATGACCGCCAGTTCCGACTGGATTCTCATATAGATTATCTGTTCGGATAAATCCAGATCGATCAGGCTGACAAAGGAGCCTTTTTTCGGAATAACCTGTATCATCCCCTCGCTTCGGAGGCGTTCAATCACCGAGCGGGTGGGGGTGCGGGAGATACCGAATCTGGTACTGATGGTATTCTCGCTGAGAAGAGCGCCGGGCTCTATGGTCAGAGTAAGTATCTCGTGTCTCAGAATATCGTAAACATCGTCGCTGCTAAAAACAAAATTATTTCCACTCATGTGTACATCCTCACATTCTTGTATCCGCCTGCCCGGGATGCAGGCTCCCGAACAGGCTGCTTTTTGCCGGCGCTCTCCTGGGCGGACACCCATGACATATGGCCGCAGCGGCGCCGGTGAATCGGTATATCCGGTATTAGTATAACATAATAAACAGTATAAAGGTAAAAAACCATTTTTGCAAACAAAAACAATCATGTATACAAGTAAATAAAGAATAACATGAAAAACGGGCGGTGTCAACGGCAAAAGGAAGATAAAAATATGGGTAAAATGCCTTTAAATTAAAGTATAAAACGAAAAATATTAAAGTAAAATGCCTGATAAATTTCAAAACACTCTTGACAAACTGGAAAATAGGCAGTATGATTCATGTATACAAGATAGCTGTCTTAATCAAACTGGCAAAAATCAAAAAAAGCGCCATAGAAAAAGGAGAAGAATTATGGAAAACAAGAGAAATACATATGTATACCACATTGACGACTTACCATTTACCCCTCTTGTAGAGGAGGAGGGCATTGTGACTCAGTTTATTCTTGGAGACAACGTGCAGATAAGCTTTATTCAGAATCCTCCCGGGGCAACCTTCCCGATGCATGCCCATGACTGTGAGCAGATTCTCATTATGCTGGAGGGTACGGAGGAGCATGTGATTGACGGCCAGGAGGTGCACATGGTAGCAGGGGACGTATGTGTACATCCGGGGGGAGTGATGCATGGGGGCAAGACGCTGACCGGTTTTAAGGGCATTGACATTTTCTCACCGCCAAGAACCGGAGAGAACGGTCATGTTGAGCGGATGAAGAAATACGCAACGATGCCCAGGGAGGACGGCTCCTACCCTGAGAACCGGATTCAGACGGATGTTTCAACCTGGTTTAAGGGCGTGACGGAGGCGATGAAAAAATAGGCCCGGAAATCTGGCTCGGAGGAATTGTAAAAGCAGTGTCATTATCTCATAGCAGAGGGAGGAATTTACAGATGAAAAAACATTGGCGGCGATACTGGTTACAACAATGGCGGTTTCTTTATTAGCCGGCTGCGGCTCTGGAAATAAAAGCGGAGGGGCGGATACCGCCCCGGCGGCGGAAACCAAAACTGAGGCGGCTGCAACAGAGGCTCAGGCGGAAGCCGCGGCGGATACCCAGGCGGAAGCCGGGCAGCCGGCGGGAGAAGTGATTCATATGAAGCTGGCCCACTATGCGGCCGTGGACCATCCGGGAGGCGTGGCCGCCCAGGCGTTTGCAGATGCCGTAAAGGAGAGAACCGGCGGGGGAATCGAAATCGAGGTTTATCCCAACAATGAGCTGGGCGCTCCCGATGAGATGCTGGAGCAGAACATTATGGGCGTGGTGGATATGACCTTAGGCACCCAGGCTCTCTGGACAAGTACTCCAAGAAGTTCGCCACGGTTATGATGCCTTTCGTATTCGACAGCTACGAACATGCCTACAAGGTTCTGGACGGCCCCTTCTATGAGTGGACCAAGGACGATCTGGAGGACCAGGGCCTGCACTATGTGGGAAGCTGGGATTACGGCTTCCGCTGCCTTACCAACAGCAAACGCCCGGTAAATGCGCCTGATGATGTGAAGGGCCTGAAAATCCGCACGCCCGGGGAGATACAGCTGAAATCCTGTATGGAGGCTCTGGGAGCGGAGGTACAGCAGATTGCATTTAACGAGTTGGATCTTTCCTTAAGGCAGGGCGTGGTGGACGGCCAGGAGAATCCTTTGAGCGTCATTTACTTCAACAATATGTTCGAGACTCAGAAATACCTGACAGTCACCAACCATGTGTACAATTCCATGAACCTGGTAATCAGCAAAAAGGTATGGGACGGGCTTTCTCCTGAATATCAGACCATCATTGATGAGGAGAGCCGGAACGCCGCCCTTATGATGAGAGATTTAATCCAGAACGGCGATGCGGATTATATTGCCAAGCTGGAGGAGAAGGGAATGGAGGTTACATATCCTGATACGGCCGAATTTGCGGCCAAGATGGAGCCTTCCTACAAAGCCATCGCGGAATATGCAGGCAGTCAGGAGTATATTGACACATTCTTAAAAATGGTAGATGAGTGCAGATAGTTGGGATGCAGCAGCCCTTAAGGCTGCTGCATTACACGTTGGCTGCCCGGTTTGACAGGAGGGGTGTAAGATGTTGGCGATTGTTGTATGCGTACTGCTGGTGGGGCTTATGGTGCTGGGAATCCCCGTAGGCGCCAGCATGGGGCTTGTATCCATGGGAACCTTTGCGTTCCTGGGACAGGGAGATTTCCTGACGGTTATGGCTCAGAGGATTTATATAGGAACCACGAGTTTTACGATGCTGGCGATTCCGTTTTTTATCCTGGCAGGCAATCTGATGAATACGGGAGGCATTACAGACCGGATTTTCGGCTTTGCCAAAACCTGCTGCGGCCACTGGCCGGGCGGGCTGGGCCAGGTAAATATTATTTCCAGCGTCATTTTCTCAGGCATGAGCGGGGCGGCTGTGGCCGACGCCGCAGGGCTGGGGGCCATTGAGATGAAGGCCATGGATGACGCCGGTTTTGACTCTGAGTTCTCAGCGGGTATTACGGCTGCGTCCTCCACCATCGGGCCTGTAATTCCCCCAAGCATTCCCTTTGTGGTATATGCTTCTATTACAGGGGTATCGGTGGGCAGCCTGTTTGCAGCAGGTTTCCTTCCGGGGGCGCTGATGGCTCTGGCTATGGGGATCAGCGTTTACCTGACCAGCAAGAAGCGGGGGTATCCGGTGGAGCCAAAGGCCTCTGCAAAGCTGCGCTGGCTCAGTTTTTGGAAGGCCATCCCCTCCCTGATGACGGTGGTAATCATTATCGGCGGTATCTGGGGCGGCTTTTTTACTCCTACGGAGGCTGCGGTGGTGGCCAGCTTCTATGCCTGCTGCTGGGAACCGTAGTATATAAGGAGCTGAAGTTAAAGGATGTGTACCACGTGGTGATGAATACCCTGATGCAGTCCTGCAAGACCTTGTTTATCATTGCGGTTGCCAATTTCCTTTCTTATTTCCTCATTCACCAGAGAATTCCCAATATGATAATCGAGGGAATGACTGCGCTGACAGAAAACCGTTATATACTTATTTTGATTATAATTTTTATCCTGCTGATTCTTGGGTGTTTTGTGGAGGGAACTGCGGTTATTCTTATTGTGACCCCTATCTTTATGCCGATTATCAACCAGATTGGAATGGATCCCGTACAGTTTGGCGTGATTATGATTCTTGCCAGCATGATTGGCCTTCTGACGCCTCCTGTGGGCATGTCCCTCTACGCGGTGTCCAGTATCTGCGACGTGGATATAATAAAGCTGTCGAAAGCGGTAATACCCTATCTGGCAGGCATCATGGCAGTTCTTCTGCTTTTTGCCTTCTGTGAGCCCCTGGCCATGTTTCTGCCTAAGCTGCTGATGTAGGAGGAGGGAGATTATGGAGATTTTAAAGAAAATAGACGGGGCCCTTGCCTGATTTTAAAAATCCTGTGCCTTATCTGCTTTGCGGGTCTGTTTGTCATTCTGCTGATGAATGTATTTTTCCGGTGGGTGCCCATCCTTTCCCTCATACCCTCCTTTTCCATGGGCTGGTTTGACGAGATTGTGGAAATGCTTTTTGCGTGGCTTGTATTCACCGCATCCACCCTTCTCTGCAGGAACAAGGAACATTTTAAGGTAGAGCTGATTCAGATGAAGCTGGGAGGGAAACGCAGCCTGTATCTGCTTGAATTTTTTATCAATCTGGCGACGCTGGCCTTTTTTGGGGCCCTGCTGTTCTACGGCTGGAAGCTGGCGGAAGGGGGCGTGCAGACAACTCCCGTTCTCAGAATGCAGAAAAGATGGCTGTACATGTGCGTGCCTTTTAACTCGCTGCTGATGACCATCTATACGATCCGCGACGCAGCGGAAAACATACGGAAATTTGCCTTCTTTCAAAAGACGGCAGAAACGGAAGCTATATGAAACCGGCGCGTCCCGGGCCTGCAGCCGGCGTAATGCCGCCGGTGTCCGGCTGAGGGAGCGGCGGTTGGAAAAGAGGAGAAAACCAATGGGTAAAGTGATTTTGCTGACAGGCGCCAGCACAGGAATCGGAGCCGGGACCGCCCGGATGCTGGCTCCCGGAAATAAACTGTTCCTGCATTACAACGCTTCCGGGGAAGCGGCGGGGCAGGTGAAAAAGGAGGTGGAGGCTCTGGGAGGCGAGGCCCTTCTCCTTCAGGCCGACATAACCACAGAGGCCGCCTGCGAAAGGCTGGTGGATGAGGTGAAGGCCCGGACGGACTATCTGGACGTGCTGATCAACAATGCGGGAGGCTGGTGAAACGCCAGCCGGCCCCTAAGCTGGAGTGGTCCCTCATGGAGAGGATATTCGCCCTGAATACCTTCAGCCTGATGAAAATAAGCTCCCTGTGCGTGCCTCTTCTCCGCAGAGGAAAAGAGGATCCTAATATCGTAAACATATCCAGCATCGTAATCCGCCACGGCGGTCCCGGCGCAACGATTTACAGCGCAGCAAGGGGGCTGTGGATGCATTTACCAGAGGATTTGCCAGGGAGCTGGCCCCTGATATCCGCACCAACGCGGTGGTTCCGGGAGTCATTGACACGCCCTTCCATGTGAAGGTCAGCACCCCGGAGCAGATGGCTGACTGGGCGGCCGGCAACCCGCTGAAGAGAAACGGCTATCCGGCAAATATTGCCTCCGCCATCCGATTTTTAATTGAGAACGATTTTGTCAATGGGGAGTCCATCGATGTGAACGGAGGCCTGACCATCCGCTAGGGCGTGTTTCTGGACAAAGAAAACTATCATATTTACAGACGGGGACGGCTGCGGTTTGATACCGGAGCCGTTTCTGCGCGTATTTTTAATAATATTGTAAAGGGATTGGTAATTGAGCCTGGGGCTGCTGCGTGGTATACTGGTTTTGACTACAAAAGCGGGAGGCTGCAGCTATGGGAAAGAACAAAATACTGGTTATAGAGGACGAGGATTCCATCCGGGAACTGCTGGCTATGAATCTGGAGGCGGTGGGCTATGAGGTGGATTTGGCGGTTGACGGCGTGGAGGCGGAGGAGAAGATCCGGCGGGATGAGGGAAGCTGCGACCTGGCTCTGGTGGATGTTATGCTGCCCGGGCCCGATGGTTTTGACCTTATAGAATGGCTGAATAAAAAGGAGATTCCCTGCATCTACCTCACGGCCAAGGCAGATGTGGCTTCCAAGGTGAAGGGGCTGCGCCTGGGCGCTGAAGATTACATGGTGAAGCCCTTTGAGATGATGGAGCTTTTTGCAAGAGTGGAAAATGTGCTGAAGCGCAGGAGGAAGCTGAAGGACTTCATAGAGCTGGGGGACTGCCGGATAGATTTGGCAGGCCATAAGGTATTTGAGGAGGGAAGGGAGATTTCACTGAAGCCTATGGAATATGATCTCTTTCTTTTTCTGTGCAGGAACCAGAATGTGGCCTTTACCAGAAACCAGCTTTTGGATAAGATATGGGGCGGCGGCTACGGCGGGGAGACAAGGACTGTGGACGTCCATGTGGCCAGCCTTCGTAAGAAGCTGAAGGCCGGTTCCAGGATACGGACCATTCCAAAGCTGGGATACCGTCTGGAGGTGTAGGGAGATGAAACTGAACTAAAAATTGATGCTGATACTCTCGGCAGGCCTTGGGGCGGGATTCCTGGCGGTCAGCACAGCTGCGGTGTGGCAGATGCGGTCCCAGAGTATTGCGGTGGCAGTGGATAATTACGGAAAGCAGATGGATTCCATCGCCTACGCCTTCTCTGAGATAGGAACCAGGGAGGAGTTTGAGAACCTGGGGGATATTGCGGCGGAGGCGTATTTGAAATATCAGTTCAGAAGGTGTTATAAGGATGGGTACGCCCTTCTCAAAGGAGACTCCTGCCTCGTAAACCTGACGGAATATCAGGTGCTGTCCCCTTCAAAGCTGAAAGAATCCTATATGATCCAGCATCTCGGCAAACAATCGGTGCTTCTGATGAAACGGGAAATAGGCCAGTTCCCCGGGTATCAGGTGCTTATGACCCAGGATATCACTCCCTATTACCAGGAGATTCAACACCGGGCCGTTTCTCTCCTTCTGCTCTGCTGTTTTATCTGGGCAATCACATGCGCCTGTGTATCCCTTCTGACCCACAGGGCATTAAAACCGCTGTCACGTTTGACCAGGGCGGCTGAAAAAATTGGAAACGGCAGCCTGGATGAGCGGGTGCCTGTGGAGAGCCGGGATGAGATCGGAGAGTTTGCCCGGGTTTTTAACAGGATGACTGAGAAGGTGGAAGGGCAGGTGGAGGATCTGCAGCTTTTGCTGGGGGCGTTGTCCCATGAAATCAAGACGCCTGTGACCTCGGTGATCGGGTACTCCGACAGCCTGCTCCATGTAAAGTTATCCCGGGATCAGCAGCAGCGGGCCCTGGAACAGATTCACCATGCAGGCCTGAGGCTGGAGCGGCTTTCAGCCAAAATGCTGAATTTTCTGGGAGCCTATGAGAATGAGGAGGTTCAGTTTGAAAGCCTGTCTGTAAAAGAACTGTTGGAGGAAGGGGCGAGGGAGACGGAGGCGCTGTGGAGAGAGAAGGGGCTTAACCTTATTCTGGAGGCCGGAGGGGACCTCCGGGAGAGCCAGGGGATTTGCCGTCTGTGATGGGGGACAGGGAACTTCTTCTTACGCTTCTCTGCAATCTGATTCACAACAGTGTCAAGGCCTCGGAGCCCGGCGGAAGAATCTGGCTCACCGGAAAGGGTTGTCTTATAGCGGTCAGGGATGAGGGCTGCGGTATTCCTGAAAAGGACCTTGCCCATGTGACGGAGGCGTTTTACATGGCTGATAAATCCAGGAGCAGAAGCGAGGGCGGTTCCGGCCTGGGGCTGGCTCTCTGCGAGAGGATTGCAAGGCTTCACGGCATGAAGCTGGAGATACAAAGTCCTGTTTTCCGGGGGGAAGAAGGCGGGGGGACCGTCCGGGGCCGCCATGCTGGCCGGAGGTACTGCTGTGCTCATCCATCTGCCTGAACAGCCGCCCTCCTCATCCGTTTACAAAAGATTTACAGTTTGATGAGGACTTTGCTTTGCGCCAGGGATACAATGGACCCATCAAATGTACGCCGAGCGTATATTCAAAGAAAAAGGAGAGGAGAAAACATTGAGAAGGAAACGGATGACAGGCTTTTTTCTGGCTGCGGCCCTGACTGCAATTATAATCGGAGGCTGCGGCCCGGGGGAGGAACCTGAGGTAATCGGCGAGAAGCGGGAGCCGCAGTATCCGGGGAACAGACCCTGAGCCTGAAGGCGGCGGACAGCCGGGCCCGGGGGCGGAAGAAGGGGTGACGGTGGGCGAACAGGTGCAGGCGCCGGAGCGTTATAAGGCGGAGCTGAAAGAGGAAGGAATGTCTTTGCGGGCGGACGCTCCGGTAACGGTGCCGGATGTTAAATCTGCGGCTCCGGGCAAGTCGCAGTCTGCAAATTTTACGGAGGAGGAGTACGGCAGAGTAAAACAGGCTCTGGCCGGAGCGCTTCAGCTGCAGTGGGGAGAGGAGACTTCGGAACATATATATCCTGTCTCTGAGGATGGAGAGAAAAGGTCTGAGGAGATTATGGGGAGCTCCACAACGGCGGTGGGAACCGCTTCTTCAGGCGCTGAATATAACCTTTCCTACCAGACTTCAAGGGAAGGGAACGCCCCGCCTCTGTCCCTGATCTGGATGACAAATATAAAAAAGGACGGCCGCGGCACAGCCAAACCTGCCCGCATCTTTGAGATGGGGGAGACTCCAAAGGGGCAGGAACCGGGAAGGGGAAGGGAGCTTGAGGAGAAAGCAAAGGAGCTGATACAGGCTGCAGGCTTCGGGGACTATGGACTCTTGCAGGGAAGATGGAAAGAGTCCTACTACAGGCTGGGGGAAAGAGAGTGGCCGGAGATGGGATACTGGCTCATCTTTACTCCCGTGGTAGAAGGGATCAGCTGCGCTAAAAGTGAAGTGAACCTTCTGGGGAATTCTTATATAAGCGGGCCCTATATCGAGGTGGTTTATCTGGAGGACGGCGCCCTGGGACAGCTGAAAATAATCGGAAAGGAGGAGTTTTTGGGGCGGCAGGAGAATGAAAATTTTCTTCTTCCCTTTGAGGCGGTGCACCAGCTTTTTGAACAATACTGCAAGGACTTTTTCGGTTTTTCTGGCAGCAGCGCCCTGAAGGCCGGAGAGGAGCTCACAGGGCTCGTGGAGGGCTCCTCCCGGCCTGAAGGCGTTACGAAGCCGGAAATTCAGGTGGAAGTTAAAAATGTAAAATTGGAGTATGCCTATATCTAAGGGGGAGGGGACGGAAATGGATTTGATACCTGTGTGGAATTTTTACGGAAGTATCCGGCAGGCCCTTCTTTTATCCGTCAAAGAAGGAGGGGATGAGATGTACTGGACGGCAAGACAGGAGCCGGAGGGGCTGATTCTCTCCATCCGGGCGGATGACGGGCGGATACTGACAGATTGACCGCCGGTATCTTGTGGGCCGCCGCGGGTATTTCCGCAGGGTTTGCGCTCAACAAGATCACCGCGGCTCTGAAAGCGGCAAAAGGAAAAAACCGGATATCTGAGGGGTTTAATCACCTCCCGGATATCCGGTTTTTTATTTCTTCCTATTTCACCAGCTTCTCCATCTGGGCAATTTCCTTTTCCTGAAGCTCAATTATATTCTCAGCCAGTTCCCTGACCTCCTTCTCCTCCGTGTAGTCCAGAATATCCCTGGCCATATCCACAGCCATCTGATGGTGCATGATCATGCCCTCTGCAAATGCCTGGTCCATTGTCTCCGCTCCGTCGGGATTGATGTGGTGGGACATGGAATCATCGGAGAACATTTCGCTGTATTTTTCCAGATAAGCGTCCTCGTTGGCATCATCTTTAGACCCGTCTTTCTCATATTCGCCGATGAGCCGGTTCATCTGCTTCAGCTCCTCCTTCTGGCTGTGATGATATCCTGAGCCAGAGTTTTTAATTCTTCCGAGTTTCCACCATGATTTAAATAGCTTTCCGACATCTTGACGGCAGCCTCATGGTGGGGAATCATTCCCTTTAAAAATCAATGGCCGCGCTGCCTGAACGCTCCCTGATAATCATATCTTCCATCATCGTCATCATGATGGAGTCCTGCTCTGTCAGATAACGGCTTAAAGGGTCCGTTCCCTCCGTCATATGGCCGTGGTCATTGCCGTGATCCATCTGGCTGTTTTCTGAGGCGGCGTCAAAACCCGCCTCCCGGGATCCGGACTCCTGGGCGCCTCCGGAGGTCTCCTGTGCTGACGCCGATGACGGGGACGTCTCTGAGGTCCCGTTTTTGCTGTTGCCCATGACTCCGGCTATCAGCAGAATAACGATCAGCGCCACAACGACGCCTATTAACCACATACGTGCATTTTTGCTCATAATCTCGTTCTCCTCGCTTAAAAAATAATATTGAAAGCTATTCATAGTATTTGCAGGATGAAGTTAAATATTCCCTGTTCTCTTGCTAAAGGTCTATTCTAAGCAATAATTCCCATTAAAAGTAAAATCCTAGGAAACGATATGTAAATATGCACAAAAAGGAGGGGGAGAATTCTGCTAGTTTGACGAAAATGATTTGTTTTAATGAAAAAAGATTTACAAACTATTTTATGTGTGTTACATTCTGACTAACTTGTTAAACAAGTTTATAAAGATGTATAAAACTAAAACTAAAAAATGCACTATGGGAGGGAATGTAAAATGAAGAACAAATTTTTTACCAGGAGATCTATGAAGCGGTTGGCGGCGGCAGTTCTCACGGCAGGCCTGGCAGGTACGGTTCTTACAGGCTGTAAGACTTCGGAGGCCACAGGCGGTACGGCTTCCAAGGAGGCGGCTTCGGGCAAGGAGGCCCATATCGGAATCATATTTACAGAAGCCGGACTGGGAGGAAACTCCTTTAACGACCTGGCGCTGGAGGGAGTAAAAAAGGCGGCGGAGGATTACGGAATTACATATGACCAGGTGGAACCAAAATCTGTGTCCGACGAGGAGATTATCCAGGACGAGATGGCCGCTTCAGGGGAATATGATTTGATTATCTGTGTGGGTGCGGAGCAGGTGGACGCCCTGACCAATGTGGCGACGACCTATCCGGAGCAGAAATTTGCCCTTCTGGATGCAGATTCAGATTTGGAGAATGTGGCATCCTACTCATGTAAGGAGCAGGAAGGCTCCTTCCTGGTTGGAGCCCTGGCAGTTCTTGCAAAACAGGAGGCCGCAGACAGCAAGCTGGGAGACGGAAAAACCATAGGCTTTATCGGTGGAGTTGACAACCCCTTAATCAACCATTTTGCTGCGGGCTACAAAGCGGGAGCCCAGTACATAGACCCGGAGATTCAGGTTCTCATCGATTATGCAGGAGGCTTTAACGACCCCACCACAGCCAAGACCATTGCCAACACCTTTGTGGAAAAGGGAGCGGACGTGATTTTCCATGCGGCGGGCGCTTCGGGAATGGGTATGTTCCAGGCGGCCCAGGAGACAGGATTTGTGGCGATGGGAGTGAATCTGAACCAGAACGATATCGCCCCCGACTATATTATGGCCAGCATGCTGAAAAAACTGGACTCCTGCGCCTATCACGCAATCACCAGCATTGTGGAGGGCACCTACAACGGAGAGAACCAGGTTCTGGGCTTAAGCGACGGCGGTGTGGACTTTACCGTGGAGAAAAGCAACATCCAGGTGTCGGAGGATATTCTGGGACAGCTGGAGGATTTAAAGCAGAAGATTATAGCAGGAGAGATAGAAGTACCGTCTGAACTGAAGTAAAGACAGGAGGCAGATATGGACGCAATCAGAATGGTTGGAATAGTTAAATGTTTTGGACCTGTCCGGGCCAACGACGGCATTGATTTTACCGTACGGCGCCAGGAGATCCACTGCCTGCTGGGGGAGAACGGAACAGGTAAGAGCACCCTGATGAATATCCTGTTCGGCTTGTACCACCCGGATGCAGGAGAGATTTATATTAATGAAGAGAAGGCGGCCATCGCCAATCCAAACGACGCCTACCTGTTGGGAATCGGCATGGTTCATCAGCATTTCATGCTGGTCAACCAGCTGACGGTGCTGGAAAATATTATTCTGGGAAAAGAATCCGGCGGCTTGCTGCTAAACCGCAGGGAGAGCCGAAGAAAGGTGGAGGAGCTGTCGCAGCGGTTTGGCTTTAAGATCGACCTGGATGAGAAGGTGGCGAATCTCTCCGTGGGCATGAAGCAGAGAGTGGAGATTCTGAAAACTGTACAGGGGAGCGGACATCATCATTCTGGACGAACCCACTGCGGTTCTGACCCCGCAGGAGGTGGAGGAGCTGTTTAAAATCCTCCGCCAGCTTAAGGAGAGCGGAAAGACCATTGTGTTTATCACCCACAAGCTCAATGAGACGATGTCCCTGTCCGACCGGATCACAGTTATCCGCAAGGGAAAGGTGGTGTTCCGGTGCGACACCTTCGACACCAACGAGAAGGAGCTGGCGACTCAGATGGTGGGACGCCAGGTGGAATCCATTGTGTCGGGCAAAGAGGAGGGCAATGGACCGGTGATCCTCGAACTGGATCAAGTGCGCTTACATAAACGGGCAGGAAGAACCGTCAGCCTTCAGGTTCATGGAGGAGAGATTCTGGGCATAGCAGGAGTGGACGGCAACGGCCAGCAGGAGCTGGAGGAGATGATAGTGGGCAACCGAAAGGTTGATGAGGGGGTCATAACCATAGACGGCATATCTGTAAATGAAATGTCCGTCAGGGCCAGGAAGGCCATGGGCCTTGGCTATATACCTTCGGACCGCCACAAGGACGCTATGGTTTCTGATTTCACCATCACCGAGAATTTCCTTCTGGGCTATCAGAACGATCCCAGGTATTCCAGAAAAGGAATCATCGATTATAAGAGCCTGGAGGAGGACGCCAAGAAGCAGGTGGAGGAATTCGAGATCAAGGTAGCGGGGGTGGACCAGAAGATCGGCCAGCTGTCAGGAGGTAACCAGCAGAAGGTGATTCTGGGCAGGGAGATCAGCCATGATCCCAAATTGATGCTGGTGGCCCAGCCGGTCAGGGGCCTGGATATCGGAGCCATTGAGCGGGTGCACAGGACATTGCTTAAGCTGAAGGAGGAGGGAAAGGCCATCCTTCTGATATCGGCGGAGCTGTCGGAGGTGATGAATTTAAGCGACCGCATCGCAGTTCTCTATGAAGGGGAGCTTAGCGCCCAGTTTAAGGCGGGAGCCTACACCAAGGAAGAAATCGGTCTGTTCATGGCAGGAAAAAGCAGGAGGAAATGGCATATGAAATGGATTCATAACAAAAATACCGCGGAAGTAGGTAAGTCTCTGGCGGCAATCGCAGTTGCCCTTCTGATCGGAGCGCTGTTCATCCTTTTGGCGGGAGAGTCTCCTGTCACAGCCTACTCCTCGCTGATAAAGGGGGCTTTGGGAACGCCCCAGTCCATTGCAAACACAGTGAGCAAAAGCATTCCTCTGGCCTTCACCGGCCTGGCGGTAGCGCTGGGCTCCCGGTGCGGCATGTTGAATATCGGAGCTGAAGGCCAGCTCCATGCAGGAGCCATGCCTCTGTGATCACGGCCCTTACCCTGTGCTTCCTTCCGGCTCCCATCCTCCTTATTGTCAGCATACTGGCCGGCATACTGGCCGGTATGGCAGTGGGAAGCGTTCCCGGAATCTTCAGGGCCAAATTCCAGACCAACGAGGTTATTGTGGCGATTATGCTCAACTATATCTGTACGCTGTTCACATCCTGGCTGGTGAACGGGCCTTTTAAGACGGAAGGCTCCACTGCCCAGACGGAGATGCTGTCCGAGGAGATATGGTTTGGGAAGCTTCTGCCCAGAACACAGCTGACTTCCGCCCTGTTCCTTTTAATCGCAACTGCAGTGATTCTGTATATCTTCCTTTGGAAAACCTCGGCCGGATATCAGCTGAGAGCGGTTGGGGCCAATCTTTCCGCCTCAAAGACAGCGGGAATCAGGGTCAATCTTTACCTGATTATGTCCATGACCTGAGCGGGGGAATTGCGGCAATTGCCGGAATCACGGAAATTTTCGGAAAATACCACCGCTTTATTGAAGGCTTTTCCCCGTCCTTTGGATTTACGGGAATCGCGGTGGCTATTCTGGGGAGGAACCATCCCGCAGGCGTACTGCTGACTGCCCTGCTCTTTGGAATTATGGACATGGGTTCTCTGAGAATGAGCCGGGAAACTGCAGTGTCAACCAATATGGTAACGGTGATCCAGAGCCTTGTGATTCTTCTGGTTGCCGCGCCGGAATTAATCAAATGGAGCAGAAGGAGGGTTGATCCATGGAAATGATGAATAACTTTATCGGTCTTACGCTGCAGCTGTCTATCCCGATTATTTTGGGAGCCTTTGCGGAACCATAGCGGAGAGGGGAGGCGTAATTCTGCTGGGTGTTGAGGGAATGATGCTCATGGGCGCATTTGCAGGCGTTATAGGCTCCCAGTTTACAGGCTCCGCTCTGGGAGGCGCCCTTTTGTCTGTGGTTCTGGGAGGGGTTATGGGCTGGATTTATGCCCTGTTCTGCCTGAAGTGGAAGGCCCACCAGTCAGTGGTAGGCGTTGGGGTTAACCTCTTTGCCGGCGGCATCACCGCCGTTATGCTGAAGGCGGTGTGGAATGCAGAGGGAATGTCCGAGCCTGTGGCTTCCATCCCCAATCTGACTGTTCCGGGATTGTCCTCCATACCTGTGGTGGGAGCCTTTTTTAAGGACCAGTCGCCCTACCTGTACCTGACCATGGTTATAGTGGCAGCGGTGTGGGTGGTATTTTACAAGACAAAATACGGGCTGCGCTACAGGGCCATCGGGGATCAGCCTATGCGGTTCAGACTGCGGGAGTGCCCGTAAACCGCTACCGCTACATTGCGATGATGGCGGCCGGAGCCATTGCAGGGTTGGGAGGCTCCTACCTGTCTATCTCCCAGAATAACCTGTTTGTGGTGGATATGGTTGCAGGCCGCGGCTTTATGGGACTTGCGGCCAATATATTCGGAGGATGGCAGCCTCTTGGCTCCATGGGGGCAGGCATGGTTTTTGCCATAGCCCAGGCGGCCAGATTTTACCTTACGGACCAGTCCATCCCTTCCCAGTTTGTGCAGATGCTGCCCTACGTGGTAACTTTGGCTGTGCTTCTGGTGGTGGGAAAGCGGGTAAAAGGGCCGGAAGCACTTGGCAAATTAGTGGATTAGTTCTATACTAGAATGAGAACTGCGCTGTATGCAGTGCGAAAGGAGCAGGCAGACCGTTGAAAGACACCGTGATCAAGGAAAAGAACGTAAAAATACCGCTTTATGTGACAGTTTATGAGACTATCAGCCAATGGCTGAAGGAGGGGAAATATAAGCCCGGAGACAAGCTGCCCGGAGAAAACATTCTGTCGGAACAGCTGAATGTCAGCAGGGGGACCCTGCGCCAGGCCATGCTGCTTCTGCAGGAGGACGGCTTTATCGCCAACCAGCAGGGAAGAGGAAACATCGTCCTTTCCAATCAGAACATCAGCAAGTCCGGACTGGAAAAAATCGGTAATCCAATCGTGGATTTCTGCCTTCAGCCTGTGGACCGGGTGGAAACTGCTATCGGCTTCCAGCCGGCCACCCAGAAGCACCAGGAGGTTCTGAAGCTCAGGCCTTCCAGTATTGTGGCTGTCATTGACATCACCTACTACAGCGGGGAAATACCTGTTGGGTTCGCCATGGTCTACATGCCTTATGAGATTATGGACAACAGCAGTGTGGATTTGGAGAACACGGATACCGTCTACCGGTTTTACACCGGCCTTTTGTCAGGGGGCGGTCTTTACAGCGATACCAAGCTGCGCATGGGCAATGCCAGGGAACGTCTTGCCAATATTTTAAAGATTCCTGAGGGAGAACCCTTCCTTATTCTTGAGGAGGAGCTCTATTCAGAGTATGACACTCCTGTTTTATCCCAAAAGTTATTTTTCGCACCGGAGTGCCATGAGTTTTGCATCAACAGAAAGAATGACCGGAATATGGGAATATAAGTGTGGGCGGCAGTTCAGGACAAAGGCAGAGGGGGCGGTCCGGCATAGGAGAGCCCCTGCCCTGAACTGCCGCAATTATTATAAAGAAGCGGAGTAAATAATCATGAAAACATTTCATATAGAAGCGGGATCAGGACAGATCGGAAAGACGGTTCTGATGCCGGGTGACCCTTGCGCGCAAATACATAGCAGAGCGCTATCTGGCGGATGTGGTGTGCTATAGCCGGATCCGCGGCATGAATGGCTACACAGGCTATTATAAAGGAAAAAAGGTGTCCGTACAGGGCAGCGGGATGGGGATTCCATCTATGGGAATCTACTCCTATGAGCTGTTTAACCAGTTCGGCGTGGATACTATAATACGGGTGGGAACATGCGGCGCTATCAACAGGGAGGTGGAGGTGGGAAGCCTGATATTTGCAATGGGCTGCTGCACCAACTCCAATTTTCCGGCTCAGTACCATCTTCCGGGAAGTTTCGCGCCGATTGCAGATTTTGAACTTTTGGAGCAGGCGGTTCTCCAGGCCAGACAGATGGGAGTTCCCTGCCGGTAGGCAATGTTTACAGCTCCGACGTATTCTATGAGGATCTTAAGGGCGAAAAGGGGCAATGGGAAAAAATGGGCGTTCTGGCCCAGGAGATGGAGACGCTTTCCCTCTACTGTACAGCAGCCAGAGCCGGAAAGCGGGCCCTGGGCATGCTGACGGTGGGAAGCAGCATTCACCATGACAAAGCCCTGACCAATGAGGAACGGGAGCAGAATCTGGATTCCATGATCCGCTGCGCCCTGGAGCTGGCACAGTAAAGGAGAGGGGCACGTAGGCGGCCAAAAGACGCCCGCCAAGTGCTCATAGCGAGGAGGAAGTGAATGGTAGCAGCGTTTGATGTGGATACAGGGGTGGATGATTCCCTGGCTCTGTTGTACGCCCTGCAAAAGCCGGAGTTTGAAATTGTGGGAATTGCTACGGTCTGCGGCAATGTGGAGGCGTGGCTGGGGGCGGAGAATACCCTTAAGATTCTGGACCTGGTAAATGCGCCGGATATACCGGTGACTGTGGGGGCGGAGCAGCCTCTCAGGGAGAAGTGGAAGGGCAGGGTGTCCTTCATACATGGGGACAATGGACTGGGAAATGCTGTTCTGCCCCAAAGCAGCCGGAAGGTTACAGGGAAAGGCGTGGAGGAGCATTATCTGGAACTGGGGCAGAAGTACCGTGGGGAGCTGGTTTTAATTACCCTGGGCCCTCTTACAAACCTGGCCCTTACCTTAAAAAAATACCCCCAGTTTGCGTCCATGGTTAAAAAAGTCGTGATGATGGGCGGAACCCTGTCCATGAGGGGAAATGTGTCCCCTGTAGCCGAAGCTAATTTTGCATGCGACCCGGAGGCCGCCGATCGGTATTTACCTCGGGTATGGATATCACAGTGGCAGGACTGGATGTGACTATGAAGGTCCGGTTAAAAAAAGAACATATAGAGTGGCTGGATGCCTGCTGCCGCCCTTCCGCCAGGAAGGCTGTGGACTATCTGAAGGAAGCCCTGGCCTGGTACAGAATGGGGAACAGGAATCAGAACTACTGCATGGACGACAGCCCCCTCCACGATCCCCTTGCAGTCATGTGTGCAGCCGTATCCAGCCTTGTGCGCACTCAGTGCCGCAAGGCCAGAATTGAATGTTATGGAACCTACTGCAGGGGGATGGTGGTGACAGATCTCCGGGAGCGCCCCTTCCGGGCTGAGTACATACGTTTTGCGGTGGATGTGGACGAAGAACGGGCTGTGAGAGAGCTGATGTCGGCTTTCTGGGAGCCCCTGGAGCAGGAGGATGGCAGTGAGATATAAACGCATTTTTACTATTGTAATCGATTCCCTGGGAATAGGCGCCATGGACGACGCGCCGGAATACAGGGACCAGGGCAGCGATACCCTGGGGCATATAGACGAAAGGATGGCCGAGTTTCGGATACCGAATCTTGCAGGTCTGGGGCTTACAAAGCTGCACCCCCTGACCCACGTAAAGGAGGCGGGCAAGGCGGCGGGATACTGCGCCAGGCTTCTGGAGGCCAGCGCGGGGAAGGATACCATGACAGGACACTGGGAGATGATGGGGCTGCGCACCACCACTCCTTTTCAGACCTTTTCAGAAACCGGATTTCCCGGAGAGCTTTTGGAGGAGTTAAGCAGGCGCACCGGACGCAGAATCATCGGCAACAAGTCGGCCAGCGGTACGGAGATTCTGGACGAGCTGGGGGAGGAGGAGATAGCACAGGAGCCCTGATTGTCTACACCTCCGCAGACTCGGTGCTGCAGATCTGCGGCAACGAGGAAACCATGGGACTTGAGGAACTGTACCGCTGCTGCGAGATTGCCAGGGAGCTGACGCTGGAGGACAAGTGGAAGGTGGGCAGAGTGATCGCCAGGCCCTATGTGCGGAGAAAAAGAGGTTCCTTTAAGAGAACCTCCAACCGCCATGACTATGCCTTAAAGCCCAGCGGCAGAACGGCCCTGGACGCGCTGAAAGAGGGCGGGCTGGATGTTGTCAGCGTGGGGAAAATCAGCGACATTTTCGCCGGCGAGGGTATTACCCAGGCTTATAAGTCAAAGAGCAGCACACATGGCATGGATCAGACCATAGGACTGCTGGACAGGGACTTTACAGGACTGTGTTTCACCAATCTGGTAGATTTCGACGCCTTTGGGGACACCGCAGGGATCCTGTGGGCTACGGGAAGGAGCTGGAGCAGTTTGACGAAAAACTGGGGAGGTTTTTAAACCGTATGAATCAGGAGGATTTGCTGATGGTCACCGCCGACCACGGCAATGACCCAACCTTCAGGGGAACGGACCATACCAGGGAAATGGCGCCCCTGCTTATGTATTCCCCATCTATGAAGGCTTCCGGCAGGCTGGAGGACCAGGAGACTTTCGGCGTAACCGGAGCAACCATTGCAGAGAATTTCGGCGTAAAAATGCCTGAGGGGACCATAGGAAAATCACTGCTCTGCAGGCTTTTATAAAGGCTTGCCCGGCAGATGGCAGTCATTTCTTCTTGCAATCGTTCAGGTCATGAACGTATAATGGATTTTAAAGGCAGCCTCCCCGGAGGTGTCCCTGAGCTGAGAAAATCCGATTTTCAGAGGCGCAGGGATACGGGGACAGAATAAAGCACAAGAGAGGACTCCCTATGAAAATAGACCGCCTAATCGGAATTTTATCCATCCTGCTCCAACAGGAAAAAGTCACCGCGCCCTATTTGGCTGAGCGGTTTGAGGTTTCCCGGCGGACCATTAACAGGGATGTGGAGGATATCTGCAAAGCGGGAATTCCGCTGGTGACCACAAGAGGTCCGGGAGGCGGAATTTCCATTCTGGAGGGATACAGGATGGATCGGACGCTGCTGACTTCCAGGGACATGGAATCGATCCTTGCAGGGCTCAAAAGCTTGACAGCGTCTCTGGAACCGGGCAGTACCGCCAGCTTATGGATAAACTGGCGGTTGGCAGGCAGGAAGTAATAAACGGGGACGGAGATATTGTAATCAATCTCTCTTCCTGGTACAGGGAGTCCCTGGCTCCCAAGATAGAGCTGATCCAGGAGGCTGTCCGGGAGGGCCGCATGATGGAATTCACCTACTATTCCCCCTCGGGCAGAACCCTGCGGAAGATTGAACCGTACCAGCTGGTGTTTCAGTGGAACGCCTGGTATGTAAGGGGATACTGCACTCTGCGGCAGGATTACCGGATGTTTAAGCTGAACCGGATGACGGAACTGACACAGACAGGAGATCATTTCCTTAAGCGGGAAACGCCTCCTTTTGACAATGACCCCCAGGGCCCCTTTCCGCTTTGCTTTCAGGTCAGGGCCCTCTGCAGGCCCGAAGTGAAATGGCGGCTGGTAGAGGAGTTCGGGATAGAGTCCATAGAGGAGAGGGAGGATGGAATGCTGCTGTTTAGCACAGGGTATTCCGACAGGGACAGCCTGATTTCCTGGATACTCAGTATGGGAGACAGCATAGAGCTTCTGGAACCTGAGGAGTTCAGAAACGATTTGGAAGAGATTTCCGGAAATATTTTCAGGATGTACGGACAAACATGACAGCCAGATGTCGTGTTTCCTATGGTAAGATCCAATAAAACTTACAAAGGAGATAACCATATGGAGAAGATAACCGCCTGCTGCGGCTGCATCTGCGACGAATGTTCCTATTACCTCAGCGACTGCAGGGGATGTCCCGAGCTGGAGGGGAAACCCTTTTGGCTCCAGTATACAGGAGGAACCGCCTGCGGCATTTACCAGTGCTGTATCAATGAGAAAAAGCTGCCCCACTGCGGTAAATGTGAGGAACTGCCCTGCAAACACTTTGAGACGGCAGATCCCAGCAGGACACCGGAGGAACATGCAGAGGGCCTTAAAGCGATGATAAAGGTCCTGCGCTCTCTGGGTTAGGAGGGAGGAGAAAAGGATGGCGTCTACCATTGATTATGTGGAGTTTGTTGTCTCCCAGCTTCAGGAGGCGGGAGTGACGGTTACATACAGAAAATTATTCGGCGAATACGGCCTGTGGAGCGGAGGGAAGTTCTTCGGCACAGTGGAGGACAACCAGTTCTATGTGAAGATCACCCGGGCAGGACAGGAGCTGCTTCCCGGTGCAGCGCCTGTGGCCCCACACGGAGGGGAGCCCGGGATGTATCTGGTGGAGGAGCTGGAGGACAAGGAGTTCCTTGGGGAGCTGGTGGAAAGAACCTGTCTGGAACTGCCGGAGCCCAGGCCCAAAAAAGTCCGAAAAAAAGAAACAAAAAAAATCCTGATAAAAACCCCTGTCAACCTACTTCCCCATTTTCCTGTTTTGTACTATAATAGAGAAGCATGACGAAAAATAAGATGGTTCAGGAGAGGTATACATATGGAGAGAAGAGTAGGAACTGTATCAAGAGGAATCCGCTGTCCCATTATCAGAGAAGGGGATGACTTGGCTGAAATCGTAGTTAACAGTGTGCTGGAGGCCGCCGAAAGCGAAGGCTTTGAGATCCGGGACAGGGATGTTATCTCTGTTACTGAATCTGTGGTTGCCAGGGCCCAGGGAAATTATGCGACTGTCAGGGATATTGCAGAGGATGTGAGGACTAAGCTTGGAGGTGAGACTATAGGCGTTATCTTTCCCATCACTTCCAGAAACCGTTTCTCCATCTGCCTGAAGGGGATTGCCATGGGTGCGAAAAAGGTTATCCTGATGCTCAGCTATCCGGGCGACGAGGTGGGCAATGAGCTGGTAACCTCAGACCAGATCGAGGAAGCGGGATCAATCCCTACAGTGACGTTCTCACTCTGGAGCGGTACAGGGAGCTCTTCGGGGAGAACAGGCACCAGTTTACAGGTATGGATTATGTAGGCTATTTCCAGCAGCTGATCCAGGACGCAGGAGCTGAGGCGGAGATTATCTTTGCAAACAACCCCAGGGAAATCCTCAGCCGGACGAAACGCGTCCTTGCCTGCGATATACATACACGTATGCGGACCAAGAGAATTTTAAAAGAGAACGGCGCAGAGATTGTCTGCGGCCTGGACGATATCTTAAGCGCGCCTGTGAACGGAAGCGGCTGCAACGAGAAGTACGGACTTCTGGGATCCAACAAGTCCACGGAGGATACGGTGAAGCTGTTCCCCAGAGATTGCAGGGATCTGGTGAAGGATATCCAGTCCAGAATCCTTGACAGAACCGGGAAACATGTGGAGGTTATGGTGTACGGAGACGGCGCTTTCAAGGATCCTGTAGGAAAAATCTGGGAGCTGGCCGACCCGGTGGTGTCTGTGGCCAACACCGAAGGCCTGGAGGGCACGCCCAATGAGATAAAGCTGAAATATCTGGCTGACAATGACTTTAAGGAACTGTCAGGGGAAGCGCTGAGAGACGCCATATCCAGGAGAATTAAGGAGAAGAAAAGCGACCTGGTGGGGGACATGGCTTCCCAGGGAACCACGCCCAGACGCATTACGGACTTAATCGGCTCCCTCTGTGATCTCACCAGCGGTTCCGGCGACAAGGGAACCCTGTGGTTTTGGTTCAGGGATATTTTGACAATTATACCAACTGACAAAAAGTAAGATATAAATAACCGGAAAGAAGCGGCAGTGTTTAGCCGCTTCTTTTTTGTTAATAAATAAACAAACAATTCGGGGGTTACGGCAAAAAACAGTAATTTAATTAAGAAAAATCATAAAATTATAAAAACAATTATTTAGTAATTGACAAAAAATCAAAAAAATGGTATTCTTAAATCAAACAAATGAAAAAAAGTTAGATAAATGCGAAAATAAAAGAAAAAAAGTTATTTTTAAAATAAGAAATATATAATTAAAAAGTTGAAATAAAAAGCGGATTTTTAATAAAAATTTGATTTTTTTCCAGGCGGGGGGTACAATCTAAGTACTTTATACTTAGGAGGTAACATAATGAAAACCATAGAAAGCGAAATGCCTTTTTTTCAGAATCTGCTTAAAATGCTGAAGAATCAATTCGGTGACGACTCGGAGTTTATTCTTCACGACTGGTCAAAGGGATATGACCACAGCATCGTCGCCATTGAGAACGGACATATAACCAACAGGAAGATAGGAGATTGCGGAAGCAATCTGGGGCTGGAGGTCATAAGGGGAACCACAACCAGCGATATGAAGTGTAATTACGTCACCAGAACCAGGGACGGTAAGATGCTTACATCCTCCACCATGTATTTGAAAGCGGACAATGGGGAGACCTTGGGAGCCCTTTGTATTAACACGGATATTTCAAAGGCCGTCGAGCTGAAAGAATACTTTGAGGCACAATTGCCGGACGGCATTAACAATAAAGTCATAGAAGACGAATTCTTCGCTACGGATGTGGCGGACTTATTGATTTTTTAATTGATGAGAGCATCAAACAGATCGGAAAACCTGTGAGTGAGATGACGAAAGAGGACAAGATGCAGGCGCTGCGCTATTTGGATCGAAAGGGCGCTCTGCTCATCAGCAAGTCCAGTTCCAAAATCTGCCAGGTCCTTGAAATCTCCAAATTCACTTTGTACAATTATTTGGACGAAATACGTGAGCGTAACGAGTCCATTTAGATATAAGGCCTTGCTGCTGGCAAGGTGAAAAAAGAAAGGATGGCGAGGTAGTAATGAAGAAAATCAATGTAGGGAAAAAGGTAATGGCGATTGCCCTGGCGGCGGCGATGGCGGTGGGGGCTACAGCATGCCAGGGTTCACCGGCTGCCGCAGCATCTGCTCAGGAGACCGGCACGCTGCAGCGGGTGTTAAAGGACAGGAAATTGAAGGTAGGCTGTATTTTGTCCTTCCCGCCCTTTGGATACAAGTCTGAGGACGGAACTCCTATGGGCTATGATGTAGACATTATAAACGAGCTGGCCAATTCGCTGGGCGTTGAAGTTGAGATTATCGAAGTTACGGCCGATGCCAGAATTCCAAGTCTGGAAACGGGAAAAGTGGATGTTGTATTTGGAAACTTTACAAGAACCCTGGAGCGGGCGCAGAAGATCGATTTTACAGAGCCTTATGTAGTTGCAGGCGAGCGGCTGCTGGTTAAGACGGGAAGCGGAATCCAGAGCGTGGAGGATCTCACCGGCAAGAAGGTTGCAGTAACAAAGGTTCCACCAATGCCGAGCTTATGGGGAAATTAAATCCTGACGCAGAAGTAGTATTTTTGAAACTTCCGCAGATGCGCTCCAGGCAGTAAAGAACGGCCAGTGCGCAACCTTCCTGGAGGACAGCAACTTCCAGCAGTACCAGGCAGGAATGAATGATGACCTGGAGGTAGTAGGTGATTCTCTGATCTCTCTGGAGTACAACGCTATCGGCGTTAGAAAAGGGGATCAGGACTGGTTGAATTATCTGAATCTGTTTGTATTCAATCTCAATGCATCCGGCAAAAATGATGAGTTATACACGAAATGGTTTGGAGAGTCTCTTCCGTTCAGCCTGAGTCCTGAATTTTAATGAGAAACCAAAGGCTGCCCTTAATCCGGCAGCCTTCACTATTTTTAAGGAGGTAGGATAAGCATGTTTTTGGATTGGTGGACGCCGATTGAAAATCTTCCCCTTTTGCTTCGGGGCGCTTTGGTCTCGATAGAACTTACGCTGATAGTGTTTGCTCTTTCCGTATTTTTCGGAACAATTATAGGTTTTCTGCGGTATAACAAAAAAAATAAGGCTGGATACAGGATTTCAACGGTATATGTGGAATTGATCCGCAACACGCCTATGCTGGTGCAGATATTTTTCCTGTATTTCGGACTTCCTCAGTTTAAAATTTATCTTCCGGCCATCGTTGCGGGGATTATGGGGCTGACCATTAATAACAGCGCATACATAGCAGAAATTATACGGGCAGGAATACAATCTATTTCAAAGGGGCAGTGGGAGGCGGCAAACTGTCTCGGATTAAAGCCTGTGAATGTGTTTTTGGATGTGATCTTCCCCCAGGCCCTGCGCAATGTGTTCCCATCCCTGATCAACCAGTTTATCATGATCCTGTTCGGCACCAGCCTTCTGTCTGTGCTGGATATCAAGGATTTGACACAGGTTGCTTCCATATTGAATTCCCAGAACTTCCGGACATTGGAGCTGTTTACGTTCGCCATCGCTATTTACTATGTGATGTCGGTTATCTGTTCCAAGGTTTTGAGAGTTATTAATGTGAAATTTTTCCCTAGCATCAGCGGCGATAGGAGGTAGGATATATGACTGGTTTTTTAAAAGTATTTTCGTACTGGCGGCTGTTGGTTAACGGGTTATGGATTACTATACAGCTTTCCCTGGTGGCAATTATCGCCAGCACCATTGTGGGGCTGATTGCCGGAATGTTATTTACCGTTAAGAAGAAACCGCTTCAGCTGGCGCTGCGTTTTTATGTGGAGCTGTTCAGAGGCTGCCCTCTTTTGATGCAGCTGTTCATGGGGTATTTCGGACTGGCTTACATTGGAATCCGCATCGATATTTTTTCGGCCGTAGTGCTGGTATACACCTTATACGGAGGCGCTTACATAGCGGAGATTATCCGTTCCGGCATTGAGTCCATTCCCAAGGGCCAGTGGGAGGCGGCAAACTGCCTGGGCCTTAAGCCCATCCACGTGCTCAGAGACGTCATTCTGCCCCAGTCTTTTAAGGTATCGCTGCCGGCGCTCATCGGTTTTCATCTGGGTCTGATTAAGGATACCTCCATCGCATCCATTATCGGATACTCGGAGCTGCTGAGAGAGGGAAAGACCATCATGAATGTAACGGGTTATCCATTTGAAACCTACATCATAGTAGCATTGATCTACTTTATTATCTGCTACCCGCTTTCAAAATATGTAAGCTGGACGGAGAGGAGAGCAAACGCATGATTGAAGTTAAGAACATATATAAATCCTTCGGCACCCTGGAAGTTTTAAAGGATGTGTCGCTGACTGTAAAAAAGGGTGAGGTGGTGGTTATTATCGGCCCCAGCGGTTCAGGAAAGAGCACCCTTCTGCGCTGTATCAATCATCTGGAGGTTCCCAACAAGGGAGATGTGGTGGTGGACGGCCAGGTTGTCTCCGGCAAAGCCAACCAGATAAGGAAAATCCGCACAAACCTGGGAATGGTATTCCAGCAGTTCAACCTCTTCCCCCATATGACGGTTTACGACAATATTACCTGGGCCTAAGCGGGTTCACAGCATGGATAAAGAGGCCATGGACAGCCTGGTGGACGGGCTGCTTAAAAAGGTGGGGCTGTCGGATAAAAGGGACAGTTATCCCACCCAGCTGTCAGGAGGGCAGCAGCAGAGAATCGCCATAGCCAGAGCCCTGGCTATGAACTGAATATATGCTCTTTGACGAGCCCACCTCCGCTTTGGACCCGGAGCTCATAGGGGAAGTGCTGGAGGTTATGCGCCAGCTGGCAAAGGACGGTATGACAATGATTATCGTGACCCATGAAATGAAGTTTGCCAGGGAGGTGGCCGACCGGGTAATTGTCATGGCCGATAATCACATTATAGAGGAAGGCCCTCCGGCCGAATTGTTTACCAACCAAAGGAAGAACGTACAAGATCATTTTTGCGCTCAGTCCTTGAGAAAGAATGATATATTTCTGTAAAATAAAAAATCAGGAGGAAAATGACATGGATGTTTATGGGAGAATAAAGGAATTGGGTTATGAGCTGCCGCCTGCGCCGCCCAAAGGAGGCATCTACAAGCCTGTAAAACAGAGCGGAAACCTGCTGTACATATCAGGCCAGGGAGCCACAAAAAACGGCGTCCCTGCAGTCAGCGGCAAAGTGGGAGCTGAGCGTACCATTGAGGAAGGACAGGAAGCAGCCAGAATCTGTACCCTTAACGCCCTCAGTGTTCTGGATGCGTATCTTGGAGATTTGAATAAAATCAAATCCGTAGTGAAGCTTCTGGCTTTTGTGGCCAGCGCTCCCGGATTTAACAGTCAGCCAAAAGTGGTAGACGGAGCGTCCCAGCTGCTGAAGGACATCTTTGGGGAGGAAAATGGGGTCGGCGCCCGTTCGGCCATCTCCACCAACGAACTGCCGGGAGATATAACCGTAGAAATCGAATTTATTTTTGAAATCTGAGGATGGCAGAGGATGGAGGATTATGTTTGAGAATATCTATCAATTGGAGAATACGGATCAGATCGTCAGCCCGGCCCTGATTTATTATAAGGACATTATTGTTGATAATATCAATAAAATGATTCAGATTGTCGGAGGGCCGCAGCGGCTGTGGCCTCATGTGAAAAGTCACAAGATGAGCCGTCTGCTGGAGCTTCAGATGGAGATGGGGATCAGCCGGTTTAAATGTGCAACAATCGCGGAAGCCGAGATGGCGGCCCGGTGCCGCGCTCCCCACGCCCTCATTGCATATCCCTTGTGGGGCCTAATATCAGCCGGTTTCTGAAGCTGGTTGAAACCTACCCGGACACCTGTTTCTGGGCCATCGGGGATGATTACGGGCAGATCGCCTCCTTGAACCGCTGCGCACAGGAGAATGGAGCCAGGGTGCATCTGCTGATAGATGTAAATATGGGGACGAACCGCACAGGAGTTATGATTGAGAATCTGGTTTCCTTATATGAGCAGTGTGCAAAGCTGCCTGCCGTCTGCCTGAAGGGCCTTCACTGCTATGACGGTAATCATGGGATTGCCGATTACGCCATGCGGGAGGCGGCAGTGAAGCAGGTGGACGAACAGGTGTGGAAGGCGGCCGGGGAGCTGGAGAAAAAGGGCTATGACTGTTCCGTGTTTGTTATGGGCGGTACGCCTCATTCCCCTGTCATGCCAGGTACAAGGATGTATACCTGTCTCCGGGCACAGGGGTGATATCAGATTACGGATATGGAAAAAAATTTACCGATGAAGATTTTGTCCCCGGAGGCGTTATTATGACCAGGGTGGTGAGCCATGCCCGGCCCGGATATTTTACGCTGGATTTGGGATACAAGGGCATTGCCTCGGATCCTGAGGGCGCCAGAGGTCTGATTGCAGGGCTGGACCATGTGGCGGAAGTGGGACAGAATGAGGAACACTGGATTTGGAAGATGGAGCCGGGATATGAGGATAAGGCTCCGGCCATAGGAGAAACGCTGTATGTGATCCCTACCCACATCTGTCCAACCAGCGCGTTGTATCCCAGCGTGCCGGTAGCCCAGGGAGGAGCCGTTACAGACGTCTGGGAGGTCACAGCCAGAAACCGCAGCATAGGAATCTGATAAAAGGTGAAAAAGGAAATACTCGGCAGAGGAAAAAGGCAGAGTATTTCCTTTTTTGCAGCTAAATGTATAGGAATAAGGAATTGAAAAAAATGCCCCAATGTGGGATAATGGACAGGATAACAGGATTTATAACACCGGGAGGTTGCGATGGAACGATTAAAACTTGGAATACTGGGAAACGGTTTCCTGGCAGAGATTATTGTGGAAGCCTGCCTGAAAGGCCTGCTTCCGGAATATGAATTGGCGGGCGTCTTTGGAAGGACGCCGGAAAAAACCAATGCCCTGGCAGAAAAGGGCGGCTGCAGGGCCTGCAGCGCTATGGAGGAGCTTTTGGAACTTAAGCCCGATTATATAGCTGAGGCGGCTTCCGTACAGGCGGTAAAGGATTACGCGGTGGAGGCCCTGAACAGGGGCGCCAATCTGGTGGTGCTGTCCATCGGCGCCTTTGCGGATCAGGACTTTTACCGGCAGGTGAGAGAGACGGCGTCTGCCGGAGGAAGAAAGGTACATATGGCCTCAGGTGCGGTGGGCGGCTTTGACGTCCTGCGCACCATCTCGCTTATGGGGCAGGCAAAGGCGGGAATCAGGACAAAAAAGGGGCCTCAGTCTCTGGCGGGAACCCCTCTTTTTGAGGACGGCCTCATGGTGGATACAGAGGAGAGAAGGGTATTCTCCGGCAATGCAAAGGAGGCAATCGGACTGCTGCCCACCAAAGTAAATGTGGCAGTTGCGGCTTCCCTTGCTACAGTGGGTCCAGGGGAGACCAGTGTGAATATTTTCAGCGTTCCCGGCATGACGGGGGATGACCATATGATCACTTCGGAAATCCAGGGGGTGAAGGCCGTCATAGATATCTATTCAAAACCAGCGCCATTGCAGGGTGGAGCGTAGTGGCAGCTCTTCAGAATGCGGTTTCTCCCATTGTATTTTAAGCGTAACCGTTCAGGACGGCGGGAAAAATGGTACAAAACCAGGCGTTAAGCTTGATTTTGCGCCATCCTGAACCGATGCTTTTAAGCAGGAACCTTTTGGAAAAGGGAATAAAGATTTTAATTGAGGAGAGGAAAAATGTTTGAAAAATTAGTGGCTATTGAGCCTGTAAGCCTGGTGCCTCAGGCCGTGAAGGAGTTAAAAGAGTATGCAAGAGAGATTGAGCTGCACGACAGCATTCCCGCTGATGACGAGGAGATAATCCGCCGTATCGGAGATGCAGATGCAGTTCTGGTCAGCTATACCACCCAGATTAACCGCCGCGTCATTGAAAGCTGTCCGTCCATCCGTTACATTGGCATGTGCTGCAGCCTTTATTCTGAAGAGAGCGCAAATGTGGATATCCCATGTGCAAGGGAACGGGGGATTCAGGTCCTGGGAATCAGGGATTACGGCGACAGGGGAGTTGTGGAGTTTGTGCTCAGCGAGCTGGTGCGTTTTCTTCACGGCTTCGACCGCCCCATGTTCCGGGAAATGCCTCTTGAGATCACAGATTTAAAGGTGGGAATAATCGGTATCGGCGTTACCGGAGGCATGATTGCGGATGCCATGCAGTTTATGGGAGCCGATGTTTCCTATTACAGCCGCACAAGAAAGCCGGATAGGGAAGCCCAGGGCATAACCTACCGCCCCTTAAAGGAACTGCTTGAGTACAGCGAGGTGGTATTTGCCTGCCTGAACAAGAATGTAATTCTTCTTCATGAGGAGGAATTCGGGTTTATGGGACAGGGAAAGCTTCTCTTTAACACGTCCATAGGCCCTGCCTTTGATATTCCGGCTCTGGGGGCATGGCTGGACAGGGAAGGCAATTACTTTATCTGTGATACACAAGGGGCCCTGGGAGATCCTTCGGGAATGCTTCTGAGCCATCCTCACGTATTCTGCGCAGGCGTTTCCTCCGGGCGGTCAAAGCAGTGTTTTGAGCTGTTGAGCAAAAAGGCGCTGGACAATATCCGGTTATTTCTGGATAAGTATAACAGTTCAGATGGCGCATCTTCTTGACCGAAAAAACCGGTCAAGAAGCATCGGCTGTCCATCCGGTGTGAAAAGCGGTGCAAAAGTGGTCTTATAAGCGGGCTTAACGTCCGATTCCCCCACCGCTTTTCCCTCCGCCTGAACTGTTACGGATAAGTAAATGAAAGGTCCGCACTGTCTTGACTTATGAGGGCAAGTGAGATAAAGTAGTGTTCATGAGAGGTTTTACTACCTGAATACGACGAAAGATGAACAAAGGAGCGAAGGGCAATGTTAGGAAAAATTAAAGAGAGCATTGACAAGGGCCTGGTGTCGGTAAGCGTTAAGTCCGGCACATATCTGGAGACAGAGAAATTAAAAGCCAAGGTTAACCATGTACAGGATGAGATACGGAGTCTGAAACTGGAGATGGGAGAAAAACTGTATGAGCAGTGGAAAAGCGGCAATGTGGAAGCCGCTTACATTGATATGACCTGCAGGACATTGAAGGACAAGGAGGAAGAGATCCTCCAGTACCAGAAGCAGATCGACGAGATTACTCTGGAAAAGGAGAAGATACTGGGCGGTGAAAACCGGGCGGAAGCCGCGCCTGCTCTTCAGGGAGGGATGCAGTGCTCCTGCGGAAAAGTAAATGTGCCGGGGGCGCGTTTCTGCAAAGGCTGCGGCAAAAAGCTGGAGGAAGCCCCAGCTCCTCAGGCCCAGACCCCCGCTGCGTGCCCAAAATGCGGGGCTGCACTGGAGGAGGGAGCCAGGTTCTGCTGTGAATGCGGAACCTCCATATAAGCCCGGGCAGATGGCCGACAGGTTTGAATCACGCTTCAGGGGAGAATACGAAAGAAAGAGAGTATGAATTATGTTTTGTACAAAATGCGGAGAAGCGCTGCCGGATGATGCCTTGTTCTGCACATCCTGCGGAGAACCGGTGGAGACGGAGACGGAGGAGGGCGGCGGGTCCGAGGCCGGGGCCGCAGATCCGGGAAGGAAAAAGGGACCCTCGAAAACAGTTTTAATTGCAATGGGAGCCGTTGCGGGCGTTGCGGCCTGCGGCCTGGTTGCAGCAGCTTTTGTGTGGAACCGTCCGGGGGCGGTTGTGCTCAGAGGCATCAAAAATACAGTGGAGGCAGCCTGCACCCAGGAGTCGGGAGTATCGGAATATCTGGGAATGAATAAAATCAACAAAATGCTCACCTCGGGGACTCGCGTCAGACCATGACCTTTGAAGGGGCCGCAGGCTCCTCCGATTATGGCATAACCAGCGCAAGCGTGGGATTTAACTGGCAGCTTGACAAGTCAAAGGACGGAAAGACGTCGGGTAAGGTCACAGGAACGGTGGCCAATATGGACGCCATAGGCCTGGAGTTCTATAATGACAAGGATATAACCGTAGTGGGCCTCCCCGATCTGTATAAGAAATATTTTTACCTGAACCACAAGGAACTGGAAGAAAAACTGGAAAGCTCCAAATTCAGGGCAAAACTCAGGGAAGACTTTGACATCAATATCAGCGGAAACTACAGCAAAGAAGAGAGAGACATTGCCTATGGGTACTGGACTGCCAGCAAGGGAGACTGGGCGGCGCTGGCAAAGAATATGAAGATTACCGGTCTGGATAAGAAAAAGTTACCATAGGAGGCAAAAGCAAAGCCTGTAAAGGGTATGAGCTCACCATTCAGAAGGATGATCTGAAAAATATAAATGAGGGATTCTTTAATTATCTTTCAGGCAACAGCTATGTGGTAGACGGTTTAGGCGCAATGAGCTACGGGTGGTACGATTATGATAAGCGGGTTTCTGCTGTGAAGGACGACTTTAAAACCATGCGCAAAGAGCTGGCAAAAGCGCTGAAGGACGATCTTGTAATCCGGCTTTATATAGGGCCCAAAGGGAGGATTGTCTATGCAGAAAGCGAATACTCCCTGAGAATCGATTCCAGTGAACGGCTTAATCTCTCCTGCGCCCTGGAGATGACCGGCGAGAAGAATCCTCTGGATAATCTGAAGCTGGAAGGGGAGCTGGACGACGGGCGGTATGGTAATTCGGCAGGCTTTACCGTTGAGCGGGAATTAAAGGACGGAAAGACCAGCCTTAAGGATTCTCTGGAGGTGGAAGGCTATATTAAGGACAACTATGGCGACCGCCTTTCCTGCCGGACTACGGCGGAAGGGTCGCTGAACAAGGAAAACGCCGAGTGGGAAGTGGAGCTGGGGCTGGTTGTGCCGGGCTTCCGGGCTTCCGCTGCAGCGGAAGGCTCCGTGGAGGATTTAAAGAAGGGAAGCCGCTTCAATATTCTTCTGGACGACGTTACGCTGAAGGCCTATGATTCCACGGCTCCGATTCTGGAGGTGGAAGCAAGCTACGGCGTAGAACCTCTCAAGGAGGCCGTTGTAAATCCGGGAGAGGATGCCAAGACAGTGAACGTGCTGAACCTTTCCGCAGATGACTGGAAGGAGATAGAAGACGAGATAGAAGACAACCTCTATAACCGCAGCGGTTCTTCTATGGGAGGCTTTGGCTTTGGCGGCTACGGTTCGGCGGCTACAACAGCCGCTCCTGCACAGAACTGGGATTAAAACATAAGATAACCATAGAAAGCCGGGAGAGAACCTGTGCCATACCACAGGGTTCTCCCCCGGCTTTTTGCGCGCTCTTTATATGGACGTTAAGCCCTCATATTACAAAAGCCCGCCAAAACGAAGAAACAGAGGCGCAAATACCAGCGACACAATGGTCATAAGTTTAATCAGAATATTGATGGAGGGCCCTGAGGTGTCCTTAAAGGGATCTCCACTGTGTCCCCCACCACCGCCGCCTTGTGGGCAGCGCTGCCCTTGCCTCCATGGTGGCCCTCCTCGATATATTTTTTCGCGTTATCCCATGCTCCGCCGGAGTTGGACATAAAGATAGCCATGAGCACGCCGGTTACCAGCGCGCCTGTCAGCAGTCCTCCCAGGGCCTCCGGCCCCAGAATCAGGCCTGTTACAAGGGGAGCGGCTACAGCCATTAGGCCGGGCAGGTACATTTCGTGCAGGGCTGCAGCGGTGGAGATGGAAACGCAGGTTGCGTAGTCAGGCTTGTCAGTGCCTTCCAGAATTCCCGGTTTTTCCCGGAATTGGCGGCGTACCTCCCCGATCATCTCATGGGCTGCCTTGGACACGGATTCCATTGTCATGGCTGAGAACAGGAAGGTCAGCATTCCGCCGATAAAAAGACCGACGATTACGTGAGCGTTAAGAATATCAATGGTAGTCAGCTTGACTGCTTCCGCGTAGGATACAAAAAGAGCCAGGGCAGTCAGAGCTGCGGAGCCGATGGCAAATCCCTTGCCAATCGCTGCGGTAGTGTTGCCGACGGAATCCAGCTTGTCGGTAATATTGCGGACGGATTCATCCAGCCCCGCCATCTCCGCGATTCCGCCTGCGTTGTCTGCAATAGGACCGTAAGCGTCGATGGCTACGGTAATGCCTGTTGTGGACAGCATTCCGACGGCAGCCAGGGCGATTCCGTAAAGCCCCATGAGGCTGTTGGCTATGAGTATGCCTGCACAGACCAGAAGAATCGGAACGGCGGTGGACTGCATGCCTACGGCGATACCGCTGATCACCGTGGTGGCGGAGCCGGTTTCGGACTGTTCCGCTACTTTTTTAACAAAACGGAAATCCCCGGAGGTATAGATTTCCGTTACAACACCGATTAACACGCCTACCAACAGGCCGGTAATGACCGTCAACGCAGCCCGGAGATTCCCAAAGAACATATAACTCAGGCCCAGAGCGGCGATTACCACCAGGGCGGTTGCGCCGTACTCTCCTGTCTTAAGGGCTTTGTGGGGGTCGTTTCCTCCCGCGGCTTTTACCAGCAGAGCGCCGATAATGGCGGCTGCAACACCGGCAGCGGAGAGGAGCAGGGGAAACAGGATTCCCGCTTCCTGGAAAAATACAAGTCCCAGAGTCAGGGCGGAGATAATAGAGCCACATAGGACTCAAACAGATCGGCGCCCATACCCGCTACGTCGCCCACATTGTCGCCTACATTGTCTGCAATAACGGCGGGATTGCGGGGATCGTCCTCCGGGATGCCCGCCTCCACCTTCCCCACCAGATCCGCTCCTACGTCGCGGCTTGGTGTAGATACCGCCGCCCACACGGGCAAAGAGGGCGATGGAAGATGCGCCCAGGCTGAAGCCGGACAGGACGGATACGTCTCCCGTGAGAATGTAGAGTCCGCCGACGCCTGTAAGCCCAAGTCCCACTACGGCCATACCCATAACGCTTCCGCCGGAAAAGGCGAGGGACAATGCCCGGTTCATGCCGTAGAGGCGGGCGGCATTGGCTGTGCGGCAGTTGGCCCTCACAGCTGCGCTCATTCCCAGGTAGCCGGCTGCAGTGGAAAAGCGCTCCCTGCCAGAAAGCAGCCTGCAGTTACCCAGTTTCCAATTCCTACGCCTATGACAACAAAAAGAACAGCTACGAAAACAATCAGAATTTTGTACTCGGATGCCAGGAAAGCCCGGGCGCCTTCGGCGATGGCGTCTGCAATCTCCCGCATTTTTCCATCACCCGGATCCTGCCGGATGACATAAAGCCTGGTAAAAATGGCGTATATAAGTCCCGCCAATCCCACAAATGGGACGATAAACAGTGATAATTCCATAATATCCCTCCTGATTTTGTGCAAAATTTATAATACCCTCCATTTGATTGTAGCAAATACTGTTGGAATAATCAACAAAAAATTTTATATACCTAAAAATATTGTAATTATGTCCGGAAAATTGAGGCTTGGAAGCGTCGGAGGCAGGTTGGTATTGAGTGAAGCCAGGCAGTGTGGAGTGCAGGTTGACATAGGGTGGAAGGATAGAGTGCCGGGAAGCAGGTTGTTGTTGAGAAAGTCTCTGTGGCACAGACCGGCGGTGAAGGGCGATGGAAGAAAATTGTAATATAATGTAATGGGAATGAAATTGAACCCCTCCTTCCCTCCTATTATAATAAAAGCATAACATACCGGAACCGGGGCGGCTCCGGCTTCCGGCTTTAACTGAGGAGGAGAGGTATGAAGGCAGCAGTTGGAAGGATTCCTGTTTATTTTATAGTTTCCTTTATTATGTCGTGTGTGTTGGGGCTCACAGCTCCTGCCGCTTCGGAGAAAATCGATACGGTGAAGCTGGTCTTTTCCTACGGAGAGACGCCCAGAGCAGGGGAAGCCCCGGGGGATATCAAGGCAAGGGCTTCCGGAAGCGGATTCTCAGTGGAGAGCGCGGAGTATGCCAATGATGTGGAAGTGTGGAAACTGGGGGACCGGCCTGAGGTGAAAGTTACGTTGGCTGCAGCGGAGGGATACCGTTTCTCTTACAGCGCCTCCGGCCATTTTAAGCTAAGCGGCTGCGGTGCGGAGTTTAAGCGGGCCAAGATTTACGACGGCGGAGGCACTCTGGTTCTGGAAGCGTATCTGAAACGGGTGGAAGGGAAGCCGGGCAAAGTCCAAGGGCTGGAGTGGGACTCCTCCTACGGGATGTGGGAAGCCCTGGAGGAGGATGTAAAGCACTACGAGGTCCGCCTGTACCGCGACAAAAAGCTGTTAACTACAGTTACCACAGAGAACACGGTTTATGATTTCAGAAGCTATATTACACGGAGCGGAGATTACACCTTCCGGGTCAGGGGCTTGCCGTCTATGGAGGCAAGGGGGGAGACTGGTCTGATTACTCTGAGGAAAATACATTTACGGACAGGGAAGCCGGGAATTACAGCAAGGGCGCCTGGATTCAGAACCAGTATGGGTGGTGGTACAGATACCATAATGGAGATTATCCTGTGAGTACCTGGAAGAACATCGATAATGTCTGGTATTATTTCAACCGCGACGGATATTCCCTCAACGGCTGGCAGCAGTTGGAGGACTGCTGGTATTATCTGGGAGAAAACGGGAAAATGGCAACAGGCTGGCTGGAGGTAAAGGGCCTCTGGTATTACTTTAACCAGGACGGGGCAATGCTTACAGACTGGCGGCAGATAAACGGATACTGGTATTATCTGGGCCAGGACGGAGCTATGGCCAGGGGCTGGCAGCAGATAAGCGGACGTTGGTATTACCTGAACGGTGACGGAGTGATGCTCACAGGCTGGCAGAATATCAACGGCCTTTGGTATTACCTGAACGGTGACGGAGCGATGCTCGCAGGCTGGCAGAATATCAACGGCCTCTGGTATTACCTGAACGGTGACGGAGCGATGCTCACAGACTGGCAGAATATCAACGGCCTCTGGTATTACCTGGACGCAGGCGGAGCATGTATGCAAACCGGTATACGCCGGAGGGTTACTATGTGGACGGCAGCGGAAGGCGGAATTAAAGTCTGCCTCAGCGCCAGCGCTTGTCCGGTTACGGCTTTCCCGTGACTCGGCAATCTCCAGCCAATATACGGGCCTGCGGGCAGCATGGCGGAACCTGTGAAGCTCAGTCATGTATTTCGCTGCTCTCCAGATTATGGCAGATTTTTTCCAGGCAGCGGCAGAATTCCTCCATCTCCTCAGGCTTAAGCCTTCCAGATCTGCAGGTCCACGAACTGAAGGGCCTGACGCACCTTGACGGCTTCCTCTTTTCCCGCTTCCGTCAGGCAGACGAGGAAGGAACGGCGGCAGCCCGGATCCCGCTCCCTCACCAGATAACCGGATTCCCCCAGGCGGTCTAAGGATCTGGACATGGTGGTTACATCCATCTGGCAGACGTCCGCCAGCTCCTTCTGGGTAATGCGATCCCTGGTGAGCAGGGAATCCAGAATTCTGGCATGGCCCTGGCCAAAGGTAAGGCCGATCTGGCTGAAGTAAGGCTGAAGAATGTGTTTTCTAGCTTTCTCTGCCCGTACCAGCAGATGGCGGACATAGTATGTTTCAATCATAGTGATCGTTCCTTTCTGTGACGGGGGCCGGATACGTTCCGGCGCCCCATCATTTGTCTGTTCAGATTTTCCTATTCCAGTTCAAACTGTCCTGTGTAGAGCTGATAATACCTTCCCTTTTGCTCCAGCAGCTCGTCGTGGCTGCCCCGCTCTATAATCTCCCCTTTTTCCAGCACCATAATAGCCTTGGAATTGCGCACTGTGGAGAGGCGGTGTGCAATGACGAATACGGTCCTGCCTTCCATCAGCGAATCCATGCCTTTTTCAATGAGCTTTTCCGTACGGGTGTCGATGGAGCTGGTGGCCTCATCCAGAATCAACACAGGAGGCCGGGAGATAGCCGCCCTGGCAATGGCCAGAAGCTGCCGCTGGCCCTGGGACAGATTGGAACCGTCGCTGTGGAGCACTGTGTCATAGCCCTGGGGCAGACGGCGGATAAAGGAGTGGGCGTTGGCAATTTTGGCCGCATTTTTTACGTCCTCATCTGTGGCGTCCAGCCGCCCGTAGCGGATATTGTCTGCGATGGTTCCGGTGAAAAGGTGGGTATCCTGGATCACCATTGAGAGGGAACGGCGCAGGTCGTTCTTTTTAATGTTCCTGATATCAATGCCGTCGTAAGTGATAACGCCTCTGTTCAGCTCATAGAACCGGTTGACCAGGTTGATGATGGTGGTCTTGCCCGCCCCTGTGGAGCCGACAAACGCAATTTTCTGTCCCGGTTTGGCGTAGAGGCTTATGCCTCCCAGAACGTTTTTGTCCGTCGTGTATCCGAATGCCACATCGTGGAAGCGCACGTCTCCCCGGAGAGGAACAAGGGTGAAGGCTTCCCTTTGATCTGCCTCAGGGGAATCCAGGCGGCCTGCCGGAACCTTCCAGGCAAAATCCTCGGTAAATTCCCTGCACTCCTTCAGGGTTCCGTCCCCGTCCCTGCACACGTTGCACAGAGTGACCCTTCCCTCATCGGTTTCCGGTTTTTCATCCATCATATCAAAAATACGCTCTGCGCCTGAGAGGGCTGCCAGAAGAAAGTTGATTTGCTGGGTAAACTGGTTAATAGGCATTGCGCTTTGGCGCACATAGACCAGATAGGAGGCCAGGGTCCCCAGATCCGCCAGCCCTGCCAGAACAAAGAGTCCTCCGGCACAGGCAGATAAGGCATAGTTGATATAGGACAAGGCCACGATGGTAGGCACAGTCATACCCGAATAGGTCAGGGCTTTGGTGGCGGACTGGCGGAAGGCTTCATTTCTGCGGCAGAACTCCTCAAATCCCGGGCCTCGTGGTTGAACACCTTCTCAACCTTCTGCCCTGCCACCATCTCCTCCACAAAGCCGTTGATGCGGCCCAAATGCATCTGCTGCTGGACGAAATATTTCTTGCTGCGCTTTCCGTTATACTGGATAAAGAGCGCCATCAGAAGGAGAAAGGCAAATACGATAATGGACAGCTGCCAGCTCAGCACCAGCAGCATGGTGACGGTTCCCGCTATGGTGATAAAGCTCTGTACCATCATTGCAAAGCTGTTGTTCAGTGCCTCGCTGATGGTATCCACATCGTTTGTGAAGCGGCTCATCAGCTCCCCGTGGGTGTTGGCGTCAAAATAAGTCAGAGGCAGGGTCTGGGTGTGCCGGAACAGATCCCCACGGATCTCGCTTACCACCTGCTGGGAAATGTGAACCATAAGCTGGTTGTAGGCATAGCAGGAGAGGACGCCGCAGAAATACATCACCGCCATAAACGCCAGCATTCTTACAAGCCCCGGCATATCTCCCGGAATAATATAATGATTGATCACAGGCTTTAGAAGGTAAGTTCCAAATATGCTTGCCGAAGCGCTGACAGTCACCAGCGCCGCTATGATCAGCATATACCATTTGTGGCGCCCCAGATAGCCCAGCAGCTGCAGGAGGGCCCGTTTTGTGTTTTTCGGTCTGTTATAATTTGCCGGTCTTGCCATTACAGATTCGCTCCTTCCTTCTGGGAATAATAGATTTCCTGGTATATCTGGTTGGAAGCCAGAAGGGTTTCATGATCGCCCGCTCCATTCACCTTCCCATCCTCCAGAATAATGATCTGGTCCGCATGAATAACGGAGGAAATGCGCTGTGCAATGATGATCTTGGTGACGCCCGGCATGCCGGCTGCCAGGCCTTCCCGGATTCTGGCCTCTGTGGCCGTATCTACAGCGCTGGTGGAATCGTCCAGAATCAGTACCTTGGGGGATTTGAGCAATGCTCTTGCAATGCAGAGCCTCTGCTTTTGCCCGCCCGATACATTGACGCCGCCCTGGCCCAGCTCCGTATCATAGCCATGTTCCAGGCGGTCGATAAATTCATCTACTCCTGCAATGCGGCAGGCCTCCCGGATCTCCTCCTCGGTGGCATCCTCCTTTCCCCACTTAAGGTTCTCACGGACTGTGCCGGAGAACAGGGTGTTTTTCTGGAGGACCATGGCGATGGAATCTCTCAGGCCTTTCAGGTGATACTCATACACAGGATGGCTATCAATGTAAACCGTTCCTTCCGTGGCCTCGTACAGGCGGAGGATCAGCTGCACCAGGGTGCTCTTTGCAGCGCCGGTCTGGCCGATAATTCCGACGGTCTGCCCTGCCTTAATATGGAAGGAGATGTCCGAGAGAACATACTCGGCCGCATCTGTATTGTACTTGAAATACACGTGGTCAAAGCGTATATCGCCCTGCTCCACTACCAGATCTCCAGCCCGCTCCTCGCTGATGTCGATCTCCTCCTCCATGACCTCGGAGATGCGTTTCCAGGAGGCCAGGCCTCTGGTGGTCATGAGAAATACATTGGAGAACATCATCAGAGAGTTCAGCACCTGAAGAACATAGGAGAGAAATCCTGTAAGCTCCCCTACCTTTACCTCCCCTATGGTAACCAGCTTTCCTCCGAACCACAGGATGCAGATGATGGTGCAGTACATCACCAGCTGCATGGCAGGCATGTTCAGCACAGCCAGGCGGAAGGCCTTCTCAGCCGTTGTCTGGAGATTGGAATTTACCTCCTGGAATTTTTCGATCTCATAATCGCCCCTGACATAGGATTTCACCACCCGTATGGCCGTAAGGTTTTCCTGTATAATCCGGTTCACAAGGTCGATGGCTCCCTGCATTACCTGATAGAGAGGCCGCACATGGCTGATGATAAAGAAGAGCATAATCCCAGCACAGGGGAGGCCACGAAAAACACCAGCGCCAATTTAGGATTGATATAGAAAGAAGCCACCATGGCAGTGAGCATCATCACAGGTGAGCGGAATCCCGGCCGCATGCCTGTTGCAATGGAATTCTGAATGGTGGTCACGTCGCTGGTAAGCCTGGTCACCAGGGAGGCGCTGCTGAAATGGTCCGTGTTTGCAAAGGAAAACTGCTGGAGCTTAGCAAACTCCGCTTTCCGAAGCTCCGCGCCCACGCCCTGTCCGCACCTTGCGGCAAAGCGGGCCGCCCCCTGTCCCAGGACCAGGGACAGAAGGGCCAGGAATACCATCTGCAGCCCCTTCATGACAATGTAAGGCCGATCCCCGTTGGCAATCCCCACATCCAGGATAGCGGCCATTACAAGGGGAATCACAAGTTCAAACACAGTCTCCCCTTCAATGCACAGAACAGCCAGGCAGGCGTCCTTCCTGTAAGGCTTAACATATTTAAGAAACTCTTTCATTCCGAAATGTTCTCCTTCACTCTTTTTCAGTGGCGCAGATAAATTGCAATAGCAATAGTTGCGTATGCAATTATTGTATGCTCATGAGTTGGATTTGTCAATATATAACCCCCATATGCGGACCCTCCCGGAGGACAAAAATGCCGCAGGGCTTTTCACTATTATATCCTGAAGCCGTCTTGAAAAAACGGGGGTATCTATGATAGAATTAACGTAACCGTTCAGGGCGGACTGCTTCTGCACTATTTTTCACATCGGATGGATATACCGGCTTTTCCGGTCAAGAGGATAAGCGTCCTGAGCTGTTACGAATTAACTGACAAGAAGGCCGGATCTGTGGAAGAAACCCAAGTTCTGCCGGGGGGAATCATACTATTTGACCGAAGAGGAGAAAAAAATGAGAAAAACACGGCTTGGAGCAATTTTAATCACCCTTACGGCAGTTATGGCCTGCCTGTCCCCTGGGGCCGCCCTGGCTTACGGCCCCGGGGACATGGGCTACGGCGGCAATTATTACGGCGGCGGCCCCGGCACAAACTACGGGGACGCCCAGGTGAACTCAGACAGTGTTGTCCGCGCATATCCCGGATTTAACACCAATGTGCCCGACGCTTCCTCCTATGACATGGGCTCCGATTACTGGTGGAACTATTATGATGAGGATTACTGGGACGACTGGTACGGCTGGGACGAGGATGACGGCGACTGGTGGAACTACAGCGGCGGTCCCGGCGTCAACAACGGCCAGGGATGGCGCTACAGCCCCAACGGATGGTGGTATCAGGTATACGGCGGCGGCTGGCTTTCCGGCGGCTGGCAGTTTATCCGCAGCAGATGGTACCGCTTTGACAACAGCGGTTACATGGTGACCGGGTGGTATCAGGACGGAAACGGCTACTGGTATTATTTGAATCCGGTGGATGACGGAACGCTGGGAATGATGCGCACAGGCTGGCAGGTTATCGACGGGAAAACCTACTATTTCAATCCCCAGTCGGACGGAACCATGGGCCGGATGTATGTGAACACCACCACGCCCGACGGTTATCTGGTGGGAGCGGACGGAGCGTTGGTACGGTAATTTGCCGCAGACGTTTTGCTCCCCGTATTCGTTCCGGATAAACAAAAATAAGAGCGCCCGCTCCCGGACATCCGGGAGCGGGCAGCTCTTATTTTTGAAAGACTGTTTTATCATGCCGTATTATAATGACCTGAACTTATCATCTGTGGATAAAAGGAAATCATTTGTACCTTCTTCTGCCGCCTGTGCCGTACCATCCGGGTGTGTGATGGAGTTGTAATGCAATCAGGAAGTTTTATGTTCCGGAATCCCCGGCCCCCGGCAGCTATCTTTCATCCGTTCATAATGTTAATGCGCCGGGCCTCATTTTTATTGCAAAAAATTGCCTCTTATTGCCAGTGCCTGTATTCTGTGATAATATAAAGGTTGCTTTGCGCATAGTTACGGAAATGAGGATAAAAACATGACACAATATCTCATCGTCTGCCCTCTGGTATTTGTGGCAGGCCTGGTGGATTCCATCGCAGGAGGAGGAGGACTTATTTCCCTGCCTGCATATTTCATCGCCAGGGTGCGTCCCATGTGGCCCTTGGAACCAATAAGCTGAGTTCGGCTATGGGCACTACCGTATCCACCGCCCGCCTGGCCCGGCATGGCTATCTGAAGGGGAACGTACTGATGGCCATATGTTCGGCGGCCGCAGCTGTTACAGGGTCCGCTCTGGGAGCCGCCTCGCCTTGATGATGTCTGAGAGCGCCATCGGGCATATGATGATTGTAGTTCTTCCGGTTGTGACATTTTACGTGTTTCGCAACAAGGATTTGGGAGACAATGAAAAAACAGGCACCATACCTAAAAACAGAGTGTTTGCCATTGCAATGGCGGCAGCTTTTTTGTGGGCGGATACGACGGCTTCTACGGACCCGGAACAGGCACCTTTCTTATTCTCATACTGACAGGCGCGGCCAGGCTGGACATCCGCAGCGCTTCCGCCCAGACCAAGGTCATAAACCTGTCCTCCAATGTGTCGGCTCTGGTAACCTTTATCATAGCGGGAAATGTGCTCTATCCCCTGGGTCTGACGGCGGGCGTCTGCTCCATTGCAGGCCATTATATAGGAGCGGGACTGGTGGCCAAAGACGGTAAAAAGGTGGTTCGGCCCGTGGTTTTAATGGTGCTGGCAATTCTTTTTGTGACAATAATAAGCGGCAGCTGACAGAGCCCCCAGGGTTCGGCCCGGTCCGCAGACAGGAGTATAATATATGAAATGGAAAAAATTTACGTTAACCACAACCACAGAAGCTGTGGATCTGGTCAGCAGCATGCTGGACGATATTGGGATAGAGGGAATTGAGATCGAGGACAATATTCCCCTGACGGAAAAGGAGACGAAGGGAATGTTTATTGACATTCTGCCGGAGCTTCCCCCGGATGAGGCGTGGCCAGGGTGAGCTTTTATCTGGACGAGGGTACAGAGGTGGAGGAAATGCTGGGGAAGGTGGAGGAGGGGCTGGAGGAACTGAGCCTTTTTACGGACCTGGGAGCCAGAACCATCACCGCCTCTGAGACGGAGGACAAGGACTGGATTAATAACTGGAAGCAGTATTTTAAGCCCTTTACGGTGGATGATATTCTTATAAAGCCCACCTGGGAAACCGTTCCGGAGGAGCACAGGGACAAGCTGTTGGTACAGATTGATCCGGGAACGGCCTTCGGCACAGGCATGCATGAGACTACACAGCTGTGTATCCGCCAGCTGAAAAAATGGGTCAATGAGGATACGCTGCTACTGGACGTGGGGACAGGAAGCGGCATTCTGGGGATAACGGCGCTTAAGCTTGGGGCAGAGGAGGTCTGGGGCACAGATCTGGATGAAAATGCTATCACGGCCGTGGGCGGGAATCTGGAGGCCAACAACATTTCCACAGACAGATTCCATGTGCTTCAGGGCAACATCATCGACGACCCTTTGGTAAAGGACTGGGCGGGATATGGAAAATATGACGTAGTGGTTGCCAATATCCTGGCGGACGTGATCATTAAGCTGGTGGATGAGGCGCCGGCCATCTGAAACAGGGGGGAGTTTTTATCACCTCCGGCATCATTGATATGAAGGAAGAAGCTGTAAAGGCTGCATTTGCAGGCTGTGACCTGCTGGAGATTGTGGAGATAACCAGACAGGGCGAGTGGGTGTCCGTCACGGCCAGAAAGAAGTAAGGGGAAGGACCATGCATCATTTTTTTGTGGCCCCCGGACAGATCGGGGATGGGCGCGTCCATATTACAGGCCCGGATGTAAACCATATGAGAAATGTTCTCCGAATGAAAACAGGGGAGGAAGTGCTTATCAGCGACGGAACCGGACAGGATTACCTGTGCAGGGTCTTGAGCCTGGAAAAGAGGAAGCAGTGGCGGTTATCGACTCCCTGTGCGGGGAATCCAGGGAGCTGCCTTCCAGAATCTGGCTCTTTCAGGGACTTCCCAAATCTGATAAGATGGATATGATTATCCAGAAGGCGGTGGAGCTGGGAGCGGCAGGGATTGTTCCGGTGGCGGCAAAGCATTCAGTTGTGAAGCTGGACGCCAGGAAGGAAGATGCCAGGATGAGGCGGTGGCGTTCCATCGGGGAGAGCGCGGCCAAGCAGTCCAAGCGGAGCGTAATGCCTGAGATTCTGGGGATTATGACTTTGAAAGAGGCGTTTGAATACACGGAGAGAGAGAAGTTTCATCTGCGTCTGATTCCCTATGAACACGCAGAGGGCATGGAGGGTACCAAAAAGCTTTTGGAGCAGGTGGCGCCCGGAAAAAATGTGGCCGTGTTCATTGGGCCTGAAGGCGGATTTGATGAGAGTGAGATCCGGGCGGCCCTTGCTATGGGCATAGAACCGGTAAGTCTGGGAAGGCGGATCCTGAGAACGGAGACTGCCGGACTTGCGGTCCTGTCGGCGCTGATGCTGCGGCTGGAAGGCGGCTTGTAGCCGGAGTCAGTTAAAGTGAAGGAGCAATCGATGGAAGTATATTTTGATAATTCCGCTACCACCCGAGTGCTGGACAGCGTGAGGGATGTGGTGGTGAAGGTGATGACGGAGGATTACGGCAACCCCTCTGCTAAACACAGAAAGGGAATGGCTGCGGAGCAGTATGTGCGCCAGGCGGCTGCGGATATCGCCGGGACGCTGAAGGTAAAGAGCGGGAGATCCTTTTTACCTCCGGAGGGACGGAGTCAAACAATATGGCCCTTATAGGCTGCGCAATGGCCAATCAGAGGGCGGGCAGGCACATAATCAGCACCAGGATTGAACATGCCTCCGTATACAACCCTCTGGCATTTTTGGAGCAGCAGAACTTTGAAGTGACGTATCTGTCTGTGGATGAAAAGGGACACATTTCTCTGGAGGAGCTTAAAAATGCCATCGGCCGGATACGATTCTGGTGTCTGTGATGTATGTGAACAACGAGGTGGGAGCCATTGAGCCGGTAGAAGAAATAGCCGCGGCGGTTCACAGAGTGAACCCGGCCATTCTGTTTCACGTGGACGCCATACAGGCCTACGGCAAACTGGTTATCAGGCCGAAGAAGCAGGGGATCGACCTCCTTTCCGTGAGCGCCCACAAAATCCACGGTCCAAAGGGAGTGGGTTTCCTCTATGTAGATGAGCGCGTGAAAATCAAACCTCTTCTCTACGGCGGCGGCCAGCAGAAGGGGATGCGCTCCGGGACTGAAAATGTCCCCGGCATTGCAGGCCTTGGCGTGGCGGCTAAAGAAATGTATAGGGACCATGGGGAGAAAATAGCCTATATAGCAGGCGTCAAGGATTACCTGATAGAAAGGATGGGGGCTCTGGACGGGGTGACTATCAACAGCTTTAAGGGGATGGAGAGCGCTCCCCAGATAGTCAGCGCAAGCTTTGCCGGGGTGCGGAGCGAAGTGCTCCTCCACGCGCTGGAAGACAGGGGCGTCTACGTGTCCTCAGGCTCCGCCTGCTCCTCCAATCATCCTGCCGTCAGCGGAACCTTAAAAGCTATGGGAGTAAAGAAGGAGCTTCTGGATTCCACATTGAGGTTCAGTCTGGGAGTGTTTAATAAAAAAGAGGAAGTGGATTACTGTGTGGAGGCGCTGGAGGAACTGCTTCCGGCGCTCAGGCGGTATCACAGAGGTTAGCCCGGCGCGCCGGATGGGGGTATCCCTTTCGGCCCGTGAGTGAAGGGGCGAAGGAAAAAGCCTGTATCGGGGCTTAAGTGAAAGAAAGAGGTAAAAGATGCAGTACCAGTCATTTTTAATTAAGTATGCGGAGATCGGCACAAAGGGCAAGAACCGTTATATGTTTGAGGACGCCCTGATTAAGCAGATTCGTTATGCCTTAAAGGACGTGGAGGGAGCCTTTGAGGTGACCAAGGAATCAGGCCGAATCTATGTTAAGGCAGAGGGAGCCTATGATTACGACGATACGGTGGAGGCATTGAAGCGGGTCTTTGGAATCGCAGATATCTGCCCTATGGTCCAGTTTGACAATAAGGATTATGAGAACCTGAAAAAGCGCGTGGCAGAGTATATGGATCAGGTTTATCCCGATAAGAACCTCACCTTCAAGGTGGTTTCCAGAAGAGGCGACAAGCAGTATCCTGTAAACTCCGAGCAGATGAACCGGGATTTGGGGGAAGTTATTCTGGAGGCATTTCCTCAGATGAAGGTGGATGTCCACAATCCCGACGTTCTGCTGAGGGTGGAGGTGCGCCAGAAGGTGAATCTGTTCTCTCGCATGATCCCCGGACCGGGAGGCATGCCTGTGGGAACCAACGGGAGGGCCATGCTCCTTCTCTCAGGCGGCATCGACAGCCCGGTGGCAGGCTATATGATTGCAAAAAGAGGCGTGAAAATAGACGCAGTGTACTTCCATGCGCCCCCCTATACCAGCGACAGGGCCAAGCAGAAGGTAGTGGATCTGGCAAACCTGGTGGCCGGATATGCAGGGCCGATGACTCTCCACGTGGTGAATTTCACAGATATCCAGCTTTATATTTATGATAAATGCCCCCACGAGGAGCTTACGATTATCATGCGGCGCTACATGATGCGGATCGCACAGACTATTGCGGAACGCACAGGCTCCATCGGGCTTATAACCGGGGAGAGCATCGGACAGGTGGCCTCCCAGACCCTTCAGTCACTGGCAGCCACCAACGAGGTGTGCACCATGCCGGTGTTCCGTCCGGTTATCGGCTTTGACAAGCAGGAGATTGTGGACGTATCTGAGAAAATCGGAACTTATGAGACTTCGATCCAGCCTTATGAGGACTGCTGTACTATCTTTGTGGCAAAGCATCCGGTGACAAAACCCAATATCAATGTGATCCACAGCTCGGAGCGGCATCTGGCTGAGAAGATAGATGAGTTGGTTCAGACTGCCCTCGATACCACAGAAGAAATCTTGTGTCAGGGATAATTTCCGGGGACTGTAAAAAAGAACCCAGCTGTTTTCCTGGGAAATAAAAAAGCTGCCTGCAATCACCTGCAGGCAGCTAACCGGTTATAAGAACGGAACCGAATCAGTCGATGATATAGGGAGACAGAATAGCCAAAACTTGATCAACGTCCTGGTTTGCATGGATATTTAAGTCGATAGGCTTGGACAAATCCAGGCTGAAAATTCCCATGATGGACTTAGCGTCAATTACGTATCTGCCGGAAACCAAATCAAAATCATAATCAAACTTAGACAAATCATTTACAAATGATTTAACCTTGTCAATGGAATTTAATGATATACGAACTGTTTTCATACGAAGAACCCTCCTTGTGATGTGTGTTAAGGCGGAGCAGCCATCCAGTGGCCTCCAATGCTTTAATACTACAGACAGGAAGGGTAAAAGTCAATAGTGAGATTGCATGAAAAACACAGTCAGAAACTGTAACACATTGTGAACAGGAGGTTTTGCCATGCCGAAAGCAGCCCTTCATAACCTGGGATGCAAAGTAAATGCTTATGAAACTGAGGCTATGCAGCAGCAGCTGGAAGCCAGGGGATATGAGATCGTGCCCTTTGATGAAAAGGCGGATGTTTATATTATAAATACCTGCTCTGTCACCAACATCGCAGACCGGAAATCCCGCCAGATGCTTCACCGGGCAAAGAAGCTGAACCCTGAGGCCGTGGTGGTGGCTGCCGGCTGCTATGTGCAGGTGGCGGCGGATTCCCTGAAAGAAGACGGGGCGGTGGATGTAATTATCGGAAATAATAAAAAGGGAGAGCTGGCTGATATTCTGGAGTCCGCCCTCAAAAAAAGGGGGAGAAAGACAGCTCCCTCCATTTGGTGGACATTGCACAGGCCCGAGACTACGAATCCCTCCACCTGAGCCGGATGTCGGATCATACCAGAGCCTTTATCAAGGTTCAGGACGGCTGCAATCAGTTCTGCAGCTACTGCATTATACCCTATGCCAGAGGGCGGGTGAGAAGCAGGCGCCGGAGGACGTTGTACGGGAAGTTGAGGAGCTGGTGGCCGGGGGATATAAGGAAGTGGTGATGACCGGAATCCACCTGAGCTCCTACGGTATGGAGCACAAGGAGGAGGGGCCGGGTACAGGGGGGCAACTGGGATCACGGGCCGCTTTTGGATTTGATAAGAAGGATTCACGCCGTTCCCGGCCTGGAGCGCATCCGCTTAGGTTCCCTGGAGCCAAGGATAATCACGGAGGAGTTTGCCGGGGCTCTGGCTGCAATGCCGGGGTTCTGCCCCCATTTCCATCTGTCCCTTCAGAGCGGCTGTGATGAGACGCTAAAACGGATGAACCGCCATTACACCACAGAGGATTATCTCCGGCGGTGCGAAATCCTGAGAAACTCCTTTGCAGATCCTGCCATAACCACAGACGTGATTGCAGGCTTTCCCGGCGAAACCGACCAGGAGTTTCAAAAGACCAGGGAATTTCTGGAAAAGGTGCATTTCTATGAGATGCATGTTTTTAAATACTCCAGGAGGGCGGGAACCAGGGCGCAGTGATGCCTGACCAGGTGCCGGAGCCGGTAAAAGGGCAGAGGAGCGATATCCTTCTTGAACTGGGGGCGGCTATGTCCAGGGAGTACCGCAGCCGGTTTGCGGGCAGAGAAGTTTCTGTGCTCTTTGAGGAGAGGACGGAGATTGAGGGCAGGAGATATATGACCGGCTTTACGCCCCAGTATGTGAAAGCGGCTCTTTTGCTTCAGTCTGACGGCGGGGAAAATGAACTGGCCGGGCGGATATACAGAGTCAGGGCCGGGGAAATTTTAAAGGATCAGTTTCTGACAGTGGAATTATAGAAAAAATAGGAATAAAAAGCAGGAAAAGACAGAAAGATTGTGCGACATTTTCCAAAAAGGGCACATTTAATGTAAAAAATTAAGAAAATAGTCTATTGCCGAATGGTGAAATATAGGGTAGAATAAGAAAGAATACTTAAAGGACGTGATGACATGGGCAATATAAGTGAGACACAATATTTTCAGGCTGTTCAGGACAAGAAGATGGAAGTCAGTGATGTGCTGGAGCAGGTGTATATTGCCTTGACCGAGAAAGGATATAACCCTATCAATCAGATTGTGGGATATATCATGTCTGGGGACCCGACTTATATTACCAGCCATAAGGGCGCCAGAAGTCTTATCATGAAGGTAGAACGGGATGAGATTCTGGAGGAACTGATGGCTGTGTATATTGATGCCTGTCTCCGGTAGACATTTGCATGTTTGAAACATCGTTGTTCCTGTGAGAAGCAGGGATTTTCAAATATGCTGTTCGGAACAGGCAGTGTGCGCGCTTCGTGAGAAAAGAGAAGGTCCCTTCCGGGATCTTCGGGCAATGTACGGATATGGGATATGAGAGGGATGCATCAGTTGGTGGATAACCAGCTGGTTTTGTTGTGCATTCATTTATTTCTGCGGAATGACCGGTCAAACAGCGTTTTTGGATAGAGACAGTCGGAGGAAATTGAATATGAGAATTATGGGGCTGGATTACGGCTCGAAAACAGTTGGGTGGCAGTCTGCGATTCTTTGGGCATTACGGCGCAGACCGTGGAAACTATAACCAGGAAGGAAGAGGACAAGCTGCGCCGGACTTTGGCGAGAATTGAGGCTTTAATCGATGAATATGCGATTGAACGCATTGTTCTTGGATATCCTAAGAATATGAACAATACCATCGGAGAGCGGGCCAGAAAGACGGAGGAATTGAAAACGGCTTTGGAACGGCGCACCGGACTTCCCGTTATTCTGTGGGATGAACGGCTGACTACGGTGGCGGCAAACCGGGTTCTTATGGAGAGCGGCGTGCGCAGGGAGCACAGGAAAGAAAGTGTGGACCAGATTGCGGCAGCCATGATACTTCAGGGATATCTGGATTCTCTGAGCACAGAGGAAAAGAGCCGGATAGCGGAAGGAAAGTGATTTTCAGACATGCTCTGGAATACGGGAGAGAATGATGGAAGATAAAAAGGACGCCTTAATAACAATGACGGCGGATTCGGGAGAATCTGTGGATTTTTATGTATTAGAAGAAACCAGGATTAATGCAAGGGGATATCTGCTTGTGACAGACGCGCCGGAGGGCGAGGACGGGGAATGCTATATTCTTAAAGATGTATCCGGCCCTCAGGATGCGGAAGCTGTGTATGAGTTCGTGGAAGATGACCGGGAGCTGGACGGCCTTATGGGCGTCTTTGAAGAGCTTTTGAGCGATGCGGATGTGGACCTTGAAAAATAGAGATATGGAGGAACGAAATTGAATTTAGAAGAAAACCAGAATACAACAGAGACGAAAGACCAGGCTCCGGCAGTGCAGCAGCAGGCAAAGAAGCCTCAGAGCAGAAAACCGGCTCCTAAAAAGACGGCTCCCAAGGAACCGGCGCAGAAGGACCAGGCCGGCAAGAGCCAGGGAGAGGGGGGCAGGAGAAAATCGTCCTCAGGCTCCAGGCAGAATCAGGGCCAGTCCAGAAACCGCAGCGAACAGAAGGCGGGCGCGGCGGCGGAGAGCGCCAGAAATGCAGGCGCGTCCGTCCAGGCGGGGGCTAAGGCTGCCAAAGATGCAAACCTGCCTGCCCAGGCAAAAACGTTCCGGCAAAAAGGACGGAAAAGGAAAGCTTAAAATCATTCCTTTGGGAGGCCTGGAGCAGATCGGCATGAATATCACTGCCTTTGAGTACGATGACAGTATCATTATTGTAGACTGTGGTCTGGCCTTCCCGGGGGACGATATGCTGGGAATCGATCTGGTTATCCCGGATGTGACCTACTTAAAGCAGAATATCGATAAAGTGAAGGGATTTGTCATCACTCATGGACATGAGGATCATATCGGAGCCCTCCCCTATATCCTGCAGCAGATCAATGTGCCTGTATACGGGACGAAGCTCACCGTGGCCTCATAGAGCATAAGCTGAAGGAACACAACCTGATGAAGAACACCAAGCGCAAGGTGATGAAGCATGGACAGTCTGTGAATCTTGGATGTTTCCGCGTGGAATTCATCAAGACAAACCACAGTATCCAGGACGCCTCCGCTCTGGCTATCTTTTCGCCGGTGGGCATTGTCCTTCACACCGGGGACTTTAAAATCGACTATACCCCTGTGTTTGGAGATCCCATCGATCTGCAGCGGTTTGCCGAGCTGGGCAAAAAGGGAGTTCTGGCCCTTCTGGCGGACAGTACCAACGCCACCCGTCCCGGTTTCACCATGTCGGAGCGGACGGTTGGAAAAACCTTTGATTCCATCTTTTCGGAGCACGCCGGGCAGAGAATAATAGTGGCTACCTTCGCCTCCAATGTGGACCGTGTGCAGCAGATTGTAAATACCGCATACAAATACGGCCGCAAGGTGGTTGTGGAAGGCCGCAGTATGGTAAATGTTATGGAGATTGCCAGTGAACACGGATATATTAAAGTGCCTGAGGGGACCCTTATTGATATAGAACACCTGAAGAATTATCCTCCTGAGAAAACGGTGCTGATCACCACAGGAAGCCAGGGGGAGTCCATGGCCGCTCTGTCGCGCATGGCCGCCAGCATTCACAAGAAGGTTTCCATTGTCCCAGGGGATGTGGTGATTTTGAGCTCTACGCCTATTCCGGGCAATGAGAAAGCGGTTTCCAACGTAGTGAACGAGCTTTCCATGAAGGGGGCTCAGGTTATCTGCCAGGATACCCACGTATCAGGACATGCCTGCCAGGAGGATTTAAAACTGGTTTACTCCCTGATTCATCCCAAATTTGCCATACCCATCCACGGCGAGTTCCGCCACCGTATGGCGCAGAAAGAGCTGGCTGAGTTTATGGGCGTGCCAAAGGACAACGCCATTCTTGTAAGCTCAGGGGATGTGGTGGCTCTGGACGAGGACAGCTGCGAAGTTATCGACCATGTTGCCTGCGGAGGTATCTTTGTAGACGGACTGGGCGTAGGCGATGTGGGGAATATCGTATTACGGGATAGACAAAACCTGGCCCAAAATGGTATTATTGTAGTGGTTCTCACATTGGAGAAGCACAGCAACCAGCTTCTTGCAGGACCGGATATTGTATCCAGGGCTTTGTGTATGTGCGCGAGTCCGAGGATCTGCTGGAGGAAGCCACACGGTTGTGGCGGACGCAGTTCAGGATTGTCTGGACCGCCATGTCAGCGACTGGGGCAAGATCAAAAACATTATCAAAGACAGTTTAAGTGACTTTTTGTGGAAGCGCATGAAGCGCAACCCGGTAATTCTTCCGATTATTATGGAAGTGTAGAAATTCAGGCACGTCTGAAGAGTTACGTTCGCCGTCTGTACGTCCTGGGCTGCTGTATACATGACCGGGATTCCGGCTGTGGAGCCCGCTGCTTGGACAAGCCTTTTGCGGCATGGGGCGCACAGGCGGCAGACGCAATTGAAGACAGGCTTCAGGAATGGCCCGGGGCAGAACAAGAGGATTGAATTATGAGTAACCGAACGAATGAAATTAATAAAATCACAACAACGATTATCAGCATTTCCGTGAAGCTGATAGTATATGCGTTGATTGTTCTGCTGCTGTATGAGGCAGTGGCCAAAGGCTATGCCTTTGGCCATGAAGTGTTTTATGCGGAAGCTGTGGATGAAGCGCCGGGAAGAGATGTGACCGTCCAGATTGACCAGGAGGAATCCGTCTCCGAGGCGGCCGGGCTCCTGTCCAAAAAAGGGCTTATAAAAAGCGAGTTCGCCTTTATCTTTCAGGGAAAATTCTATGATTACGAAACAGTGTACCCTGGCACTTATGTGCTGAACACCTCCATGACCTCCAAAGAGATCCTTCAGATGCTCAATGAGAAGCCGGAGGAGGAAGCCAGTCCGGCCCAGTCCGGCAATGCCAAGGCCAGGCCCGCCGCTGAAACCGCCCCTGCTTCAGCTGAAACGGCTGCAGGAACTGAGACATCGGGAGCGGCACAGGAGGGATCTCAGGTTCCGGCCCTGCTTCCGGGAACTCCGGGGAGGATGCCTTTGGAGAGGAGAACGATTACTACGGGGATGAGGATCAGGAGATGGAAGGCGGCTGGATTGAGGATGCAGCAGAGGACGGAGAGCAATGATTGTAAACGACAGGATTAGGGATTATCTCCACTCTCTGGAGCCCAGCCAGGGCCGGCTTCTGGATGCCATAGAGCAGGAGGCCCTGGAGGACTGCGTGCCTGTTATCCGCAGGGAGACGGCCTCTCTCCTGCGGACCCTGGTGTCGGCTCTGAGGCCGGAGCGCATACTGGAGATCGGCACTGCCGTAGGGTATTCGGCCTGGTGATGTGCCAGGTGATGCCTGCAGACTGCCGCATTACCACCATTGAGAAGTACGAAAAAAGGATTCCCACAGCCCGGAAGAATTTCCAAAGGGCCGGTGAGGAAGGGCGCATTACCCTCCTGGAGGGGGACGCGGACGGCATATTAAAAAAATTGGAGGGGGAGGTCTTTGACCTGGTATTTATGGATGGGGCCAAGGGCCAGTATCTTCATTGGCTCCCCCTTCTTTTGAGACTGATGCCTGTAGGCGGCGTTTTGATATCGGATAATGTGCTTCAGGAGGGGGATATTGTGGAGTCGCGGTTTGCCGTAGAGCGGAGAAACCGCACCATTCACAGCCGGATGCGCCGGTATCTCCACACCTTAAAGCATACGGAGGAGTTGGAGACAGCCGTCATTCCCATTGGGGACGGAGTTGCCATCAGCACAAGGATAAAGTGATCAGGGTTAGAGAGGATTTCAATGAGAAAGACGGAATTGTTGATACCGGCAGGAAGCTGGAAGTACTTAAGACAGCAGTTATATACGGGGCGGATGCGGTATATATTGGAGGAGAGGCCTTTGGCCTCAGGGCGAAAGCCCATAATTTTTCCAGGGAAGAGATGAAAGAAGGAATTGCCTTTGCTCATGAGCGCGGGGTCAAAGTCTATGTGACGGCCAATATACTGGCCCACAACGATGACCTGCCGGGGGTGGAGGCTTATTTTGAAGAGATGAAAGATATAAGCCCGGATGCTCTGATCATATCAGATCCGGGCGTATTTGCAATTGCCAGAAGGGTGATTCCCCACATGGAGCTTCATATCAGCACCCAGGCCAACAATACCAATTACGGAACCTACCTGTTCTGGCATCAGCTTGGGGCAAAGCGGGTGGTGACGGCCAGGGAACTGTCCCTGAACGAGATTAAGGAGATACGGGCCCATATTCCTGAGGACATGGAGATTGAAAGCTTTATCCACGGAGCTATGTGCATCTCCTATTCCGGCAGGTGCCTTCTCAGCAATTTTTTCGTGGGAAGAGACGCCAACCAGGGGGCCTGTACCCACCCCTGCCGCTGGAAATATTCCATTGTGGAGGAGACTCGCCCGGGGGAATATATGCCTGTCTATGAGAACGAGAGAGGGACCTATATTTTCAATTCCAGGGACCTGTGCATGATTGAGCACATCCCTGAGATGATTGACGCCGGGATCGACAGTTTTAAGATAGAAGGCAGAATGAAGACGGCCCTCTATGTGGCCACTGTGGCCCGTACCTACAGAAAGGCGCTTAACGACTATATGAGAGATCCCGCCCTCTACAGAGCAAATCTGGAATGGTATAAGGAAGAAATTGGAAAATGCACCTACAGGGAGTTTACCACCGGTTTCTACTTTGGAAAACCCACGGAGGATGCCCAGATTTACGACAACAACACCTATGTCAAGAACTATATCTACCTGGGGACTGCAGAGGAGAGCGACGGCAGGGGCAGGTGCAGAATTCAGCAGAAAAATAAATTCAGCCTGGGAGAGATGATTGAGGTGATGAAACCCGACGGCCGGAATCTGAAGGCGTCAGTGAGGGATATCCGGGATCTGGAGGGCAATCCCCAGGAGAGCGCCCCCCATCCAAAGCAGATGCTGTGGGTGGATCTGGGGGTGGATGTGGAAACCAGCGACATTTTACGCAAAAAAGAGGAGACGGGAGCCGGAGAAGGGAAGGCTTAGTGCGCCGGTTTGAGAACAGGATGCACTGGGGAGGCCCGGCAGGTTCGCCCGGACAGGAGGTGCCTGGGGATGTTGGATATAATACTCATTGGGCTGGCGGCGCTGTGCGCCGGATATTTTGTGGTGATTGTGGTCTATGCGGGCATTGGCACGTCGTTCGCTTTTATCTGGCTGTTTTTCGCTGCGCTCTGCCTTTTTCTGGCATACGGAAAATGGTACTATGGAAAAAATATGGCGCGGATCCCCAGATGGATTCCTGTATCTGTGGTGACGACCTGCATAGGGGGGCTGGCTGTATTTGCCGCCGTCTGTATACTTGTATTTCTGGGAGCCGCCTCGTCAAACCGTCCGGGTCTGGATTACGTTATTGTCCTGGGGGCCAGAGTGAAGGAAAATGCAGTGAGCAACTCCCTTAAGAAACGTCTGGATAAAGCGGTGGAGTACGCCCAGGAGAACCCGGATACCATCCTGGTTCTGTCCGGAGGCAGGGGAGCGGGCCAGCAGGAGAGCGAGGCCCGCGTCATGTTTGATTATCTGGTATACAACGGCGTCAGCCCGGATCAGCTTTTGATGGAGGACCGCTCGATCAGCACTGTGGAAAATATTGCTTTCAGCAGGGTTGTCATAGAGCAGCACAGAAGCCGGCATAAGAAAGAACCGGCCCCTGTGACCAGACGAACCACCTCTGTGCCTTATGCCGTAGCGCCGGATAAGCCCTGGAAGTGGGAGTGTTAACCAGCAATTTCCATATTTACAGAGCCAGGCTTACGGCTGAGAAGTGGGGATTTGAAAATGTTTACGGCATATCTGCGTCATCGGATCCGGTGCTGTTCATACATCTCTGCGTCAGGGAGTGCGCTTCCATTGTGAAGGACCGGCTGATGGGAAATATGTGACGGTTTTTAATAAGACGCCTGGGGTTTTAAGGCGCGTTCTGGCCTGGGAGATATAAGAATCTGCAGGCAGGCCGCCCTTTGGCCGGGAGAAACCGGGCCTGGGAGCGAAGAAAAGCGCACAAATTCATTCGCTCAGGAAAGAATGAATGCCAGGCGCGCACTGTGGCAGAATAAGAAGAGATGGCGGCTGGATACGGACCGCCGGCTTTACAGGAAATAAATCGGTATAGAGAGAAGAGAGAGGTAAAATGGATGACAGATAAGGGTAATCTGGAAGGCGTTAAGAAATTAAGCGCCTACCGAGTGACTGAGGAAGCCTGTGTGAAGGAGATGAACTCCCGGGCTGTGGTACTGGAGCATGTGAAAAGCGGGGCAAAGGTGTTCCTTTTATCCAATGAAGATAATAACAAGGTGTTTTCTATCGGGTTTCGCACGCCGCCGGAGGACAGCACAGGGCTGCCCCATATACTGGAGCACAGCGTACTCTGCGGTTCTGAGAAGTTTCCCGTAAAGGATCCCTTTGTGGAACTGGTAAAAGGTTCTCTGAATACGTTTTTAAATGCAATGACCTATCCGGATAAGACCGTATATCCGGTAGCCAGCTGTAACGACAAGGATTTCCAGAACCTGATGGACGTATATCTGGACGGGGTTCTCCACCCGGCCATCTACAGGGAGCCCAAGATTTTTCTTCAGGAGGGCTGGCACTATGAGATGGCCTCTTTGGAGGATGAGCTGACCATCAACGGCGTGGTATACAATGAGATGAAGGGGGCCTTCTCCTCGCCCGAAAGTGTGCTGGACCGCTGTACTACGGCTGTGCTCTTTCCTGATAACTGTTATTCCAATGAGTCCGGCGGAGATCCGGCGGAGATCCCAGGTTTGACCTATGAGCAGTTTGTGGAATTTCATAAGAATTATTATCACCCCGCAAACAGCTATATTTATCTTTTCGGGAATATGGATATGGCCGAAAAACTGGCCTGGATGGATGAGGCGTATTTAAGCAGGTACGACCGCCGGGACTGCAGGACAGATTCGTCTATACAGCTTCAAAAGCCTTTCAAAGCGCCTGTGGAGAAGGAGATCACCTATTCTGTCACAGAGGAGGAGGGGCTGGAGGACAGAACGTATCTGTCTGTAAATACAGTTGTGGGTACGGTTCTGGACCCGAAACTGTACGTGGCCTTCCGCATTCTGGAGTATACGCTTATCAGCGCCCCGGGGGCGCCTTTAAAGCAGGCCCTCATTGATGCGAAAATCGGCCAGGATATTCTGGGAGGCAATGAAAGCGGAATTCTGCAGCTATTTTTCTGTTGTGGCTAAAAATGCCAACAGAGAACAGCGGGGAGAGTTCCTGGCAGTGGTAAAAGGGACCCTCAGGAAGCTGGCGGATCAGGGAATTGACAAGAGAAGCCTTCTGGCCGGACTGAACTACTATGAGTTTCAGTACAGGGAGGCGGATTACGGCTCTGCTCCAAAGGGACTTATGTACGGTTTGTGGTGCATGGACAGCTGGCTCTACGGAGGAGATCCCATGCTTCACCTCGAGTATCTGGAAACCTTTGATTATCTTAAGAAAGCGGTGGACGAGGGCTACTTTGAGAAGCTGATACAGAAATATCTGCTGGATAATCCTCATGAAGCGGTGATCACCGTCAGTCCCAGGATGAACCAGACGGCGGAGGAGGACAGTAAGCTGGCGGCCAGACTTAAGGCGTACAAGGAGTCTTTGAGCCGGGAGGAACAGGAGGCGCTGGTGGCTCAAACCAGGCTCTGAAGGAGTATCAGGAGACGGCCTCCCCACAGGAGGATCTTGAGAAGATTCCTATGCTCAAGAGGGAAGATATAGGAAGGGTGGCCGCCGGGTATTCCTATGAGATTAAGATAGAGGACGGGGTTCGGGTAATTCACAGCAATCTGTTCACCTCAGGCATCGGATATCTCAGCATACTTTTCAATACGGACCGGGTTCCACCGGAGGATTTGCCCTATGTAGGGCTTCTGAAGGCGGTTCTTGGATTTGTGGACACGGAGCATTACAGTTACAGCAGCCTGACCAGTGAAATACATTTAAACAGCGGCGGGGTGAGCTTTGGTATCAGCTCATATCCGGAATTTGCAAAGCCGGGATCTTTCACAGGAGGATTTGAGGCGAGCGCAAAGGTGCTCTACGGAAAACTGGAGTTCGCCTTCTCTATTATCACAGAGATCCTTACCCGCTCCAGGCTGGAGGATGAAAAGCGTCTGGGGGAAATTCTGGATGAGAACCGTTCCAGATCCAGGATGAAGCTGGAGTATTCCTCCCATGGGGCGGCTGTGGGAAGGGCAGCCTCCTACTATTCGCCTGTGTCGGCCTTTAACGACTGCCTGGGAGGAATCGGATATTATCAATTTTGGAGGATGCAAGTGCTAAGTATGCCGGGGATCCGGAATACAGGAAGTTCCTCATTGGAAAGCTTAAGGAAACAGCCGGGAGATTATTCACCGAGGACAATCTTTTGGTGGCATATACGGCTGACGAGGAAGGCTACGGATACCTTCCTGTGGAGCTTAAGACCTTCAAAAACAATCTGTTTAAGGGAACCGGAAAACGGTATCGCTATCATTTTGAGCTGAAGAACCGCAATGAAGGCTTCAAGACAGCCTCCCAGGTAAACTATGTGGCCCGATGCGGCACCTTTGCAGGAAAAAAGGGACGGGACGGAAGGGAGCTGTCCTATACCGGAGCTTTGAAGGTTCTGACAGTGATCCTGAATTATGAATACCTTTGGACGAACCTCCGGGTAAAAGGCGGCGCCTACGGGTGCATGAGCAGTTTCGGCCAGAGCGGCTCCGGATATCTGGTGTCCTACCGGGACCCCAATCTGGCCGCCACCAACAAAATATATGAGGGCATCCCGGAATATCTGAGGAATTTTTCCGTGGACGAGCGGGATATGACAAAATATGTAATCGGAACCATCAGCAACACTGACACGCCGCTGACGCCTTCCCTGAAAGGGATGAGAAATGTGTCGGCTTATCTGTCGGGAATGAGGGATGAGATGGTTCAGACGGAGCGGAACCAGATACTGGATGTAACTCAGGAGGATATCCGGGGCTGGCGGATATAGTCCAGGCTATTCTGGATACGGAGGCAATCTGCGTGATTGGAAATGACGGGCAGATTAAGCGGACAGCTCCATGTTTAAAGAGGTTAAAAACCTTTATCACTAATGGATAAGGTATGGAGGGTTAACTGTCCTGCCCTCAAACGTGTTTGAAATTCCCTCTGACAGGCGCCGCGAATTGCAGAGACTGCGTTCATTTGAGCCGGATATACCACATATGAGGCCTGCAGACCCAGGAAGCGGATTTCAGATATGTTCCGGGGTGCCATACCCCTGGACAGTGATATAAAAGGAGAGTAGAATGGAAGAAAATACACAGAAGAAATCAGGCTTTGTAACTCTGATTGGAAGGCCTAATGTGGGAAAATCCACACTGATGAATCACCTCATCGGACAAAAAATAGCAATTACATCGGATAAGCCTCAGACTACCAGGAACCGGATCCAGACGGTTTATACAGACCAGAGGGGACAGATTGTATTTTTGGATACGCCGGGAATTCATAAGGCGAAGAATAAGCTGGGCGAGTATATGGTGAATGTGGCGGAGCACACCCTGAAGGAAGTGGATGTGATCCTGTGGCTGGTAGAGCCCACCACCTTTATCGGCGCAGGCGAGCGCCATATTGCAGAGCAGCTGAACAAGGTGAAAACGCCGGTGATTCTGGTGATCAACAAGATCGATACGGTGAAGAACCAGGATGAAATCCTTACCTTTATAGATGCATATAAGGATGTATGTGATTTTGCGGAGATTGTGCCGCTGTCCGCCCTGAAGGACAAAAATACGGATCTTCTCACAGAACTGATTTTTAAATATCTCACCTATGGACCTCAATTTTATGATGAAGATACGGTGACCGACCAGCCTATGCGCCAGATTGCGTCAGAACTTATACGGGAAAAGGCCCTGCGCCTGTTAAACGATGAGATCCCCCACGGAATTGCAGTGACCATCGAGAAGATGAAGGAACGTCCCAACGGAATCATCGATATTGAGGCCAGCATCGTTTGTGAGAGGGACTCCCACAAGGGTATTATCATAGGCAAAGGAGGAGCCATGCTTAAGCGCATAGGCACAGAAGCCAGAAAGTCGATTGAACATATGATGGATACCAGGGTCAATCTGCAGCTGTGGGTGAAGGTGCGCAAGGAATGGCGTGACAATGAACTGTACATGAAGAATTATGGGTACAACGGGAAGGATATATAGAGAAAAGATTGGGGATTTGTGGAAGCATAGCAGGGAGATATCTGTCTGGAAATGTTGTAAAAACAACGTTTTTGGCGGGAATGCCACAGAAAATGTTCTAAAAGGTCAACTGGCAGCAGGAAGGAGCGTGCATAAATGAGAGATACGGTGACATTGACAGGCATGGTTCTCATCTCTGCTCCTTCCGGGGATTTTGACAGGCGCCTGGTTCTGCTGACAAAGGAGAGGGGAAGGATTACGGCCTTCTCCCACGGAGCCAGAAAGCCCGGCAATTCCCTGATGGCAGCCAGCAGGCCTTTTTCTTTTGGAAATTTTACCCTTTATGAGGGAAAGACGGCCTACAATCTCCAGTCGGCTCAGATTATCAATTATTTTGACGAATTGTCCGGGGATATGGAACTGACCTGCTACGGTTCTTACTTTCTGGAGACGGCGGATTACTTTGCCCAGGAAAATGTGGACGAGACAGAACTTTTAAAGCTGGTGTACCAGTCGCTCCGGGCTTTGCTGAACGGGGCTATACCCAACAAGCTGGTACGCAGGATTTTTGAGCTGAAAACAATGGTTATAAACGGCGAATATACGGAGCTGCCTCCCATGGCCGTATCCGATTCCTGCCAATATGGCTGGGAATATGTGGTATGCTCCCCGGTGGAATCTCTGTACAAATTTATTTTGAAAGAGGAAGTATTAAAAGAGTTTGAGCGGGCAGTGGAGCACAGCAGGAGGAGGTACATACATCATGAGTTCAAATCTCTGGAGATATTGGAGACGATCACATCTTAAAGATTAAGTAATTATAGCGGTTATATGAGGATTTAATGTAGATTTTCTTAAGGTTTTTTACCTCTATTGAAATGGGGCTTCAGCGTGATATGGTATAATTATCAGATAAAAACGTGAAAATTCTGATTTTTGTGCAGAGGAGGAGAACATTATGAAAAGAAAACCTATTATTTGCTGCCTGGGACTGCTGCTTCTGTCAGCTTTATCCATAAGCGCATGCGGGGGGAACGCCGGCGGCAGCAAGGCAGCGACTGTGGCAGCCGCGCCGGCGGAAGCTTATGAGATGGAGTACGCGGCAGCCCAGGAAACGGCAGCTTCCGGGGACAGCTACAGCCGTGTAGCGGGGAGCGGAGGTTTAACAGACACCACATCTGCAGTTCAGTCTGTAAGTTCAAACCGGAAGCTGATCCGGACAGTGAATATGTCGGTGGAAACGGACAGCTTTGATCCGCTTTTGAGGACCCTCACAGGCCAGGTGGAGGAGCTGGGCGGTTATGTGGAACAGTCCGACATATCCGGCAACAGCATAAACTACCAGAACGAACCGATTCCCCGGTACGCTTCTCTGACAGTGCGTATTCCTGTTGACAAGCTGGACGGATTTATAACCACAGTAGAGAACAACGGCAATGTTACAAACAAATCAGAAGGGGCCCGGGACGTGACATTGCAATACAGCGACCTGGAAAGCAGGAAGAAGTCCCTGACCGTAGAACAGGACCGTATCTGGGCATTGCTGGAGAAGGCGGACACGCTGGAATCCGTGATTGTTCTGGAAGAACGCCTGTCCGAAATCCGTTATGAACTGGAATCTATGGAGTCCCAGCTAAGGTTATATGATAATCAGGTAGATTACAGCACCGTTAACCTCTACATAAACGAAATAAAGGGCGCCCAGACCTTCACCCCAACTGCACCGGAGACATTCGGCCAGCGCATACAGAGCGGATTTACAAGAAATTTTAATGCTATGACTCAATGGCTGACAGGTTTTATCATCTGGATCATCACATGCAGCCCATTCTGGCTGCCCTTGGCAGTAATTATTTTGGCTGTTATACTGGTAGGACGGAGAGTCGGCCGCAGGAGGGCGAAGCAGGAATATAAGGACGATTATGAGAAAGCAGATGGGATGATAAAGGGAGACGGGGAAAACGAAGAGGAGAAGGATGAGAGGGACACAGACAAGCGCAATGTTTGAACACGCCCTGGGATGAGAAAAAAGCAGGACGAATTATTTAGAAGATGAACTATAAGCAGGCAGGCGTACAGAAAGATGCAAAGAGAGAAGAGAAAGCCGGAAAGCGGTTTTCTCTTCTTTTCGGATGATTTAGGGAATGTTTTAATTAAAATGAGAATAATGCTTGAAAATATGAGGATAATGCTTGAAAATATGGGATGTTGTGGGTATAATATCCGGGTAGGCAATGTGTCGTGCAGCTCCCTCATTGTCCTGCATCACTTGTCAAAGAAAGGAACCACTATGAAAAAGCTAACAATACTGACCATGTTCCTGGCCGCTGCAGTCATCACTGCCACAGCCTGCTCCGCCATGGGCAAATCGGGGGGAAACGCCCCCACAGAGAACAGCGTTATAATAGATAAGGAAGGCAGCGTCAGCTGGGCCTCCGTAGAGCCCTACGAGCCCTCAGACGGAACCGAGGAAGAACTGCGGGCGTGGGCTGAGAACAAGATATCAGAGTTTAACAGCGCCCTTGGCAAGCCGGCTTCAGCTGTGAATACAGACGGTGGGGAAAAGCTTCCGGCGGCAATCGTCTCGGTGACTGTGGGCAAAAGCACAGCATCGTTAATCACAGAATACGACACCCCGGCCCGCCTCATAGAATTTGCCGCCGAGCTGGGGGATTATAATGTGCCCTTTACCGCTTTGGAGGTAGGCCGCGTTGCGTCCATTGGACAGGGAATGGAAGGGCTCTCCTTCAAAGATGAGAAAGGCAGCACCGTGGATGGGCAGACAGTAAAAGCTAACAATGAAAAGCTGGCGGTAAAAGCGGAAGGCCAGGGAATTATAAAGACGGAAAATGCGGTTCTTTACGTAAGCGAGGGCTGTACGCTCAGAGACAGCAAGACCGTTGAGACTTCTCCGGAGGGAACCAGTTACATCGTATTGAAGTAAAATCCTGCCAATTAATTAGGTAAGAAAGCGGATTCCATGAAGATTAAAAGATGGATATAGAATGAAAGATAAGATTCAAAGAAAAGAAGATAAAGAGAGGATACAGACATGGAAAAGACAATGGAAAAAATAGTGGCTCTCGCAAGAACAGAGGATTTGTATACCCCGGATCTGAAATATACGGTGGTCTTGCCAACACCTGGGATTACGGAAATCTGGGCGTAGAGCTTAAAAATAACGTAAAGAAGGCATGGTGGCAGAAATTTGTCATGGAAAGCCCCTACAATGTAGGCGTGGACTGCGCCATTCTCATGAATCCCCAGACCTGGGTGGCCAGCGGCCATCTCGGCGGATTTTCCGATCCTCTTATGGACTGTAAGCAGTGTAAGGAGCGTTTCCGCGCCGACAAGCTGATTGAAGATTACAACGACAGCCACAGCATTCAGATGGAGGCTCTGCAGACGCCTGGTCCCAGGAGCAGATGAAGCAGTATATTGACGATAACAATATCTGCTGCCCAAGCTGCGGCGCCCATGACTTCACTGATATCCGCCAGTTCAACCTGATGTTCAAAACCTTTCAGGGCGTAACCGAGGATGCAAAGAATGTGGTGTACCTCCGCCCGGAGACAGCCCAGGTATATTCGTCAACTTTAAAAATGTACAGCGCACCTCCAGAAAGAAGTTCCCTTCGGCATCGCCAGGTTGGAAAATCCTTCCGCAACGAGATAACCCCGGGAAATTTCACTTTCCGTACAAGAGAATTTGAGCAGATGGAGCTGGAGTTCTTCTGCAAGCCTGACACGGATCTGGAGTGGTTTGCATACTGGAAGCAGTTCTGCATTGACTGGCTGAAGGCCCTTGGCATAAAAGAAGATGAGATGCGTGCAAGGGATCATGAGAAGGAGGAGCTTTCTTTCTACAGCAAGGCCACCACGGACATTGAATTTCTGTTCCCCTTTGGCTGGGGCGAGCTTTGGGGGCATAGCAGACAGAACCGACTATGATCTGACCCAGCATCAGAATGTATCAGGTCAGGACATGTCCTATTTTGACGATGAGAGCAAGGAGAAATATATACCTTACGTTATAGAGCCGTCCCTTGGCGCAGACCGCGTGACGCTGGCGTTTCTGTGCGCAGCTTATGACGAGGAGGAGATCGGTGAGGGAGACGTGAGAACGGTGCTTCATTTCCATCCGGCCATTGCGCCTGTAAAGGTGGGTATCCTCCCTCTGTCCAAGAAACTGAACGAGGGCGCGGAGAAAATTTATGCAGAGCTTTCCAAATATTATAACTGTGAGTTTGACGACAGGGGCAACATTGGAAAGAGATACAGACGACAGGATGAGATCGGCACGCCCTTCTGCATTACCTATGATTTTGACTCTGAGGAAGACCATGCAGTAACAGTCCGCGACCGCGATACCATGGAGCAGGTGAGAGTTCCCATTGCTGGGCTGAAAGACTACTTTGCAGAGAAATTCATGTTTTAAGCCCAGGGTTTGACGATATCCAAAAAATGATAATAACAGAGAGCTGCATGATATCCTGCTATGGGATCTGCAGCTCTTTTCGCGGACATGGAACCCCTGGAAAGATGTGGCAGCAGGCCGGAAGCCTATGGCTGTAAAAGCGGTAGAAATCCTTGTAGAATAAGGACATTTCATAAAGTTTATAATAGTTTTATAAACGGATAAATGTAATTGTGTTATACTGATAACAGCGGGTGACAATCTGTCTTGTATTAAAGGCGGCCTGTTGCCCCCAGAAAGAACAAAAGGAGGATGGGACTTATGAAATTAAAGACCCGTCTCGCGATCGCTTTTTTGACCATTAACCATCGTTCCTATGCTGTTGTTTTACCTGATGGTTGTGGCGTTAAGTAATTATCAGGCCAGATCCTTTTCAAAGGAGTATGGGCTTACGGAGCAGGTGGATCTGTTCTCAGGCAATTCCATGCAGATATTTAACAGGCTTACCAAACGTTCCCAGGAAGATATAAGAAAAACTCTCGATTCCAACCCGGACAAATACAATGACATGGCTTATCTGGATGCGATCAATGACGAATTAAAAAGCCACTATGCCTATCTGATACTCCGCAAAGGCGACGCCATTGTGTACTGCGGCGATGAGGACAGGGCGGCCAATGAAGCTTTATGCGCTCAATTGCCCCAGTTTGACACCATGCAGGGCGAGCTGGAGGGCGGCATTTATCTGGACGGAGAAAGCCAGCACCTGATCAAGCAGATGGACTTTAACTATCCGGACGGCAGTCAGGGAAGCGCTTTTATTATTTCTAACGTAGACGATCTGGTTCCGGAGGTAAAATCCCTTCTTAAAGAAATGATGATAATGGGAGCCACAATCCTTCTGTTAGCGGGAATCGCCCTGACTCTGTGGGTATACCGCTCTATCCTAAGCCCGTTAAATAAGCTGCAGATCGCCACGAAAAAGATAAGGGACGGAAATCTGGACTATGTTCTGGATGTGGATTCAGACGACGAGATAGGCCAGCTGTGCCAGGACTTTGAGGAGATGCGCATCCGGCTGCAGGAAAATGCAGAGGAGAAGGTGCAGGACGACAAGGAAAACAAGGAGCTTATCAGCAACATTTCTCATGACTTAAAAACCCCGATTACTGCTATCAAAGGATATGTGGAAGGAATTATGGACGGCGTGGCTTCTTCGCCGGAAAAGCTGGACAAATACATCCGCACCATATACAATAAGGCTAATGATATGGATCGGCTTATTGACGAGCTGACGTTCTATTCCAAGATTGATACCAACAAAATTCCCTATACCTTTACAAAGATCAATGTAGCCCGGTATTTCAAGGACTGCGTGGAGGAGGTGGGCCTGGATATGGAGGCCAGAGGAATAGAGCTGGGGTATTTTAATTATGTAGATGAAGATGTGGTGGTAATCGCAGACGCAGAACAGATGAAACGGGTTATCAACAATATAATCAGCAATTCAGTGAAATATCTGGATAAGAAAAAAGGTATTATCAATATTCGGATAAAAGATGTGGGAGATTTTATACAGGTAGAAATTGAAGATAACGGCAAAGGAATAGCGGCAAAAGACCTGCCTAATATCTTTGACCGGTTTTACCGCACCGATTCTTCCAGAAATTCATCCCAGGGTGGAAGCGGCATCGGGCTTTCCATTGTCCGAAAGATTATCGAGGATCATGGGGGCCGTATTTGGGCTACCAGCAAGGAAGGAATTGGGACGGAAATTCATTTTGTCCTAAGAAAATATCAGGAGGTTATACAGGATGAGCAAAATACTGATTGTGGAAGATGAGGAGAGCATAGCAGAGCTTGAAAAAGACTATCTGGAGCTGTCCGGTTTTGAAGTGGAGATGGAAAATGACGGGGCCGAGGGGCTGGTGAAGGCCCTGAAGGAGGATTACGATCTCCTGATTTTGGATTTGATGCTTCCGGGGACTGACGGATTTGAGATATGCAAGCGCGTGAGGGAAGTTAAAATACGCCGATTATCATGGTATCGGCAAAGAAAGAGGACATCGACAAGATCCGGGGCCTTGGGCTGGGGGCGGACGACTACATCACAAAACCCTTCAGCCCCAGCGAGCTGGTGGCCAGGGTAAAGGCCCATCTGGCCAGGTATGAGCGCCTTATCGGCAGCGGTCAGCCCTCCAATGAGATAATAGAAATCCGGGGCCTGAAAATCGACAAGACGGCCCGCAGGGTGTGGATCAACGGGGAAGAGAAGACATTTACCACAAAGGAGTTCGATCTTCTGGCTTTTCTGGCTCAGAATCCCAACCATGTGTTTACCAAGGAAGAGCTGTTCAGCAAAATATGGGATATGGAGTCGATCGGAGATATTGCCACTGTGACGGTTCATATCAAGAAGATTCGCGAGAAAATTGAGTTTAACACGGCTAAACCCCAGTATATTGAGACGATATGGGGGGTAGGTTACCGGTTTAAGGTGTGATATTGACATTACACTAAATTTAGTGTAATATAAGGATAGCTAAGAAAGTAGTTAAGACCATGTGGTCACAAAGCGAAATCCCGTGTATGCCAGTACACGGGATTTCATTTTAGGTTAGCTGTCTTTTATGTTTTCTGTCTAACCATTTGCATATGTAGTAGCCAGCTACACTTGCCATGACAGAAAATATGAAAGTAGTTAAGAGTTCCATGCAGACGCCCCCTCCCTACTGGAAAGAGTCGACAGCCTATTCATTATATCTCATACAGATGGGGATGTCTATGGGACAAGAAGGATGATAACATTACGTTTCCTCATGGTAGTTTGGAACTCCTGTACTGCCATAGATACTACCGAAAGCAACACGGTTAGAAAAAAATGAGAGGGAAAGAAAAGGTAAGATGTGGAAAGTTCCTAGAGATAACAAGGAATAAAGAGGTATAAAACTTAAGGCGCAGTTAAACCGGGGACAGCTTATGTGTTATCGGTTTAAGGTGTGATATTGACAGAACACTTGAGTTGGTGTAGAATAATATTAGCTAGGAAGTTAAGTATGTCCATTTGGACACAAAGCGAAATCCCGTGTATGCCAGTACACGGGATTTCTTTTTGGCTAGCTGTCTTTATGGTTTCGGTCTAGCCATTTGCAGATATAGTAGCCAGCTACACCTGCCATGACCGAAAGAAGGAAGTTAAATATGTAATCCATTTGCACACCTCCTCTCTGCTGGAGAGAGTCGACAGCCTATTCATTATATCTCATACAGATGGGGATGTCTATGGGACAAGAAGGATGATAACATTACGTTTCCTCATGGTAGTTTGGAACTCCTGTACTACCATAAATACTACCGAAAGCAACACGGCTAGAAAAAAATGAGAGGGAAAGAAAAAGGTAAGATGTGGAAAGTTTCTAGAGATAACAAGGAATAAAGAGGTATAAAACTTTAGGCGCAGTTAAACCGGGGACAGCTTATGTGTTACCGGTTTAAGGTGTAAAATGAAATAGAGATACTCTGTGGTCTGTTTTCAAAAGAAAATCCCGGATGCTGCGGCTTTCCGGGATTTTTCTCTATATGAGCCAGAGACGCAGGGGGGCGCTGCACAAACACTGAAAATGTAAGTGCTTACATGAAACAAAGACTCAATCAAGGAGAAAAAAGCAGCACAAGAGACACCTGTATATACAAATCTGCGTACAAGGGCGGTGTTTTGTTCGTATATACGAATTTACTACGCATATGTGAAAATGACAGAAAATGAAAGTGCTTACACTCATATTTGCGCTAAATTTAACAAATTTTTCACGGAAAAACTCTTTACTCGGCGAATGTTTGTGATATAATGGACGAGGTGGACGGACAAGAAGGAGTCATTTGTTCCGTTCAGGAAGAAAGACGAAATATTCAGAGAGTAGAACGCCAGTCTACAAGAACATGAGGAGGAAATAACTTATGGCAAAATGGGTTTATTTATTCAAAGAAGGCAGCGCCGACATGAAAAACCTGTTGGGCGGCAAGGGCGCCAACCTGGCTGAGATGACCAATTTAGGTCTTCCGATACCACAGGCTTTACCGTTACAACTGAGGCTTGTACTGATTATTATGCAAGCGGCAAGAAGATCACAGATGAGATTCAGGGCCAGATTTTTGACGCATTGAAGGAGTTAGAGAAAATTCAGGGCAAGACATTCGGCGACACAGAGGATCCGTTACTTGTTTCCGTACGTTCAGGTGCAAGAGCGTCTATGCCCGGCATGATGGACACCATTCTGAACTTAGGTTTGAATGATGTGGCTGTAGAAGGCTTTGCTAAGAAGACTGGCAATCCAAGATTTGCTTATGATTCCTACAGAAGATTTATTCAGATGTTCTCGGATGTAGTTATGGAGATGAGCAAGACGTTCTTTGAGGGCATCCTGGATCAGGTTAAGGAGGAGAAGGGCGCTAAGTTTGATACCGACCTGACTGCTGAGGATTTAAAGGAAGTTATCGCTAAGTACAAAGCGATTTACAAAGAGAAAATGGGCGAGGAGTTCCCGCAGGATCCGAAGGTACAGCTTATGGAGGCTGTAAAAGCTGTGTTCCGTTCCTGGGACAACCCACGCGCTATTGTTTACAGACGTATGAACGATATCCCTGGCGATTGGGGTACTGCCGTTAACGTTCAGGCCATGGTATTCGGCAATATGGGCAATACTTCAGGTACAGGCGTTGCGTTTACACGTAACCCATCCACCGGTGAAAACGGCATTTACGGCGAGTATTTAATCAATGCACAGGGCGAGGACGTTGTGGCAGGTATCCGTACGCCACAGCCCATTACCAAGTTAGAGGAAGATCTGCCTGAGTGCTACAAAGAGTTCATGGCAATTGCCCACAAACTGGAGGACCATTACCGCGATATGCAGGATATGGAATTTACCATCCAGGAAGGCAAATTATACTTCTTACAGACACGTAACGGCAAGAGAACCGCTCCTGCCGCATTACAGATTGCCTGCGATTTAGTTGACGAGGGCAAGATTACTCCAGAGGAGGCTGTTTGCAGAATTGAGGCCAAGTCTCTGGATCAGCTGCTCCATCCCACCTTTGACGCAGCAGCATTAAAGGCCGGTGAGGTTATCGGTTCCGCCCTTCCTGCATCTCCTGGCGCAGCAGCAGGTAAAGTATACTTACAGCTGACGAAGCAAAGGCTCACCATGAGGCAGGCGAGCGAGTTATCCTGGTTCGTCTGGAGACATCTCCTGAGGATATCGAGGGTATGCATGCAGCAGAAGGTATCTTAACTGTCCGCGGCGGCATGACAAGCCATGCAGCAGTTGTTGCACGCGGTATGGGTACTGCCTGCGTGTCCGGCTGCGGCGATATTAAGATTAATGAGGCCGAGAAGCACTTTGAACTTGGCGGACACAACATAAAGGAAGGCGATTATATTTCCCTGGACGGTTCCACAGGTAAAATTTACCTTGGAGATATTCAGACCGTAGAGGCTACCGTAAGCGGCAACTTTGGAAGGCTGATGGAGTGGGCCGACAAGTTCAGAACCTTGAAGGTAAGAACGAATGCAGATACTCCTGCAGATACCATGAACGCTGTTAAACTGGGCGCTGAGGGTATTGGCCTCTGCCGTACAGAGCATATGTTCTTTGATCCTGAGAGAATTCCGAAGATCCGCAAGATGATCCTTTCCGATTCCGTGGAGGCAAGAGAGGAAGCGTTAAATGAACTGATTCCTTTCCAGAAGGGTGATTTCAAGGCTATGTACGAAGTTCTGGAAGGAAAGCCTATGACCGTACGTTACCTGGATCCGCCGCTTCATGAGTTCGTTCCAACCGATCCTGAGGACATCAAGGCTCTGGCAGCTGACATGGCTTAACACCGGAGGAAGTAAAGGCTAAATGCGACGAGCTTCACGAGTTCAATCCTATGATGGGACACAGAGGCTGCCGTCTGGCTGTAACTTATCCGGAGATTGCCAAGATGCAGACGAGGGCTGTAATGGAGGCTGCTATTGAGGTTAAAAATGAGAAGGGCTACGACATTGTTCCCGAGATCATGATTCCTCTTGTAGGCGAGAAGAAAGAGCTTAAGTTTGTGAAGGATATTGTTGTTGAGGTAGCCGAGCAGGTTAAGAAGGAAAAAGGCTCCGATATTCAGTACCACATCGGCACTATGATCGAGATTCCAAGAGCAGCCTTAACCGCTGACGCTGTTGCCGAGGAGGCAGAGTTCTTCTCCTTTGGTACAAACGATTTAACTCAGATGACCTTCGGTTTCTCACGTGATGATGCAGGCAAGTTCCTGGATTCCTACTACAAGGCTAAGATTTATGAGTCTGACCCATTTGCAAGACTCGATCAGACAGGCGTAGGCCAGCTGGTTCAGATGGCGGCTGATAAGGGAAGAAAGACAAGACCTGACATCAAGCTGGGCATCTGTGGCGAACACGGCGGAGATCCGTCTTCCATCGAGTTCTGCCATAAGGTTGGACTGAACTATGTATCCTGCTCGCCATTTAGAGTTCCCATTGCCCGGCTGGCAGCGGCCCAGGCGGCGTTGAACAATAAATAGCAATGGTTGGTTTGACTTGTTTGGTAAAAAGCTGTACCTGATTTTGCAGACAGTGTTTGATATCATACAGGCAGGAAAAAGATAGTATTCTATATGTATACACAAAGCGAAAGCCCCGGAGTTGCAGCTCCGGGGCTTTCTTTCGGCTAATTGCCGCTGTTATCTCCTATCTAGCTATTTGCAAGTGAACCAGGCGGTTGCCAGAATGGGTTCGACAACAAATTAAATTAACGGTTGCCAGATATTTTTTTGATGGTAATGGGGGCTGTGTGTTTCCTTTGGGGGAAATACACAGCCCTTTGACGTTTGTATGCAGTTCGTTCTTAATTGAAAGAAAACAGAGGACTTGGAGTAGCTGCCTGTGGCTGCAGGAAAATAAAAAGGTACTGTCCAATACACCAAAAATAAGCCATCGGCTAAGCCGCCGGCCTGATTTTTCATAGATTTACCTAATCTGCGAAAAAGCAGATTGTCTGTGTATTGATAAAAATACACATGCTTTGCTTTTTCTATTGTAATATATCGACATAATTCTGCAAAAAGTTAACCCCTGAATCCATTAATATTTTTTATATGGAAAACATGGCAGCGCAGGCAGGAAAATATGAATACACTAAAATTGGAAGCAGGAAAACTGTTCCAGGAGGAGGAGAAATGGAAAAAATTGGGGAAGAAATTATAAAAAACACCGAGGGGCCGGACAGGACAAAAACTATATAGAGACAGATGAGAGATCCGGTGCAGATGGGAGCTTCCGAAAGGAGCAGGCAAGTATGGCTGAAGATGCAGAAAACAGCATACCTGCACCGGAGGATTTGGAATTCAAAATGATAGCAGAAATCTGGCTCGAATGGCTGCGGGGCAGGGTTAAACCGGCGACATATGAAAAATACAGGATAGTCTACAATAAATATCTGGCGGATGTTCTGGGAAATTGTCCTGTGTCAGAAGTCACGGAAACACTGTTAAAAGACGGCATTCCCGGCTTTGTCTCGGGAAGCTTCAGAAAAGCATCTACAGCGTGACAAACCAGATTCTTATATTTGCAGATCATAAATTCGGTGCGGTTGTCCATAAACTGGAGAGGCCTTCCTCAAAAGTTAAGAAAAAGCCCATAAAAGTACTATCCCAGAGTGAACAGGCTAAAATGTTTGCTGTTTTATACTGTCACATGGATATTTATAAGATGTCCGCCGCTCTGTGCTTATATACAGGGCTTCGGATCGGGGAATTATGCGCTCTGAAATGGAGTGATATCGACTTGGAAAACAGAATTATTCATGTCTGCAGGACCGTTCAGAGGCTCTCGAAAGAAGGCGGCAGGTCAAAGACGGAGCTTGTGGAGAACAGCCCCAAAAGCGAATGTTCCAGGCGTGAGATTCCTGTCTCAGCCTCTGCGCTTGCTCTCCTTTTGAAATTCAGCAATGACAGTATCTATGTATTTGGCGGCAATAAGCTATGGAGCCAGGACATTACAATATCGTTTTAAAAAGCATTTAAAAGAAGCCGGTCTTTCAGACAAGAATTTCCACATTCTGCGCCACACCTTTGCCACGAATTGCATTGAAAGCGGAGCGGATGTAAAAAGTCTCAGCGAAATACTGGGACATTCCAACGTGCAGATTACATTAAATCGTTACGTGCATCCTACAATGGATTCCAAGCGCAGACACATGGAGGGTCTGTCACGTCTCTATGGGCAGATCCTGGGGCAGGCAGTCTGAAAAACGCTGTTATCCGGCAGGCAATGGCAGGATTTTTCGCAGATTAGGTAAATCTGAGAAAATACAGTTTCCAATAATAGTAAGCTTGCAGTAATCCGCAAGGTTTATTATGCCTGCTTGCACATTTTATTTCAAGAAAAATCAGGAAAAATTATGTCCTCAGACAAGATTTCTAAAACCGTACACCAGTATAGCATGGGGAAAATTCCGCAGGATGATATGGAAAAGCTTCAGGCAATAGCGGAGGATTACGGAAAGGTCAAAAATTATATTTACCAGCGGTACGGAGGCGTAAAAAGCTTATCGAAGCTATATCCGGGATATACGGTTCAGAATGAGATGACCGGCAGCGGATTGCGGGGAGAACTTGGGCTGCCTTCCGTCTATTTTTACCTTGCTGTTTATGACGCCCTGGGAGATATCCGGTCACAGTGGACGCGAACCAAGTCAGGCATATTGAAGAATATCAATCAAAATGCGAATTTGGGGCCTGAGGATCGGCATTACATCCGGTTTGTAATGAAAATCGACTGCCTGTATCAATCCATTCTTTGCGGCAGAAAGGCGGATGTTCCGGCCGAAATTCGGGGACAGTATGAGACGGTGTCAAAAAATGTGGATACAAACAAGCTGAACAGGTATCTGTGCAGGCAGACCAGGAAAAAGCTTTCCAGGCCGCACACAGACAGATGCGGCGGTTTTGCAATTGCCGAACGGGCATACCGGTATGGGGATCATGGGATATATTTATCCGTCAAAGAAAAACGCAGAAGGGTATTTGTACCGCTGACCGACGGAAACGCTTACAAAAGGCAGCTCTACGTGAAGCTTTTTCCGGAAAGGAGCGCCATAGAAATAGACGTTCCCATTGAAGTCAGCGTACACAGGCATAAGGATTATGAAAATATAATCGGTCTGTCTATGGGAGTCTGGCAGTTATTTACTACAGACTCCGGCGCTGTCTATGGGGAAGGGTTCGGCCAGCTTCACCAGGAACTGACCGGTTTTATGGTTAGCGGGAACCGTACATATGCCAGAGAAAAGCACAATAATCCTGGCAGAAAGAAGTATGAAGGAAAAAAAGCGAAGCTGAAAGCCGGGCTCCATGCCTATGTCAATCAGGAAATCAACCGCATGATTGATAATGAAAGCCCAAAGACAATCTATATTCCAACGTTTCCAAGAAATTCATGTGCCGGAATCAGCCGCCGAATCAATTATTCCATAACACTGTGGCAGAGAGGCTATGTGAGGAGGCGGCTGGAACAGAAATGCCGGGAACAGGGGATCGAACTGGCTGAGGTTTTAGGAAAGGACATCAGCCGGGAATGCAGCCGCTGCGGGAGTATTGGAGCATATGAAAAAGAAATATTCAGGTGCCCCTGCTGTGGCTATGAGACGGATAAAAAAGCCAATGCAGCCAGGAATGCAAAGAATCGGGGGAATCAGGGGACGAATCTGCAAGGAATCTATCCGGGACCGTTCCGGACAAACGACAGGGTCATAAGATGAATTGCGCAGATAAACAAAGGCTCCGGGCCCTTGTTTAACCGGAGGCAGAAGCCAGGCCGGACTGCAAAAGGATTCATGATATAAAAACGAAAGAACGGCATTAGAATAACAGCGATGTGAATTGGGTATGCCAGGACCTCCGGAACACTGAAAGGTGATGTACGGGGGAGCGAAGTGGATAAAACCACATTACGTTTTAGTAACCAATGTGCCTTATTAATTTAAGAAAATGAAAACAGCAATGCCAAAGGGTGACAGATGAGAAAGTATAAAAAAAGCAGTTGTTGGAAACCTTGGAAACCTTGAATAAGGCCAACGAAGCTGTCAGAAGAGGAAAATGCAAAAACAAGGCTCAGGTTGTGGATATGCTGGCCCAGTGTCAGGAGCTTGTCATTGAAATAGGTAACGACATTGAAGGGGGAGGGGAGGAATTCCGGCCGCTTATAAGGGAACTGGAGGAGTACTGTGAACTGTGCTATCAGCTGAGCCTTGCCGCTATGGATAAAGCCTCCCGCAACCGTCTCACTAAGAAGATAAGAAGTCAGCTTATTGCCGTAAGGGAAAGGATCCTTTGGGATCTGCCCGAGGACAAAAGGGAGATTGTTTTTCTTCCATATAAGGCGTCTATGTGGGACAGCCTGGAAAGTGTATGGATGGCTGCCAGAGATGATAAAACCGTCCAGACCAGTGTGATACCTATTCCATATTTTGATAAGAATCCGGATGGAAGCCTGGGGGAAATGCATTACGAGGGAGGGCAGTACCCCGAATATGTTCCGGTTATCCGCTGGCAGGATTATGATATTCAAAGCCGCAGGCCGGAGGTCGTCTTTATCCATAACCCATATGATGATGAAAATTATGTGACTTCGGTACACCCCTTGTTCTATGCAAAACGATTGAGAGCGTCCTGCAGACTCCTATGCTATATTCCCTACTTTATATGCAGCGACCAAATCGACTTTGTGGCTACGGGAAAGGAACGTATGTGCGCAACAAAAGGAATTCTCCAATCAGACTATATGTTTGTACAGTCTGAACATGTAAAGCAGGCTTATATCAGCGCAATGACTAAAATCGTGCAAGGCCATAACCGGAACGTTATAATTGGAGCTTTAAACAAAAAATTCTTCCTCTGGGCTCTCCTAAATTAGATAAGGTGATACGAACAAAACGGGAGGATTTTCAACTGCCGGACCAATGGTTAAATCAAATCGGCAATAAGGAAGTTATTCTTTTTAATACCACCATAAACGCCTGTTTACATTACGGACAGCAGTACCTGGATAAATTGCACAGAATATTGGAGATATTTAGAAAACGAAAGCACCAGGCGCTGTGGTGGCGGCCTCACCCGCTCCTCCAACAGACATTTGCCAGCATGCGGCCCCGGCTGGCAGCTCAATATGCCCAAATTACTGAAGAATATTGCAGAGAAGGCTGGGGAATTTATGACGAGTCGTCAAATCTGCACAGAGCAATCGCCTGGAGCGACAGATACTATGGCGACAGGGGAAGCCTGATATGGCTTTACGGAATGACCGGAAAGCCTGTGCTCATATCCTCAATCCAGGAACGCAAACGTGAGACGCTGGAAGTGGCCGGATGGTATACGGCTGATGTTGAGAAGGATGATTTGGAGAACTGGCTTGATAAAAAAGAAAAATGGAAATTGACCAAAACCTTTGCAGATGTTTTCCCATATGGGTTTGCAGAAGGTGACTCTGGAAAAAGTATATATGAATTCATACAAAGGAACGAACTATGAACTATGCCATAATTTTAGCGGGAGGCAGAGGGCAGCGCTTTGGAAATGCCAATGTTCCCAAACAATTTGTTGAATTGACAGGCGTGCCTATGCTTGTGTATTCCATGGAAACGGCCCAAAAGAATCGTAATATTGATGAGATCTGCGTAGTGGCTGCCGACAGTGAACATAGGAAAATATGCTCATGGGCAGAAGAATATGGAATAACCAAATTAAAATATTTTGCAACGCCGGGAAGAGAACGGCAGCAGTCGGTGTATGCCGGTCTCACAGCCATCCCTGCAGAATCCAGGGACACGGTAATTATCATGACGTCCGTCTGCCCTTTTGTTTCCCAAAAGACAATCGATCAGCAGTATGAAAAAATAAAGACAAAGGACGCATCCATTACAGTTGTAAAAGCTACAGACGCTATAACCTTCAGCAATGATGGAAAAAATGTAAACAGGACGCTTCAAAAAAAGAAGCTATATATCCAGCAGGGTCCGCAGATCTTCAGATATGGAGTGTTGATGGCAGGCCATAAAGCGTATATAGAGGATGAGTATTATAAAAAGCTTGACGTCACGGAGGACAGCGAACTGGTGCTTAACATAGGCGTGGAATGCGCTATGGTTATGGGCGACAGATTCTGCATTAAAGTAACGTATCCAGAGGATCTGGCAATGGCTGAATCGCTGTTGAATCTTTTTGAAAAACAGGAGAGGGAATATGCTGAAGGAAAAAATAATTAGACAGGATGTGGCGGGGATTCTAGAAACAGAACTGCCCTGGGAAACGTTTTGTGGAAAAACGGTGCTGATCTCAGGGGCCAATGGCTATGTGACTGCATATTTTGTACACACATTTATTGCTCTGAATGATAGGAAAAACATGAATATGAAGATTATTGCCCTCTGCCGAAATGAGAAAAGGGCAAAAGCGCGTTTTGCAGATTATCTGGACAGAAAGGATTTGGTTTTGTATATTCAGGACGTCTGCGAGCCAATAGCAATAGAAGAAAGGGTTCATTTTTTTATCCATGGGGCCAGTCCGGCAGGAATACATGCCCGGCACAGGGATCCGGTTGCAACATTGCGCAAATGTAACAGGATGTGAGAATATGCTGAAACTGGCAGTGAAGAATCCCTGTGAGGGCTTTCTGCTTATCAGCAGCGTGGATATATATGGCAGCATGGCTCAGGAGGGTAGGCTTACAGAGGCAAAGTGCGGCATATTGGATCATCTGAATGTCCGAAATGCATACTCATGCGGAAAAAGGCGGCGGAAACCCTGTGCTGCGCCTACTATAAAAAATACAAGATTCCTGTTACCGTCGTCCGTCCGTTTCAAATTTTTGGTCCCGGCCCTGAACTGGACGACGGACGTCTGCATATTGATTTTATTTCACAGATGCTGGAAGGAGACAGGATCGTGCTTAAAAGCGACGGCAGCGCCAAGAGAACATTTATGTACATAACAGATGCCATGGAAGGGATGCTCACAGCGTTATTAAGAGGAAGCGACTGGGGAGTTTACAATATTGTTGACGAGAGCGGGGAGGCAACTGTGCTGGAGCTGGCAGAACTGATGGCCTCTTTGGTGTCCGACAGGAAGATTGAAATAGTATTCGATTATGAAAAGAGAGGCTCCGTCGAAGTGAAAGGGGCTCTGCTCTGTAACGGGAAGTTCAAAAAAGTTAAGGGAACTGGGCTGGAAGGCCCATACGTCCCTTGCAGAAGGCGCAGAAAGAATGATGAACTACTATGGGCTGAAAACGGGATTGGAGAATGTTACATGCTGAAACCTAAATTTAGACAGACAATGGAAAACTTTCTTAGGATATCGCAGGGAAGGAAGATTATTTTTTTCGGCCGCGGGGCATTGGCTAAGGATGCCCTGGAAGAGCTAAAGGAGGTAAGTTATATCTGTGACAATGATTATGAACTCTGGGGTAGAGAGACGTCGATCCCCGAGTGGAGATCTGTTCTCCCCTCCGGTTATACAGCGAAAACCCTGAGGACATAATTATTCTTGTGACTGCGGCAGCGGATTATGTCTATGAAATTACCAGACAGATTCAGGAGATCGACGATTTTGACATTTTTTATTATCACTTACTCAAAAATGAGTTTCTACAGGAGATATCCCAGGATTTATTCAGCGACTATGACAGGATAAAATCAGCAGGGAGACTCCTTTCTGACTATAAATCCAGGCAGATACTTCAGGAAATTGTACACAGACGGATGATTGGATGCTGTGAGGAGTTTGCAGACCTGAGAGTGGAAGGAGAACAGCAGTATCTGTTTACGCCCATGTTCAGAAAAATCAACTCCCAGGAGATCGTCATCGACTGTGGTGGATATACAGGAGACACCATAGAAAAATTTGTGCGTTTTTTTGGAAATGCAGTAAAAAGGATTTATTCGTTTGAAGCCCTGAGCCAGAATCTTGAAAAATTACAGCAGAGGTGCGATAAATTAAAAGGGCCGGACAAATGGAAGGGTGAGTTTAAGCTGCTGCCCTTTGCCGTTTCCGATAAAACATCTATCATTACTTTTTGCGAGACGCCGTTGCCGGGAGGAAGCTTTTCGCCTGAATTCAGAAGCACGACAAAATTCAAGTTTACAAATCCTGTCCAGACCTTTCAGGTGGAATCCCGTTCCATAGACGATATAATTCCACCGGGGGAGAAGGTTACGCTCATAAAGATGGACATTGAGGGGGCGGAATATGAGGCGTGCGTGGGCGCTGAGCGGACGATCAAAATGCACAAGCCCCGTCTTGCCATCTCTATATATCACAATGCCTGCGATTATTGGAGAATATGTGAATTAATCAAAGAGTTTGTGCCGGAATATCACATGGCGGTCAGGCATCATAAAAAGAGACATGTTGATACAGTTTTATATGCATGGATAGAAGAAAATGAATGAACATTTGAACAGCGCCCACAGGGATGCCCTTGAACTCCTGCAGATTGTAGACGGCGTCTGCGGGAGAGACAGAATAAACTATACGATTGGGGCGGCTACGCTCATATACCATGCCCGCTCTCTTCCCTTTTCCGAAAGCGTTCCGGCCATCTATATTTCGCTTTTGTATCCGGACTTTTGCAGGCTGAGGGAGAGCCTTGAAAGATACTGCACAGAGAACGCGGGTTTTTCCCTTCATGGTTATTTCAATACGCCGCAGTTCCAAAGCCTTGATCTGTGGTTTGTAAAACATTCCCGTGTGCAATTGAGCCAATGCCGAAAACAGGAAGAATTTTACTATGGCACAAAACTGGTGGTTACCCCCCTGTTCTATGCCGGCGGCACAAAGAGGCGGTGGCTGCAAATATACCGCAGATACCGTCTGGCAATTTGCGCGCTTAATTCCGCAGCAGTTCTGCCTAAAAAGCCTTTGCACAGTTACATAAAATTGTCGAAAAAGAGAATCCTGCAGAATTACCTGCTTAAACGCAGGGGTGAGTTTTCCATACGGAAGCTGGAAATGGAGCTGGGGGCGGAACCCTTTTCCCGCTATGTGCTTTACCCGTTTATGGTGCCGAGAGATTCCCGGAACCCCAATTCGGTTTCATGGGTAGTAAAAAAATGCTCGGTAAAGGCCACTGCCGATCTATGGAAAAACATTAAAAGAATCACCTTTGAAGGGGTGGAGTGCTCCTGTGTTGCAGACAGTAATCGTATTATAGAATGTTTTCCTGCATATTTCGTTGAGGAGGCAACAGGCAGAAGCAAAAGCCAGATACTGCTCAATGGAACTGAAAATTTGCGGCGTATACAGCTTGTACAGGTGGAGCTGCTGACAGAGTTCGATCGAATCTGCCGCAGGAACAGTCTCAGATATAATATCAGCTTTGGAACGCTGCTGGGTGCGGCGCGCCATAAAGGCTTTATTCCGTGGGATGATGATATTGACGTGACAATGCCCTGGGAGGATTATGAAAAGCTCGATTCGGCCATGAGAAGGGATCTGGATAAAGAAAAATACTTTTACAGGACGCCGGAAAGCGAAGCCAACAATCACTTAATATTTAAGCATTTGGAACGCAGAGGGACTTTATACACCAAAACCGGAAGAATGAAGTTAAATCAGCAGATTGGGGTGTTTATAGATATTTTTCCCATGTATCCTGCAGCGCCCAATGTTTTTTTTGACTGGTTTCACGCCCGGATCTGCAGATTCTGGCGCACTGCCCTGTGGGCTACCGTAGGGGCGGAAAGCGAAAAACGCCTGCTGAAAAGGCTTTATTACAGGCAGATTGCAAAATTCGGAAATAAGAAGAGCTATGAGAAATTTCTTAAGGCTGCAGTTTATTTCCGCAATAAGAAGGGCAGGCTGAAATTCTGGATTGCAATGGACAGAAATCCTTATAATGTGGCCCTTGTTGAGATGTGTAATTATGACTTTCCCATTGAACTGGAATTTGAGGGACGGATGTTTCTGGCTCCAAAGAATTATGAAGCAGTGCTGAATTACTGTTTTGGCCTGGATTGGAGACGTTACCCTTCGCCCGAGGAGCGCGTCTCGTTACATAATGCAGTCATTGAAATTGGAAATCTTTACGAATTTGAAAAAAGTGAGGAAAACATTGTATGAAATATGGATATTTATTTTATCAAAAACCTTTAATACCGGAGATGAAAACCCGGCCTGTCAATATCGGAGACGCAATTCAATCACTGGCTGCAAAAAATCTGTACCGCGAGATGGGGATCCCTGAAGAAGACATTATTCCTGTACCGCGTTATGATATATCTGAATATGACGGTGCTGAATGTATCTGTGTTGTGAACAGCGCCAGCAACTATGAAGAACTGGCCTATGATTCACATTTTATGCCGCCTTCACCCAAGATACATGCAATCCCTATGTCCCTTCACATACACAGGCCGCTTACTGAGGAAGAACTGGAATTTTACCGCACCTGCGGAGGGGTGGGATGCAGGGATATCTATACGGTTAATTATCTGCAGAGCCTGGGAATTGACGCGTATCTCACAGGCTGTCTTACCCTTACCCTGCCCCGGAGGACAAAGGAACAGGAGGAGGGTGCGGATCAGATATATTTTATAGATATATCTGAGGATTTAAAGGATTATATTCCAAAAAAAATCGCCCAAAAATGCCGTAACGCTTACAAATATTCAGAGATATGCCAATCCCGGCAATACCAACCGTATGCCTGTGGAGGATGCCTGTGAAGAACACCGTCAGGGAGAAAACAGAATTCAGCTGCTGCGGGATACTGCTAAATTGGTTGTCACAACGAAACTGCATGTTGCATGCCCTTGTCTCGCTATGGGAATTCCGGTGATTCTGGCGAAAGATTATTTCGGCGACAGATTTGGATTCCTTGACAGGCTGCTCCCCACTTATACCCGACGGTATTACAGGGATATTGACTGGAATCCCCAGCCGGTTAATATCGAGAAGGAAAAAAGATGATCAAACAGCTGTTTTTCCATAAGGTGCTGGCTCAGGCGCACAGGGTGGAGCTCAAAACCATGTGGGAGGGGAAAACGCCCATTTACCCCATTGAATATGAAACCGGAACTACGGTTGCCCTGGGCAAACTGTCTTTCCCAACTGCTAGTTTTAAATATGCAGTTTGGGGAGTCATTCTCTCAGCCGCTTATTATCTGGAGGAGGCTGTCAGCAGAGAATATGGGAACGCAGACCTTGTCTGCGGTATAGATATTGCTGCTACAGGCAGTTTTTGCGGCGTTCCTGTTATTTCGCCAGAAAGATAGAAGCTCTTGACAAGGATGTAATTATATTTGTAGCCGCTCCCTCCGCGCATGCATCTGCCAAACAACTACTTCTGCCTGCAGGCCGGCCTTTTGTGCTGCTTAAGGGTACAGATGCAGAATGCTTTAATTGGAGATAATGTGGTATCTTAATGGATTTTATAGCATGCTCAGTCTAGCAGATGTCAGGAGGGAGTAGATGAAAGTAATTTTTTTCGGAGCAAGTAAAATAGCGTATGATTATTTGGCACAGCTTAAAAGCAATATTATAGTATCTGCAATAGCGGATAATAACTGGAGGCAGATACAATCCGCTAACGGTGGGGGGGGGGGGTGAATGGGCATCCAATCATCGATCCTCGTACAATCAATAAGTATGATTTTGACAGAATTATTATTTCTTTGGATGATTTGAAGGAGGGTAATGAAGGCGAGATTTTAAAAATATATGACCAGCTGCGTGATATGGACATACCAGACCACAAGATTGTATTGCAGAGTTTTAAATATATGCAGCTGCATAAACATCACACACCCCGCGTGCAGTTTTTAAAAAATCTCAGTGAATTATTTTCTAAACAGCATATTGATGGAGCTGTAGCTGAATGCGGCGTATACCGCGGCTGGTTTTCCGCTATGATAAATGAGTGCTTTCCAGACAGGAAATTATATTTGTTTGATACGTTTACCGGGTTTGACCACCGGGATATATTGTGTGAAGATAATGCCGCTAAACAGTGGCTTCTGGACGGCGGATATAATAGGCTGAGAGAGGCGTCTGAAGAGATGGTCCGTCTGCGCTGCCCCAGCCGCAGCTCATTGATAATTAGAAAAGGGTATGTGCCGGATACCTTCTATGATATTGAGGATCGCTTTGCCTTTGTGAACCTGGATATGGATTTATATGTTCCCCAAATTGCTGCCCTTCGGTTTTTTGCGCCCCGTATGAATCCCAATGGCGTAATTCTTTTGCACGATTATTTTAATGAATCATTACCCGGGACCAGGAAAGCAGTTGAGGAGTTTGAAAAAGAACACCCTGTTTCTAAATTTCCAATTGGCGACGGTTTAAGCATCGTGCTGTTTGTGAAGTAATTGAGGATGACGTGGCCGGCGCTGAAAAATTCTTGCCACTTTCAGTGCATGAATATATAATGAAATCAGGTACAGGGTTTTCGGAAAGTATTATTTTCCGAATACTCCGTAATATTTCATTGTAAACGGTTATCTGCACGCCGGGGAGGAAGCCATGAAGATTAGAGAAGAATATACCTGTCCTCTGGAGCTGATTCAGGATATGTTGAAGGGGAAGTGGAAATGTATCATTATATGGCGCCTTAGGCTTGGTCCCACCTCGCCTTCTGCCCTGCAGCGGGATATTGTGGGGATCACTGAAAAAATGCTGTTACAGCATTTGAAGGAGCTTATCCGGTTTGGCATGGTGGACAAGGTGGCCTATGACAGCTTTCCGCTGAGAACAGAGTATTTTCTTACAGAGAATGGGAAGGAAGTCCTGAGAGCGCTGGAAATTTACCAAAAACTGGGAATACAGTACATGCTGGAATCAGGCCAGGAGGAGATCTTGAGGGAGAAGGGCCTGATATAAAATTCTGGAGGATACCCACAAAAAAGTAAGTATATACTGTCAAAAAAGTGGGTAATTGCTAAATTTTCAGACAGACCTTATACTCTGATTATAGAGAATAAATCAGAGAAGGAGGAACTGAAAATGAAAGTCACAAGTACAGGAATCAACAATGGTGTGATAGACGACAGGTTTGGATGCAGAGGAGATGCAAACCAGTGGGGAATTCCCAGCCGCTCGCTGCCGTTAAAATTTGAGGGTGCGCCTGAGGGTACTGTGTCCTTTGCCGTGGTTATAGAGGATAAGGATGCATTTCCGGTCAGCGGAGGCTTTGCTTGGATTCACTGGACTGCCGCTAATATTAAGAAAAATGAACTGGCAGAGAACGAAAGCGCAGACGCCAAAGATTTTGTTCAGGGCGTCAACAGCTGGATTAGCATACAGGGAGGCAGCAAGCCCGTTGAGGCATGCAGCTGTTACGGCGGAATGGCGCCGCCTGAGGGACACGGCACTCACATCTATGAAATCTGGGTATATGCGCTGGACGCAGTTTTGGAATTGGAAAATGGGTTCCATCTGAACCAGCTGTTCAGAGCGATGGAGGGACATGTGCTGGAGCAGGCGGTTCTGAAAGCAGAATATACAAATTAATGGATGAGCAAAGACAGAGCGCAGACGGGATCGTGACCGGCTGCGCTCTTTTGCTGGAGAGATTCTTGATAAACGGATCCTTGCGGCAAGTACTAAACGGATTGTGCGGAGGCAATCACCAGCTCGCTTTTAACTCCGTTCAGTTCAATGGTAACCTGGCTTAAGCTGTCTCCCTGGCCTCTGAGAGGGAATTCTTCCGTTTCTGTCCCGTCTTTTACAAAGAGAATCCTGTTTGCAATTCCCTTTGTAACCGTTTGGAATATGAGCCCGTCAGGCAGAAAGAGCCTTGAAGTGGAGGACAGCTGGTTGATATCCAGGCGGCCGGAAAAATTCTGGCAGCTGATTTCCATATCCTCGTTGCTGTTTAATTCCATATGGGTGTCTGAATCACATAAGATGACAGAGGATACCTTGCCGGAAAATTCTATGCGTTCTAAGTTCATTCCCCGTATTTCAAGTGATGCTGTGTTCCCTGAGAGTTCCGCTATCCCGGCATAATTCAACGGCAGGTAAATAAAGATGAACAGGGACGCCTTTGCGGCAGTCTCGGATACAGATGAAATCCTCTTTATATCAATATCGATTTTATGCTTGATGTCGTCCAGTTTAACCTTAAATGAATTTTGAAGTCCGGTTATCTGGTTGGATGCCAGCCGGATTCGGATTTTTTCTCCTTCGTAACCGGAGAGGATCACCGAGTTTGCGCCCATAAATGTGATATCGTAGTTTTTTAGGCCGTCGATATCGTATTCGGTTGTGCTTTCAAAAAGAAAGTCCTGAGGTTTGCTGCCTGTGTCTCTGTTTTCCAGTAAATCATCCAGTGATATCTGAAATAAGGCGGCGATGGAACGCAGGTTTTCTATATCAGGAATTCCCGCTCCGGTTTCCCATTTTGTTACCGCCTGTCTGGATACATTGAGTTTTTCTGCTAACTGCTCCTGAGACAGCTTGGCTTGCTTGCGCAGTTGTTTTATTTTTTCTGCCAACATATAATTGTCCTCCTGTTGTGTGATGACGTAAGAATAGCAAATAGGGGTTTGCAAAACAAGAACTTCCGGTTTGCATTTTGCAGTTTTAATGCTACGTTACGTGGCAAATGCTGAAAAAGGGGCTTTTTTGCGTAAATTAAGAACAGGATACTATATTATCATGTATAGTTCCGGGGCGCTACCGTTTTCGATCTGCCAAGGTGACAAATGTCACTGAGAAAGTGACGGACTGCATCTAGGAATTTTCTGGGAAAATGCCTATAATAGAGACAGATACGGCGGATGGCAGCAGAGAGGGGAACAATTATGGAAGTGCTGATAATTCTTTTGATATGGTTCGTAGCTCCTTTGGTGGAGATGGGGTTTATAATCGGGTTGAGCGTTCAGAACAGCCGGTATAAAAAGAGGATAGAAGAGCTGGAGAGACAGGCGGAGCAGCAGAATATAAATGCAGGCAGGGGGGATAGAATGCCCGGCGGTATGTGTCAGCCTTCTGGGCCGCCCAAGGCCTGGGGCGGCAGGGGGAGTGGGTGGGCCCGGGCCATGTAGCGATACCGCAGCCTGACATGCAGGGACAGCCACAGCCTAG
>BBZN01000006.1 GCA_001304855.1 Clostridia bacterium UC5.1-1D2
AAAATAACCCGGCTGCTGAAAATACCGGTTTTTCTTGTCAGAACTATGAGCTCAGGTTATAATAGATCTCATACAAATGGTGACAGGAGGAAGCGGATATGTATCAATTATGGGAAGATTTGAAACGATTAAAAAGTTACCGCTGGGTGGAGCTTTCCCATTCACTGAACAATGACAGCCCCTATTGGGGCGGCATTCCCCAGGGGGCGGTGGAGCTTTCAAAGACGGTCTATGACTGGGGCAACGAGCAGTTGGACTGCCTGATTCAGACCTTTAAGTTTCCGGGGCAGTTCGGCACTCATATTGATTTCCCGGGACATTTTATTAAGGGGGAGGCGCTGTCCGAACAGTATGGCGTGAAGGATATGGTATTTCCCCTGGTAGTTATAGATATCTCCCAAAAGGTAAAGGATGATATCCACTATGCAGTGACTGTGGAGGACATCAGGGCCTTTGAGGCACGTTACGGGGATATTCCCGACGGAGCCTTTGTGGCCCTGTATACTGGCTGGAGTGAACGCTGGCCGGATATGGACGCAATCTGCAATTACGATCAGGACGGCGGGGAGCATTTTCCGGGGTGGTCTATGGAAGCGCTGAAGTACATATATGAGGTGAGAAATGCCGCAGCCAACGGCCATGAGACGTTGGATACAGATTCCTCCGCTCTGGCTGCACAGGCGGGAGATCTGGCCTGCGAGCGGTATCTGCTGGGCAAGGGAAAGCTTCAGGTGGAGGTAATGTGCAATCTGGACAAGGTGCCTGCTGCCGGAGCCATCGCAGTTGCCGCCTTTCTGCCCATTGAGGGAGCTACGGGGCTGCCTGTGCGGATGTGGGCCATTGTCGGGGACTAGGGTTTGCATTCCCGCCGGCCCCACACAAATTCAAGCAACGCACGGGCCGCGTACGCCTCATAAATTTGTGCACAGCCGACAAAAAATCATCTCGCAAAATCAGGCGCAAAGAGATTGCGAGCCTACATTTATGATAAAAGGGCGAAACGCCAGGCATGAGCCTATGCCGGGGTTTCGCCCTTTTTCTATTGCAGCAGGCGCTTTGGGGCTTGCGGCCCGCTTAGGAAGGGGGGCGCAGCCTCGTCCTGATGAAAGCCGCGCCCAAAGCCAAGAAAATTTCTCAACAACCTCACTTTGCTTTGCTTTTCTTTTTCCGGTATGCTATATTCATATCTGAGGTTAGCTATAACTAACTTAAGGGGCGGATTCTTTTGTTTTGCAGGCTTAGAAAAAGATATACGCTGGGAATCTCCCCTGCACCTGCCTTTGGGCTGATTTTCCGCCGGCCGCACACAAATTTAAGCAACGTACGGGATGCGTACGCCTCATAAATTTGTGTACAGCCGACAAAAAATCATCTCGCAAAATCAGGCACAAAGAGATTGCCGGCGTACATAAAAATAGTAAGGGGGGAGGCGGAACATGTTACTGGAACGGCATTTGATCGAATACTGCTCGCCTACACTGGCGTCCCTCAAGACGGCCAGCCTTTTCAACCACAGTTACGTTTCTGAAGCGGAACTGGATGAACAGCTTAAATTGTGGAACGGACGCCTGAGGGATAAAGGCGTCATCCTTCTGGACTTATGCAGGCGGGAGAACAAAGCTCTTATTTATGTTTACCGCAGAAGCCGCCTTCAGGCCGACCTGAACCAGCCGGGGGTTAAAGGGTTCCTGAAAAACTATGGATATGAGGATGTAAATGTGGACGAGGCGGTTGCCGGTATGAGGCGGCGGATGGCTGAAGGAGACGGCTTTCCCCATGAAATCGGGGTGTTTTTGGGATATCCGCTGGGGGATGTTATAGGATTTATTGAGAATGAAGGAAAGAATTGCATATGCAAAGGCTACTGGAAGGTATATTGCGACGAATGTGAGGCGATTAAAGCATTTTCCAGATATAAAAAATGCAAAACTACCTATGCGCGCCTGTGGGAACAGGGGAGGACGGTCCGGCAGCTCACAGTAGCTGTCTGAACATAAAAAAGAAGAAGAGAGGTAATGCATAATGAGCAAAGTGGCGGTAGTTTATTGGAGCGGAACCGGTAATACAGAGGCTATGGCAGGCAAAGTAGCCGAGGGTGCGAAAGCTGCGGGTGCAGAAGTGAGCGTGTTTACAGCCTCGGAATTTGACGGGGGCAAGATGGATGAGTTTGACGCAGTGGCTTTCGGATGCCCGTCTATGGGTGCGGAGCAGCTGGAGGAGGGCGAGTTTGAGCCCATGTTTATGGAGTGTGAAGGAAAGCTTGGAGGTAAGAAAATAGCGCTGTTCGGCTCCTACGGATGGGGGACGGAGAGTGGATGCGCACCTGAGGATACCTGCAAGGGCGATGGGGCTGTTCTGGCCTGCGACTCCGTGATTTGTAATGAGGCGCCGGATGCAGATGCGCAAGAAGCCTGCGCGGCATTGGGGAAAGCCCTGGCATAGAGAACACAGACGGCATTCATCAGCGGATTGGCGCAAAATCGGTCTTATAAGCGGCTTAAAGCCCGCTTTTCCCGCCCTTTGAACTGTTACAAAAAATGGAAAAAGTTCAAAATTATTGAAAAAAATTATTGACATTTGAGTTAACTAGTGCTAACCTGAATTTGCAGTTAGTATAGGTTAACTTTTGGACTGTATATACAAATGACAGGATATCACATCAATTTAAGGAAAAGGAGTGATACATAATGCCTCTAACGATGGTAAAAGAAGGCCAGGCAGCTTCCATTAAACGGGTGGGCGGAAAAGACGAGGTACGCCGCCATCTGGAGAATATGGGGTTTGTGCCGGGAGCGGATCTGACGGTGGTTTCTGTAAACGGAGGGAATGTGATTGTGAACGTGAAGGAATCCAGAGTCGCTATCAGCAAGGAAATGGCGAACAAGATCATGGTGTAGCAAAAGCCGGCGCGCTATAGGCCGGAAGGGTATGGCCGGATTACAGGTATGAAGAAAGGAGCATTTAACATGCGCACATTAAAAGAGGTAAAGTGCGGAGACACAGTTTCCGTTATTAAGCTTCACGGCGAGGGAGCAGTCAAACGCCGGATTATGGATATGGGAATTACAAAGGGGACGGAAGTGTTTGTACGCAAGGTGGCGCCTCTGGGCGACCCGGTGGAAGTGAATGTAAGAGGATATGAATTATCCCTGAGAAAAGCGGATGCAGAGATGATTGAAGTGCAGTAAAAACCGCTTTTTTACAGCGTAAAGTTAGTTGAAACTAATTTATTGATAAATTTTCTCAATAAGAGGACGGAATGCTGCACTGAGGAGGGGCGGAGGCTCTCTGCGAAGTGCTCATAACGAACCACTGCGCTTGGCGGCCGGGAAAGACGCCCGCTCAGTTACGGTGGAATGTATCGCGCATAAGCGGCCCTGATACGGCTGCTGAACGCTTATAACGAGGAGGATATGAAAATGTCGATTAAAATCGCTTTGGCCGGCAATCCCAACTGCGGTAAGACTACCCTGTTTAACGGGCTGACCGGTTCCAACCAGTTTGTAGGAAACTGGCCCGGTGTAACAGTGGAGAAAAAGGAAGGTAAACTTAAGGGGAACAAGGATGTTATTATCATGGACCTTCCGGGAATCTATTCCCTGTCTCCCTACACATTGGAGGAGGTTGTTGCAAGGAACTATCTGATTACAGAGAGGCCCGACGCCATTCTCAACATTGTGGACGGAACCAATCTGGAGCGCAACCTGTACCTGTCCACTCAGCTTATGGAGCTTGGAATACCCGTTCTTATGGCTGTGAATATGATGGACATTGTAAACAAGAGCGGAGACCAGATTGACATAAACGCTCTCAGCGCGAAGCTGGGCTGCCCTGTTGTGGAGATTTCGGCTCTCAAGGGAACAGGCATCATGGAAGCTGCGGATCAGGCTGTAAAATTGGCAAAGGACAACCGCAGCGGTGCTCCTGTACATACGTTTGGAGCGGACGTGGAGGCTGTGCTGGATGAGATTGAGCGGACTCTGGGCAATGATATTCCAGAGGATCAGAAACGCTTTTACGCCATTAAGCTTTTTGAAAGGGACGACAAGATCGCTTCCAGAATGACTGCGGCGCCGGATGTGGAAAGCCTGATTAAGCGCACAGAGGACGCTTTAGATGACGATTCGGAGAGCATCATTACAAATGAGCGCTACACCTACATTACATCCATCATCAAAGGCTGCTATACAAAGAAGAATAAGGAGAGACTGAGCGCTTCCGACAAAATTGACCATGTTGTAACCAACCGCTGGCTGGCTCTGCCTATCTTTGCGGTGGTTATGTGGCTCGTATATTATGTATCGGTTTCCACAGTGGGCACCTGGCTACAGATTGGGCCAACGACGGGGTATTTGGAGACGGCTGGCATCTGTTTGGTATGGGCTCCGCCGCCTATGAAGAGGCTTCCGAGGGATATGCAATTGAGTCCGCCAAGATTGACGCTTATATTGCTGCTGCAACAGAGCAGGGGATCGACGCTTCCGTGTTTGAGGAAGAGGAGTCGGAGGCGGCCGGTGTGGCCGCATTTGAGGAAGCGGCAAGTGCAGCCGGTGTGGAAGCTGTAGCTGAGATTGAAGATGAAGAAGGCAATATAACCGACTCCATTCCTGTAGCCGCCGCTGATTTCGCCGCCGCCCTGGAGGCTGAGGAACCGGATCCGGCAGGCTATGGCGTATGGGTTCCGGGCGTTCCTGTAATTGCAGGCAATTTCCTGGAGGCTGTAAATTGTGCCGACTGGCTGTCCAGCCTGATTCTGGATGGCATTATCGCCGGCGTGGGCGCTGTCCTTGGCTTTGTCCCTCAGATGCTGGTTCTGTTTATTTTCCTGGCATTTCTGGAGGCCTGCGGTTATATGGCCAGAGTTGCATTTATCATGGACAGAATATTCCGCAAGTTTGGATTGTCCGGCAAGTCATTTATTCCCATGCTTATCGGGACCGGATGCGGCGTGCCCGGCGTTATGGCATCACGTACCATTGAGAACGACAGGGACCGCAAAATGACAATCATGACCACTACCTTCATTCCCTGCGGCGCGAAGCTGCCCATTATCGCCCTGTTTGCAGGAGCTGTTTTTAACGGCGCTTCCTGGGTTGCGCCCAGTGCATACTTTGTTGGAATTGCAGCAATTATCTGCTCCGGTATCATTCTGAAGAAAACCAATATGTTTGCAGGCGATCCCGCTCCCTTTGTTATGGAGCTTCCTGCTTACCACATGCCGACTGTAAGCAATGTTTTGAGAAGCATGTGGGAGCGCGGCTGGTCCTTTATCAAAAAAGCCGGAACTATTATTCTGCTGTCAACCATAGTTCTCTGGTTTATGATGAGCTACGGCTGGGTTGACGGAAGTTTTGGAGCGCTGGAGGCAGAGCAGCTCAACAGCAGTATTCTTGCAGGCATAGGCAGCGTTATCGCCCCCTTATTCGCACCTCTGGGATGGGGAGACTGGCAGGCGGCTGTGGCGGCTGTCACAGGTCTTATTGCCAAGGAAAACGTGGTGGGTACCTTCGGCGTCCTCTATGGATTTGCAGAAGTGGCGGAGGACGGCGCAGAGATTTGGGGAACCCTTGCAGCCGGCTTTACAGTGGCCAGCGGATATTCCTTCCTGGTGTTTAACCTGCTTTGCGCGCCCTGCTTTGCAGCCATCGGCGCAATTAAGCGTGAGATGAACAATGCAAAGTGGACCTGGTTTGCAATCGGATACCAGACAATACTGGCATACGCCGTGTCTCTCTGCGTATACCAGCTGGGAACTGCTATAACAGAAGGAACCTTCGGTATCGGTGCAATTGTGGCAATTCTGCTGGTAATACTGTTTGTTTATCTTTTGGTCAGACCCTACAAGGAGAGCAAGTCCTTAAAGCTGGATGCGAAAGCCCAGTCTGCCGCATAAGGCTGCCAGAAATGAATCATTTGGCGTACAGGCCGGACTCCGGAATGGTTCCGGGCTCCGGCCTGTATTGAATGAAGGGAGTGCGGCTGCTAACGAGCCTGTAATCACATGAGAAGGAGAGCTGGCACATGTTGGAAAAGGAACAGGTAATTGAAGAATTTCGGAAAAGAGGAAAGAGAATAACCGGACAGAGGGAAATGCTTCTGGATGTGATTCTGGAAGGAAACTGGACCAGCTGCAAGGACATCTACTATCAGGCCCGCAAGCGGGATCCCAATCTGGGGATGGCTACCATATACAGGACTGTAAGCGCTCTGGAGGAGATGGGCGTCCTTTCCCGGACCTATCAGTATTCTTATCCCGGAGATAAGGAGGGAGAAACGTGTCAACGGCAGTCATAAGTGTTCTTGTTGTAGTTGCTGCGGCGCTGGGTATTAAAAGCTATCTGAAACGCCTGTCCTCCGGGTGCTGCGGCTCCTCGGGGGAGAAGGCGCCAGACGGGTCAAAGTGGCGGACAGGGATATGTCCCATTATCCCTATGAGAAGATACTGAAGGTGGACGGCATGTCCTGCGGTAACTGTGCTGTCCGCGTCGAGAACGCGCTCAACAGCCTGGAAGGAGTATGGGCCAGGGTTGATCTGGAAGCGGAGGAAGCCCAGGTATACATGAAAGAGGAGTATGAGGACCAGCGTTTAAAGGATGCGGTGAGGGACGCCGGATACAGGGTGTACAAGGTAAATAAGGTTAAATGAGGAAATTTCTCAACAAGCCCTGTTGTAATTGACTAACCGGGGGGGAGCCAATTAGTATTTGGGTGTAAACCTTACGTAATCAATCGGCAAAAGGAAGGTACACAAGATGAAACATCACAAGTTTTGGGCGTGGGCTATGGTAGTTTGCCTGGTAATGGCAGTCTACACAGGGTACAGGCACAAATAGGCATAACCAGGAGGACAAAGGAATGATTGATTGTTTAAGTGCAAAGAATAGGTCTTTTTTAGGCGGAGTTCTGTTTGGAACGGCAGGCGTTAAAATCCTTGGAAGCGATGACGCAAAGAAGTTTTACATCAACTGTCTGGCGGCCGGACTGAGGGCGAAAGATTGTGTTATGACAACTGCCACGAATATCCAGGAGAATGCGGAGGATGTTCTGGCGGAGGCAAAGGAAATCAACGCCAGGCGCAAAGCAGAGGTGTTCGAGGATGAAAGCGGAGAAGAAACCACAGAGGGCCTGATGGGGAGAGACGAAGATTCTGCTGAGGCAGCTGCAAATTAATGGTTCATCCGCCTGGGGAGGCAAATTCCCCGGGCGGTATTTTGTTATAAGCCATGGCGGCAGGATAGGAGCGGTCAATAATGAAGTTTGTGATCAGACATGAGATAAGAGGACGGGTGAGAGTCCATTTATACCAGAAGGAGATGAGTATCCGTCAGGCGGATTTACTGCAGTACTATCTCTGCAGTCTGCCGGGAGTTACCGGCGCCAAGGTTTACGACCGCACCGGGGATGCGGTGGTGCTTTTTGACGGAGACAGGGAAGGGATTCTGGAGGGAATTCAGAAGTTTACATACGAAAATGAGAGGCTCCGGGAGATTGTCCCCAAAGACAGCGGACGGGCCCTGAACCGGAAGTATAAGGAGAAGCTGATTCAGAGAGTTGTTGTGAGGACCTTTACAAAAACCTTTCTGCCTGTGCCGGTTCGTGCAGCTTACACGGTTTTCCACGGAGCCAGGTATTTTATAAAAGGGCTCAGGCGCCTGCTGAAGGGCAGGCTGGAGGTGGAGGTGCTGGACGCAACTGCCATCGCAGTATCCATTCTGCGCCGGGACTACGATACCGCAGGGTCGGTTATGTTCCTTCTGGGGGTGGGAGAACTGCTGGAGGAGTGGACCCATAAGAAGTCTGTGGGAGATTTGGCCAGAAGTATGTCCCTGAATATTAACAAAGTATGGCAGAATGTAGACGGAGCCAGGTCCTTGTGCCTGTCTCCGGCATCAGGGAGGGAGACTTGGTAACTGTACATATGGGGAATGTCATTCCTCTGGACGGTATTGTGGCCTCCGGCGAGGCATGGTGAATCAGGCTTCCATGACGGGCGAGTCCATTCCTGTGAAAAAAGAGAGCGGTATGTATGTGTATGCCGGGACTGCCATTGAGGAGGGAGAGATTACCCTCTGCGTAAAGAAGGAAGCGGGGGCCACACGGTTTGAGCGGATTGTGACGATGATTGAGGAGTCGGAACAGCTGAAATCAACAGCCGAAGGAAAAGCCGCCACGCTGGCGGACGCTCTGGTGCCCTGGAGTCTGGGAGGCACTGCGCTGACCTGGCTGCTGACCAGAAATGTATCAAAGGCCCTATCCATACTTATGGTGGATTTTTCCTGTGCATTGAAGCTGGCCATGCCGCTGTCTGTGCTGTCGGCTATGCGGGAAGCCAGCGCCTACCACATCACTGTAAAGGGCGGAAAATATATGGAGGCAGTGGCTGCGGCAGATACCATTGTCTTTGACAAGACGGGAACTCTCACAAAAGCGAAACCCCAGGTTGCAGATGTGGTGGTATTTAACGGCAAGGATAAGGATGAGCTTCTGCGGATAGCGGCCTGCCTGGAGGAACATTTCCCCCACTCCATAGCCAATGCCGTTGTAAACGAGGCCAGGAAGCGGCGGTTGGTTCACAACGAAATGCATTCCAAGGTAGATTACATCGTAGCCCATGGAATCGCCACCTATGTAGGCGAGGAGCGGGTGGTTATAGGAAGCTACCATTTTGTGTTTGAGGATGAAAAATGCATCATTCCTGAGGATAAACGAGAAGAATTCCACAGGCTGCCCACAGAATATTCCCACCTGTATCTGGCTGTGGGAGGCGTTCTGGCAGCTGTCATATGTATAGAGGATCCTCTGAGGGAGGAAGCGGATGCAGTGATCCGCGCTCTGCATATGCAGGGGATTACGAAAATTGTTATGATGACAGGAGACAGCGAACGGACGGCCCGGGCCATAGCTGAACGGGTAGGCGTGGATGAATACGATTCCGAGGTGCTTCCTGAGGACAAGGCAGGATTCGTGGAGTCGGAAAAACGCAGGGGCCGGAAAGTGATAATGATAGGCGACGGAATTAACGACTCCCCCGCCCTCTCGGCTGCTGACGTCGGAATAGCCATCAGCGAGGGTGCGGAGATTGCAAGGGAGATTGCGGATATTACCATATCCGAGGACAATCTGTTCCAGCTGGTGACGCTGCGGGCCATCAGCAGCGGCCTTCTTGACCGCATTAACCGGAATTACAGATTCGTCATCGGATTCAATCTGGGACTGATTTTGCTGGGGGTAGGAGGTGTGATTACCCCCGCTATGTCGGCTCTGCTTCATAATACATCCACTCTGGGGATCAGTTTGAAGAGTATGACTAATTTGCTGGATTAGAGAGGCTGGATGTTTGCAGATAAAAGGCTTTCGGGGCGCCCGGAGGCCTTTTGCCATTTTTGCATCACGCCTCCTCCTGCCAAAAAAATTACGGGCTCCTTTTCCGGGGACTGCCAAAGCGCCTTGCCCTTGCTCCTATCATGTTACATGGGGCATATATCAATGATCCCGCGCTGATAGTTGAAGCGCGCCCCGGCAGTTAAAATTCGCAAATAGATTGATTGCGTACCTGATAGCTGTAAATACATGTTAGTATGTACTCTTTGCTGGATATATCCGGGCTTTCAAGACGTTCCAGCAGCCGGCGTATGGCGAGGCGGCCTACGTCCCGGGTTGGCACTTCAATGGTTTTCAGGAAAGGAAGCCAGGAGTACCATTCTCCGTAGCTGTATCCCAGGATTTGAAATTCACTCTTATTGGAGAGCAGATTTTTCAGCGCGATGTTTACAAGATCCATGGTTATAATATTGTTTCCCGCTACAATGGCAGTACAACCGGTATTTAACAGAGAGTAGGCCAGCTCTTGAGCGGAAGAAGATTCTGCAGTTGTATACTGAATAAGATCGTCGTCCGGGCTAATTCCAACTGTATTTAAGGCGTTCTTAAATTCTTTAATACGCTGTTCTGTGGTATAAATATGTCTCAGCCCTGCGATATAGCCGATTTTGGTGTGCCCGTTTGATACCAGTTCGGAGATGCCCTGGAACATTGCCGTTTCACTGGATACCAGCACCTGATCGGCGGGACAATTGCAAATACCCCGGTCAACCATGACAACCGGGAATTTTGCAGGTATGATATCGGAAATTGTGCTGTAATCAGATATCGTTGACGCAATAATCAGCCCATCCACCAGCCCGTTAGAAAGAGAACGAATCTGATTGACTTCGTTTTGCGGCGTTTCCTTTGTATTGGCAATGATTAGATTGATGCCGTTGATGGCCAAAACAGTCTCCACTTCTTCTATAATTGCAGAAAAGTAGATATTCGCAATATCCGGTACAATAAAACCAATGGTATTATGTTTTCCATTCTTTAAATTTCTGGCCAGCTGATTCGGATAGTATGAGAGCTCATGGATCGCAGCTTCGACCTTTCTCCTGGATTCGTCAGAAACCCCACGGCTGCCATTGATTACATATGACACAGTTGCAGTTGAGACGCCGGCCTGCTTGGCGACCTCTTTTAAAGTGGCTTTTTTCATAGATGGCTCATTTCCTTGTTTTGTTTTGTTTAATAGTTATTTTTATCTTAAGGCTATTTTGGAGAAAAGTCAAGCAGGGTGGTTAAACGATTAGAAAATATATTTTTTAAATATATAATTTGCACAAAAATATGAGTATAAAATTGTGAATATACAACGATTTACAAAAAAACTGCAATGTGATATCCTTTAATCAGGGAGTTAAACGTATAACATTTATAAAAATGCTGGTATAAGTGAGCGGCTGGTATCAAACGGTAGGCATATTGTATGAAACTGCCTGCTTATCCGGAGAAAGGAGGAGGAGCATGCAAGAGAGACTGATTCAGGGGCTTGCACATATAGGCGTTTATGTTAAGAACCTGGAAAAATCTAAAAAATTCTATTGTGAAATTTTAGATTTTACAATAGAGGAAGAATGCAGCGCCGGAGATTCTTCCGTAGCGTTTGCAGTAAACGGAGATATGGCGCTTGAGCTGATTCAGCTTACATGAGAGGGAAAGAGCAGATGGCGTCGTAGACCACATTGCACTGAAGGTAACTGATATTGAGAAAGTAAAGGCGCGTCTGGAAGAAAGAGGATTAGCGTTCAAAGAGGAAACTGAGGTTACTTTTGCGCCGGAGGTATATCCCAACGGCTCAAGATGGATTATGTTCCGGGGTCCCGACAATGAGCATTTGGAGTTAAATGAAAGACTTTGAAACAAGGGAAGATGTCTGGCGGACAGAGCTGATTAATGAAGAAATGAGGAGAGAGTATGCATAGAAAAGTTACTTCTGCGTTGTTAACGGTATTGCTGGTGGCTGCAGTGGGTTTTACCTGCGCGTGCGGGGCTAAGAGCACTGCAGGCGCTGATTCTGCGGCCGAGACGGGTGCAGAGACAAGTACAGAAAATGGCAATATAGAAAATACAGAAACGGAAGCAGATGCGGAGAAAAGCGCTGATTTTTTCGATGTGTCCAATTACAAGAGCCAAAAGGAACAGTCCCAGTGGACCATCGGAGTGGTATATAAAGACGCCACTGCTGCATGGGGGAAGCGTATTGTAGAAGGCGTTGAGGAGTTTCATGAAGAAACAGGAATCAATCTGATTGTACGCGGACCGGCAACAGCGGACGCCGCCTCCCAGGTTCAGGTGGTTGACGACCTGATTGCACAGGGAATCGACGCTTTATGCGTTATACCGATTGATCCGGGGGCGTTGGAGTCTTCGCTGGAAAAGGCCATGGAAAAAGGCATTGTAGTTGTTACGCATGAAGGGGGAAGCCAAAAGAATACGTTGTTTGATATTGAGGCGTGCACTGCCGAGGCCTTTGGCACAGCCTTAATGGATGCCCTGGCAGAGGACATGGGAGAAAGGGGAAAATACGGCATCAGCGTCGGGTATGTTACCACAGCCTCCCATATGGAGTATGCCAAAGTGGCAGCTGAGCGGCAGGCCGCGGCATATCCGGACATGGAGCTCATTAATGGCGGCGCAGTTCCTTCCATGGAATCGGAGGAGAGCGTCAATACAGCGTACGAACATGCGAAGGAACTTATTAAGACGAACCCGGATTTAAAAGGTTTTATTGGCATAGCCTCTACGGATGCCCCTGGCGTATCCCAGGCTGTGGAAGAGCTGGGACTGGAGGGGCAGGTAAAGATTATAGGAGTGGGAACGCCCAATGAATACAGCCCATATTTAAAATCAGGGGCAGTTTCCAGGATACTGACATGGGACCCAGGCGCTGTGCACTGGCTGCACAGATTCTGGCAGGTGAAGTTACCGGCAACGGCGAAGGCTGGATATCGGCGTTGACGGATATAACAGCATGATTCTGGAGGAGGGCGCGAACCGCTGTCTGATTGGGGCGGCAGATCTCTCTATCACAGGGGATGATGTGGACGGATACGGTTTCTGATTTTCCGGATGTCCGGGCGTATACATTACTTTTAAATTACCAGAAATGAAAGAACTGTCCGGCTGCCGGCTGCAGTGAGAACTGCGGCCGGCGGTAAAGCAGTCATGAATCGTTTCATATTTCCGGGGAGGGGAGCTGGATGGATTATTTAGTGGAGCTAAAAGGAATAAAGAAATCATTTGGCGGAGTAAAGGCGCTAAACGGTGTGGATCTTCAAATCAGGCCCGGGGAGGTGCACTGTCTTGCAGGGGAGAACGGAAGCGGAAAATCTACCATCATAAAGGTGGTTTCAGGATATTATCATCCGGATCAGGGTGAAATCAAGATTAACGGGAAGTCTTATGAGAAAATGACGCCGCAGGAGTCTATACAGGCGGGAATTCAGGTTATATACCAGGATTTTTCTCTGTTCGGCAATTTGACCGTCAGGGAAAATCTGGCTCTGAACCAGATGCTGGCAAAGAAAAAACATTTCATTGATAAAGGAGAGATTGACCGGATTGCCAAACGTGCAGTTGAGAGAATCCGCTTTAACGTTGACCTCGACGCGCTGGTGGAGACCCTTCCGGTGGCGGATAAACAGCTTGTGGCTATTGCCAGAGCGCTGCTGGACGATGCCAGGCTGATTATAATGGACGAGCCCACTACGGCCCTTACAAGAAAAGAAACAAAGCGATTGTTTGAGATAGTGAATGATTTAAAAAGAAGGGACGTATCGATTTTATTCGTTTCCCACAAGCTGGAAGAAGTGTTTGAAATATGTGAGCAGATTACGGTTCTTTGCAATGGACAAAATGTTATTTCATGCCCAATAAGTGAAATGGATGATGAGAAATTCTCTTACTATATGACCGGCAGGATATTCGGGGCATTAGAAAAGAGAAAAAGAGAATTAAACCCTGAAGTTGTGATGGAGTTGAAAAATATTACCGCACCCGGTATTGAAGATATTAGTTTCAAACTTCACAAAGGAGAAATTTTGGGAATCACAGGTCAGCTGGGCTCAGGCCGTACCGAATTGTCCCTGACTCTTTTTGGATTAAACCCGGCTCAGAGCGGCGCCATCTTTATAAATGGCAGGGAAAGTCAGATTAAATCGGTGGGAGATGCCCTGAGAAACGGAATTGGGCTTGTTCCTGAGGATCGGTTGACGGAGGGCCTGTTTCTTCCGCAATCCATTTTGAAAAATGTGGTGATTGGAAAGCTGGGCAGACTGCTTACAAGAATGGGTCTTGTTGATGACTGCATTCTTGAAGAGGAGTCATTAAAATGGATCAAAGAGATTGGTATTGCCACTGCGAATCACCATCTGCCGGTCAATACTTTGTCAGGCGGCAATCAGCAGAAGGTTGTACTCTCCAAGTGGCTGGCAATGAATCCCGATATCCTGATTTTGAACGGCCCCACAGTTGGCGTGGATATAGGGCTAAATATGATATCCATTCATTGCTTCGCAAATGCACCGGGAGAGGAATGTCGGTCATAGTCATTTCCGATGATGTCAGAGAGATATTGGATACAGCTGATCGGGCGCTGGTCATGACCGGAGGAAGACTCGTAAAGGAATTCTCCGGCGGCAATATGAGCGCCCTGGAGTTGTCGGCTGAGGGGAGGGAAGGATGATGAAACTAAAATGGAAGTCTGTGGCAGGCCGCGCGGAATTTTACGTTTTCGTAATCATAGCCGCCCTTTCAATTATCATTGAGGCGCGCTCCGGCCTTTTCTTAACAAGCAACAATCTGGTTGATCTGCTCCGGTCCCTTATCACCCCGCTTATCTATGCACTGTGCGCATATCTTTCCTTTGTCAGCACCGGCCCGGATGCATCGTTTCCGTTAATTGCGGCATTAAGCAGCTATCTGACAACAGCTATTACATTGAACATAGGTTACCAGGGGCCGGTGATAGTTGCCTTTCTGATAGCGGTCTTTTTCGGAGCGCTGATGGGAGCGGTGAATGGGTGGCTGATTGTGAAATTCCGCTTTCCAAGCCTCATCATAACGCTGGCAACCTCCTCTGTTTTTAGCGGAATTCTCTTCGGAATGTTTAACGCAGGCCGAATGGAGCTTCCGGCTAATATGTACGCCTTTGGAAAAAGCATGTTATTTTCCGTAAAAGATAAAACAACCGGCCTGGGATCCAACCTGCCGGCGGCTTTCCTGATTATGGTTCTGTTGTACATAGCAGCATATTTTATATTGAACTATACGATGGCAGGCCGCAGCGTATTTGCTCTTGGCGGAGATGAGGTGTCTGCGGAACGGGCCGGTTTTAATTGCAGGCGCATCCGTTTTTGGATATTTGTGATCAATGGAGGCTTAGCGGCTGTTGGAGGCATGTGCTATACCATAATGGCATTGCGGTATCTGCCCACTGAATTTGCAGGGACGGAGATGGTGGTCATTGCGGCTGTAATACTTGGCGGAACCAGAATGACAGGAGGAGATGGCACTCTGACGGGCTGTGTTCTTGGAACGCTGTTATTAACTATGGTAACAAACAGCTTGATTCTGGTGGGAATTCCGATTTATTTTCAGAAGGCGTTTATTGGGGCTATCATTGTGATTGGCACAGCGGTATCAGCCATGTCATCCAGGAAAAAAGTACAGAGAAGCAAGGAGGAGACGAAATGAACAGGCCTAAGAGTGAAAAAAAACAAATGTTTCTCCTTTCATCCATGGATCCCAATGTAAAGCGTCTGGGCATTCTCCTGCTTATTATTTTTCTGTTAGCCAGTATTTTTAAACCGGCTACCTTTTTTCGAGGCGCAAACTTTCAATCAATTGGAATCCAGCTTTCGGAGTACGGGTTAATGGCATTGGGCTGCGGGATTGCCATGATATCGGGAGGAATTGATCTTTCCTGCGTATATGTTGCAAATCTGTGCGGCATATCGGCGGCGCTCTTTATGCAGCGCTTTGCTCCCTCCATAACCGGTATACCGGAGGCTTTTGTAATGATTTTGGGATGTATGCTGGCTTTGGCCGTTGGGCTGCTCTGCGGGGCTTTTAACGGTTTTCTTATTTCCTGTGTCAAAATTCCCGCGATGTTGGCTACGCTGGGCACATATCAGTTATATCTTGCATTGCCATTATCTTGTCCAAAGGGAGCACTGTTTCAGGGGCGTTCAAAGCATTCGGCTGCCTGGGGGGAGGCATGATGCTTGGGGTGATTCCCATACCATTTGTAGTTTTTTTGTTGATGGCGGCTGTATTTGGATTTGTGATGAAAAAGACGAAACTTGGGATCCATATCACCTTTGTTGGTACGAATGTTCAGGCGGCGCTTTTTTCCGGCATAAGGATAAAATCAGTTATTATAAAGACATACATGCTTTCCGGACTGGCGTCGGCGGTAGCCGGACTGATCAGCCTTTCACGGTTAAATTCGGCAAAGGCGGATTTCGGTTCCAGCTATACAATGCAGTGTATATTGATTGTGGTATTGGGAGGAGTGAATCCCAACGGCGGGTTTGGAACAATTTCCGGTATTGCCATCGCAGTTGTAATCTTACAGACATTGTCCTCTGTGTTAAATATGTTCCCTGATATAAGCAATTTTTATAGAGATTTAATTTGGGGAGTATCCCTGATTGCCGTTCTTATTTGCAACTATTATATAAACAATGCGCAGCGGTTGAAAAAGGGGCGTCGTTTTCAACCAAATTAAGATTTAATTCCAGGAGGAACAAAGATGTATTGGAAAGAACATTATAAGACCCGTACAAAGAAAGCCTACAGCGGCTATTCCACTGTTTATAACAATGAATCCCGACTGGATTTCCGGGAACTTTTGAACCATATGGAAACATTTACGGAAGTCTATAAGAAATGTAAAGAGGACCATCCGGCTATCCGGGAAGCGAAGTGCTTTGACGCACAATTTCCTCAAATCATGCTGGACATAATGCCAAACGATCTTTTTTGCGGACGTGCAGACATTCTGCCACTTGGAATGAATGCGCAGTATATCAACAGTGAGTGGGGATTTGCCATGAACTTTGACTGGTTTCGTGAAAAGATGGCAGATATGTCTGTCCCGGATGGAGACAGGGAACGCTTAAGAGAGCTGTATATATTTTGGAATAATCATACATCAACGAAGCGGTTTCTGGCAGAAATGGATCCGGTGGATAAAATTTATATGGTAACAGGAGGCGTTTCTGAGGGCGGCAGTTTGGATTTGGAGAATCAGCCTCACGGAGCCACTGCGCTGCAGAGGGTTGCCGGAATTTTTCTGGATTATGAAAAGCTGCTGGATTATGGATTAAGCGGTCTTTATAAACTGACGGAGGAAAAACAGAAGGAGCATCCTGACAATGACCCGAATTTTTATGAAGGCATCCGCATGGAATTGAAAACCATTATGCGGACATTGACCTGGTACGCTGACCGGGCAGCCGGGCTTTGCAGGACGGAGACGGATAAACAGCGCAAAAACGATCTTGAGGAAATGGAACGCATCTGCCGTAAACTGACGACGGAAAGGCCGGAGAGTTTCAGGGAAGCCATTCAGCTGGTTATTATCTATACGCTTATGGACGGCGCCGGGAATGGGGGCGTATGGATGATTACCTTGCTGTGTACTATATAAGCGATTTGGAAAAAGGTGTTCTGGATGAGGAAGAGGCTATCCGGCTGCTGACCAGCTTCTGGCAGTTGATGATTGTAAAAGAGCAGGTGACGGATGACAGGGTAATTATTGGCGGCCTGGGCAGGAAACACCCTAAGGAGGCGGATGAACTTGCGCTGATTATTATGGAGGTGTCCAGGAGAGTAAGGGATATCGTGCCGCAGCTTACGCTGAGGATGTTTGACAGCATGGATAACAGGCTGTATGAGAAAGCGATGGAATGCATCGGAGAGGGAACTACCTACCCTATGCTGTACAAGGATGAAAACATTATTCCCGGAGTTATGAAGGTATTTGGAATCAGCTGCGAAGATGCGCTGGGGTGGATGCCCCTGGGGTGCGGAGAATTTACAATCGACCATAAAATAATCGCCAGTCCCAATTCGGTTTTGAATCTCGCAAATGTATTGTGGGGAACTATAAATGGAGGCTTCGATTCTACCGGGACCTACAGGATCACTCCCAATGATACAACGTTGACAGATTATGAGACATTTGAGGACTTATGGAATACCTTCTGTGAAAATGTTGCGTTTTTAACAGATATAAGTGCAAGAAACCATTCCCGGGGATACGAAATCATTGGTGAAGATATGTCGCTGAACCTGCATAATCTTCTGTATGATGGCTGTTTGGACGCCGGCAAAGGCGTAATCAGCGGAGGAACAGTAAGTGCGGCGGCAGCGATGAGATATATGGTCTGATTACCTGCTCGGATTCTCTGATGGCAATCAAGAAATGTATTTTTGAAGATAAGACTATGACGGCGGAAAAAATGCTGGCTGCGTTGAAGGCGGATTTCAAAGGTTATGAAGATATGCGGGCAATCATGCTGAATGTAGACAAGTTCGGAAACGACTTGGAAGAAGTGGATCGGATGATGGCGTCGGTTCATGAAATGGTGAGCTATACCATGTTAGGGATTTCGGGAACCTATTTCGGGCTTGATTGTTTTGGCATGGTAAACATTAATAACCGGGACAATACTACCTACGGAAGGAACACAGGGGCTACCCCTGATGGCCGGCGCGCCGCCGAATCCCTTACAAATGCCAATAATCCAACGGCCGGTATGGACAAAAATGGCGTTACGGCATTTATCAACTCCCTGTTAAAGGCAAGGGGAGACATCCATTTTGGCGTTGTACAAAATATAAAGTTTTCCAAAGAGACATTTAATGATATGCGGCAATCAGTCATATTGCCTCTGATGGAGTCTTATTTCAGCCGCGGAGGCACGCAGATGATGATAAATGTAGTGGGAAAAGAGGATCTTATAAAGGCAAGGAAAGAGCCGGAAAAATATTCCAATTTAATTGTGCGCGTAGGAGGATTCAGCGCAAGATATGTGGAACTGGCAGATGATGTACAGATGGATATTCTGAACCGTACGTTGAATTGATCGGATGGATAAAAATGGCTGAATTAATATGTTTTGATTTGCAAAGATTTGCATTGCATGACGGCCCGGGTATCAGGACCACTGTTTTTTAAAGGGATGCCCTTTGGATTGTGTCTGGTGCCATAATCCGGAATCAAAAAGGTGCGGGCCGCAATTGGGATTTATAGAAAAAAAATGCACCAAATGCGGAAAATGCCAGGAGGTATGCACGCATTCTGTCCATCGGGTGGATCCTATCCGCCATGAAATTGATTTTGCCAGATGTATACAATGCGGCTTGTGTACAGATGCATGTTTCAATCATGCGTTGAAGTTTTACGGAAAAAAGGCATCTGGCGAAGAAATACTGGAAATTGTCATGAAGGATATGGATTTTTACCGGAAAAGCAACGGCGGCCTTACCGTTAGCGGCGGGGAGCCAATGGTGCAGTTTGAGCCCTTATTGGAACTTTTGAAAAAGGCTAAAAAAAATGGGCTGCACGTATGTGTGGATACTTCCGGGCAGGCGTCCAGAGATAAATACCGGGAGATTGCAGATTATACAGACCTCTTTTTGTTTGATTATAAAATAACAGATACAAGAGAGCATAAGAGGTATACAGGGGCTGATAACCGCTTGATACTAAGCAATTTGGACTATCTCTGCAAAAGTGGAAGCAGGGTAATCCTCCGATGCCCCATTATTCCCGGGATTAATGATAATAAAAGGCACTATCAGGGAATTACAGAACTGTCTCATAAATATAAAGGGATTGAAGCGGTAAATCTAATGATGTATCATGATATGGCAAAGGGAAAAGCGGTACAGATAGGAGAAGTTTATGCTTTGCAGGAGATCAGAACAATCGAGGCTGAGGACAAAAAAGAATATATTCCGAAGTTGAAGCCTGCGGATGCCTTAAACTCAGAGAAAATTAAATTTAAAAATAATGTATTGGAGGAGGACGTGCTATGACAGGTTTTAAAGAAAAGGCAAATTTGGCAATGAAGGAGCTTCAGGAAGTATTTGAGCTTATGGATGATTCCTATATCCGTGAGCTGTTGGAGGCTGTGAAATCACACAGGCGGATTTTCACCATCGGAGCAGGACGCGAGGGACTCTCCACGAAAGCCTTTGCCATGAGGCTGACTCATCTTGGAAAGGAATCCCACTGGATTTGGGATGATACAACCCCGGCGCTTGGAACAGGCGATCTCCTAATTGCCGTCTGCGGCCCGGGACACATCGACACGATTGACCAGGTTGTGCGTTATGCCAAAGGGCATGGGGCGGTTATTGCTGTAATCAGCGCTGCGGAATCCGGTTATTGTGTGGAGCAGGCGGATATTGTTATGAAACTGCCTGCGGCTGCATATCGCGCTTCCGGCAAATTTGTGGAGACAAAGCAGCCTATGGGCAATTTGTTTGAGCAGGCGCTTTTTATTGTGTTTGACGTCATTGTCATGATGGCAAGTGAAGAGATGGGGATACCGGAAGCTGAAATGGTGGCGCGCCACAGAAATATTGAATAGTTTGTAAACTTATAAGAAAAGGAATCAGTTAGCTGTATTGACGGATTCCTTTTTTAGTACATTATGATATTGTGCCTGAGTATGTGGGATTGTAATTGGATAACGGGGTTCTGTCAATATTAATTTTTCCATCTGGAATATGTAAGAAATAAGAAAGGATTATAAGCTCCGGCTCTGCTATGATAAAAACAGATAAATATATGTGGATCGCGGTGGAAAAGGAGGGGACGGCATGAAGAAAAAGGAGATAAGGGTTTTGGCAATAGCAGGCTTGATGTCGGCGCTGCTGTTTGGCTGCGGTTCGGGCGGAGGAACCCCGGAGACTCCGCCGGAGCCGGTTACCGGTACGGAGAAGGAAATTACCGTAAAGAAAGACAACACCCTTATGGAGGAAACCAGGCCCGGATTTCACAGGGAGAGCAGAAGCCGGAATCAGAAACAGGAGAACCGATTTTTGCACTGCCGTACCAGTTTGTCAGAGCCTATGGAATCATCCAGTCGGAATATCCGGTTTATCAACTGGAGACTGTGGTTGAATCGGAACTGCCCCGGGAAGAAAAGACAATATCTCTGACATCCGCCATATATCAAAAAGGGGAGCTGATTGTAAACATTGTCCTGGATGATTTTTCGGAGGTCAGTACTATCCCGGCGGACGGGGAACCTCCCTCGGACGGTATGTACGTTACTTTAAGCGACGGGACGATGCTTCCTTCGGAGCGATACCAGGAGGAGCTTTGGAAGTCGGGCGAAGGCCTGTTCCTCACAGGCCCCGGCATACCGGAGACCGGAATTAAGCCTCAGGAGTCCAGGTATGCGTCTTATACTGATTATTTTGAGGCATGCGGCCACAGGCGCTATCTGATGGAGGCAAGGTTTGAGCTTCCGTCCGCCCCGGGGGAAGGAGATCCGTTGTCCGGCTACGGGATCCGGCTTCTGGATTTTGAGAAACCGCTGGAATTTACCTTGAAGCCTGCGCCTGAATATGACACCTTGGAAGAGTTGGCGGCAGGGGAAGACGGAAGCATCGATACCCATGACGGCATTTCTATTATAAGCATGGGGAAACGGGTGGAGGAAGGGATTCTTATATCCTGGTATACCTACAGGGAAACGGGGGAAAGTTCCCTTAGCATCACCTATAAACCGCCTCTTCAGGAGATCGATATGCCAACTATATCAGGAGGAGGGAAACAATATCTGATTAAGTCGTTACCGTATGTTCCCTATTGGGACAAGATGGGGACCTACCTGCCGCCGGATGTAAAAGGGCATGGAGTGCGGTACAGATGTCTGTTCGATGTTCCACGGGAGGAGCAGAATGTATCCTTCCGGATACATATTCCCGGAATTAACTTTTTGAACCATGAGGAGTCCCAGCCTGTGACATTGTCCATCCCCCGGGATTATGAAGAAATAAATGAGGAAATTCCGTGGAAAGACGGTTCTGTGCGTATTCTCGGGATCACCAGGATGAAGGAGCCCCAGAGGACGGAGTCAGAGGATAAGCAGGGAAAAACAGACGTGGCAGAGCGGCCGGCCGTGTACATCGATGTGGAGGCGGCCCATGAAAATAAGGATCTGGCTTTAAGAGGCTTAATCTGCCAGAGGAAGATATGGACCAATTGGGAACATGAGCGGTACGACTTTGACGAGAAGGGCAATCTCAGCGGCTTCCGGGTTTTTTACGACGAAGGTGATACAGAAATAACCCTGAAATTTAGCAGAGCGGTGTTTTACTGGAATCAGCCCTATGTGATGGAGATTGGGCCCCTGGATTAGAAAACAGCATCTTTGGAGCTGCCAGGGAACAGCGGAACGCGGAGGACGCCTGCAATCTGCAGCCCGCCCTTTTGCATGGGGGGAAATTTGACTCACGAAACTGCGGGCAGTATAATAAAACTGTCCGCAGTTTTTATTATTTTTATGAGAGCAGGCGTTTGCCGCCAAGAGGCAGACACGAAAGAAAAATATTGGTAAAAACCAAGGAGAATAAGGATGTATATAGCAGATCTTCATATCCACTCCCGCTATTCCAGAGCTACCAGCCAGGAGGGCACACCGGAGCATCTGGAACTGTGGGCGAGAAAAAAGGGGATCCGCCTGCTGGGAACCGGAGATTTCACCCATCCGGCCTGGCGGGAGGAGCTGAGGGAAAAGCTGGTTCCCGGAGAGGACGGGTTTTACACTTTAAAGGAAGAATACCGCATAAGAGACGGGGCGCCCGATGATTCCCGGCTCGTGCGGTTTGTTGTCACCGGGGAGATCAGTTCCATCTACAAGCAGGGGGGCAGAGTGAGGAAGGTTCACAGCCTGATTCTGCTTCCGGGATTGGAGGCGGCGGAGAGGCTCTCTAAAAGGCTGGAACAGATTGGAAATATTCATTCCGACGGCCGTCCCATTCTGGGGCTGTCCTGCCACGATCTTCTGGAGATTATGCTGGAGATCTGCCCTGAGGGAGTCTTTATTCCGGCACATATCTGGACGCCTCATTTTTCCATGTTCGGAGCTTTTTCAGGCTTTGACAGTATAGAAGAATGTTTTGGAGATTTGACCCCGCATATTCATGCCCTGGAGACAGGCCTGTCCTCGGATCCGCCTATGAACTGGCGGCTTTCCGCCTTGGACGGTTATCAGCTTGTCTCCAACTCCGACGCCCATTCCCCGGCCAAGCTGGGGAGGGAAGCCAACCTTTTGGATACGGATTTGTCCTACGGAGCCATGGCAAACGCTCTGGAGACAGGAGAGGGGCTCCGGGGGGACCATTGAGTTTTTTCCTGAAGAGGGAAAATACCATTTTGACGGACACCGGAAATGCCGCCTCTGCCTGAGTCCCTCTGAGGCAAAGGCGTGTGGAGGAAGGTGTCCGGTCTGTGGAAGAAAGCTGACTATCGGCGTCTCCCACCGCGTGGAGGAGCTGGCAGACAGGGAGGAGGGATATATCCGGCCTGATGGAAAGGCTTTCGAGAGCCTGGTTCCACTGCCGGAAGTGATAGGGGCTTCCATCGGAAAATCATCGGCCGGTGCGGGCGTTCAGAAAATTTATGAGAATATGATTGCCAAACTGGGAGATGAATTTTCAATTTTGAGAGAAATACCTGAGGAGGATATCAGGCGTCAGTCAGGAGCATGATTGCAGAGGGAATCTGCCGCCTTCGCAGGGGCCAGGTGGAGCGCAGGCCGGGCTACGACGGGGAATATGGGACCATCAGCCTTTTTGAACCGTGGGAGATGGACGAAGTGGAGGGGCAGATGAGTCTGTTTCTTCCGTCCAAGTGGGGACTGCCGGAGCAGAGGGCCGATAATGGCCCCAGAATGCAGGGAGTACAGGCGTCAGATTTCGGGCGCGGGGAGACAGAGGAGGCTGATATGCCTTTCTGCCTGGAAAAACTCAATGAGGCCCAGAGAAAAGCGGCCATGACTCCTGCACCCGCCATTGCGGTGACGGCAGGTCCCGGCACAGGAAAAACGGGGACGCTCACAGCCCGGATTCTCTGCCTACTAAAAGATCGGGGAGTGAAACCCTCGGAGATTACAGCAGTGACTTTTACAAATAAGGCCGCCGCAGAACTTCGGGTGCGTTTGGAAGGGCAGGCCGGAGCCAAGAGGGCCCTTCGCCTTTTAAACACGGGCACGTTCCACTCCATCTGCCTTAAACTGCTTCAGGAGCAGGGATTTGACAGAATTCCGGCGTCGGAGGAGATGCTTTTGGAGCTGGCAGGGGATGCGGTAAAGGAAACGGGCCTGGACTGCACTGCGGCAGAGTTTTTAAGAAAACTTTCCCTCATAAAATCCCGGGGCGGACGGAACGTCCTCTCCGGGAATGAAGCAGGGGAGAAAGCGGAGGATCCGGAAGCAGGGTTTCAAAAGGCTGCCGCCCGGTACGAGGAAAGTCTGGAGGCAGAGGGGGCTTGTGACTTCGACGACCTGCTTCTGGAGACTCTTAAGCTTCTTAAACAGGAAAAGAAAGAGGAGATCCGCAGACGCCGATTCTCTTATCTTCTGGTTGATGAGTTTCAGGATGTGAACCCCGTACAGTTTCAGTTGATTCAGGCCTGGAATAAGGGGCAGAAGGAACTTTTTGTTATAGGCGATCCGGACCAGGCGATCTACGGTTTCCGTGGCTCTGATCCTGGCTGCTTTGAAGCGCTCAGACGGGAATATCCCGGCCTGACACAGATTGCCCTCAGTGAAAACTACCGCTCTGTCCCCTCTGTGCTGGAGGGGGCCCAGGCCCTGATCTCGATGAACCCGGCGGGGAGAGAAAACTGCATCCTGTGAGGAGGGAGGGCGCCAGGATTCGCCTGGTAAGGGCAGAGAGCGGGATGTCTGAGGCTATTTTCACAGCGAAAGAGATTAACCGCATAATCGGCGGCATTGACATGCTGGATGCACAGGAGAGGCGCAGCCCGGAGGCTTCACCGGATTTGCCGATATTGCAGTTTTGTACCGGACGCACCGGCAGGCCGCTCTGCTGGAAAAATGCCTCCAAAAGGAGGGAATTCCCTATCAGGTTGCAGGCAGGGACGAATTTTTGCAAGATCCCCAGGTGAGGGGGAGCGTCAGCTTTTTCAGAAGTGTCCTAAATCCCAAAGACCGCTTTTCTGCCCGTATGAGCCGCCGGCTTCTGTGGAAGAACGAGGAGAAGGGCTACGAGGCGGCTGCAGCCAGATACGGACCTTCTTTGGGAAAAAGAAAACCACAGCCTGTACTGGAAGAATGGATAAAGGAAATGGGCTGGGAGGATGGCAGAGGCATGGAGAAGCTTTTGCAGACCTCCTGCCTGTACCGGAACATGAATGAGTTTTTGGACGCGCTGGCTTTCGGCACAGAGGGGGATCTCCGCCGTCCGGGGAAGAAGCAGTACAGGTCCGACGCAGTCACGCTCATGACGCTCCATGCCTCCAAGGGGCTGGAATTCTCCGCCGTTATTCTCTGCGGCGTCAGAAAAGGCGTGATACCTCTGGAATGGAAGAAAGGGGAGGAGCCGGAAGAGAGCGGGAAGGAGGAGGAGAGAAGGCTTTTTTATGTAGGTATGACCAGGGCCAGGGACCAGTTAATACTGGTGACGGGAAAGGAAGAGTCCGAATTTTTGTCCGCTATTCCCGGAGACTGCGTGGAACGGGAAAATGCAGCCGGTTCAGGAAGGGAACAGGATATAAAGCAGTTAAGCCTTTTTGACTGGATTCAGTAAGCCAATGATTTTAGAAAGCTGTTCCCAAAGCCGTGGCTGCAGGCAGACCCTGTATCTCCTCAATCTGCCAATCTCTTAATAGCAGATAATAGTACATGAGGATAATTTCCCGCCTCCGTTCAAGATATATAAGTGCATGAAAGATTTGTTGCTTTACGGCGTCTTTTTTCGTTTGCCGTCGTAAAGCAATTTATATCAGATGCTCAATACTTCCGGATTGTATCTCGGTTATATGCTGCGCAATCTGTTCCTCAGACCAGGCCCACCATTTTATCTTAAGCAGAGTATCGATGGTTACTTGTGCAAAACGTTTTCTGATTGGTTTTGCCGGAACACCGCCAACGATTGTGTACGGCGGAACATCTTTTGCAACCACAGCGCGTGTCCCAATGACAGCGCCGTCCCCAACCGTGACTCCTGCCATGATAACCGCTTCATATCCAATCCAAACATCATTCCCAATAACGATATCGCCTTTATTATCCCACGCTTTCGTAATATTTTTTACATCTAATCCCCATTCTTCAAAAAAGATAGGGAAGGGGTATGTTGAAAGTGAAGATAAGGTGTGATTTGCACTGTTAAAGATGAACTTTGCTCCGCAAGCGATTGAACAAAACTTTCCGATTATCAATTTATCTTCGTTGATGGGATAGTGGTATAATACATTATTTTTTTCAAAGTCTTTCGGTTCGCGGACAAAATCGTTATAAATCGTGTAATCGCCAACTATGATATTGGGATTAGAAATAATATTTTTTAGATAGACTGTATCTTTATCTTTTGAACGCGGATAAATCTTCCCGGTCATAATTTCTCCTTTCCTGTCAACGGAAATACAAACTTTTTGATATGTTCAAATTGATTATTTTCCACATAATATACCGACTGTTCTTTTATGGAGTAGACAAAAGAAACTCTGGTAGCCCATGCTCCCTCTTGCCGGACAGTATGCAGGAGTGTATATGCGTCGGAAAGCGAAAAATCATGTTTGGAGTTGTCCAATATTTGCAATGCTCTTTCGTATCTGTCATCACCCGGTATAATATAGTTCTTCGTGGTTTCTGGTTTTATCAAGGAATAATTCGTTATCAAAGAATATTTTTTATGCTCTTCCCGATAGCCAATACCCGGCTCGATTATCAACACTCGTCCATAAACATCCGATAACATAGCCTGTATGGCAGAGTCCGGCGCATATGTAATCTTCTTTGTCCTAACAATCTGGTTCACATCATCCAAGGAAATCTGCGCCTTGATAAATTGCTCTGTCAAATCTGCAATCGTTATGCAGCTTGGGCTGTCTTGATATACTCCGTCAGGATTGCCATGTACATATAGCAATGTTCCAACATTTCCGTTTTGATTAACCCCATGATAAGAGTGATACATTCCGTCTGGACGTAAAATTCCGATATAGAAACGTTCTTTCTCTTCAATCACTTTATGCTTCCATACGGAGAGGTCAATATCAAAATTGAACCCTGTAATAATATCATTTCCATGATAAACAAATCTGGTACACATAATAATTGCCTTTCCTAAAATCTCAGTGTCTTTTTCTTTTATATTACAACGATTGAAACAGATATTCTATACACCGTATGATACCGAACCAATTTGTATAAAAATAAGGGGCTGCAACTTGACAGCCCCTTACGATTACTTATGATATATAATTTTCCGAACGGCATATATAGATAAACAATATTTTTCAGACAAACGATCCACAGAACAACCGTTTTGATAGTCTTCTTTTATCTTCTGATTACGCTGTTCTAATTCCTGCCGATAGCCGGAAACTTCTCCCCAACGTTTTTGCTGCTCCTGCTCAACAGGCACATAGATATACCCGCCTTGAACATAGTTTTGCAGTTTTTTTACCAGTGCGTCAGGAAGAACAACTTGTGCATTTAAATATTTCATGAAGGCTTCCTCCTTGATATGATAGTCAAGTTGCAAAGCCGGCATTTTATGCTGCGACGATGTTACTCCATGCAACCGTCGCAATCTACTGGCTTTGCATGGAGAAAACCTTTATTTTTCTTTTTGGTGTTGATACACATATAAATCACTTCTTTCGTCCTAATCTAAAGGCTGATACAAATTTAGTGTAGCATACCATTCGTTCTGTATCAACTAATTTGTGTTTTGTTTTTCTTCCGCCTTTGGCATTTGAAAGGGCCGATGCAGATTGCAAAGCGCTGACCGCCATAAGCAAAAGGAATTTACTGTCTTGTGGGTGTTGCGCGAATGATGCAGCGCCTTCTAAGAATTTACAGCCGATCCATGCGCACAAGGTTTCCTTCGCCGTCAAAAGGCATATCAAAGGGTTCTCCGGCCAATTCGATTCCCTCATACCGGTCAATCTCCCTGGCCAGGGCCTCGGACAGGAAGATACGGCTGATTTCAAGTGTGTTCTTAATCCAGATGAGTCTGGGCTGATGATAATCAATGCATACGCAGCCGTGGATGGCAGCCTGGATGGCAGATCTGTCGTCCTCCATAATGAGGGGAAGCTTGGCTGACCCGTAAATTCTGGAGGTGAGCAGATTGGGGTAGGTGTTTGCAAAGTCCACTTTCTCCCCGAATCTTCTGGAAGCAACATCTGCCAGACCCATGCCGCAGGCATTTCCATGGGTTTCCTCTGTGAGATCCAGCACACAGATCATCTGCTGACGGGGATCCCTGGGAATGCGTCGTGGGTATAGCGGGAGATGATCATTGTATCCATACCTGCGCCGCTTATATTTTTGCCCATCTCTTCCACCAGAAGAACATCGTAATTTTTAATGGCAATTTTGGGGAAATTTCCATAAGCTTCTTTCAAAAGGCCGGGTTCCTCTCTCAATATCGATTCAACAGGGACTACGGCGATCCGGCTGGTTTCATCGCAGGCATTTTCAATCAGTCCGATTCCGAAGAGGACATTTCCGCGGCTGAATATATAGTCTGCAATCTGGGCAATGTTCTTTGACATGTTATTCATGCCCAGACTGTGGCAGAGGGCAGCGCCCTTCTGTTTGCCAAGGCCTATGACCGCCATCTTGGCCAGCCCGCTCTCAATGGGGCCTGCGAATGAGGGGTGCGGTTTGATTCTGCCGATTATAATGGTTCCTTCCGCCTGGTTTGCATAGGCGTCGATGTAAACGGGCAGGTTGTCCTCAGCCGTATTTCCCAGAAGTACGGTGTCCATGGATGCGCGAATGGGGCAGCCGCAGAATTCCTCCGTAATGCCCAGAGAGCTTAGAATTTCCATCTGGCCTTCGGCAGTTGCGCCTCCGTGGCTTCCCATGGCCGGTATGATAAAGGGATCTGCGCCCAGCTCCTTTACATACTGAGCCGTTTCGCGTATAATGAGGGCAATGTTGTCAATGCCGCGGCTTCCTGCAGTGATTGCGATTTCTGCCCCCGGTTTTATCCTGGACCGGACGCCTGCCTGCTCCAGGCGGTTTCTCAGCTCCCCCGGGACGTCATTGATTTTCTCCCTGGGGAAATTTTGCCGGGCCTCCACCATTCTGGGAAGGGGGATGTGGGATACTAGATCGGCGAGTTTGCTCATATGGGATTCCTCCGTTTTGTAGGTTTTTAATTATTATAACCCTTTGGATGGGGACTGTCTAATACGATAAATCCATAGTGCAATCAGATTTACTTATGTTAAATGAGGGGATTAAGGATGGATGTAAAACAATTGGAATATGTGATAGAGATCGCCAGAGAGAAGAATATTACCAGGGCGGCCCGGAAGCTTCATGTTTCCCAGTCCGCACTGAGCCAGTTTCTGGCAAAGCTGGAACAGGAGGTGGGAGCTCCCTTGTTTGTGCGTCTGAGGAGTAAGCTGGAGCCCACGCCTGCAGGCAGTATGTATCTGGATGCGGCCCGTGAGGTAATTGAGATCAAAAAGTCTCTTTACCGGACCATTGCCGATGACCAGACTCCTGTGCCGGTTTCCATCGGGATTTCCTCCCAGTGGGGAATGGACATTTTCACCCGGATTCTGCCCGGAATACGCGCATTTTCACCGGTTCCGGCACTGCATATCGCAGAGGGAAGCGCAGACCAGCTGATATCCCGCCTGTCTGAAGGAGAGCTGGACTTTGCCATCGCCTGTATCGCCCGGCCTGAGGTCCCCTCCTTTGAGACGGAGGTGCTGTACAGGGAGGAGCTGGTCCTGGCTGTCCCCTCCCCTTGGAAAGAGGAGCTGTCCCCGGAGCTTGACAGGGAGTTTCCCGCCGACGGAAGGGAGGCGCTGAAGCGGATGAACGGTTTGAGTTTTATTCTGCCGGGGGAAGGGACGTCCATACGTTCTGCTGCAGACAGCCTCTTTGTGGAGACGCAGATTGTTCCCCACATTGTATGCGAGATGAACCGCATGGCGGGGGCCGTAAAGCTGGCAGACGGGAAGATGGGGCTGCTTTTATCCCGGTTTCCATTATAGACAACACGCTTGCTGTCCGCTATCTTTCATTTGAGCCAAAGGTTTACAGATATCATGTGCTCATGTACAAGGCAAACCGCAGGCTGACCCGGACGGACTGCAAGGTTATCCGTCTGCTGAAGGACTGCCAAAGCAGTCTGTAAGGCGCTCCCTCTGTTTATATTAATTTGAATCCCTCTGCATATGCACAGCAGGCCGGTTTCTTCCCTGAGGAAGACGCCGGTTTTTTATTTGCTCCTGAGGTGGGCCGGGGCTCCCAAAGTGCCCGGCGGTCCTAATGATTTCATATTATATGCCGATATATGAATATATAAATGTAATTATTTTTCGGTTCTGTAGATAAGCTGGCTCAACACCCGACGGAAGGGAAACCGCCGGCATACAAAAGAAAGAGGTAGATGCTGTATGTTTGATTTGATAGAGGAGCTATCTGAATTGGTTTATATAGTCGATATAGACACGTACGAACTTCTTTATATGAACCGCGCCGGAAGGGATATGTTCGGTCTGGAGGATATTTCTAATATAAAATGTTACAGGGGAATTCAAGGAAAGAATGAACCCTGTGAGTTTTGTAACAACAATTTATTGGAATTTGATAAATTCTGTACATGGAAACACTTGAATCCTGTATTAAACAGGTATTACTTATTGAAGGATAAGTATATTGAGTGGAAGGGCAGGAAAGCGCGGATTGAAATCGCCTTTGATATGACTGCCGGCGAGCAGGAGAGGATTAAATTAAAAAACACCCTGAATGCTGCAAATCTGGTGAATGACTGCGCCCATATACTTTATACATCTAAAAATGTTAAGGCGGAATTTAATGAGGTTCTTCGCCGGATCGGAGAATTTTTAGAATCTCAGCGCACCTGCATATTTGAAATTACAGACGGGATTATCGATAATACATACGAGTGGTGCTCAGAGGGGGTCGCCTCCCAGAAGAAGGATTTGAAAGGTATGCCGGTGAAGGTGATTGACAGATGGATGGAATTATTTGAGCGGCATGAATGCGTGATAATCAAGGATGTCTCAGAGCTGAAAGACAGCAGACCTGGGGAATACAAGCTGATTTCGGATCAGGGAGTACGTTCCTTAATTGCGGCCCCCATCTCTTCAAACGACAGGATAACGGGGTTTATAGGAGCCTGCAATTACGCAGTTGACAAGCTGGACAACACGCCGGTCGTTCTCAGTTCCATCGGTTATTTTATGGGGGCCACGCTTGAAAACTTTCAGTATATTCAGCTCCTGAAACAGATGAGCTACCGGGATTCGCTGACAAAAGTGGGAAACCGCAACGCCTTCAACAAACATACGTCTGCTCTGAAACGGGGACCCAAATGCGCCATTGGAGTGGTGTATATTGACGTCAACGGCATGAAACTGTTAAACGATCAGTTTGGACACCAGAAGGGCGACGAGACGCTGGTTGACGTGGCCAATAAAATCAGAACCATTTACAGGTCTGATTTTATTTACCGTATTGGCGGGGACGAGTTTGTAATAATATGTGAAAATCCGGATGAAGATGAATTCAAGCTGCATGCCCAGGAGCTTAAAAGCCTGTTTGCCCTGGAAAAGAAATACGCCGTATCCATCGGGGCATATTGGACGGAGCAGTTTGAAAATATACAGGATGTACTTTATAAAGCAGATGAACAGATGTACTTTGATAAAAAGAATTTTTACCATGGGAAAGCTCTGTCAGGACGTTACCGCCATGACATGGACGACGTTCTGGAAATGACGAAACCGGGAGCTCTCCAGGGGATGCTGGAAAAGCGGATGTTCCATGTCTACTTCCAGCCTAAGATAACGGTGAACCGCCGCAGGCTGGTGGGAGCCGAGGCTTTGGTCAGGTGTGAACGCGTTCCGGGAAATATTATGTCGCCGGCCGCTTTTATACCGGTGCTGGAGGAATCCAGACTTATCAGCCTTTTGGATTTTTATATATTCGATACCGTCTGCAGCTATATACAGGCATGGATGGATAAAGGGCTGGAGGTACAGCCTGTGTCCGTTAATTTTTCCAGATATACATTGACGGAGAAAAATTTTGTGAGGAAGATTCAGAACATTTGGGAGAAGTACAGAGTGCCCAAGGAGCTGGTAGAGATTGAGGTGACGGAGACCGCTGAGGAGGACGATTTCAACGGATTCTTAACAGTAATCAGAGCCATCAGAAAAAGCGGGTTCACCGTATCAGTGGATGATTTCGGGGTGAGAAACGCCAATCTTTCTCTGTTTACAGCAGTAGATTTTGATGTTTTGAAAATTGACAAGAGCCTTGTGGATGATCTGGGCAGAAATCCTAAAACCCAGGCAGTGCTCTTTGCAGTCTCGGATATCTGCCACAAGATGGGCATCAAACTTATCATCGAAGGGGTTGAAACAGAAGAACAGCTGGAGGTTTTAAAAGATATCGACTGCACCGGCGTACAGGGCTTTCTGTTCAGCAAGCCCATCCCGGCGGATCAGTTTGAAGAGCGGTATATGAGGAATTGACGGTCTGGGGAGCGGCTGAAGGGAAAACATGCCTTCTGCCGGAATAAGAAGTAGCAGGAAGTGTGCGGATTCTGAAAAGAAAAAGGAATCCGCACATTTTTCGCGTCATGGGTAACAGTTCTGTTTGAAGATACAGTGTGGATTCAACTTGCAATTGGCTGTGTATTTTTGTATAATTTTAACAAATTGAATTGAAACAACAGGTAAATACAGGAGGAAAGCCATGGGCGTTCAGGAGATATTTGCAGTGCTGGAGATTCCGCAGACAAAGGATGAGAATGAGATTCGAGGGGCTTACCGGCGGCTTTTGGCCGGGGTGAATCCAGAGGACGATCCGGAGGGATTTAAACGGCTCCGGGGCGCTTACGAGGAAGCTCTTACATATTCAAAGACTCCTGATGAGAATGAGTCCATCCAGGAGGCGGAGTGGATGGAGGAGAAAGGGCCGGCCGGGGATTTCCTCAGGAGATTGGCGCAGATTTACACCAGCCTCCCGAGGCGGCTGGATGTGGACGAGTGGAAAAACCTGACCCGGGATCCGGTTCTCCAGTCCCTGGATGAGGGGGAAACCGCCAAATGGGGACTGTTTTCGTATCTGGCGGATCATTTCCGCCTGCCCTGCCGTATCTGGCGCCTTCTGGACGAAGCGTTTCTTATCAGAGAAAATGAACAGGAGTTCAGGGAGCATCTGCCGGCAGAGTTTATGGACTTTTTTCTGTATAAAATAGGGGACGGGAAGGGCCTGTCGGATTTTCCCTTTGAAGAATTCCGGGGGGATCCGGAGGCGGATTACGATGGATTCCTTGAGCGCTTTATGGCGTTTCTTAACGAGGATAAGGATGAGACGGACCAGGGACTGAAAACAGTGGAGCGCAAACTGGAGGAATTGGATTCCTTCGGCGTCTCCCATCCGTGGCTTGACCTGGAAAAAGCCGGATACCTGTTCCGGGCAGGAAAAAGGGGGAGCTGAGGAGACAATCCGCGCCCTCATAAAGAACAGCGGAAGTGACCCGAAGGTGCTCCTCACCGGTGCAGGTGTTCTCTTGAACTGCGGCTATACCAGCGATGCAGAGGAGATTTATAAAGGGTATCTGGAGCGGGAGAACAGGACGGACAGCGGAACCTATACGGCGTCCTTTGGATTGGCGGGGATCGAGGCCTCAAGGGAGAACTGGGAAAACGCCAGGAAACTGGCTATGGACGCCAGGGATCTGCGGGGGACTGAGGAGGTTCAAAGTCTGCTTAAAAAGATAAACGAAGAGCTGATCGCTTTGTATACGGCCAGAGGGGACGAACTGACCTGCGAGGAAGCAGAGCGGCTGCTGGTGCTTCATTCACACCGAACGGGCAAAGGAGGCCTGGGAGTTCTTTAAGGAACACACAGGCTGCTATAGAGACACGATGGCCTGTCATAAGCTGATGGCGGTTCTCTGCCTGGCATCTGAGATGCCGGAGAATTCGGTTCATGAGGTGGAGATGTGGAGACGGTGTGTTGAACAGGAGATGGAAAAAGTCAGCGGCGATGATGCTTTGGACCGGGAGGCAGAGAAGGAACGGCTGAAAGGGGAACTTGCCAAGAGCTATCAGCTGGAAGGCCGCGCCTTGAGAGAGCTGTGCCGCCGTATGGACGAGAGCGGGGAGGAAAAGAAGGAGGAGAAAGAGGCTCCGCCAGGAGGAGAGGACAAAGCTGTACGACCGGGGCCTTGCGGCTTTTGACCGGGCAGTGGAGATGGAGCCGGACAATATTGACTTTCTTATGCACCGCCTTATGCTTCTCCGTGACAGGAAAGAATATCAGGCTATGGTGGGACAATGTGAGCGGATTCTGGAGTTGGACGGCAGCTTCTTCTGGGCTTGTTTTTACATGCAGGAGGCTTACGAGGAGATGCGGATGGCCCAGGAGGTGGTGGATACTTTCTATCGGGCCAAGAGAATTTATGGAGGAAACGAAGAGATCTATCTGCGGGCGCTGCGGGTCTTTAAGGCTTACAGGCAGTATAAGGACGCCCTGGATATTATCAGCCAGGCCGAGGAGGCAGGGGTAGAGAGCCATGAGCTGATGGTTGAAAAAATCGGTATCCTGGATCGGCTGGCAGAAAGCGTGGAGGACTGGCAGGAGGCGGACGACTACGCCGGGAAGGTGATCGCCCGGCTGAAGGAGGAGGAGGCTTCAGCGGAGCTTCTGGCGGACGCTTACTTAAAATGGGCCTATCTCAACGATTCAGGAGATAAGAACAATAAGTTAAAGGGGCAGAAGCTGGATCTTAAATATGCCATGAAGTCTCTGGAGTACAAGGATACGGCAGCTGTCAGGTACTGTCTGGGACGGTACTATATGGAATTTGACCGCAACCCCGGGGAGGCCTATACCCACTTGAAGCTCTGCGAGAAAATGGGGATGAAATATGAATGGATGTATTTCTACATTGCCCGGTGTCATGAAAGCTTCAAGGACTGGAATCAGGCAATTGCGTATTACAAGAAGGTGATGGAGTGCAATCCCGAATTCAATGACTGCTACTGGAGAATCGGCTGGCTGTACCGGAATAAATTTTACCGCACCCTTCTGCAGCCCTATGCAGACAAGGCCATTTACTATTACAATCTCCAGGGAGAAAAATTTGGCGTGGCAGCGGATCACTTCAGAAAACGCGCGACGATCTATCTGAAAATGAAGGAGTATGACAAAGCCCTGGAGGAAATCAATGAAGGGCTGGCCCGGGATGGGGACAGCGGCATGTGGCTGTTCAAAGGACAAATACTCAGAGCCCTTAACAGATACGATGAGGCGGTTGTCTGCTTTGAAAACAGTATTAAGGCTGAGGATCGGTTCGGCGAGGACGACGCCTTCTGCTATAATAAGATATTCCAGTGCTTTTTGCGGGAAAAACGGTGGGAAGAGGGGACCGCATATTTTAAGAAGGCGCTGGAGACGGCTGAAACAGAGGAGATAAAGGACACGTGCCTGAAGATTCTTGTGGATCTGGAGGCGGACGCCGGACATCTGGAGGAGGCTCTCAAGTGGCTGGAAAAGAGGTACGGCAGCGTGGACCTGTCTTTCCGCTCCTGCAGCACCTGGGAGAAGGAGGCGCAGCGCATCGAAGATGTGCTGGATATCTGGTATGAATTCCGCTTCTCAACGGAGGAGGAGCTGAGGGAGAAATGTGAACCTGCAGCAGCCCTGGCCCAGGAGGCGGCTGAGGACGAGAAGGATGAGCCGGAGGGCTGCGCCCTTTACTACCAGAATATAGGAGAGGCTTACTTCTATCTGGGGGATTATGAGAGAGGCCTATATTTCTTTGAACAGGCCTTCCGGCTGGCGGAAGGGGCGGAGGAATACGACTACTCCAAAAGTCTCTATAAATCCTGATGATGACCTGGTACTGGCTGGGCAGGCCGGAACAGGGGGAGAAGTTCGCCCAAATGTACCGCAGGGAACTGGAAAAGGACTACAAGGATTGCGGGGATTTGGGAATTTCCATGGAGGAAATGCTCACAGGCCCTACCACAAAGTCCAAGCAGGTACTGTACCATCTGTTTTGCTGGGCCTATTACACAGGCAAGTATGACCAGGCCCGCAGGTACGGGGAGATGATGGAAAGCAGGGACATGTGCTGGTGGTGCGATGAACCGGGGTGTACGGAGGCCTGGGAGATACGGGCATATCTGGCGCTGCTGGACGGAAAGCAGGAGGAAGCCCTGGAGGCGTTTAAACAGGCGGACCGCTTTTGCTGGCTTGGGGGAGGCAAAGGAGACAGGATGATGATGAGACGTATAGAGAAGGAGATAAAAAGGGCATGATAATCGGAATAGACCTGGGAACAACAAACAGCCTGGCCGCCTGCTTTCAGGAGGGAAAGGCAGTTATCATTCCCAACAGGTTGAGAGGAAACCTGACCCCGTCCATTGTGGCGGTGGATGAGGAGGATCAGGTGCTGGTGGGGGAGACGGCAAAGGAATACAGTTTTCTCCATCCGGAGCGCAGCGCAGAGGTTTTTAAGCGCTTTATGGGAAGCGAACGGCAGTATGAGCTGGGGGGCCATAAATTCAAAGCGGAGGATTTGTCCGCCCTGGTACTCCGGTCCCTGAAGGAGGATGCAGAAAGCTTTCTGGGGGAGCCGGTGACAGAGGCGGTGATCAGCGTTCCCGCTTATTTTGACGACAAGCGGAGAAAAGCTACAAAGCTGGCGGGGGAACTGGCAGGGCTTAAGGTGGAGCGGATTATCAGCGAACCTACGGCTGCAGCCATCACCTACGGACTCTATGACCGGACGGAAAACACCCGCTTTCTTGTCTTTGATCTGGGCGGCGGTACATTTGATGTGTCCATTCTGGAGCTTTACGGCACCATTCTGGAGGTGCGGGCCGTGGCCGGAGATAATTATCTGGGGGTGAAAATTTCACCAAGATACTGGAGCAGGAATTCTGCCGGAGAAACGAGCTGGACTGGGAGAAACTGGACAGAAAGACTCTGTCAGCGCTCCATGAGACTGCAGAAAACTGTAAAAAGGGCTTTAGCTGCAGTTCCAAATCTGTGATGAAATGCAGAATCGGGGGCCAGGACAAAGAGATGACCCTGGACAGCAAGGAGTATGGGGAACTGTGCGAACCGCTTTTGGAACGTATCAGGAAACCTCTTCAGAGAAGTATTTCAGATGCCCATGTAAAGATCTCCGATATTGATGAGGTGGTTCTGGTAGGGGGCGCCACAAGGCTGCCTGTAGTGCGGGAGTTTATCGTAAAGCTTTTCCGGAAATTCCCCGACATCTCCGTTCATCCCGACGAGGCGGTGGCTCTGGCGCCGCAGTCCAGGGAGCCATGAAGGCCAGGGATAAGGAGGTAAAGGAGATTATCCTTACAGATGTGTGCGCGTTTACTCTGGGAACCGAGGTGTCTGTGGAGCGGAGGGAAGGAGTCTTTGAGTCCGGACATTTCTGCCCTATCATTGAGCGGAATACGGTGATTCCCACCAGCCGGACGGAGCGGTTCTACACCATACGGGACAACCAGGAAAAGATACGCATTCAGGTGTACCAGGGGGAGAGCCGTCTCACCGTAAACAATCTGCTGCTGGGAAGCCTGGAAATTTCTGTGCCTAAGAATAAGGCCGGGGAAGAGCCTGTGGACGTGACCTATACCTACGATATCAACTCCATTCTGGAGGTGGAGGCGAAGGTGATCTCCACCGGGAAGGTGAAAAAGCAGATTATCAAAGGCAAATACAATACCATGACGGACGAGGAGATCAGAGCCCGGATGGAGGAGCTGTCCTACCTGAAAATCTCTCCCAGGGATCAGGAGGAGAACCGGCTTCTTCTGCTTCGGGGAGAGCAGCGCTACGAGGAGAGCACAGGGGACAGGAGAATCTGGATTGAGGGCTGTATAAGGGAGTTTGAGGCAGCCCTGGACAGCCGGGACAGAGACAGGATTCTGGACGCCGGGCGCAAGCTCAGGAAGGAGATAGGGCGGGAGGAGGAGTAACGACGATTCTATAAGTAAAAGCATAGTTTGAGAAAAATTTCCGCCTGTATCTATTGCTTTTTAATTCTGCATCTGTTATGCTTAAAAGAGTTAGCAAATGCTAACCTGATAATGGTTAGCATAAACTAACTATATGCGCGTTATAATCACAGGCTCCCCCTTTTGTTCCGTTGATTCCAGAGCAGAAGGGATATAGGGTGAATCAGGAAGGCGGGAAGAAACTATGAAACATTTAGAGATCGAAAAAGTAATCGGAAGAGAAATCATTGATTCCAGAGGAAATCCCACAGTGGAGGCAGAAGTATATCTGACCGGAGGCATTATGGAAGGGGAACTGCTCCCAGCGGCGCTTCCACAGGCGAGTTCGAGGCGCTGGAACTGAGGGATAAGGATAAAGGGCGGTTTGGAGGAAAGGGCGTGTCAAAGGCGGTCCACAATATCAACACCGTTATTTCAGAGACGTTAAAGGGAATGGATGCAGCCGATATCTACGAAGTGGACAAGGCTATGATCCGGGCCGACGGTACTAAGGACAAGTCCAAACTGGGAGCCAATGCCATTCTGGCCGTATCCATCGCCTGCACACGGGCGGCAGCCAACGCCCTGGAGGTTCCGCTGTACCGTTTCCTGGGGGGCGTTAACGGCAACAGGCTGCCCCTTCCTATGATGAATATTTTAAACGGCGGCGCCCATGCAGCCAATACGGTGGATGTACAGGAGTTTATGATTATGCCTGCAGGAGCCGAGAGCTTTAAGGAAGGCCTCCGCTGGTGTACGGAGGTATTTCACAGCCTGGCCGCTCTTTTAAAGGAGCGGGGACTTGCGACTTCTGTAGGAGATGAAGGAGGGTTCGCTCCGGATCTGGGAAGCGACGAGGAGGCCATCGAGATTATACTGGAAGCAGTCGAGAAAGCCGGATATGAGCCCGGAACGGATTTTGTCATTGCAATGGACGCCGCATCCAGCGAATGGAAGAGCGGAACAAAGGGAGAATACATACTGCCTAAAAGTAAAAAGAAGTTTACCTCCGGGGAGCTCATTGCCCACTGGAAGGATCTCTGCCATAAGTACCCTATCTATTCCATCGAGGACGGGCTGGACGAGGAGGACTGGGAAGGCTGGCAGAAGATGACGGAGGAACTGGGAGACAAAATCCAGCTTGTGGGGGATGATCTCTTTGTTACCAACACGGAACGTCTGGCAAAGGGCATCCGTCTCGGCTGCGGAAATTCCATTCTTATCAAGCTGAATCAGATCGGTACTGTTTCGGAAACGCTGGAAGCCATCAAGATGGCCCACAAGGCAGGGTATACGGCTATTTCCTCTCACCGCTCAGGGGAGACGGAGGATACTACCATTGCTGACCTGGCGGTGGCGCTCAACACCTGTCAGATTAAGACCGGAGCGCCCAGCAGAAGCGAGCGCGTGGCCAAATACAACCAGCTGCTGCGTATTGAGGAGGAGCTGGGAGCGGGAGCCGTATTCCCGGGAATGAATGCATTTAATATCAAACGGTAGGAATTATTAAAACGGAAACCGTGAATACCAGAACCACAGATCACAAATAAAGAGTTTTACAGGCAGAGGCGCCTCTGTCTTTCCCGGCTGCGAGAGCCCCGTTGTTACTCGCAGCTTTTTGCGTCCTGAGGGGAGAGGGGGTGATGTTTAATGGGAACCATTCAGGAGTTATCATAGGATTCTACCTTATACTCATACGACTCGGTCTTGATAAGCTGTTCATTGTAATAAATCACCTGCTGTTTGCTGCCCAGAACCGTTTGCGCCACCCGGAGAAGGGGATGTCCCACCGGTACTTTCAAGGACTCCGCTATCTGTGGCGCTGCTGTCTTAATACGAAAATATTCCCTCACGTTAAGGGACACAATCCCCATTCTTTCATGAAGCAGTCCGTAGAGAGAACGGTTTTCCAAATCCAGATCCAGGATTGCCTGGAACTGCATGGGAAAATAGTCCGTCTCAAAAATCACAGGGTCGTCATCCAGATACCGGATGCGCACAATGGATATCATCTCTTCACCTACGGGATGTTCCATTTTAAAAGATTCTTTTAATTTTTCCGTTACAATGGTTGTGGATTTGTGCAGTATATGGGTGTAGGGGACTGCTTTTCCATAGATTTCTGAGGCAGTAAAACTTTGCTCCCGTATATAAGGGGTTTCCAAAAATTCCGGATAGGACACATAGGTGCCCTTGCCCTGCCTGCGAAAGAGTATCTTCTTATCAACCAGCAGATCAAGAGCCTTGCGCACAGTAACGCGGCTGACATTGTAAGTCTCGCAGAGGGACTGTTCCGACATGATTTGGTTGCCGTGTTTCCATATCCCTTCGTGTATCAGCCGCTGGATTTCGTTTGTCAATTGTATGTAGAGAGGCGTGGCGCCCTTAGGATCTAATCCTTTCATACCAACACTCCAATTTCATATATTTGAATTACTATCTATAATATCCCCCTGTGCGGGAAGTGTCAATTGTCAATTTGTATACTTTGCAAAGGGAAGGGGATTCTGCGTTTGCAATCATTCCTCCCATATTTGTCCCTATCATTTTGGCCACCGTCTTGTTGACCGGAGAAGGCCGCTTTTCCACCTGGTAATATCCATCCAGGGCCGCGTGGCCAATAAATACTGTATAGAGCTTTTTCTTCATTATTTCTTTGCACCATGCATGCATCCACAGGGCGTGCAGATGCACCTCTTTTCTCTTTTATACCCTATATCATAACAAGAAAATTGTGCAATTGCAACATAAAAATTTTTAAAAATTAAAAATTATATTGACTTTTAATACAAGTTGTATTATCATGTATTATGAAAAACGTGCATAACTAACTGCGAAAAAATTTGAGGAGGTACATATTATGTCCAAGAAAACAAACAAAATGGCTTTTTACCTGATTCCCCTGGGAATTGCGATTAACTTTGTATTTGGTGAGATTGTGCTTTTGCTGGGACTTCCCATTTATCTGGATACAGTGGGCACAATCATCGTGGGTGCTCTTTGCGGCCCCATGTACAGCATCATAACTGCGGTAGCTACCTGCGGCCTGCTGTGCATTACATCCCCGGAAACCCTGTTCTATCTGGGCGGTTACCTGGCCAGCGGCATCTTGGTGGGGGTTATGGGGGAAGCGGGGATGGTTCAGGGGGATCGTCAAAACCATCTGTTTCGCTCTGCTGCTGGGATGTGTGGACGGGCTTCTGGCTTCCTTTATGACCATGACAATATACGGGGGATATACGGCGTTCCCCTCGGGGATTGTCACGGGATTTGTTGCTAAAACCTTTGATCTGCCCATTCTTACTGCAAATGTGATAGCGGAGATTACTACGGACGTGGCTGATAAGATTCCGTCGGTTATTATTGCATTTCTGGCTTTAAAAAATATTCCGGACCGCTTTCTTGTTAAGCTGCCCTTTGGTGATAAATACATTAACGCCGACGGTAATAAAACGTGACAAATGCTGCGGTGTTCATAACTCCGGACAGTGGTTATGGAGCAGGCATATAGATTTGGAGGATTTTTATGAACAAGCAAGAGGAATTTATTAATTCTTTTCGTAGACCAAAGCTACACGGTAATTTTATTTTAGATCTAAATCCCTTTACGAAAATAAACATGATTGTGGCCGCTACCTTGGCCGGGGCTTTTTTAAGCGTTTACTGGTCCCGGATAGCGGTTGTGGTGTTCTGTATTGCCGTAAATGCCTGTGCAGGCAGAGAAGTCTTTAGAAAATTCATAAAGCTTTACGGCCGGCTTGAAAGCTTTCTTTTCATAATGCTGGTTTTAATCAACACCGCTTTCCGGCCGGGAGAAACGCTTTATTGGGAGTGGTGGATTATCGGAATTACGAAAGAAGGTTTTCTTCACGGGCTGGAAATGGGCTTTTTGATTGCTTCTATTTGCGGGGCGGTTATGACCCTTTATCACATAATTCCAGGCAAAGATATGATGTATTCTCTGGAGAAGCTGGGCGTAACCAGATCCGCTTCTTATATAATTATGGCCGCCATGCAGTCCACCACGGATCTGGGAAAGACATCCAGGATTATTATGGAATCCCAGAGCGCAAGGGGGGTAGAGACTACAGGCAGCCTGAAAAACCGCTTTAAAGCGCTGCTTCCCATACTTTTTCCTCTGCTTTTAAGCGCCATTGCTTCAACTGAGGAAAGACGGTAGCCATGGAGACAAAAGCCTTCGGTTCAGGAGCCAGGCCCACTCATATATATGAGCTGCGCAAAGCTTTGAGGGCAGAAGTGATAGGAAGTGTACTTATTGATTTGGCAGTGGCGGCAGCAATCATCTGGAGGTTTGCGGTATGAAGAGTATAGTTTTAAAAGATATAAGATATAAATATCCTCTTGCCAAAGAATACGCCCTGAAGGATATAAACGTTGCCTTTGAGACCAATAAGTTTTATGGAATCATCGGCCCTAACGGCAGTGGCAAATCTTCCTTGTGCAGCCTGATTAAGGGGCTGATTCCGGACTTTTATCTGGGTGACTTGGAGGGAACCGTGGAAATTGATGATATACCCATCGGACAGTGGGATAAAAATAAGCTCTGCACAAAGGTGGGATACATATTTCAGAACCCGTTTACCCAAATCAGCGGGATCCGGGACAGCGTTCTGGAGGAGATTGTCCTTGGGCTGGAAAATCAGGGCCTCTCAAAAGATGAAATGATAGAGCGGGCCCTTCATGTAGCCAGGCTCATCGATATCTACGACATAATAGATAAGAACCCCAATGAGCTTTCAGGAGGACAACGCCAGCGGGTGGCATTTGCTTCCATTTTGGCTATGGATACGGATATTTATGTCATTGACGAACCTACCTCCCAGCTGGACCCTGAAGGCACAGAAAATGTATTTAAGATTATCCGATCTTTGAAGGAGCAAAAGAAAACGGTTATTCTTGTAGAGCATAAAATTGATTTGATGGCAGAGTATGCAGACGAAATCCTGGTAATGAGCGGGGGGCAGATTATCAGAAGAGGCCCTACCCAGGATATACTTTCTGATTACAGGCTGATGGGCCAAAAGATTGCAGTTCCCCAGACGGCAGTGTTCGGAAGGGATATGAAAAATGCAGGCAAACCTTTATCAGAGATTCCCATTACCATGGAGCTGCAGTCCGCTGTGTAAAAGAGAGGCAGGGTGAATTCTATGAATTGCATTGAATTTGTAAATGTATCCTTCCGTTATCCCAACGGCACTCTGGCCAATGAGAATCTGAATCTGAAAATCTGCCAGGGGGAGCGGGTGGCCATTATCGGCCAGAACGGCGCAGGCAAGACCACGGCTGTCAAACTTATGAACAGGCTGAACAAGCCCACAGAAGGCGATGTTCTGGTAAATGGCGTCAATACAAAAGAGAAAACCACCGCTCAGATTTCCGCCATCGTAGGATATGTGTTTCAGAATCCGGATGACCAGATATTTAAAAATACGGTTAAGGATGAGATCGAATTCTGGGCCCGATACAATCAACTGGACGAGGATGATATTAACCGCCGCAGCCTGCGTGCGGCAAAGCTCAGCGGAATTGAGAAATATTTCAGCTATAACCCTTATGAGATACCATACTCGACTAAAAAGTTTGTCTCTATCGCCTCGGTTCTCATCGCTCAGACGCCCTATCTTATCCTGGACGAACCTACGGCAGGCCAGGATATGGCAGGGGTGGAGTGCCTGGTTAATCTGATGGATGAGCTTCAGAAGGAGGGAAAAACTGTGATTACCATTACCCATGATATGGAGTTTGTGGCCGGTCATTTTAAGCGGGTAGTGGTTATGGCCCATAAAAATATTATTGCAGACGGCACTCCGGAGGAGGTGTTTTCAAACGATACCATTCTCAGGGAGGCCAAAGTTAGAAAGCCGCAGATTTGCCAATTGTCCAACCGGCTTGGTATGGGCAATGTGATGCAGAGCAGCGAGCTGGTTAAAAAATTAAGATAGAGGTCAATTGAATATGAGGAAACACGAGTTTTTATCTATTTTTTCTGTTAAGAAGCCTGTTCTGGGCATGCTTCACCTCAAAGGGGATACGCCGGAACAGGTGATCCTGACGGCGGAGAGGGAAGCGCATGCCATGGTGGATAACGGCGTCGACGCAGTGATTGTGGAGAACTATTTTGGTACGGCGGAAAGCGCAGAACGGGTCTTGAGGCATTTCCAAAAGGAGCAGGAGGCTTTCCTGTACGGCGTCAATATTTTGGACAACGATGAAGAAAATTTTCGGATGGCCCGTCAGTATGGAGCTTCTTTTTTACAGCTGGATTCCGTTGCAGGCCACCTGACTCCTGAGGAGGACGACGCCTTCGGCACATTTCTGGAGAATTGCAGATCCGGCTTTGAGGGCTCCGTAATCGGCGGGGTAAGGTTTAAATATCAGCCTTACAAATCAGGACGTTCTCTGGAGGAGGATATAAGGATAGGCATGACCCGCTGCGACGCAATCGCAGTCACAGGGGAAGGGACGGGAATGCGTACGCCCATGGAAAAAATTGCAGAATTCCGAAGAATTGTGGGGCGGGATTTTCCCCTGGTGGCTGCGGCCGGGGTATCTCCGGAAACCTGCATGTTGCAGCTGAACTATGTGGATGCGGTAATTATAGGCAGTTATTTTAAAGATACATATAAAGATATGGGAGACGTGGATCCGCTGCATGTTCGTACGCTTATGGATTCGGTAAAACGCTGCCGTTAACCGGGACGGAAAGGGAGGATTTACAAAAAACGGAAGTTGAAATTACATCCCTTTCCAGGGATGTTCTGGAACAATATGGAGCCTTATATAACCTGTCCGGAGAGGGGGCTGAGACGGGCAATACCTGTAGATGTTTCGACGACGGGTGGGTCCCTCCAGGTGACAGTGAGTGATTTGCAGGAAAGGAGAGGGATAAATTGAAGCAGTATTTTACTTATAAACCGGAATTATTTGATGAGGGGGAACCTGCAGATATAGGAGAACTGTGTGAAAAATATCACATGGCTGGTACGGAGGTTTTTATGGAAGATTTTGCGCCTCCGGCTAAGCCTCTTTTCACAGATAACGCCGGAAAGAAAAAACTGGTGGAACAGTTGAAGGCGCTCCGCGTAAAGCGGGTTCACTGCAGCTATTGGGGATATCCTACCAGTTTTTTGACTAAAAACCGGTTTCGCGAACTGGCAGAGCAGATCGGCGGATATGAAGGGATGATTTCCTATTATGGGGATTTGACGGGGGCTCATATGTTCTCAAGGTGGGCCCAGGAGTACGAGGCGGCCTGCGCGGTGGGAGCACAGGCTTATACATTCCACCTCATTGATTTTTCTGTGGTTGACGGCGCCTGGGCATTTACAATATCAAAAGAAGATATCAGACAGGCTATGATTTTTATGACCCAGCAGCTGCTGTGCACACTGGAACAGAAGAAACTGCTTAGCGAAGATTCTCCGTCTATCGAACTGGAAAATGCAGGCTGGGGACTGGAACATGGAATGCAGGTGGCAGACGATTATGAAATGCTTTTTTCACAGGTATATGACCCATGGGAGAAACTGAAAATTGGCTGGGAGATCAATCACATACTCCATGCCCTGGGCGTCAGCCCCCACACAGGAGAGGGCCGTTTCTTTTTACCGGAGGCGGAGATCACCCCTGTGATGGCATGGCTTCAAAAGTCCTATGGGCACAGCCCTGCCACGCTTGCCATGGAATGGGTGGCCTGCAATCTTATGGCTCCCGGGCTTCAGGGAAAAATTGGTTCTGTCCATCTGTCGGACTGTGCAATGAAAACGGTAGAATATTTCCGAAACGGTATTTTATGCGCTCCCTATATCGACAATTTGTGGTCTATGGAGGATCCGGAGGACAGGATAAATTACGGGTGGAGAATGGTGCTGGATTACTATGACACCCATATACCGCTGGGAACGGGGATTCTTCCCCAAAAAGGGATGAGGGAACTTTTGCAGAAATTGAGGGATAAAAATGAAGGGATAGTCTGCCTACATGAACTAAAAGCCAGCAAACCCCTGGTTCCTGCGCTTGAAGGGCAGATGGAATATCTGGGATTAAGAGGAGGAGCGGTATGAACTATCTGGTAGCCGGTCCCTCGATTGTGAATGACATTGTTTTCAGGGATGGAACCATAAGCAGAAGACATCTGGGAGGCGCGGTGTTCTGCCTGGCCGGCATTAAGATCTGGTCGGACAGCTGCCTCTACCTTTCTAATGTAGGCCCTGATTTCCGGGATTTTTATGGGGAATGGATGGACGCCAACGGTTTTTCTGAGGAAGGGCTGCGGGTTATATTACCTCATACTTATTACACAGTGCTTCGCTATGGAGACCAGGGATTGTTTGCAGAGGAGTGCGTCTACGGACCGGAGGAGGATGAACTGATACTTCAGCTGGATCGCCCGGACGCGGGATGGATTGCAGAGAACTGTGACGGGCAGACAAAGGGAATCTATATTGAAGCCTGTGAGGATGACGCCGTCTGGGATGAAATACATATGATTAAGGCCGGGAGAGATATTAAGATTATGTGGGAAATACCTACGGACTCTGCTCTGGATCCGGGGCGGAGAGCAGCCGTTTTTTCAACAATTCAAAAGGCCGGGCTTTACTCTATTAATCTGCCGGAGGCTTCATGCCTGTTCCAGGCTGAGGATGAGGCGGATGCAATTTCCAGAATTCTTGGGCTGGGAGTTCCCTGTTATTTCCGGGTTGGGGCAAAAGGCTCCTATTTTCTGTGCGGCGGATCAAGCTATTTTGCCCCCAGCCTTACGGTAGGGGAGATAACCGATCCTACAGGTTGCGGGAATTGCTCTACGGCAGCAGCCTCTATGCATACTGCGAAGGTTATCCGCCAGAAGAGATTGGGCTTATAGGGAATATTTCTGCCGCTTACAATCTGCTGCAGTTCGGACCTTATCCCAAAGTGGATGGGAACGTCCGCAGACAGGCTCTACAGCTTTTGGAAAAGATGAGAAGAAAATAAGGGACAGAAATATGGAAGCTCTAAATTGTATAGGCAGACGCCGGGAGGAGACTCCCGGCTATCTGTCATTGCTCTCTTTTTCTGTAATTCACACAGAAATGTATCCACTTTTTAAAATAAAATTAATAATAATTATCAATATTATTTATTGACAAAGCTGGAAAGAGATGGTAAGATAATATTAAGTTAGTTAAGACTAACACATGAAATTAATCCGAAACCTATATAAATCAATCAGAAGAGGAGGGATGAACTTAAGGATCTAACTGGAAGTTTAAACCAACTGTTGGCGGACCTGAGTATTTTACACAAAAGCTGCAAAACTATTATGGGGCTGTTACAGAACTGATGTGGCAGAGCAGGGCAAGAGATGGTTCGGAGACGGAAGCGTTCCGGGCAGGAGAAACTTAGTAACAATTAAAAATTAAAATATGAACAGGAGGACATGATTATGTCATTAATCGGAAAAGAAATCAGTGATTTTACAGTACAGGCTTTTGCAGGCGGCGAATTTAAGGAAGTTAAAAAGGCGGATGTGTTAGGAAAGTGGGGCGTATTTTTCTTCTATCCTGCGGATTTCACCTTTGTGTGCCCTACGGAGCTGGAGGATCTGGCCAATAAGTATGAGGAGTTCAAGGGGATTAACTGTGAGATTTACAGCGTTTCCTGCGACAGCCACTTTGTGCACAAGGCCTGGCACGATGCGTCCAAAACCATCAAAAAGATTCAGTACCCCATGCTGGCAGACCCCACGGGCGCTTGGCCAGAGACTTTGATGTGATGATTGAGGCAGACGGCATGGCAGAGAGAGGCAGTTTTATTGTAAACCCCGAAGGCAGGATTGTGGCCTATGAGGTAATTGCAGGAAATGTGGGAAGAAATGCGGACGAGCTGTTCCGCCGTGTCCAGGCCTCCCAGTTTGTGGCGGAACACGGAGATCAGGTGTGCCCTGCCAAGTGGCAGCCCGGAGCAGAGACATTGAAGCCAAGTCTGGATTTGGTAGGATTAATCTAAGGAGCGTATATGGAAGAACGATCACAATTGTATGACGTGATAATTGTAGGCGGCGGACCGGCAGGTCTGTCCGCCGCCATTTATATGGCCAGGGCCAGATATAAGGTTCTGGTGATGGAAAAAGAAAAAATCGGAGGCCAGATTACCATAACATCGGAAATTGTCAATTATCCGGGAGTGGAGCGGACCAGCGGAAAGGAGCTGACCCATTCCATGAAGGAGCAGGCGGAGGCCTTCGGCGCAGAGTTTGTTATGGCGGAAGTTCTGGACATGGAGCTGGATCAGGACAGGAAGGCGCTCCATACCACGGCAGGGGAATACAAAGCCCTGGGGGTGGTTCTGGCAACGGGAGCCAATCCGAGAAAGCTGGGTTTTAAAGGCGAGAAGGAATTCCAGGGCAGGGGCGTGGCTTACTGCGCTACCTGCGACGGAGAGTTTTTCACCGGTCTGGAGGTCTTTGTCATCGGCGGCGGCTTTGCGGCCGTAGAGGAAGGCATTTTCCTGACAAAATACGCAAAGAAGGTAACTCTCATTGTGCGGGAGGATGATTTTACCTGCGCCAAGACAGTGGCCGATCAGGTAAAAAATGAGAAAAAAATGTCTGTGGAGTTTAATACAGAGATACTGGAGGCGGGGGGAGACAGCATGGTTTCCTTTGCCAGATTCAAAAATAATAAGACGGGCCGTGAATGGACCCATGAGGCAGGCGGCGACGGAGCCTTCGGTATCTTTGTTTTTGCAGGCTATGTGCCCAACACGGGCTGGATGGGCGGTAAGGTGGCCTGCAATGAGCAGGGCTATATTATAACGGACGGCAACCAGAAAACCGATGTGGACGGAGTATACGCAGCAGGAGATGTGTGTATCAAGAACCTGCGCCAGGTGGTTACGGCAGTATCTGACGGCGCCGTGGCGGCCACCTCCCTTGAAAAGCACGTGTCCCTCGTTCATGAAAAACTGGGCCTGCCCGAATTTCAGCGGGAAAATGCCAATATGGAGCGGCTGAGACGGGGGGCCGGGGAACAGGCCGGTTCGGGCCAGGGAGACGGCGGCTATGGCGCGTCCCATGCCGGAGCGAACGCCGGGCCGCAGTCTGCCCCGCAGCAGCCGGGCCAGGGCTTCCTCTCAAGTGAGATCAGGCAACAGCTGGAAGGTTTATTCCCCAAATTTGCCGGAAAGGTGACTGTGCGCGCCATGCTGGACGACAGCCCCCTGGCAGGCGAGATGAGCGGATTTCTGGGGGAATTAGAAGGTATCACAGACAAACTCAATTGTGTGAGAGTTCCCCTAAGCCGGGAGGAGAAGGCCGCAAGAGAGGCGGAGGGAGAGCTGATTCCTGCCTTCTGTATTGAGCGGGAGGACGGAAGCGGCGGCAATATCCTGTTCCACGGCGTGCCGGGAGGACATGAGTTTAATTCCTTTATTATCGCCCTCTACAATATGGCAGGGCCCGGACAGCCTCTGGATGAGGAACTGAAAAAACGTTTGTCGTCCATAGAGAAGGATATAAATGTAAAGGTGATGGTTTCACTGTCCTGCACCATGTGCCCGGAGGTAGTGATGGCAGCTCAGAGAGCCGCGTCTCTGTCGGAAAAGGTAAAGAGTGAGATGATAGACCTGATGCATTTTCCTGATTTGAAGAAAAAATATAAAATTATGAGTGTTCCCTGTATGGTAATTAACGATACCCAGGTGTATTTTGGAAAAAAGAATTTGGAGGAAGTGACACTGCTGCTGGAGAAGGCCGCAGGGGAACAGTAGGAAATCCTCCAGACACAGAAAAAGGAACGGAGTACAGGCCTGTGGGAAAGGGTCTGGGCTCCGTTCCTTTTGCGGTTTCTCTTGTAGCGCGCCCGGTTTGGTGATATGATGAACCACAGGGCCGGTTATCAGCTGTGTGCCAGCTTTGAAAAAAATATTGGAAATAATTTATAAATTTTTGAAAGGATTTGGCTGTGTCCGTCGTATTCATATTGGAACAAGCAAAATAGAACGATAAAACCGGAGGTATTACAATGAAAAAAATAATTGGTCTGGCACTGGCAATTTCCCTGCTGGCAGCGGGCAGCATCACCACCTATGCAGTGACAGGTGAGGCTTACTGCCACGAATACGGCGTTTGTACAGAAGACGGGGACTGCACTTATTCCCAGTGTCTCAACGGAGAGGACTGCAGCGATGAGGACTGCCCGGTTCACAGAAGCTCCGGCAGGGGTGAGTACAGGGGACATCATTCCCAGTCCCAAAGCCATCACCGCAGCGGTTCAGGCCACAGGAGAGGCGGCTGCCGGGGAGCGGTCTGAAATGCATTCTTTGCCGTCTCTGCGGTTTGCTCCGGGGCACAGCCGGATGAAATTCAGTTAGCGCAGCTTCTATTGACGCGCCCCTGAAGGCCGGATTTACCGCAGACCGCGGCATACGGCATTCAGCCGCAGCCCGGAGGTGACGCTGTCCGGCGCCGGATTACAGGAATCCGCCCAAAGGGGCGGTAGAATGTTGTTGTGAAGGAAGACAGTTACCATGCGAAATGAGCAGGAGGCGGATCGCGCCATCCGGTTGTATTCGGATACGGTCCGCAAGATTTGTATGCTGCATTTAAAAAGTATTTCTGATACGGAGGACATATTTCAAACTGTGTTTTTAAAATATGTCCTCTATTCAGGTACGTTTGAAAGCGATGAACATGAGAAGGCATGGATTATCCGGGTAACCATAAATGCATGCAAGGACTATCTGAAGAGCTTTTTCCGCAGCCGTACGGTTCCGCTGGATGAAGCGGTGGAGCTGGCCGGGGAAATGCCGGAGGATCACAGCGAGGTTCTGGAAGCGGTCCTGTCCCTTCCGAAAAAGTATAAGGACGTGGTCTATCTGTTCTATTATGAAGATTACCCGGCAGCGGAAATAGGGAGAATTCTTGGAAAGAACGTAAATACGGTTTATACACTTCTTGCCCGCGCTAAGGCAATGCTGAGGGAGATGCTTGGAGGTGGTGACTTTGAGTGAGCGGATAAAAACGCTTTTGATGGTATTTATGCGGAGGAGCAGCTGAAAACCCATACCAGAGATTTCTCCGTCAAAAGTTATATAAAAGAAAAAGAGGAAGAGCCTGCCTTTTGAAATATGCGGCTGCAGTGTGCTGTATGGCTGCGCTTTTGGGCGTCGGGGGACATCATTTTTATTTCACGCCTGTGTCTTATATCAGCATCGATGTGAACCCCTCCCTGGAATTTGGCTTAAACCGTATGGATCGGGTTATATCCGTAACTCCCTATAATGAGGACGGAACTGCGGCGGTGAAGAACCTGGGACTTAAAAATTTAAGATATGACGACGCCATTGTCACTTTGCTGGGCAGCGAGGAAATGTCGGGATATCTCACTCCTGACGCCCGGATCAGTATCTCTGTGGTCTCCGGAAACGAGGATAAGAATGCAAAGATTCAGGAGCGGGTGATGGAATGCACAGGGAACCGGTACGGGGCTGTGAGCTGCCATGCAGGCAGCGGAGAGGATATTAAGAATGCCCACCATGCAGGGCTTTCCTTTGGAAAATACCAGGCGTTTCGGAAACTTCAGTCTCTGGATCCCCTGGTTACGGCTGAGGATGTGCGGGGACTGTCCATGAGCCAGATTCAGGACTTGATCGGGGAATATACAGGAGAACCCCGGGACGGGGACTCCAGCAACCCGGAGGCCTCCCGGGACGGGGACGCCTGCAACCCGGAAACCTCCCGGGACGGGGACGCCTGCAACCCGGGAGAAAGCGGTGGATGCGGGCATAAAGGCCATGGATGCGGGCGGACCGGCCATTATTGAGACGGAGAGTCCGGGGATATGTACCGCTCCCGGATTTTGCGAAATTCCCTCCTTCTGCCGAACGCGGGAGTGTTTAACTGCGGCAAAAAATGGCAGGCCCCACCATATAAATGGCCGGGCCCCTGCTGCCGTATGATAAAGTATGCCTGCAGGCGGAATTCAGCAGTCCCCAATATAATAAAAGATAATGTCCAGATAATCCCTGGGATTAGGAATGTCCAGGGTCAGTCCCAGGCAGTTTTTGTTGTTCTTGTAGTCCCGTAATATCTGACTCTGAATGCCGTATTGCTTGTTGATGTTTTTTCTTTTTCCGTCAGGGTACAGCATAGTTACAGAGCCGCTGCACCCGTTTACGGTCTGTAAAAAGTTCTTCATATTCAGAATATTCAGTTTTATCATTGCCAAACCTCCATTTCGTTACGATGTACGCCGGGAATCTCTCCTGCACCTGCCTTTGGAGCTGATGTTTTGCCGGACGCACACAAATTGAATCAACGTACGTGCCGTGTACGCCTCATAAATTTGTGTCCAGCTGACAAAAAATCATCTCGCAAAATCAGGCACAAAGCGATTCCGATCGTACATTACGCAGTATTTTCGCGGTTACAGTCAATGAAGGCGCTATCCGGATGGACCTGTCATCTTTGTTAAGACTATTATAGGGCGGTTTGTATTAGGAAGATATATTATTTCTGCCCTTTTCTATCACGATTCTGCCATTTGCGGCGGTATTCCACAGGGGTACAGCCTGTATGTTCCCGAAATATTTTCCCAAAGTAGCTGCTGCTTCCCAGACCGCAGGCATGGCAGATGGAGGTGACGGCCTGGTCGGTTTCCGCCAGCAGCCTGCAGGCCATCTGGATCCGGTAATTCTGGATATACTCCACAGGCGTCATGTGGAGGGAATCCTGAAATGCCCGGAAACATTCTCTTTCACTGGAATAGGCAGCTTCAGACAGATGGGATATCCGGATTTTTCTCCGTAGTGTTCATGAATGTAGATCAGCATGGATTTTATTTTGTCGCCAGCCTTTCCGGCCCTCCCCTTTTCCTCCGGAAGGGGGTGGGATAGTGCAAGGAGCCTGAGCCAGATATCCGACAGGGCGGCCCGGAGTTTAATCTCATAGCCGAACTCTTCCTCCCGGAGACAAAAGGATCTGCGGACTGCGTCCAGGATCAGGGCCTGTTCCGGGTCGTCGGGATACAGGGGAATGATTTCAATTTGCGGCGATGAGATGAGAGGCGTAATATATTTTTCTTCGATTCTGCTTCCATGCTCTCCTGCAATAAAGGATGGGTCAAAGATGTGGTGGATCTGGCTGTTTTCCTCATGGCCTTTCAGCGGCTTTGTCATGTGGAGTACATTAGAGTTGACCATGCCGCCGGACCTTCGGGAAATACAGTCCTTCCGCCGGGGGTAAAATATTCGATGCCGCCGCTTTCCATATAGAACAATTCCACTGTCTTATGCCAGTGCCACGGTACAAACCGCTCTCTGTATTTGTCCAGCTGGGCCCTGGTTGCAATGTATGGAAAGTCAGATGAGAAATCAGGCAGCAGTTCCTCCTTGGTTCCTGTATGAAATTCGATGGTAGAAATATTTTTCAACGGTTTTTCTCCTTTATGTTTGGCGTATAAGGCTGGCACTTTCTATTATAGATAAAGTATAGGGTCCGGGCAATGGGCAGTTCTCTTTTTATGTGAAATATTGCTGGTAAAGTAGCTTATGTGATGATAGAATGTAGATAACTGATGGCTGCATTGACGGAGAACTTTGAGACGGAAAGGAACAGGGCCTATGCTGGAGAGCTTTAATGATAAAGAGAAAATACAGGAAATATTGTTTGAGGCCCAGACCGGCCTGTGGGTTATAGAACTGCCTGACGGGGCAGCCCCGCGGCTGTACGGCGACGGCGCAATGATAAAGCTTTTGGGGCTTAAAGAGGAGCTTTCCCCTGAGGATTGCTACGAGTTTTGGTACAGCCGTATAGACCCGGAGTACCACTCCATGGTTCAAAAGGGCGTTGAAAAGATAATTATGGACAAACGGGCGGAGGTGCAGTACCCCTGGATGCATCCGGAGTGGGGAAAAATTTACATACGGTGCGGAGGCATAAGGGACGGAAACTACAGGAACGGAATCTGCCTCAGAGGCTATCATCAGAATATTTCCAACACCATTATGCTGAAGCAGGATTATGACTCTGTAATCAGGACGCTCAGTGAAAGCTATAGGAGCATATTTCTGTGGAATTTGGAAACAGGCGAATACAAGGTGATTAAAGTGCCGGAATCTTTGAAACCCTTCCTGCAGGAGGATACGTTTGAGGGATTTCTGAGGCAATATACGGAGCGCAATGTTGCGCCAGAGTACCGCCAGTCTTTCTTTGCCATGTCACGGACAGAAGAGATCCGGGATCGGTTTCTCAAAGGGGAACATCAGATAGAGTGTCTCTACCGCAATAAAAACGGCGGGTGGAGGCGTATCCGCCTGGTGCCCACGGATCACTATTGTCAAGGCCATCTGTGGATTATCGCAGCCATGGACAATCAGGATTCTGAGGCGGAGCGCAAATTGGACGATGCTTCCTCACAGCTGGCGGTGGCTCAGATATACCGGCTGGTTGTCAGCGCAGACCTGGAGCGGCAGGAATACAACTGCATCCATTATACAGGCGATTTGCTGAAACTTTCACGCCATGGACGGCTTGAGGAGTACAGCAGCCAGATGCTGTCTATGATGCCAAGTGAGGACAGAAGGCTTTTTCAGGCAATCTACAACCCGGACAGTTACATACAGAACGAATATCTGGACGGTACGCTGCGCCTCAGGGACCAGGGAGGTACGCTCCATTACTATGTTTATTACGCGGCCTGCGTGCGGGAGGATCTGGGTCAGAGAATTCTTCTCACAGTAAGGAATATAGACGACAAGTATGAGAACCGGATGCGTGAGAGCATTCTTTCCAACCTCTGCCAATGTTATTACTCCATCTATCTTTTTGACCTGGAGAACAATACCGAGGAGGCCATCTGGCAGGAAGATTTTATACAGCAGCGCAAGGAGTTTCCGAAGGGAAGTCTCAGCCATTACTACACAAAGTTTGTCAACAGCTATGTCTGTGAGGAGGACAGGGAGAAAATGCTCAGGGCCGGGGATCCGGAATTTCTGCGCAGCGCTCTGTCGGAGGAGCGTCCGGTTTACGACGTTGATTTTCGCAGGATCTACCCGGAGGGGCTTCAGTGGGTCCGCTCCCGTTTCAGCATTGCAGAGCTGCGGGACGGCGAAGTGGTAAAAGTTATTTTTGCCAATATGAATATTAACAGCCAGAAGCTGAAGGAGCTGGAGGAGGAAGCCCACAACCGCCAGGCTCTTCAGGCTGCCTATGAGGCGGCCAAGGCGGCCAACGAGACGAAGAGTAATTTCCTGGCCCAGATGTCCCACGATATCAGGACTCCTATGAATGCCATTTTGGGTATGTCCGCAATTGCGGCTTCCCATGTGGAGGATCCGGTGAAGGTGAAGGATTGTCTGGATAAGATACATATTTCAAGCAGCCATCTGCTGTCCCTTATTAACTCAATTCTGGATATGTCCAAAATTGAGAAGGGAAAGCTGGAACTCCATGACGAGCCTTTTCATCTTGGAGAATTGATGGAACAAATCAGCTCCATCATCCGTTCCGGCGCATCGGAGAAGAATCTGAATATTGAGTTTAAAACAGTGGGCATAGTCCATGAAGTGCTTCGGGGAGACGTAAAAAGGATTCGCCAGGTTCTTTTAAATCTTATCGGAAATGCAGTAAAATACACTCCTGAGCCTGGATGCATCCGTGTGACCACTCAGGAGGTGTCCAAGCGCGCAGATGATGTGGGGTGTTTTATCTTTATTGTGGAGGACAACGGAATCGGCATGTCCGGAGAGTTTATGAAATATATGTTTGCTCCTTTTACCAGGGATGAAGGGGTGAGCCACATCCAGGGGACAGGACTGGGCATGTCGATTGCCCAGGGGATCGTGGAAGCCATGAAGGGAGATATCCGGGTGGAGAGCAAGCTGGGGGAGGGAAGCCGCTTTACAGTGACCCTCTATCTTAGAATTGCAGATCCCTCAGAGGCGGTAAAGCCGGAACTCTGCCATATGACGGGGATGATACCTTTAATCAGATTCCCATAGAAGGCAAACGTATTCTGCTGGCAGAGGACAATGAACTGAATATGGAGATAGCAAAGACCATGCTTCAGGAGGCGGGGCTTAAGGTGGATGAGGCAGAGAACGGGAAAATTGCCCTGGAGAAGTTTGCCGGCTCGGAGCCGGGAACATATGACGCCGTCTTTATGGACATTCAGATGCCTGTTATGGACGGATACGAGGCGGCCAGATCCATCCGCAGCTGCGCTCACCCGCAGTCCGGGACTGTACCCATTATCGCCCTTACAGCCAATGCCTTCGCAGAAGACATTGCGAAAGCGCTGGCCGCAGGCATGAATGACCATGTGCAAAAGCCCATTGATTATGGCGCCTTCTGTCTGTGTTCAGGCAGAATCTGGAGTGATTGTATTCAGGCGCAGAGAAAGGGGAAATAACATTTATGAAGGTCTACAGCATTTATTTCAGTCCTACAGGGGGAACAAAGAAGGTGGCCGATCTGGTTGCAGGGGCCTGGGGAGGCCAAAAGGAGGAGATAGATATATCCAGGAGAGAGGCGGACTATTCCGTCTATAAGTTTGAACCCTCGGATCTCTGCCTGGTGGCGGTTCCCTCCTTTGGAGGAAGGGTTCCGGGCATCGCCCTTGAGCGTTTGAGCGCCATGTCCGGCGGCGGGGCAAAGACAGTCATGGCTGCCGTGTTCGGCAACAGGGCCATTGATGACACGCTGCTGGAGCTGGAGGATACCCTGATCGGGGCGGGATTCCATCCTGTGGCTGCAATGGAGGCCAATGCGGAGCACTCCATTATGCACCAGTTCGGCGCCGGCCGTCCCGACGGAGAGGACGGGGAAGAATTGAGGGAGTTTGCGGCAAAGATTCAGGAGAAGCTGTGGGGAACTGCTGAGGAGGAACCGGTTCAGGTGCCTGGAAAACGTCCCTTCAAAGAGTACAAAGGCGTTCCCTTTAAGCCGGAGGCGGGAAAAAATTGCACTTCCTGCGGCCTGTGCGCAAAGGAATGTCCCGTTGGGGCCATACCCCAGGAGAATCCCAAAACCATGGACAAAGAAATCTGCATTTCCTGCATGCGCTGCATTGCAGTCTGTCCCCAGAAGGCGAGAGGGAATAATAAGGCGGTTCTTTTTGCGGCTTCCCAAAGGCTGAAAAAGGAACTGGGAGGCAGGAAGGTAAACAGGTTGTATCTGTAGTACGGATTGCAGGTCACAAGGGCCGGGTGCCAAGCCATTTATATATGCGCTTGTACCGGCCCTCTTTTTTGGTACAATTAGGAAATCATGGAAACAGATAACTTATGGAATATCAGAGGTATGAGAAATGGATAAAATAAAAACCGGAATTGTTGTGGAGGGCGGCGGCATGCGCGGAATTTACGCGGCGGGAGTGCTGGACGTGTTCCTGGAAGAGAATATACATGTGGACGGAGTGATCGGAGTATCGGCAGGCGCCATTCACGGCTGCAGCTTTGTGGCGGAACAGAAGGGACGCTCCCTCAGGTACAATCTGAAGTACTGCCGTGATCCCAGGTACATGAGCCTTCGGTCCTGGATTAAAAACGGAGATATATTTGACACCGGCTTCTGCTACAGGGAGCTGCCGGAGCGCCTGGATCCATTTGACAATGATGCATTTGAGGCGTCCCCCACAGAATTCTATGTAACCTGTACGGATGTGGACACCGGAAAGCCGGTCTATCATCAGTGTCCTTCCCTGAGAGGGGATAAAATTGACTGGGTCAGGGCCTCGGCGTCCATGCCTCTTGCATCCAGAATAGTGGAGATAGACGGACAGAAGCTGATGGACGGCGGCGTGGGGGACTCTATCCCTGTTGGAGCCTTCCGGAAAATGGGTTTTCAGAAAAATGTGGTGATACTCACCCGTCCTGAAGGCTACCGAAAGAAACCCAACAGCCTGATGCCGCTTATGAGGAAAGTATTCCGGGAACACCCTGAGTTTCTGGAAACTGCAAGGTGGCGGCATCTTGCATATAACCGGGAGCTGGATGAGATCAGGAGGCAGCAGGAGGCAGGGAGATACTGGTAATCAGGCCCAGCCGCACCATTAAAATACAGAGGACAGAACGCAGTCCCCAAAAGATCCGCAGAATGTACGAGCTGGGACGCCAGGACGGCCAGCGGATGGCAAATGAGGTCAGGGAGTTTCTGGGATTGGCCTAGCCTGAGGCTCAGTTCTCAGATACCAGTATAAACGGGCGCTTTCTTCCAGCTCCTCCAGCTTATAAAAGGCGTCCATCAGTGAGGTTCCGGCAACCACGGGGCCGTGGTTGGACAGAAGCAGGGCGTTGCTTTTGTAAACCCGCCGGCGTACCATATCAAAAAGCTGAGGGCTTCCGGGAGGACTGTAGGGGATGTAACAGACCTTTCCAACCTTGATGGATAGATAAGGGGTAAAATCAGGCAGCATCTGGTCTTCATTATCCGGACACAGGCAGGACACCAGGGTCGAAAAGGGGCCGTGTGTGTGAATCACTGCTCTCAAGCCCGGATCTTTCTGGTAGAAGGCCAGGTGAAGGGGGTATTCTTTGCTGGGAACGATGCCTCCCAACAGGGAGCCCTCTGGAGACAGAACTCCAAAGTCCTCCCTTCCAAGGCGTCCGAATGAGGTTCCGCTTCCTGAAATATAGACAGCATCCCCGATGCGGAAACTTATATTAGCGCTGGAACCGGAAGTCTTTCCTCGTTCAAAAAGGCTGCGGCAGATCCAGAGGGCATCTTCAAAAGTTTGGTCTAAGCTGTTCATGGAAACTCCTTTGCTGTGTGAGGTTTGTCATAGGGCACAGGTCTGTTCTATCATCTAAGATTCATATATATATTTTATGTTTTAAAATTCAAATATTCTTTTTGTCTGATAACGCATCACGGTTGCTTTTCTGTGAGCCGTCACTCCGGTTTTCCTGTCATTTCCAGGGCTTTCAAAAAGAAATCTTCCTGCCCAAAATTACCGGATTTTAATACCAGCCGTAAATCCGGCTGTTTACACGGTATCATAATGGGGACTCCGGGGGCAATGCTGTTTCCAATATAATAGGACTGGTATCCTAATATTTTTGTTACGGCTCCTGAGGTTTCGCCTCCTGCAACGATAATGCGCTTTTTCCCCAGGTTCAGGGCGCAGGAAGCCAATCGGGCCATTAGGGTTTCCAACAGGCGTGATATTCTTTCCGTCCCGGCTTTTTGACTCTCTCGGACTTTCTCCGGTTCGGCAGAGCTGTAGAAAAGTACGGAGTTTTTACTGTTCTGCTCCAGGAAGGCAAAGAGATCTTCCTGTTTCTGCCGGCCCTCCAGCAGCATAAGCGGATTTATAGCGCAGGAGACGCCGCCCCGGGCCTGGTAACAGGCAATTTGTTTTAAGGTCATTTCAGAGCAGCTTCCGGCTAATAACACGGCGCTCCCCTGGGTTTTATCCATGCAGGTCAGGGAGGCCCCCAATCCTTTTTCCCGGAGATATCTCTGTGCTATGGGACCCATCAGGCCAGATCCGCCGGTGAGCAGGGGAAGAGAACCAAAGGATTGTATTATAAGTTCGCCATGGCCTTTTTCATAATAATCGGGAACTAGATAGAAATGCTTATATTTACGGCTTTTATCATGAATGATCCGTGCCAAAGCGCTGCCGCCCTGCTCCATCTCTGTGAGAGTCAGAGGAAATACAGGATACTGGCTTTGATCTTTCATAAGTACCTGTATTCTGCAGTCCCACATGGGAGTTAGGGGATGGCTGCCCATAGAACTCTGATGAAGAGGTATGCCGTTTACATAGAGGCTGCCGTCTTTGACGGTCCGCCCGTTTACAGGCAGAGAGGGACATAAAAGTGTGTAGGGAATGTGAAAGTTTTCCATAAGGGAGTCTGCCGTGGGGCCGATATTTCCTTCTCTGGTAGAATCAAAAGTGGAACAGTACTTAAGGTATAGCCTAAAGGCTCCGGCTTCCTTTAACCACCGCGCCGCCCTCAAGGTTTCATGTACGGCTTCGGACACAGGGGCTGTACGGGTTTTTAAAGCGATGACGATTGCCTGAGGCAGCCTTTCAGGAGGATTCTCCGGAATTCCGTTAAAAAGAATAACGGAGATTCCGGCGTTCACCAGAAAAGAGGCTGCGTCGCCGGCGCCTGTAAAATCATCCGCCACGCAGCCCAGGAACAGGTCTGGAGTGGTAGTCATAGTGGTCATCTCAGCTCCTTTCTTTGTAAGTTATCTGGCCAGAAGGGCGGGGAGACAGTCAATAATTTGCGGAATGAACAGTACGATTATCATTGACAGAAAGCCCATAAATACAAAACCCAAAATATCCCTTATGATATCCTGCATTTTAATACCGGCCAGATTGCAGGCAGGATAAATGTTAACAGCAACAGGAGGCGTGGCCATTCCTACGGAAATTGCCATGGACAGAACCACCCCAAACCAGATGGAAGAATACCCCAGAGAGCTGATGACAGGCCATAACAGAGGATAAAAGATGTAGATAATAGAGATGCTGTCCAAAAACAACCGGCGATGAGCAATATGACTGCGCACAGGAAAGCCAGGATATATGTATTGCCGGAGACGGAGATAATGGCGGCGCTGGCAACGCCTGCGATTCCCTTGCTGGTAATAAGCCAGCTGAAGCAGCTTGCACATCCGATAATTAACATCAGTGTGGAAGTATCCTTAGCGGCCTGGGTAAATACACCCAGGAGATTTCTCAGATTCAGCCCTTTGTATACAAAGATTCCGATGATCAGGCTGTAGAGACAGCCGATAACAGCAGATTCCGTAGGGGTGGCGATTCCTGCATAGATGGAACCGAGAATAAACACAGGTGAAAGAATACCGAAAAAGCTCTCTTTAAAGGTGGCCCAGATTTCTGCGGCAGTGCCGAATTTACCGGCGCTGTATCCTCGCTTTTTGGAGACGATAAAAGCCCAGAGACAGAAAAGCCCGCCCATCATAATGCCGGGCAGAATACCGGCCAGATACAAGTCCGATATAGAAGTGGCAGCCATAACCCCGTACACGATCAGGGTGGTGCTGGGCGGGATGATGACGCTGATGGAGGCGGAGGCCGCCATACATGCCGCAGCAAAAGCCGGGCTGTAACCAGAGCGGATCATGGCAGGAATTAAAATGGACCCCAGGGCATAGACCGTAGCGGGTCCGCTGCCTGATATGGCGCCCCAAAAGCAGGTGAGCACGATAGATACAATGGCCAGACCTCCTGGGATCGGACCTACCAGGCAGTTGGCAAATTTGACAATCCTGTTGGATATACCGCTTCTGTCCATAATGCTCCGCACAAGATAAAAAAGGGGATGGCAAGAAGGTTATATTTTGCCATACCTGTGTACAGAATGTCTCCAAAGCCATTCCAGGGAATGGAAAAGAGTACGGAGGTGGCGATGGTCGTAATCCCCAGCGATACTGCGATGGGGACATTCATAAACACAAGGAAAAAGAAGATTACCAGCAATGTTAAACCTATGGCAATGGTTGTATTCATTTCTTAAGCGCCTCCTTTATATCTATAATTAAGAGCTGTGTGGAGCGAAAGATAAACAGTGCGGAACCAATGGGAAAAGCAAGTGTGAAAATATATTTCTGCATCTGCAGTACGGGAGTCACCAGGTGGTATCTGTATTGGGACAGGACCATGGTAATACCAGATAGCCTAAGAGTCCAAACATAACCACATCTGCTGCAAAGATGAAGAGGATGGAAGCCAGCTTTAGTTTACCGTGGAACTTGTCTGTGAGGAGGCATAGTCCCATATGTTTTTCTCCATAGCGCAGGAGGAGATGGAGAACATGGACATAACCAGGAACAGCTGGACTACCAGCTCCTCCGTAAAAGATACTGCAAACAGGCCTGTTAACCGTCCGATTACACTGGCGGACAGCAGAATCATCATAACAATCAGACAGAAGGTGGAGACGTATTCCTCATAACACCTGGGCGTCTTTTTATCATTCATAATTATCCCTCAACTTTCTTTCATAAAGGTTTTACGGCAGAAGCGCTGATAGCCGGGTGTTGCAGAACTAAGCTTCGGTACGGTATCTTCCCGACATATACCCTTTGTTTCGGCCGAAAACCTGTCCGCCCCGCTGGGCAGCTGCAGCAACCGGTCAGAAAACAGGTTTTGCTTTTACCAGCAAGTCGTAGGCAGAGGATAATTCCTCGATGTAGGGCTTGGAGGTTTCATCGGATATAATACGAAATGTGTCTTTTTGATCTTCTGTTAAAGCCACTATAGTAGCGCCGTCCGCCACAGCCGAGTCATAGGCATCCTGATAGGCGTCCCGCATCATTTGCCTCTGAATGGGGATCCATTCCTCAGTTACACTGGTAAAAAGCGCCTGCTCTTCAGGCGTCAGACTGTTCCATAGCCCGTTGCTCATGAGGAAAGGATGGGCGTCATAGCAGTAATCCCATGTAGTTACAAAGGGAGCCACAGAGGTATAGCCGGCCAGGTAAGACTGAACAAGGGGATTTTCCTGCGCATCTATGGTTCCGTTCTGAAGTGCGGTGTATATTTCCGTATTGCTGATGTCTGTAACATTTACGCCCATCGCTTTATAAAAATCCACAAGGACAGGAGTGGCCAGAACCCGGACTTTCAGCCCCTTTAAGTCTTCAGGTGAGATTATGGATTTTTGGGTGGTCATGATATCCCGGAAGCCGTGTTCTGCGATGCCCAGCATATGGATATCAACTTGATTGAATTCATCTTCATATAAAGTGTACAGTTCAGAGCCTTTCATAAGAGCGTTGTCTACATGGGCCTCCCCATCAAAGACGAAGGGAATCAGGGTAACACGCAGATCGTTAATCATATTGCCGCAGACGGCCGCCGTGACCATGCCCATATCAATGGTGCCTTTCTGTATCATTTCTAGGGCAACCGACTGGTCGCCTCCGGAGAGCGAGCCGTTGGCGTGAACCTGGATAACGATTTTGCCCTCGCTGGCTTCATTCATCATCTCGGCAAATTTCAGCGCGCTGGCATAGTAGGTGGTGGCTTCGCTCTGTATAACAAAAAAGTTAAAATTGTGTGTGCCGATACCTCCGCCATTTTGAGATGCAGAAACTTCCTGCTGCGGGGCATGGGTTTTGGCAGCGTCAGCCCCGGAGGAGGCGCCTGAATTGGAATTTCCGCAGCCGCACAGGCTGTACAAGAGTGTGAAGGCTAATAGAAACGATAGTGTTTTTTTCATAATTGGGATTCCTTTCTATAAGTAAAAAATCAGAATGAGTAGTGGCAGCAGCGGGAAAACGGGAAAAACAGAGTTGGCCCTGTCAGTAACCCAGATACTGCGGAGGACGGCCCTGGGCCGCCGCATATGCAGTCTCTTTGGCATCGTGGGTGTTCACCATGTTAACGATGGCTGCATCTGCGTAGCGCATAGCATCGTCGATATTCATAGTCTGGCATGCATAGTAACAGTCCCTGCCCAGACTCAGAGACATAGGATTGTAACCGGTGAGTCTGAGCGCAATTTCCTCTGCGGCTTCCATGACCTTTTCATCGGGAACCACCCGATTAACGAGATTCCATTGATACATAGTCCGGGCATCTATGAGATCGCCGGTAAAGGCCAGCTCCAGAAGGCGTTTCTTTGGAACTGTACGCTGGAGGGTTACAAGGGCCACCATTGGAAAGTATCCTCTCTGAATCTCGGGAAGTCCGAATTTGCTGTTCTCCCCTGCTACTGCCAGGTCGCAGGCATTCATGTACATGAATCCTCCGGCCACGGCATCGGCGGCCACGGCTGCGATGATAGGTTTATGCATATTATGTATTGCTTTTACGGTATCTACGATGATATCGGCGAAGGCCCTCTGGTCCACAATTCTTCCGTCCGGAAAACCGTCCACTTTTCCGCCGCTGCAAAAGTAAGCGCCCTTCCCGGCCAGGATAACCGCCCGGGTATCCGAATCCCGGTCGGCCTCCTGTAAGGCTGCGATCATTTCAAGGCCTTCCCTGCGCCCGATTCGGTTTTCATTTTCCGGGTTGTTAAAATAAACATATCCTATACCGTTTTTTTCTCTACAAGCATACTTTCATAGTTCCCCATTATAAGACCTCCTAATGTGCTTAATTAAATAGCTTTTCCAGCTCGCTGTCGATAGCTTTTATAATTTCCATGCATCCTGAGCTGCCTCCTAATTCAAAGGGAAGAAGGCTGCCCGCAGAATAGGCGTTGCGTACGGCCTGATTGATTATATCCCCAGCTTTCTCTGCCTGGGGACATTGGAATTTGTCCCCTAAATAATCCAGCATCATTGCGCCGGACAGAATCATGCCGGTGGGATTGGCTCTGCCTGTTCCTGCAATATCCGGCGCAGAGCCGTGGCAGGGCTGAAATACGGCGTTGTTGTCGCCGATTTCCCCGGAAGGGGCCATTCCCATACCGCCCATGAGAGCGGAGGCCTCGTCCGACAGAATATCGCCAAATTGATTTTCAGTAGGGCATACATCAAAATTCCAAGGGCAGCGGATGAGAGATAAGGCCGCAGCATCCACATAACAGTAATCGGACAGGATGTCCGGGTATCTGGTTTTCACCTCATCAAAAATACTGCGAAAATAGAACATGGAGGAAAGGACGTTTGCTTTATCAATACAGGTTACTTTTCCGGGCCTCCCCTTTTTTCTGCGGTTTCTTGCAAGCCGGAAGGAATAGTGGAACAGCTTTTCAGAAATTTCCCTGGAAATTTTAATCAGGTTGTATGCCGCTGCCTCGCTGTCCAGCTGGGTTTTCTGGGATAGCGAAAATCCCCTCGATGGATTCGCGGACAATGACAAAATCCAGTTCTCGGGCCCTAGCGTCTCTTAAAGGCAGAGGAAGGCCGGGAAAGGTTGTGCAGGGCCGGACTCCCGCGTACAGTTTCAGACGCTTGCGGAGATCGTGCTGGGGGCCTACCTCGGTTCCGTCGGGATAACGCACGCTTGGCAGTCCCATGGCAGCCAGGTAGATGGCATCTGCCGAAGCCGCTTCCCTGAAGTTTTCCTCCGGAAATGCATCTCCGGTCCGGCTGTAAGTTGGGCGCCGGCTTCGATGGTTTCGCCTTTCAGCTCCACCCCAAGCTGCTTAGCCGCCTGGGATACCAGTTTCATGGATGGAGCAGTGATTTCCTGTCCGATGCCGTCGCCTGGCATAAGGGCGATTTTAAATTTGTTCATGATCTGTCCTCTTTTCATGTGACTGAATTTTGCTATGTATGAATTGTGTGTTAAGCGCGCGCAAATCATAAATTGACAATACAATTTATCTATAAATTAAGAATACAACAGAAAATTATAGGTGTAAATCAAAAAACGCGTTTCAGCAAACCTTTTTGCCAACGCGTTTCTGATAATACAAATATTTGCATAACGAGGGGGATTTAGAATAAAAATGCAATGATTTTGCAAAAAATCGAGATGTATATTATTTCACCCGCTTGCTGGTAATTGCGTATTTCAAATCTTTTAAGCGGGGATCGTTCTTTTCTATCATGTGATTGACAATTCCTGTCTGCAGTACGCCGATAACTGCAATTTCGCAGATACGGGCTACATGAAGATACTGGAGATCATCGTATATATTGCAGCTGTAGGAAAGAAGCACATTGGAGATTTTGGCAAAAGGTGAGTTGGGGAAAGCGGTTATGACGATAATGGGAACTTTCTTTTTGCGGGCCAGTTTCATTACGTTCAAAATATCCTCCGCACAACCGCTGTAGCTCATGCAGATAAGTACGTCGTCTTTCGTCAGATGGAAGTTGACATAATCATCAGGGAGGAGTCCGTGAAGCAGTTGCTTGTAACCCCACCTGAAGAAACAGATGATATCCGAACTGAGCTGCGGAACCGGTTCCTCCCTGGGCATAAAAATAGACCTTCTGCGCATTTACTATCAGAGAAATAGCTTTTTTGATCTCCTTCTCATCCATAAGCAGCATGGTATCGTTGAGTGACTGGATATTGTAGCTCAGAAGCTTTTGAATCCCGGCTGATATGGAGTCCTCCTTTGTTATTTCCACCGGTATGTTATTGGACAGGATCAAGTCGTTTTCCATAAAGAATTTCAGTTCATTAAAGCCTTTGTAGCGCAGTGCCTGGCAGAAGCGGGTGATGGTGGCAGGGTTTGTGCCGATTTTTTTAGCAAGAACAGTGATGGAGCTTTGCAGGACAGTTTCTCTGTGATTCAGTATGTAGTTGGCAATCCGTTTCTGGGTTTTGGAAAAAGACTGGTAACTGCTTCTGATTTTGCTGTCATACCGTTCGTTCTGAGGCGGCTCGGGTACGGTGTGTTGCTGTTCCATATGCATCCTCCTTTACAATTTATCTGTAATCAGTATAACATAGAATGGATTAATTCGCATGGATTTGCTATGATAGAATCCGGGATTAGAGAAAATGAGGGCATATGGGGAGCGGTATGAGTAAAAACCGGCCTGCAGGCAAAACCGCCGGGCCATTTTGAACTAAAAAACATTGAACACCCCTGCCTGCTGGGTTATAATGGCATTAATGGTTAAAATGGAGGGGCAAAATGGTGAAAAAGGTTGCAATTGTTGCGCTGGACCCTAGGGCCAGCGCTTTTTACGGCAGGCAGGTACAGGAATTGTTCGGCGATGTGGTTAAGGTGAACTCTTACAGTGTGAGGGAGGGCACTGTTTCCAATATGGAGCGGTCGGATCTGTACCTTATGTCTACCGATGCCTTTGAGAACAGGAGGATGTGCCCCAATACATACCCATCGATGCGCAGATCAGCGAGATCCACGTCACCTATATGTGGGAAACCATAAAGGAGCTCCGGGAGATCCCGGCAGGCACGACTGCCTTGTTTGTGAATATGACGGAGAAAATGGTCCGGGAGGCCACGGCCACCTTAAACCAGCTGGGCGTGAATCATGTGAAGTTCATCCCCTTCTATCCCGGGGCGGAGCCTGTGGAGGGAATCGAACTGGCCGTCACCCCTGACGAGGAACGATATGTGCCTGACAATGTAAAGCGCGTCATGAATATAGGCCACAGATGCCTCACATCCGAGACGATGATTGAGGCCGCCCTTAAACTGGGGATGGAGGAGCTTCTGGAGACGCCAGATTTCAGGAGTATTTTGAAAATGTAGTAACAAACAAGTATAATTTTGACATGATGTTTGCCCGGTCCCGCCGCCTGGAGAGCCAGTTTGATATTCTGATGGAGATTCTGGACGAAGGCATCATAGGAATTAACGAGCGGGCGGAGGTATTTGCCGTCAACCAGAAGGCTGAGGACATCACGGGACTGAAGCGGGAGCTGGTGCTTCATAAACAGGCCTCGGCCACCCTCTCAAACCTGCCGCTTCTGGAGTGTCTCAAGACAAAGGAGAAGGTGGAAGCCAGGGTTATCCGCATCAATGGAGTAAATGTGGGAGTGACTGTGGTTCCTGTGCTGCGCAAGGAGGACTGTATCGGCGCCTTTGCCATTCTCCAGAGGTTTAACGACGCGGAGAACAGGCAGCATGAATTGAGAAACCAGCTGCTGAACAAGGGAAACCGGGCCAAATATTCCTTTGAGGACGTGATCGGCGTCTCTGAAGGGGTAGAGCGGACAAAACAAATTTTAAAGCGTATGGCCTATACGGAGTCCCCTGTGCTTCTGATCGGTGAGACGGGTACGGGAAAGGAACTCTTTGCAAATGCGGTCCACCAGGCTTCCCGCAGGGCGAAGGGGCCGTTCGTGGCCATAAACTGCGGAGCCATGCCGGAGAACCTTCTGGAGAGCGAGCTTTTCGGATATGAGGAGGGAGCTTTTACAGGGGCTAAAAGGGGCGGAAGGCCCGGCCTTTTTGAGTTTGCCCACGGCGGCACTCTGTTTCTGGACGAGGTGGAGGGGATGAGCCCTGCATTGCAGGTAAAGCTTCTGAGAGTTTTGCAGGAGCATGAGATTATGCGCGTGGGCGGCAATAAGATTATAAGCGTGGATGTGCGCATAGTGGCTGCCACCAATGAATCTTTGGAGGAAAAGGTGCAGGAGGGCAGCTTCCGCAGGGATTTGTATTACCGGCTCAATACCCTGCCGGTGTTGATTCCGCCGCTGAGACAGAGAGGGATGATGTATTTCTCCTTCTGGAGAGATTCGCCGGTGAGCTGAAGGGGGAATTCGCCTTGTCCGGGGAGGTAAGAGAGATTTTCAGGCGGTACGCCTGGCCCGGTAACATACGGGAGCTTCGCAATCTGGCGGAGTATTTCTGCTTTACAGGGAGCCCGGTCATTACGGTGGAGGATCTGCCGCCTACGTTTATGTACGAGAAAAATATTCAGGGATGGGAAGGGACGGCTCAGGCGCCGGTATCAGAAGGGGCCCAGGCTCCGGATTTGCGGCAGGCCGGGGCTCCCGACGAATTTGAGGCCGCCTCCCCCTGGCAGCAGGCCATGGAAAAACGGGGGATCGAGGCGGAGGAATACTGGTTTGTACTGGAGACATTGTACCAGGCCTATGGAGAGAGGCAGCCTGCAGGCAGAGACGGGATTCTTGAAAAAGCCAGAGCAGAGAAGGTTTATCTGTCCCAGATTGGCGTCAGAAATATTATGGGTATTTGAAGGAGTATGGGTTGGTAAGGTGGGCGGGAAGGCATGGAAGCCGGATCACGTCCCTTGGCCGGAAGATATGGGAGGACCGATCAAAATAAGATAAAAGGTTGGAATTGGTTGAAAAATACATCAAAAAATGAAAAATAGGTAACCAAAACAACCAATAGAAATGTATTACAACCAGAAAAGAAAGGAATATTGTGAATTAATTCCAAAAATAACCATTTTTTCACACATCTCCAAGGTGGAAGAATTAATTTTATATAGCTTAAAAAGGGTTGATTTTTAAAGAAAATCAACCTTTTTTTGTTTTTTCCGAGGGTTTGTTTGAGAAGGTTGGCACAGTATTTGCTCATATAATTAATAGACTTACATAAAAAGTAAACCAATAGAAAGGCGGAATTAACATGAAATATAATTTCGATGAGGTGATTGACAGAAGCCGGAACCGCTCATCCAAATATGACGAACGGATGAAGAAGTTTGGACGGAGTGATGTGATTCCTCTCTGGGTGGCCGATATGGATTTCAGGACGGCGGCTCCCATCGTCGATGCCTTAAAGGCGAAAGCAGAAGAAGGGATCTGGGGCTATACTTCCAGGCCTGATTCCTATTTTGAGGCCATCCGGGGATGGCAGCTCAGACGCAACGGCTGGGAAATTAGAAAGGAGATGATGAGCTGGAGCCTGGGAGTTGTGCCTGCACTGTCTTCCATCGTGAAACTATTTTCAGAACCCGGAGACAAAGTGTTAATCCAAACCCCTGTATATTCTGAGTTCTACGATGTGACGGAGGCCTGGGACAGAACCGTTGTGGAGAATAAGCTGGTGGAGAAGGAAGGCAGGTGGGGGATTGACTTTGACGATTTTGAGGCTAAGGCCAGAGAATCCAGAATATTCCTTCTGTGCAGCCCTCACAATCCCCTGGGCATTGTATGGACCAGGGAGGAACTGGCAAGGATGGCGGAAATCTGTATTGCCAATGATGTGCTTCTGGTTTCCGATGAGATCCATTCCGACCTGATCTTCCACGGCAAGAAACATATTCCCACTGCGACTCTGTCGGAGGAAATCGCAGGCAAAATCATAAGCTGTATCTCCGGCACCAAGACCTTTAACCTGGCCGGGCTTCAGGCTTCCACCACAATTTTCCCCAACCAGGAAATGAAAGAGAAGTTTGACCGGTTCTGGATGGCTATGGACATTCACAGAAACAACGCGTTCAGCTCGGTGGCCATGGAGGCGGCTTTTAATGAGGGGGAGGAGTGGCTGGAGCAGCTGCTGGAATACCTCTCCGGGAACTTTGATTTTATCCGGGAATATTGCCAGACGCATATTCCGAAGATTAAACCAGGCGTACCGGATGCAACGTATCTGGTTTGGCTGGACTGCAGGGACCTGGGATTGGATAACCAGGAGCTGCGCAGGTTTATGATTGAGGAGGCCGGTCTGGGACTGAACGAGGGATATACATTTGGGCGGAGCCTGTCGGGGTTCATGAGGCTCAACGCAGCCTGTCCCAGAAGCGTACTGGAAAAGGCTCTGGAACAGCTGAGAGCAGCGGTAGATAAACTTTAATTGTAAAAAAGGGGTTCACAGCGCCGGGGGGCTAGAGGAAGCCCCTCAGGTGCACATAGTAAGGAGGAAGAAGGTATGAATAGATCTACAATATGGAAGAATTATCGCTTTCCAATTATATTATTATCGGGAATCATAATCGGAGCAATTCTGGGGTTGATCTTGGGAGAGAAGGCTAAGGCGCTGGCTCCTCTGGGAGACATTTTCCTGAACCTGATGTTTACCATCGTTGTGCCTATGGTGTTTGTATCCATTTCCAGTGCGGTTGGCAACATGGTCAATATGAAGCGCCTTGGCAAGATTCTTGGAAGCCTTGTGACCATCTTTATTGTTACAGGAGCTATCGCCGGTATTGTCGTTTTGATTACGGTCAATATTTTTCCGCCTGCAGCCGGAACCAATATTAAGTTTGACAATGCTGAGATGGAAGAAATGTCAAGTGTGGGCGAGATGATAGTAGGAGCGCTCACCGTAGATGATTTCTCCGGCCTTATGAGCAGAAAAAATATGCTTCCCATCATCGTTTTTGCTATTATATCAGGATTTTCCGTCAGCGCCTGCGGCGGCGAGGAAAGCCCGGTAGGCAGGCTGTTAAATAATCTCAACGATGTGATTATGAAGATCGTAAGCCTGATTATGCTTTATGCGCCCATAGGACTGGGAGCTTACTTTGCATCCCTGGTGGGCAAATTCGGCCCCAGCCTGATCGGAGATTACGGCCGCACGATGCTGGTATATTATCCGATGTGTGTATTCTATTTCTTTACGGCATTCCCCGCCTATGCCTATTTTGCAGGCGGAATGGAAGGCGTAAAACGGATGTTTAAAAATATAGTAAGCCCGGCTGTCACCGCCTTTGCGACGCAGAGTTCCATCGCCACCCTGCCTGTAAACACTGAGGCATGCGATAAAATCGGAGTTCCGAAAGATGTGCGGGATATCGTTCTTCCTATGGGAGCCACCATGCATATGGACGGATCGGTGCTGTCGGCAATCGTAAAAATCAGCTTCCTGTTCGGCATCTTTAATCTGCCTTTACAGGCGTGGGAACCTACGCAATGGCCATGGCAGTAGCTGTATTAAGCGCATTCGTGCTCTCAGGAGCCCCCGGCGGCGGACTGGTTGGTGAAATGTTGATAGTAAGCCTCTTTGGCTTTCCGGCAGAGGCGTTTCCGCTGATAGCAACCATCGGTTTCCTGGTGGATCCGCCTGCCACCTGTCTCAATGCAAGCGGCGATACCATAGCGTCTATGATGGTTACACGCCTGGTGGAGGGCAAGGACTGGCTGGATAAGCGGATTCGCCAGGAAAAAGAGGAGGCCGCAGAATAGAGGGAAGGAATCTCTGAATAAAAGAATGATTTAATAACATATATAAATTTAACGGATTTGAGAGGAGAAACAATTATGAAAGTAACCGTAATCGGCAGCCACTTATGCCCCGACACCCTGTATGCACTTTGCAAGCTGAAGGAAAAGAATGCAGATTTAGATTTTAAGAACCTGTCGGCAAGCCTTCCCGATTTAAAGGCGTATCTGGCTGTGAGGGAAACCAGTGAAATGTATGATTCTGTGCGCAGGAATGGAGGCATCGGAATTCCCTTCTTTGAACTGGAGGACGGAACCAAAACCATGGATCTGGACATGGCGCTGGAAAACTTTAATCTGTGGGAAAAGGGAGCGGGGCTGCAGCAAGTTTGCAGCCCTGCTTTGTTACGCTTTGTTTTCCCGCCGTCTGACCTGTTACGGAAAATAAAGGAAAAGGCCTGAAAACTGCAAAGATCTTGTTGACATGGACTTAACTACAGGGTGTATTCTATAATTATAATGTCCGCATTTTGAATGAGCAGTGGAAAGGCGACAACCCATCCGCTGTGCGGGCTTAAAGAGAAGGGAGATTGGAAATGAAGTACAGGGAACTTGGAACTACAGGCTTGCTGGTAAGTGAGATCGGTATGGGATGTGAAGGCTTTGTGGACCACGAGGGGGCATTGACGGATGAGCTGATGGATCTGGCCTTCGAGGCGGGAGTGAATTATATCGACCTATACATATCCAGCCCTGACGTGAGGAGCCGGCTGGGAAAGGCCTTGAAGGGACGGCGGGAGGCGTTTATCCTCCAGGCCCATTTATGTACTGTGTGGAGAGACGGCCAGTATCAGCGCACCAGGGATATTTCCCAGGTGAAGGAAAGTTTTCAGGATTTGTTAAGACGGCTGGATACGGATTACATCGATGTGGGCATGATTCACTATGTGGATTCCCTGGAGGATTGGAATACAGTCTGTCAGGGCCCTGTGCTGGAATATGCCAGGGAGTTGAAACGGCAGGGAGTCATCCGGCATATCGGACTCAGCAGCCATAACCCTGAGGCGGCAATGGCCGCCGTAAAGAGCGGCGAGATAGAGGTGCTTATGTTCAGCATAAATCCCTGTTACGATATGCAGCCGGCAGGGGAGAATGTAGAAGACTTGTGGGATGAGAAGAATTATGCAGAGCGGCTGGTGAACATGGATCCCGGCAGGGAAGCGCTCTATGAAACCTGCAGCAGACTGGGAGTGGGGATTACGGTTATGAAAGCCTTTGGAGGCGGGGATCTGCTGGATGCCAAGCTTTCTCCTGCAGGGATGGCGTTGACCCCTCTGCAATGCCTCCATTACGCGCTGACCCGGCCCGGAGTGGCCACCGTGTTATCGGGAGCCCACACTGCAGAGGAACTGAAGGCCTGTATCAGGTACGGAGACGCCTCTGATGAGGAGAGGGATTATGGAGAGGCGTTTGCGGAATTTCCGAAAATAAGCTGGGAGGGGCATTGTATGTACTGCGGTCACTGCGCCCCCTGCCCTGTGGGCATCGACGTGGCCTCGGTTATGAAATTTCTGAATCTGGCAAGGGCCCAGGGCTCGGTTCCTGAGACGGTCCGGGAGCACTATGAGGCGCTGCCCCATAAGGCGGGAGCATGCGTTGGCTGCAAAGCATGCGAGGAGAGATGTCCTTTTGGGGTGGCTGTGGCGGAACAGATGGAGCAGGCTGCTGGAATATTCGGAAAGTAGGAGGGATTGCCGGAAACTTAAAAAAGGAGATTTAACGGCATAAAATTCCTGTTGACGGATTGACGGCTATCTGATATGATTTGTAATCAGAAGAATTATATTATGAGAGCGAGGCGTCTTTTTGTTAATTGTATCTGTTTATGGAGAATAAATAACCTATAATGTGCAGAGGCAAGGTCATAGGTTCCGGGTGCTGTATGTCCGGGAACTATTGTTTTCTGCGCAATTATCCATAACAGATAAGCATATAGCAGAGCTGTAAAGCGCTTAAGATTAACCTATGTGGCTAAACCTGTTGGTGGATGTCCATAGGTTTTTTGTTTTCCATATTTTTGTTTCTACGGCGCGGCAGGCCATATGGCATAACCTCCATGAATAGCCGGCTGCTGCCGGGAGGGATGGCATCCGGCGATTTCTGAAGGGTGCAGGAGCCCGCCAATCGATGATGAAGAATGAAGAAATGGGAGAACAGAAAGGAATACAGATACAATGAATCAGACAATGAACGCCCTTGCTTTAAACGAGATAAAAAGACAGCTTGAAAATAACGCCTCATCCTTGCGGGCCAAGGAACTTATAAGGGATTTGGCGCCGTTTCTGGAGGAAGGGGAACTGCGCAGGAATCTGAGGGACACAACCCAGGCCAGACAGCTGCTGGATCTGCTGGGGACGCCGCCTCTGCCTGTGATGGAAAACATGGAGCGCTTTATAAGCAAATCCATCACCGGAGAGCTTTTAACTGCTGAAGAGATAGAGGAAACCGGCATGTTTCTGACAGCTGTTCTCAGGGTGAAAAGCTACCTTGAGAGAGGTAAAAGCTATGGGATTGCCGCAGCCTATTACAGCGATAATCTGGAACCTCTGCCTGCGCTTCGGGAGGAGATCATCCGTTCTGTCCACAATGGCAGAGTAGACGACTATGCGTCCAACAGGCTGAGAGACATTCGCAGGGAACTGCGGCTACTGGAAGAAAAGATTAAGGAAAAGACGGAAGCCCTGCTGAAATCCCAGAAAAATATATGGCGGAGAGCTTCGTCGTCACCAGAGATAACCGCCTGTGCCTGCCTGTTAAGGCGGAGTACAAGTCCAAAATACCGGGAAGCGTCATGGACCGGTCCGCCTCCGGCTCCACCCTGTTTATTGAGCCTGCCCCAGTGGCGAGACTTCAGGATACAAGGGAGAATCTGAAGATAGAAGAGGATTGCGAGGAGCGCAGAATCCTGTATACGCTGATGGATTTAATCGCCGGAGAGGAGGCTGCCCTGAGCCAAAACGTGGAACTTCTGGCAAAACTGGATTTTATTTTTGCCAAAGGGAAACTGAGCGCCGATATGGACGCCGTGGAACCTGAGATTAACACGGAGGGACGAATTTCCCTGGAAAATGCCAGACATCCCCTGATACCCAGGGAGTCCAACATACCTCTGCAGTTTGAACTGGGGGGAAAGGTCAGGGGCATGATAATAACAGGCCCTAACACTGGGGGAAAGACGGTTGCGATCAAGACTGTGGGGCTTTTTACAGTGATGGCCTGCTGCGGCCTCCACCTGCCCTGCTCCCGGGCAGATATCGCCATGAGAAACCAGGTCCTCTGCGACATAGGAGACGGACAGAATCTTCAGGATAATCTGTCTACATTCTCCGCCCATATTACCAATGTGCTGGATATTCTGAAACGGGTTACAAGGGAAAGTCTGATTATCCTGGACGAACTGGGGTCAGGAACGGATCCTGCTGAGGGCATGGGAATCGCCATCGCCATACTGGAGCAGCTCCGGCTGTCAGGGTGTCTGTATCTTGTTACTACCCATTATCCTGAGGTGAAGAATTACGCAGGCAGGTATGAAGAGATATGCAGCGCCAGAATGGCCTTTGACAGGGAAAATCTGCGTCCCCTCTACAGGCTGGAGATGGGAAAATCCGGCGACAGCTGCGCCCTGTACATTGCGAAGCGCCTGGGAATGCCGGGCGGTATGCTGAGGGATGCCGCCCTGGCTGCTTACGGCAGGATTAAGCCTGAGTTAAGCTGCCAGCTGGAGCTGGAAAACGGGGAGGAGAAGCAGGAGCGGATCCATGTCCCGGGAATCGTGAAGATAAAGAAAACAGCGGCCAGGAGCCAGGGAGAGGGATTCACAAGAGGCGACAGCGTACGTGTTCTTCCAGGCGGAGAGATCGGCATTGTTGTGAAGCCGGGAGATTTGGAGGGAAATGTTCTGGTACAGGTTAAGAAAGAAAAACGGATGGTAAACGGCAAACGGCTGAAGCTGATTGTAAGGGCTTCTCAGCTATACCCTGAGGACTACGATTTTTCCATCATTTTTGACAGTGTAAAAGTGCGCAAGGCCAGGCATCAGATGAGCCGGAAGCATCAGCCGGGTGTGGAGGTGGAAACTGATAGCTGATTAAAACGGGCGGCCCTTTTACCCGGCTATACTGATAATTTTTGCGAAAGGAACCCGTCAGGTTTTTATAGGGCCGCAATAATGTGTACTGTGAAATGGAAATGTGTAAAAATATGCTGATATTTGTATAATCAGATTTTTTCGTAAGTAAAAAAAAGGTAAAAAATGTGTAGTTAACGAAAAATAAATGTTGAAAAATGTGTAAAAATGTGTTATATTTTAACGGAAGAGGGAATTGGCGTAAAAAAAGGAGCAGACTAAATGCTATCAGAACAAAGATATAAAGAGATATTAAATTTATTAGAAAAGGAAGGAAGCGTAAAAGCAATCACTCTCTGCAAATTGTTTGACGCGTCCAGGGAAACCATCCGCAGAGATCTGGAAAATATGGAAGCCAGGAATATGCTGAAGCGCATTCATGGCGGCGCTATGCGCCTGGATTCCCGGCAGGAAGAGGAGGCGCAGTATACCTCCTTTGAAAAAAGACAGAGGGAGCGCGCTCACGATAAAGAAGAAATCGCCAGAGAAGCGGCTGCACATATCCATGAGGGACAGGCGGTTGCCCTGGATTCCGGTACCACGGCCCTGGCCCTTGCAAAAGTAATAAAGGAGACGTTCCGTTCTCTTACTGTAGTGACCAATTCCCTTGCTGTGGCCAATGAACTGGCGGATGCCCAGGGGATAACCCTGGTACTAACCGGGGGCATTTACCGGGCGGACGAAGAAGCCTTTGTATCTGATATAGCGACGCTTATTTTTTCAAAGATTAATGTAGATATTTTTTTCCTCACCACCTGCGGCATTTCGGTGGAGCGGGGGATTACTTACCAGCGGATGGACGAAGTGCTGGTTCAGAACAAGATGCTGGAGGCTTCGGATCGGACCATTGTCATAGCGGATAGCTCCAAGCTGGGGGTGAATTCTCTTGTGAGGATGTGCGGAATCGAGGCGATATCTATGATTATTACAGATTCCAAAGCATCCGCCGGGCAGGTAAAGGCATTTGAAAATGCAGGCGTGAGGGTGGTCGTCTCAGGAGAAGGGAATGGAGGAGCTGACAGATAACAAGAAATACCGCGGTCCAGGTTACAGGGGAGGCCTTTGAAAGAACGGCCCCGGATTTGGACGCCTTCAGTGGGCATGTAATTCAGAGGAGGATAAGAAATGAATGAGGAATTTCAGAAATTAATTGATGGGATACCGGCTGTGGCAGATGCAGCAAAACTGAACGAGACTTTTTGGCTGAATGAAAAACAGGCGCCGGAAAAAGAGCAGGATATCAAAGAGGTATGCCCTTCACAGATTCAGGATGCCAGCAGCAGACTGCTCCGGTTTGCACCTTATTTAGAGAGGGTATTTCCCGAGCTGGAGCCTGCAGGCGGTATAATAGAATCAGAGCTGCGGGAAATTCCGCGCATGAAAGATTGGCTTAATCACTCCTTCGGCGCTGACATAAGAGGGAAGCTGATGCTGAAAATGGACAGTGATCTTCCCGTTTCCGGTTCTGTCAAGGCGAGGGGCGGTATTTATGAGGTGATAAAACATGCCGAGGATTTAGCCGTGGAGGCGGGGCTTTTAAAAGAGACAGACGACTATCGTATTCTTGCAGAACCGGAATTTCAGCAGTTTTTCGGCAGGCACACGGTTCAGGTGGGAAGTACGGGCAACCTGGGAATGAGCATCGGCATCATGAGCGCGAAGCTGGGCTTTCATGTAATTGTCCATATGTCGGCGGACGCAAAACAGTGGAAAAAGGATCTGCTCCGCAGCCGTGGTGTGGAAGTTATAGAGTATGAAGATGATTACTGCGCGGCAGTGGAACAGGGGCGGAAGAATTCTGAAATGGATCCTATGAGTTATTTTGTTGATGATGAAAATTCACAGAATCTTTTTATGGGATACAGCGTTGCAGGAGAAGGGCTCAGAAAGCAGCTGGAAGAACAGGAGGTAGCCGTTGATGAGGAGCACCCGCTGTTTATCTATATACCCTGCGGGATCGGCGGCGCGCCAGGCGGCATTACTTATGGAATCAAGCAGATGTTCGGGGACAATGTGCACTGCTTTTTTACCGAACCAACCCATGCGTGCTGTATGATGTTAGGCATGGCCACCGGACTTCATGACGGTGTGAGCGTCAGAGACATAGGAATTGATGGAAAGACGGATGCAGACGGGCTGGCGGTGGGACGGCCATCCGCATTTGTAGGGCGTGTAATTCAGCCGATGCTCTCCGGAATCGCAACCATTCAGGACAGAAAGCTGTATGATCTCATGCGGGGGCTTTTGAATGCGGAAGGAATTTTTATCGAACCCAGTTCCTGTGCGGCATTTGCCTGTCTGATCCGCCCTGAGGATTTAAGACGATATGTGGAAAAGCGGGATTGTCCGATAAAATGGAGAATGCCGTACATATTGCCTGGGCCACGGGCGGCAGCATGGTGCCGGAGGAGACGCGGCAGGAATATTTAAAAACAGGGCTGTAAAAGGGCGCAGCCGGCGTAAGGCAATTTTCAGGCAGGCTTTGGCGCTGTGAGGGTAAAGGGAAGGCCATGGGCATTGGATAGAATGTGGATAGCGTTAATATAGGTTACAGGACAGAAGCTGGTATAGGGGCAGCCCCCCTTTACCGGTTTTCTTTTTTTGTAACAGTTCAGGACGGCGCATCTTTTTGCCCCGCTAACTGCCGGACAAAAAGCTTTGGATAATGCCGCAGAAGGCCCATACGCCAATCTTACAAAATTTTAAGGTTATGTAAGGAAAGGAGCATTTGCCCGGCTCCTAAAATGTTATATAGTAGAGGTAGATAGAGAGGGCGAAAAGTTGAGAATACGATGTAAGAAATCATAAATTTAAGCAACGTACCCGGCGCGTACGCCTCATAAATTTGTGCACAGCTGACAAAAAATCATCTTGCTAAATCAGGCACAAAGAGATTCCGAGAGCACATTTTAAAACAAGGAGGAGACACAGAGATGATAAAATTGTATGACGAGGGCGTGTATCTGGTGAACGGACGGGAGATTGTGCCGAAGTCCGAGGGCCAAAGAGTTGAGGCTATCACAGGTAAAACCGGCAGGGCGGCTGCCAGGGAAGATGCGTGGAAGGGGACCATGGCCTATTCAATTCTGAAGTCTCACAACACTTCCGGCAATATGAAGCAGCTGAAGCTGAAATTTGACGCCATGACGTCCCACGATATTACCTTTGTAGGGGTAGTTCAGACTGCCAGGGCCTCGGGAATGGAGAAATTCCCCGTTCCCTATGTGCTTACAAACTGCCACAACTCCCTCTGCGCCGTAGGAGGCACCATCAATGAGGACGATCACATGTTCGGACTGTCCGCAGCCAGGAAGTACGGAGGGATTTACGTTCCTCCCCATATTGCGGTTATGCACCAGTATATGAGGGAAATGCATGCAGGCTGCGGCAGGATGATTCTGGCTCCGACTCCCACACCCGTTACGGCGCGCTGGGAACCATGGCGGTTGGAGAGGGCGGAGGAGAACTGGTAAAGCAGCTTCTGGAGGATACATACGACCTGTCGTATCCGGGGTGATCGCTATCTACCTCACAGGAACGCCCTCACCCGGAGTCGGCCCCCAGGATATTGCCCTGACCATTATCGGAGCAGTATTTAAGAACGGTTATGTGAAGAATAAAGTGATGGAATTTGTAGGCCCGGGTATTGCATGTATGACAACGGATTACCGCAACGGCATTGACGTTATGACGACGGAGACTACCTGTCTGACTTCCATCTGGATTACGGATGAGGATACCAGAAGCTTTCTGGCAGCCCACGGAAGGGAGGAGGACTATAGGGAACTGAATCCTGCAGACGTGGCCTATTATGACGGATGTGTCTGCGTGGATCTGAGTACCGTCAAACCTATGATTGCCCTGCCCTTCCATCCCAGCAATGTCTTTGCCATCGATGAGTTGAACGCCGATCTGGAGGATATTCTGCGGTCAGTTGAAAAAGAGGCTGAGAAGGTCAGCAAAGGCCGGGCTCCCTTTTCGCTCCTGGATAAAATTGTGGACGGAAGGCTTCAGGTGCAGCAGGGAATTATTGCTGGCTGCGCTGGAGGCGGCTACACCAACGTGATGGAGGCGGCCGGCGCTCTTAAGGGGAAAAACTGCGGCTGCGGTCAGTTTTCGCTGTCGGTGTATCCTTCCTCGCAGCCTGTATTTATAGATTTGGTGAGAAAGGGAGCTGTGGCTGAACTGATGAAAGCGGGAGCTGTCATCCGCACAGCTTTCTGCGGGCCCTGCTTCGGCGCGGGGGACACTCCCTGCCACAACGGCCTGAGTATCCGCCATACCACCAGAAATTTTCCCAACAGGGAGGGCTCCAAGCCGGGCAGCGGACAGATGTCGGCCGTAGCATTGATGGACGCCCGCTCCATCGCTGCCACTGCGGAAAAGGGCGGGCTTATCACCGCTGCTTCAGAACTGGACGGCTGGGGCCATGTGCCCGAATACCGTTTTGACGGCTCTGCTTATGACAGCCGTGTATATCAGGGAATTGGCAAGGGTATGCCGGAGGTGGATTTGATATATGGACCCAATATCAAGGACTGGCCTGAGATGAGCCCTCTGACAGACAACATTTTGCTGAAAGTATGTTCCAAGTTAATGGATGAGGTAACCACTACGGATGAACTGATCCCTTCGGGAGAGACATCCTCCTACCGCTCCAACCCCCTGGGCCTGGCGGAGTTTACGCTGTCAAGGAGAGATCCGGAGTATGTGGGAAGAAGCAAGGCCGTTGACCGGCTGGAAAAGGCCAGGGCGAAGGGGGAAAATCCCGGGGACCTGGAGCCGGAGTTGATTCAGGTGTTTGATGGGATCCGCAGCATTTCCGGCCAGGAAACAATTGACATAAAGACTACGGAAGTGGGCAGTATGATCTATGCGGTGAAACCGGGGGACGGCTCTGCCAGAGAGCAGGCGGCCAGCTGTCAGAGAGTTATCGGCGGCCTGGCTAATATTACAAAGGAATACGCCACCAAGCGTTACCGCTCCAATGTTATAAATTGGGGCATGCTGCCCTTCCAGATGGAGGGGGAGCCTGGGTTTGAGGTGGATGACTATCTATTTGTGCCGGGCATCCGCAAGGCTCTGGATGGGGATATGAAGGACATTAAGGCTTATATTGTGAGAGCTGGAGACTGCAGGGAGATTCATCTTTATATTGCAGATATGACTCCTGAGGAAAGAGAAATTGTAAAGGCGGGCTGCCTTATCAATTATAACAGAGAGCGCAATAAACGGCAGGATGAAAAAAAATTCAGGCGTAGACTGCCGGAAGAAAAGAGAAGCGCAGATATGGAGGGGATTATGGAGATTACAAAACCGGCTATAGCCGGAACACTGGAATCCAGCGACTGTCAGGTCACGGTGGAGCCGGGAGAGGGAAAGGTGGAATTTCACCTGGAGAGCGCTGTTATCAATCAGTACGGAAACCAGATCCGCAAGGTGGTAATGGAGACACTTAAGAATCTGGAGGTTGACAACGTAAAGCTGATTATGGTTGACAAAGGAGCTTTGGACTGTACGATCAAAGCCAGAGTGGAGGCTGCGGTATTCCGGGCGGTGAACCAAACGGAAAATCTTCCATGGGGAGGTGCCATTCGATGATAAATACCAATAAAAAGCGCCTGAGAAGAACGATGATGTTTTTAAACGCCCAGAAGCCGGCTCTGATTAAGGATCCTTATATTTACCGCCCCGACTCTATAATGCTGGATCTGGAGGACGCAGTGGCGGAAAACCAGAAGGATGCCGCCCGGTTCTCTCTGTTCCATGCGCTGCGCACCATCGACTACAGGGGATGCGAGCGGGTGGTGAGAATCAATGCCCTGGATACCCCTTACTGGAAAGAGGATATACGCTGCTGCGTGGCAGGAGGCTGCGACGCCATCCGTATTCCCAAGACGGAGCGGGCCGGGGATGTAAAGCTTGTGGAGGAAGCCATAGCCGAGGCAGAGCGTGAGTTTAATGTTCCGGAAGGAAAAACCCTTATTATGGCTGCCATCGAGTCGGCCAGAGGGGTTATGAAGTCTATGGAGATCTGCGAATCCTCGGAGCGGATGTTCGGCATTGCCCTCTCAGGAGGCGACTATACAAAAGATCTCCAGACCCATATCACAGGCACAGGCCTGGAGCTGATGGGAGCCAGGCAGAACATGATCATCGCGGCCAGGGCGGCCGGAGTGCAGTGCTTCGACACCATATATACGGATTTGGACGATATGGAGGGCTTCAGAAAGGATGTGGAGACGATCCATCTCATGGGCTTTGACGGTAAATCCATTATCAATCCAAGACAGATTACGATTGTGCATGAAATATTTACCCCATCCCAGAAGGATATTATCTTTGCAGAGAAAGTAGTGAAAGAAATTGAGGATAAGAAGGCCAGGGGAATCGGAGTATTTACTGTGGACGGCAAGATGATAGACATCGCTTCTATGATGGCGCAAAGCGGGTGATCAATCTGGCCAAAGCATCGGGCGTGTATAAGGGGGATTTGTAAAATGATCAATGCGGTTGGAAGAGATATACCGGAAGAAATATTAAAAGCCACGGGGAAAGAAGTGTTCCAGGGCGTTCACTACAGAGACGGATACACCTTCAAAAAAGACGGCCCCTACACCAGATGCGTTATTAATAATACGGAGAGCAAGCTGGTGGAGAGTATTCGCGAGGCGCTGGTGAAGTGCGGCGTTAAAGACGGTATGACACTGGGGTTCCATCATCATTTCCGGGAAGGCGATTATATCGTCAATATGGTGATGGAGGAGATTCACAGGATGGGCGTGAAGAATATTACCATCTGCGCCAGCTCTTTGGGCAAGGCCCACGATCCCATTGTACCTTATATTGAGGACGGGACTATTACAGGCATCCAGTCCTCGGGCGTAAGAGGGAAAATCGGCCGGGCCATCAGCGAGGGCAAGCTGAAGGGGCTTGCAATCATGCGCTCCCACGGCGGCCGCGTCCGCGCCATTGAGTCCGGGGAGACGCGGATAGATATCGCCTTTATCGGCGCCCCCACCTGTGACGATTACGGCAATTGCAGGGGCATCGGCGGGAAGAGCAACTGCGGCGTTCTCTCCTACGCTATGGTGGATGGGGACTACGCTGACAAGGTGGTGGCTATCACCGACTGCCTGGTGCCTTTCCCCAATTTCCCGGCCCATATAAGCATGACCAAAGTGGATTATGTGGTTGTTGTGGATGCCATCGGTGATCCCAAGAAGATTGCCACAGGAGCCGCCAAGCCCACCACGGATATGCGGAAGCTGATGATGGCGGATTATTGTACCCGGTTTGTTGTGAACACCCCTTATTTTAAGGATGGTTTTTCTTACCAGACGGGAGTGGGAGGCGCATCCATCGCATCTACCATCTCCCTGGCGAAGATTATGAAGGAACGGAATGTCCGTATGAGGTTCGGCGTGGGCGGACTGACCAAACCCATGTGCGATCTTCTGATTAACGGACAGGTGGACTGTCTTCTGGATACCCAGGATTTCGATCTGGATGCGGTGGAGTCGGTAAAGCATCTGAAGCATTTCCGCATATCAGCAGGACAGTACGCAGACCCCTTTAACAAGGGAGCCGTGGTAAACAAACTGGACTTTGTGATTCTTGCGGCGCTGGAAGTGGATATCAACTTTAACTGCAACGTAGTAGTGGGTTCCGACGGCGTGATTACCGGAGCTCAGGGGGGGCACCCGGACACTGCGGCAGGGGCGAAGTGTACCATTGTGATTGCGCCGCTGCTCCAGGGGAGGATTCCGGCTATCTGTACGGATGTGACAACTGTGACTACGCCCGGGGAAAGCATTGATGTGGTCATAACTGATTACGGCATTGCCATCAACCCCAGACGCCAGGATTTAATCGATTGTATGAAGGATGTGGACCTGCCCTTTAAAACCATAGAGGAGCTGAGAGACATTGCCTATTCGATTGTGGGAGAGCCGGAAAGGGTGTCCTTCACAGATAAGGTGGTAGGTATTATTGAGAGCCGGGACGGAACCATTATAGACGTGGTGCGTCAGGTTAAGAAGTTTGAGTTTTCAGACCAGCCTTAAAGGATGGCTGTCATAGTGCGGGCAGGGGGCAGAAGCCTTCTGCCTTTAAAGGAAACAGGGGAGGGGGCGCGCTGTCTGAAAAGGGAAGGATCTTTATTAAAACAGTTGTTTATCATTGCGGTTGTAATGTTCAAAATCGGCTGCTGTACCTTTGGCGGAGGGTGGAGTATTGTTGCCAGATGGAAGAAGAATTTACGGCCAAGCGGAACTATATCACTCAGGAGCAGCTCATGGATGATGTTGCTCTGGGGAAATCGCTGCCCGGCATTATGATAATCAATACGGTGGTTATTTTCGGGTATCAGGTATCAGGCGCAGCGGGAGCGGTTGTGGCGGCCCTCTCTCTTTCTCTCCCCGCCCTCATTTCCATTGCGGTCGTTTCATTTTTCTACAACAGCCTGAGGAGCAATGGGCTGGTTGCCAGGATGCTTACAGGAGTCAGGTGCGCGGTTGTGCCCATTATTATGTCAGCCGGATTCAAGCTGAAAGGGGGCAGCCTTACTTCCGGGGCGGCCTGGTTTCTGGCTGCGGCAGCTTTTGTGCTGTGCGGATTTACAGCCATCGGAAAGATACTTGTCGTGGCGGGCGGAGGACTGGCCGGATATCTGCTGTTCGGTCCCCGTATCCGCCGTTTCAGGAAGAAAGGCGGGGCTGGACGGTGATTTATCTCAAACTCTTTTTATCTTTTATGAAAATCGGTTTTTTCAGCTTTGGCGGCATGACTATGCTGCCGGTGATCAATGACGTGGTACTGGTCAACGGTGGATGACTGCAGATGAGGTGCTGGATATTGCAGCCATAGCAGAGATGACGCCCGGATCCCTGGGCCTAAACTGCGCCACCTTTGTGGGACTTAAGACAGCCGGGGCTGCGGGCGCCGTCAGCGCTAGCGCGGGAGTTATGGTACCTTCCTTAACCCTGTGCCTTGCAGCGGCAGTGTTTATAGAGCGGATGAAGGGGAACCGGACGGTGGAGTCCATCCTCAAGGGGATCCGCCCTGTGTGCGTGGGAATGCTCTTTGCCGCCGCCTGGACCATGGGCAGCCCTCTTGTGTTTGAAGGCGGGCTGGTAATGTGGAATCAGGCTGCACTTATGGCAGTTGTGGGATTTCTTATGTTCCGATACCGGCTTTCGGTGGGAAAAACCTGATGCTTGCAGCTTTGGCGGGACTGGTTATGGGGTAAAAAAGCTCCGGAGGGCGCCGGGCCCTCCGGAGATCTCTTGTAACTCGTAATGCGTGGCTTACAGCTGACGGAAAACGATTGTGAGACCCGTTCTAATCCAGGTAATCTCCCACGCTGCTCTGGTTATACTGCTTTTTAATCTTGATGATTACAGAGCCGTCGTCCTGCCTGTTTTCTTCCATAATCCTGAACCTGACGTTATCCCGCTCAAGTTTTGCCTTGTAGTGGGCAACTTCTTCATCAACCATCTTTACTGCATAATCATGGGCCACATCCTCTTTGAGCATAAAATGCAATGTCTGGCAGATACATGCCGCTTTCACCCGCTTCATACTCCCACCTCCTTCTGACAGTTATGCATTATATAAAAGGCATAACGCCTAAAATCACAATGCAGGCAGCATTCCTTTCTGATATTCTCATTATACCAAAAATTTCTAATTATTTGCAAAGGGCGTTTTCCACAAAAATCAGCGGCGCAGGGGAGACTTATTTACCAGTGGTATTTTTCGTCAGGTATGATATACTAAGGTATGCCAATGAATGATTTTGCGGCGGACAAAGAGGTGCGATCAATGAAAGAAAACAAATATGACAATGATATATTTTTTGAAAAATACAGCAGGATGGAGCGGTCCAAAAAAGGCCTGGAGGGAGCCGGAGAGTGGCAGACATTAAAGGCCCTTCTGCCTGACTTTAAGGGCAGGCGAATCCTGGATCTGGGCTGCGGATACGGCTGGCACTGCATCTATGCGGCGGAACAGGGGGCCGCGTCTGTTCTGGGCGTGGATATATCCCGGAAAATGCTTGCGGCTGCAAGGGAGAAAACTCCCTATCCCCAGGTAGAATACCGCTGCTGCGCCATGGAGGACGTAGATGTGCCGGAGGGAAGTTTTGATCTGGCGCTCAGTTCTCTGGCATTCCACTATGTGGAGCAATATGCCGGGATTGTGGATAAAGTGCGGCATTGCCTGGTTTCTGGTGGAAACTTTATCTTTTCCGTGGAGCACCCGGTGTTCACCGCCTTGGGGACCCAGGACTGGTATTATGGGGAAAACCATGAGATTCTTCATTTTCCTGTGGATAACTACTACTACGAGGGAAAGAGGAAGGCCCTGTTCCTGGGGGAGGAAGTGGTTAAATATCACAGGACTCTCACCACCTATTTAAATACCTTCTGACCCGCGGCTTTGTGCTGGAGCAGGTTGTGGAGCCTCAGCCGCCGGAATCCATGATGGATATACCGGGAATGAGGGATGAGATGCGGCGGCCCATGATGCTCATTGTGTCTGCCAGAAAAGTGTGACAAATGATATAGAAAATGGTATTGAGAGTAAGGAGTATTTCCCATGAAAACACTGGTAATTGCTGAAAAACCATCGGTAGCCCGCGACATCGCCCGGGTATTGAATTGCAGGAAAAATACCAACGGCGCCATAGAGGGGGAGCGGTATATCGTCACCTGGGCGCTGGGCCATCTGGTGACGCTGGCGGACCCTGAGGATTATGATAAGAAATACAAGGAGTGGAGGATGGAGGATCTGCCATGATCCCGCAGGAGTTTAAGCTGGAGGTGATCCGGCAGACGGGAAGGCAGTTTCAGGCCGTCAGGGCCCAGCTTTTCCGCAAGGATGTGGGGAGTATCGTCATTGCCACAGATGCAGGCAGAGAGGGCGAACTGGTGGCAAGGCTGATCCTGGAAAAGGCCGGCTGTAAAAAGCCCCTTAAGCGGCTGTGGATTTCCTCTGTGACAGACAAAGCCATCCGGGAAGGATTTTCGGCCTGAAAGACGGGAGAGAGTATGAAAATCTGTACCATGCCGCTATGTGCAGGGCAGAGGCAGACTGGCTGGTGGGCATCAATGCCACCAGGGCGCTGACCTGCAAATATAATGCCCAGCTTTCCTGCGGACGGGTGCAGACTCCCACCCTTGCAATGATCGCAAGGCGGGAGGCCCAGATTCGCGGCTTTGTGCCCAGGACCTACTACGGTATTCTGGCCAGGGGAAAGGGAATCAGCCTGACATGGCAGGATGAGAAAACCAAAAGCTGCCGTTCTTTTGACAAGGCCGGAATGGAGGAGCTGGCAGGCAGGTTAGGGGGGAAGGAAGGCAGAGTGGTCCAGGTAAAGCGCGCGCCGAAGAGCATTCAGGCGCCTCTGCTCTATGATTTGACTCAACTGCAGCGGGACGCCAACAAGCAGTTTAATTACTCTGCAAAGGAAACCCTGAATATCATGCAGCGGCTGTACGAAAACCATAAGGTTCTGACCTATCCCAGAACGGATTCACGGTATCTTGGTACGGATATAATTCCCACCATAAAGGAGCGCCTGAAAGCTGTTTGCGTAGGACCTTACAAGGTTCCCGCCGGACGGCTGGTGAACCGGACGCTGCCGGGGAAGCCTGCTTTTGTGAACGACGGCAAAGTCACCGACCACCACGCCATTATCCCTACGGAGCAGTTTGTACAGCTGGATCATATGACCATCGATGAGCGGAGGATTTACGACCTGGTAGTCCGCAGGTTTCTGGCTGTGCTGTATCCGCCTATGTCTATGAACAGACCAGCCTTGGGGTAGACATAGGCGGCCAGCGCTTCACGGCCCGGGGAAATATTGTCAGGGACCCCGGCTGGAAGGCCGTCTATGAGGCAGCCTGGATGAGGAGGATTGGGAGGACGAGAGCCCGGAGTCAGGGGAACCGGAACTAAAAGCCAGCAGCTTCCGGAACTGAAGGAGGGGGATGTAATAGGAGACTTGAATATTTCCCTGACAGAAGGGAAGACAAAGCCTCCGGCGCCGTTTAATGAGGGAACCCTTCTCTCGGCTATGGAAAATCCCGTGGCCTATATGGAGTCCGGTGATAAAGCTCTGGCTAAAACTCTGGGGGAGACGGGAGGCCTGGCACTGTGGCTACCAGAGCGGACATCATAGAAAAGCTGTTTTCCAGTTTTCTTTTGGAGAAGAGAGGAAAGGATATATACCTTACATCCAAGGCGAAGCAGCTTTTGGAGCTGGTGCCGGAGGATTTGAAAAAGCCGGAACTGACTGCGACTGGGAGATGAAATTGTCCAGGATTGCCAGGGGAAGCCTGAAGCGGGGCGCCTTTATGGACGATATACGGGCCTACTCCCAGGAGCTGATCCAGGAGATTAAGACAGGGCAGGGAACCTTCCGCCATGACAATCTGACCAACACCAAATGTCCTGTGTGCGGCAAGCGCATGCTGGCTGTAAAGGGCAAGAACAGCGAAATGCTGGTGTGCCAGGACAGGGAGTGCGGCCACAGGGAGACCGTATCCAGAACCTCCAATGCCAGATGCCCGGTGTGCCACAAAAAGATGGAGCTGAGAGGCAGGGGGGAAGGGCAGATTTTCGTGTGCGGCTGCGGACACAAGGAGAAGCTGTCAGCCTTCCAGGAGCGGCGGAAAAAGGAGGGGGCGGGGGTTTCAAAAAAGGATGTGGCCCGGTATATGAACCTGCAGAGAAAGGAAGGGGCGGAGCCGGTGAACAATGCCTTTGCAAAGGCCCTCCAGGGTATAAAGCTGGATGACTGAAGGGTTACCTGAAATTATCTTAACCTGGATTCAGAAGTAAAAATAAGTTGACAGACGGGCCAATAGAGAATAAACTGATAAAGGACGCAGCGCGAGCCGCATACGTCCTTCAGAATAACAACAGGGAGCTTGTGGAGCAGGCTGAGAGGAAGTAATCAAACTTCGACCTATCAAACCTGATATGGGTAATGCCAACGTAGGGAAATATGGAGCATGTGTCTTATCTGTCATGCGTGTTTTCGTCCATTCCTTTCGGGAGTGGACTTTTTTGTTTCCTGTTCCTGCAGCTTCCCAAGGACCTGCTGTGGATTCTGAACAAAAAAGAGGCGCTGGCGGAATCTCAGCCCCAAAGGCAGGTGCAGGAGAGATTCCCAGCCTACAGAAAGAGCGGAGGATGAAAATGAATTACACGACGCAGATGGACGCTGCCAGAAAAGGAATTCAGACCAGGGAGCTGCTGGAGACAGCGGAGAAAGAGAAGTTTGATCCAAAGGAACTGATGGCGCTGGTGGCAGAGGGAAAGGTTGCCATTCCGGCTAATAAGAACCACAAATGTCTCAGGGCCAATGGAATTGGCTCCATGCTCAAAACAAAGATTAATGTAAACCTGGGAACTTCCAGGGACTGTAAGGACTTGGATATGGAGTTGAAGAAGGTAAATGACGCTGTGCGCATGGGGGCGGAGTCCATCATGGATTTGAGTTCCTGGGGGGATACCCGCAGGTTTCGGAGAAAACTGACGGCTGAATGCCCGGCTATCATAGGGACGGTTCCCATTTATGACGCCGTGGTTTATTATCACAAACCCTTAAAAGAAATTACGTCCCGTGAGTGGCTGGATATAGTGAAAATGCACGCTGAGGACGGAGTGGACTTTTTGACCATCCATGTGGGCATTAACAAACAGACAGCCGGACGTTTTAAGGCTGCCCACCGTCTGACCAACATTGTATCCAGAGGCGGTTCCATCATTTTTGCATGGATGGAGATGACGGGACAGGAGAATCCCTTTTACGAGTATTTCGATGAGATACTGGACATTTGCCAGGAATACGACGTGACCCTGAGCCTGGGGGATGCGTGCAGGCCGGGGTGCATTGCCGACGCCTCGGATATTTCCCAGATCGAGGAGCTGGTGACACTGGGAGAGGTTACGGCCCGGGCCTGGAAAAGAATGTGCAGGTTATCATAGAAGGGCCCGGACACATGCCTCTGAATCAGATCGAGGCCAACATGAAGATTCAGCAGACTATATGCAAGGGGGCGCCCTTCTATGTGCTGGGCCCCCTGGTGACGGATATCGCTCCCGGCTATGACCATATTACGGCGGCCATAGGAGGAGCCCTGGCCGCGGCTTGCGGCGCTTCATTTCTCTGCTATGTGACGCCTGCGGAACACCTGCGGCTTCCCGATATAAACGATGTGAAAGAGGGGATTATAGCTTCCAAGATTGCAGCTCATGCAGCGGATATTGCAAAAGGAATTAAGGGGGCCTCACAGTGGGATTACGAGATGAGCGCCGCCCGGAAGAATCTGGACTGGGAGCGGATGTTTGAACTGTCCATAGACCCAGAAAAGGCAAGAAGCTACAGGCGTCGTCCAGGCCGGAGAAGGAGGATACCTGTTCTATGTGCGGAAATTTCTGCGCGGTCAAAAATATGAACAGGATATTGGATGGCGAGATTGTAAGCATATTCGATGAATAAATAATTCCCCAGATTACAGATTCTGTAGTCCCGTCAATGCCATGGTCCGGCTGCGGCTTTGCAGCCGGATCACCTTAATTCCCTTTTATTTCCAATCGTGAGGCAAAATGCACAAAAAACGATAGCTGAATTTGTGTATAACAGAAAAAATAGTGCAATAAGCAAGATGAACTCTTGAAGATTTAATTAACCTGTGCTATTGTATTAACAGTTGATAAATAGAGAACGACGTGTTACTGGTAATGCAGGCAAGATCGGATTGAAAGAAAGAAGAGAGAAATTTTCTTCTTGTGATTTCAGTTTGATCTTTTTTTGTGTTTTTTAGGAAAATGGGCCAGAATATAGGTTGAACGTCGGAATATTTATCCTTGCGGTCCGGACAGCTGCAAAAGAAATATTATCAGAAAAGGAGTAAAAAGATATGGATTACGGCAGAATAGCCAGCGATATACTGGCAAACGTAGGCGGGAAATCAAATGTAAAATCTGTGACCCACTGCTTTACGAGACTTCGGTTTGTGCTGAAGGATGAAAGCAGGGCGAGGAAGGAGATTGTGGAACAGCTGGAGGGCGTTATCTCCGTTGTGATATCAGGCGGGCAGTTCCAGGTGGTCTGCGGCGCAAAGGTAACAAAGATTTATGATGAAGTGATCAAACAGATGGGAGATACCCAGGAAAGCGAAGAGAGCGGGCAGAAATTCAGCATGAACCTGGTACTGCAGAAGATATCCGAGATATTTACCCCTCTGGTTCCGGCTATTGCAGCCGCAGGCCTGATTAAAGGCCTCCTTTCCGCCGCTGCCAGGCTGCCCATGTTTGACGCTTTTACTGCCACCAGCACCTATATGATACTGAACACGGCAAGTAATATTATATTCTTCTTCATGCCTGTTTTCCTGCCTATACGGCGGCAAAGGCGTTGAAGTGCAATGAAATCATATCCATGGTGATAGGAGGCTTCCTCTGCCATCCGGCCATTGATGCAATGATTCAGGACGTGGGTACTGCATCCTCCATTTTCGGACTGCCGGTAATTAAGAAGGCCTTCACAATAGGGGAATCCACAAAGGTATTCAGCTATACGGAATCGGTTATTCCCATTATTCTTGCTGTGATTGTGCTCTATTTCCTGGAAAAGGGACTGAAGAAAATTATTCCGGAGATTCTGCAGATCATTCTTGTACCGGGATTGTCCCTGATTGTCATGGTTCCTGTGGCTTTGGTAGTTGTAGGGCCGGTTGGCATTTACGTAGGTTATGGGATTCAGTGGCTCTATCAGGCGCTGTACTCATTCAGCCCCCTTCTGGGAGGTACGATTGTGGGCGGACTTTGGGGAGTTTGCGTTATCTTCGGCGCCCACAGGGCGCTGCTTCCTATCGGTCTGAACGACGTGGCTATTTCGGGAACCAACACGCTGATGTGTTTTGCAGGTTCCGCTAACTTTTCACAGGCCGGCGCCGCCCTTGGCGTCGCATTAAAGACAAAAAGCGTTGAGACAAAGCAGGTAGCCGGCGCGGGCGCTCTGTCCGCTTTTCTGGTAGGCGTAACAGAGCCTGCTATTTACGGCTGTAACCTGCGTCTGAAGAAACCGATGATCTGCGCGGTGATTGCAGGTGCATGCGGCGGCGCCATTATGGGTATCGGAAATGCCGTAAACACAGGTTTTGCAAATAACGGTATTCTTACCATAATGTCTTACTATGGAGAGGGAACCAGCTTCGGACGCTTTGTGGCTTATCTCATCGGTATTGCGGTTGCATTTTTCGGCGCAGCGATCCTCACCTATATTGTGGGCTTTGACGAGGTGATTACGGAGAAAGGGGCGGCTGTGAAGCCGGGGAAATCAGAAGGGACCGGAGCAGAGGTCTCAAAGTCGGAGGCAGATATTAAAATCGGCTCTCCTGTGGAAGGAAGGGCTGTATCCCTGAAGGAGACGGGGGATGAGGTGTTCTCCTCTGAGGCGTTGGGCAAAGGAATTGCAGTGATACCTGCAAAGGGTGAAATTATTGCGCCGGAGGACGGGACTCTGGCAGTTCTCTACCAACCATGCACGCACTTGGCTTTGTCCTGGATAACGGGGCGGAACTTCTGATTCACATCGGCGTAAATACGGTGGAGCTGAAGGGCGAGGGCTTCAGCAAATTTGTGGAGCAGGGGGCCAGAGTGAAGAAGGGGGAGAAGATCGTGAGCTTCGACCTGGATAAGATTAAAGCCAAAGGGTATGATCCGACGGTCATGGTGCTGATCTCCAATACAGACAATTTTGTAGCAGTGACGGGAGTTCCGGCAGACCGGGTGGCGCTGGAGAATGATGTTATCTTAATTAAAAAGTGACAGTTACATTAAAAAATAAAACCGCAGTGTTCATTTCTATATAAAAATAAGGAGAGAGCCAAATGAAAGCAGGATTTCCAAAGGAGTTTCTCTGGGGTGCAGCATCCTCTGCATTCCAGATCGAGGGCGGTTGGGACGAGGAGGGCAAGGGGATGACCGTGGCCGACTTTAATTCCTTTAAGCGTTCCCAGCGCCAGGCCGACACCAGAGTTGCCAGCGATTTTTACCACCACTGGAAAGAGGATATCGGTTTAATGAAGGAATTAGGCCTTAAAACCTACCGCTTTTCAATCTCATGGGCGCGTATTGTTCCCGGGGGAGACGGAGAGATTAACCAGAAGGGCATTGATTTCTATAATAAGGTAATCGATGAACTTCTTGCAAATGGGATCACCCCCTTTGTCACATTATATCATTTCGACCTTCCCTACAAGCTGGTGGAGAAGTATAATGGATGGGAGGCAAGAGCTTGCGCTTACGCATTTGAGCGGTATGCCAGGATCTGCTTTGAGGCCTTTGGGGACCGCGTAAAGTGGTGGCTGGTGCACAATGAGCAGAACCTGATGATACGGGTGGATGAGCGGATGAATATATCGGAGACGGATCCCTGGAAGGCGGACAAAATCCGCGCGCAGATGGACTACCATATGTTCCTGGCCCATGCTCTGACTGTCACGCCTGCCATGAGATGGTGGAGGGAGGAAAGATCGGACCGGCTGTTTCATCCACCTGCACCTATCCTCTCACCAATAAGCCGGAGGACGTGTGGGCGGCTAAGATGAACGACTGGTTCAAGACCACCTACTGTCTGGATATGCACTATTACGGCGGGTATCCCGGCTACTACAGGCGTTATCTGGAGGAGAGAAATATCATGCCGGTGACCGAAGCCGGTGACAGGGAGCTTCTAAAGAGTGCAAAAATGGATTTCATTGCAGTGAATTATTACCGGACCCTCTGTGCAAGCTACCTTCCGGCTGATGAGGAACATCCGGTGGGCATGCGGGTTTACCGGGGGAATGAAGTGGACTTTGACCAGTACGGCTACTGCAGGGATGAGAAAAATACGAACCTGAAAGCCAGCGAGTACGGCGCGCAGATTGATCCTATGGGACTTAGGATTGTGCTCAACGATTATTACAGCCGCTACCATCTTCCCCTTATAATCACAGAGAACGGACTGGGGACTGATGTGCTGACAGAGGACGGAAAGGTTCATGATGATTACCGGATCGATTACATCCGGGGCCACCTGGACGCTATGGCCCTTGCCATGGAGGACGGCGTGGAATTGATGGGTTATTGCCCCTGGTCTGTTATAGATCTGCTGAGCTCCCACCAAGGTTTCCGCAAACGCTACGGCTTTGTCTATGTGAACAGGGAGGATATGGATCTGAAGGATCTCAGGCGTGTGAGGAAGGACAGTTTCTACTGGTATCAGAATGTAATACGGACAAACGGAGAAGAGCGGTGAGCCTGCTGCCGGCAGAGAAGCTGGTTTCGGGCTTATAATATAAGGGGGAGAATATGCGTGTGGTAAAGGTCCTGAATAATTCCTTGTTCTTGCTCTGGACGATCAGGGGCGGGAAAATATACTTATGGGGAAAGGGATTGGATTTCACAAGGCAACCGGTTATCAGTTCGGTAAGGATGAGGTGGAGAAGGTCTTTGTGCTCAAAGACCGCTCCATCTCCCGGAGCATCATTCAGCTGGCGGCTGAGATTGACAGCGTCTATTTTGAAATAGGGAAAAATGTCATTGATTATGCCAAAGAAACCTTTGGGATGAAACTGCTGGATCATATCTATCTGTCCCTGGTGGATCATCTGGCGTTCGCCGTCCGCCGTATGGAACAGGGGATTGAGGTACCCAATTTTTACACTGCCGATATGCAGCGGTTTAATCCGACGAGTTTCAGACAGGACTCTATGCCCTTGGGCTGGTGAGAGAGAAATGCGGCATTGAGCTGCCTGAGGATGAAGCCGGAATATAGCCTTTCACTTTATTAACGCCCAGTTCAACCACCCATATAATGATAAAAATCTGCAGATACGGCAGCTGGCTGCAAATGTGCTGGATATCGTAAAGTACTATTATCAGCTGGTTTACCCGGAGAACAGCGTGACATATACCAGATATGTGCGGCATGTACAGCTCTTTGCCCAGCGTCTGATATCTGGAAATCAGCTAAACGGGGATCCCTCCCATTTGATATATGACCAGATTGCACAGGTATGTAAGTCTGAATTCAAATGTGTGGAAAAAATCGGTATCTTCGTTCAGGAACAGTTCGGGGTAAGCCTTACAGGACAGGAAGGAATGTATCTGGCCATGCATATCCATCTGATACTGGAGGAAGGCAGAAGCCACTGAGGCGCCTTAGGGGGTCAGGCCAAAGAAAAGCAATGGTTCCTGCCTGTTTTGGCAGGAGCGGGACGGCTGCGGTGGGTGGAGTTACGGAGGAAAAATGAAGGTTTTAGTGATAGACATAGGTACTTCCAGCATGCGGGGAATCCTTTTTGATCAGGATGGAAGAAAGCTGGCGGTACATCAGGTGAAGTATGAGCCGGTAAAGTACCCGGACGGCAGGATTGAACAGCCGCCCTCTGACTGGACCGGTTCTGCAGAGCAAATCTGCCGGGCCCTTTCCGAAGAGGCAAAAGGGCAGGGAGTCAGGGTGGAGGCCCTTGCCGTGACGGCCCAGCGATCGGCGATTATTCCTGTTGACCGGGAGGGGAATCCCCTGATGGATACAATTATGTGGCAGGACAGGCGGAACGGGCCCATCTGCCGGGAGCTGGAAACGTATAACCGGTTGATTTTTGAAAAAAGCGGGGCTGCAGTGAACACCGTGTTCTCAGGCAGCCGGATGACCTGGATCTCCAGAAACTGTCCACAGGTTATGAAGCGGCTGTATAAATTTGTAAATATTCCGGAATATGTGATCCACCATATGACAGGAGAGTACCGGACCGATACCACCTATGGCAGCCGGTCCCATCTTATGAATCTGCGTGAGCGGAGATGGGATCGGCAGCTATTGGAACTATTTGGCATCAGGGAGGAGCAGCTTTGCCAACTCCAGGAGCCGGGCACTGAGGTGGGAAGGCTTGCGGCAGCCTTTGCAGCCGCAGCGGGACTGGATGAGGGAATTCCGGTTATCAGCGCAGGAGGTGACCAGCAATGTGCGGCAGTGGGCCAGGGGGCTTTCAGCGAAGGCGCCCTCTCGATTGTGGCGGGAACGGGAGGGTTTCTGGTATCGGCTGTGAAACAGGCGCCGGATAACCTGTCCTCCAGGCTCATCTGCAACTGTTCCTCTGTCCGGGGGGAATATATGATAGAGGCCAATGTGCTGACCTGCTGTTCCGCCTTCGACTGGTTCTGCAGGAATTTCTATGACTGGGATCAGAGGGGAATCTCTTATGAGAGAATCAATGAGGATCTGATGCAGCTGGAGGGACAGGTCAGCGCACCGGTGGTTCTTCCCTATTTCCAGGGAAGAAGTACGCCGGAGTGGAATCCCGAAGCAAGGGCTGTGTTTGGGGAAATTTCCCTGAACTGCGGCAGGAGAGATTTGCTGAAAGGACTGTTGGAGGGAGTATGCATGGAAATCCGCAATAATATCTGCCTCTTCTCTGATTACGGACAAGTGAGGCAGGCTTACATCAGCGGAGGACTGACCAACAGTCCTGTGATAAACCGGCTCCAGGCGGATGTCTATGGCATTCCCCTGTATCATATGGAGGACAGTGAATCCACGGCTTTGGGCGCATTGATGGTGACGCTGACAGGCCTGGGCGCATACCCTTGTCTGGAGGAGGCTTTTAAAGCCATCCGGGGAAAGGGAATTACAGAATGCTATAACCCTGACTCTGCGCGTCATGAGGAATACGAGAAAAAGCGGGCCAGGATGAACCAGATGTACAGTAAGCTTTACATATAGCCGTATGGGGATTATTCCTCCCTGTGATGTTTTTTTGAAACCTTTGGGGAATACCTGTTGCTGCCGGATCCGCCTCCGGTAATCCCCTTTGCGGTGTACGGAACACCCTCTGCCCCGCCTTAGAATTGGAAAAAAATCTTGACAAAACAGTTAGGGAATGCTAATCTATATGTGTAGTTAGATGAAACTAATTATCTGGCTGCTATGTTTGAAACATAGGGTTGGCAAGTACTTGCTGAAAGGAAGTGACCATGATGCCGTTGACATTGGCAAGAGCAGGAGAAGCTGCATCAATTGTAAGGGTAGGCGGTAAAGCAGAAGTGAAACGTCATCTGGAAAATCTGGGTTTTGTGCCCGGAACCTCGCTGACGGTAGTATCTGTTAACAATGGAAATGTAATTGTGAACGTAAAGGAAGCGCGCGTGGCAATCAGTAAGGAAATGGCTAATAAAATAATCATCTAAAATGCATGGAAAAATGGAGGTGGTTTCGAGCTTCCATTTTTAAAACAGAAGGTTAGTATAGACTAACGACGGCTGGATTACGGACAATCGAAAGGAGGGGCATCGGATGCCGCACAAAGACCAGATTATTATGGAGTTGAAGAAAAGTGGCAGGAGAGTGACCCAGCAGCGAAGAATTCTGCTGGATGTGATCCTGGATGGGAAATGGACCTGCTGTAAGGAGATTTACTACGAAGCGTCCAAACGTGACCCTTCCATCGGCAGGGCTACCGTATACCGTATGGTAAATACGCTGGAGGAGATGGGCGTCCTTAGAAGAAGTTACCGGTACTGCCTGCCGCCGGATAATAAAAAGAGCGGACAGATCGGAGCCTGACTGGAGGGTCCGGCGGTGCATCGCTCCGGGGAGCCCCGTTTAGAAAAATGGCAGGGCCCCGGAAATGCCCCCGAGGGTAGATTAAATATGAGCGGAGGGAAATCTGCATCTTAGGATGGAGGTTTCCTTCTTTTTTTGGAAATATATTCACATTCAACAGGGTTTAACCTTTACAATAGGAACGTAAGGAGGTGTAATTATGACGATAAAAGAGGTGGAACAGCAGGCGGGAATCACAAAAGCCAATATCCGGTTCTATGAGAAGGGAGGGCTTTTAAATTCCACCAGAGGCTCCAATAATTACAGGGAGTACAGTGCAAAGGATATAGAATACACATCCCTCCTGATACTGCCTCTGAACCGGCTTCTTGGAATCCGTCTCCCCGGGGCGGTTATGGCTGCCTGGGTTGCGGTGGCTGCAGTGTCGGCGGTGACTGTGGCGGCGCTGAAAAACAGGGAAGCCGGAAGGTAACAGCCAGCCCGGAAGATACAGGCCGGGCGTCGGCCCTGCAGGGAGAGGGCCGCCTGTGCTGAATAACAGTTGCGGCAGAGGATTGAGAAATGCTATAATAAAACACGCAGCTTATTTTAGCAAATTTTTCCTGAGTGGAGGAGCCGTGGAATGGAGAGAAATGTCAGCCTGGAGGAGATATCGGATGGGAGATTATATGAGAGCAATGATTGGTAAAGCGGACTGTGGGGATTGCAGGGGGTGCTGGGCCTGCTGCCGGGGCATGGGGCAGTCGGTGGTGCTGGATCCGCTGGATGTGTACAGGCTTACAAAGGAGCTGCAGACTCCCCTGGAGCAGCTTTTAAAAGACAGGGTGGAGCTCCATGTGGTGGACGGAATGATTCTGCCTAATCTTAAGATGGCAGGGAGGGAGGAGCGCTGCACCTTTTTAAATGAGGAGGGCCGGTGTTCCATCCATCCTGTCCGGCCCGGCTTCTGCCGCCTGTTTCCCCTGGGCAGAATTTATGAAAACCGCTCCTTCCGGTATTTCCTTCAAATACATGAATGCCCCAGGGAAAACCGCACCAAAGTGAAGGTGCGAAAATGGATCGACACTCCGGACGTGAAGCGGTACGAGACGTTTGTCAACGACTGGCATTACTTCCTGAAGGATACGGCCCGGGAAGTGGGCGGGGCCGGGGAGGAGAGGAGGGAGCAGCTTAACAGGACCGTTAATCTGTATATCCTGGACCGATTCTTTCTCAAACCCTATAACCGGAATGCGGAGTTCTATGGGCAGTTTTACAGCCGTCTCCGGGACGCCAGGGATTTTTGGGTGAAATGGGCGTTAAACAGATATAGAAGGCTTATGTTTAAAATATCCCTTTATAACGCCCATGATTCCTTCTGCCAAAGCCTCATGATTTTTTCCGTCCAGATGGAGGAAATCGACAGCGCTGGCCTGGGCTGCTGTGGAGGCGTCGAAAAACAGGCAATGGTGGCTGTCCGCCACTTTTTTAAAAAGAGGACCCAGCTCTTTGGATTTTGCCGGGGCGGAACTGTCAAAGCCGGGGTAGGGGCCCTGGGTGATATCGGCGCCAATATGAACCGGAGATACCACCAGAATTTTTGGTATCTCATATCCGATTCCGTAATCATAGCGGAGGACTTCCATACACAGATTTTCTATCCCAAGGGCGATTACCTCGGGGGAGAGGTTGAAGTAGCTTTTGCAGTCATTGGTTCCCAGAGCCAGGATCACCAAATCCAGGGGCTTGTGGCTCTGGAGCGCTATGGGGAGGGCTGAAATTCCCCTCCGTCCGGGTTCCAGAGGATCGTCCCAGACTGTGGTTCTTCCGCCCATTCCCTCTTCAATCACATAATACTCCGGCCCCAGCAGGACCTGAAGCCGTCCCGGCCACCGCGTGTTCCAGGAGTGCCTTCCGCCCCTGGGATTCGTGCCGAAGGTGTTGGAGTCGCCAAAACAGAGAATATTTATCATAATCATGAACCTCCTATTCGGTTTTGACAATATAATATCATAAAACATGGAAAAAGGGCTCATATTATGATAAAATAAATGAAATTCAGCAAGACGGGGAGCAAAGGGAATGCAAAAGATATCAAAAGAATTTGCGGGCAGGACAATTCGCGCCATCATGTTTATCCTGCTGGTTATACTGCTGTGTACAGCCATATCAGGCGTGGGTATTTATCTGGCCTCAAAATACGGTCTTACAACGTCTGTGGAACAGGTGCCTCTCACATCCCTCTCCATAGGTGAGGATCGGGAAATAGAGCTCCCCATAAGGGGAAGGATGACAGAAGGCGAAGGGTGGAAACTGAGAAATTCCAGGGATGTTTTCACTTTGACGCTGGACAATGCGGTTATAGAAGGCCCTGTGACAAAGGAAGGCCCCCAGCCCGCCATCTCTGTAACAGGAGATTTAATTCTGGAACTGAGAAAGGACAGCGGAAACTGGGTAAGCTCTCAGGGAGTGGGCATATACAGCGAGGCGGGAACTTTGATTATTAAGGGGGAGGGAAGCCTGGTAATCCAATCTCTGGGGCAGGCCCTGTACGCCAATCAACAGGCGGACGCGCCCTGCGCGATTGAGGTGGAAGCGGAACATGTTGAGACAGGCGGGCCTTAAGCGTGCAGGGATACCGCAGGTCAAGTACGGCGCTTTCCGCCGCTGATATAAAAATGAAATACCACACAACCATACAGGAGGAAACAAAGATGAGTCTTACCGTATTATGCTACAAGAAATGCACCACCTGCCAGAAGGCGCTGAAGTGGCTGGATGAAAGAGGAATCAAGTACAGGGAGCGGCCGATTAAAGAGGAAAATCCCACAGCGGAAGAATTAAAAGAATGGTTTGAAAAGAGCGGCCTGCCCTTAAAGCGTTTTTTTAACACCAGCGGCAACTTATACAAAGAGCTGGCGTTAAAGGACAAGCTGCCTGACATGAGCCAGGAGGAGCAGCTTGCCCTTTTAGCCACAGACGGAATGCTGGTAAAGCGCCCTCTGGTAGTGGGAGAGGACTTTGTGCTCACAGGCTTTAAAGAGGCGGAGTGGAAGGAGAAACTGTAGCAGCAGCGGTCAAATCATCCAGGGTTCCGAAATGATACCCCATTTCTTCCCATTTGGTAAGAAGTTCATCCAGTATTTGCCCGTTGGTTTTGGATGTGCTGTGGAGCAGCACGATAGCGCCGGGGTGGATGCGTCCAAGCAGTTTTTTAAACGCCTCCTCCCTGGTGGGCTGCTTATCCTCATACCAGTCCACATAGGCCAGGCTCCAGAAAAAGGTGTGATAGCCATATCCTTTGCCATCTGCAGGTTGCTTTCACTGTACTTTCCTGGGGCGGGCGGTAGTATTTCTTCATAGGCTGGCCGGTAGTCTGCTGGTACACCGTTTCCAGATCCTTCAGTTCTTTTTCAAATGCTTCCTTTGTGGAAATCTTCGACATATCCGGGTGATGGAAGGTGTGGTTGCCCACAATGTGGCCCTCCTCAACCATCCGTTTAACCAGATCCGGACTGGTCTGCAGATAATTGCCTACAAGAAAGAAGGTGGCAGGCACATTGTGCTTTTTCAAAGCGTCCAGAATAGCGGCAGTGTTGCCGTTTTCAAAGCCTGCGTCAAAGGTCAGGTAGATGACTTTATCCTGGGTGTTCTGGGCGTAATAGGCGTCGTACTGTTTCAGATAGTCGGCTGTGGCATTTCCCACAGGCATCTGGCCCTCGTTGGGAAAGCTGAGGCCCCAGTTGCCGTCTGCAGAGGCAGTGACAGCCTCTGATCCGCGGTTGTATTCCACCACCTGCGCCGCCAGCCGTCCGGAGGAAAATGCCAGGACGAACAGCAGGGTAATCTGAAGAATTTTCTTTAGAGGAAGTCTTTCAAGTCTGTTTTTCATGAACTAAGATTCCATTTCAAACCTAATTATTAACAATATATAGGAAAAAAGGTTGTATCATTCCCCATAGTTAGAAATAGATATATCTTTATAGAGGATATGTCTGGGCAGGGAGCCGTATTTTTGGGTGGTGGTCAGTATTTTGTACCCCAGCTTTAAGAAATTGTTCAGGCTGTATGTGTTGTCAGGATGAACGGTCCCGAAGAGGTAGCTCCGGGAGGAGGACAGATATGCTTCTCCGTGGGCCAAAAGCCGGGCCTGAAGCCGGCGGCCTCTGAAGGCGGGCTTTACAGCCATGGAGTCCATGTGGGCGCACCGCAAAAGGGCTTCTCCCTTCAGGCCGGCGTAAGTCCCCAGGTTGCCGGCGTCGGCGCCTGGAAGGTGTATGAGAAAAAATGCTCCTGTTTCCCCATGTTCCACTGCCTTGAATACAATACCCTTAGAGGGGTTCTCAATATGCTCCCTTACATAATCCTCCGTATCCACACAGTACCAGCCCTTGTCTTTAAGAAGAGAGTGGGCTGTCATCATAATGCTGTAAATATCTTTGGCGTCCTCAGGGACAGCTTTTAAAATTTCCATGAAGAGACGTTCCTTTCTGTTGCCATGGTTTTGATTTTTAAGTGTAACACATTGCCGAAGGATTTTCAATGACAGTGGAGTTCAGGGTTGTTTTATAGGGTGTTTTCTGAGAACAGCGGCTTTTTTGACCGGCCCGACCAGGAGCTGGAGCGCTTTTTTGCGCCCCATAAACGGGGGGCGGCGGCGGGGATTACAATCAATCAGATGCATATGCCGTACCCATTCTATATTCCCATGGCGAAAGCGGAATTGAATCAATATCTGTGGAATGAGGTTGCGCCCAAAAGCATGCGGCTCTGTGGGTATTTTGGCTGTCCCTATATTGTGATACACGGATTTAAGCTGGCTTATTTCCTGGGATCTGAGGAGGAATGGGGGCGGACGGAAGCGTTCATCCACTGGATTGTGCCTATGGCTAAGGAAATGGGGATAACCATCTGTGGCATATCGTGGAGGGCCCCTGCTGTGATGCAAAAAAGGCGGCTGAGCGGATTGACCGCATAAATGAGAGCTGTCATGGAGAGGTGCTGGGGTTTTGCTTTGACACAGGACATGCAAATCTGGTGGGAATTGATTTTGAGTCCTTTATGACAACACTGGATTGGCGCCTGAAGGTCCTGCACATCCATGATAATGATGGAATAGCGGACTTGCATCAGATTCCATTTACTTTTACAAAAAACCGGGAGAATAAGCCTCCACGGATTGGGAGGGGTTTATGAGGGGATTGCGGAAAATTCGGTTTGACGGGACGCTGAGTTTTGAGACTGCGCCTGTACTGACAGCATTTCCGAATGAAATGAAGGGGGAAGTATTGGGATTTATTAATAGGATTGGGTGTTATTTTGCGGAAGAGATAGGGGAGAAGGGGTGTAAAGCTCAGTCCGATGAACTCCCTGCTGTTTTTTGCTGTGTTTTTCGTTGTCTTATTTTATCTTGTTTGCTATAATAAATAACATCTGAATATCTATCGTGTCTATTTGAGAGTGCGGCAGGTTCACTGCAGGCGTTATTCGCTACTTTTCCATTGGTTCAGCTTAAGACGGAGGCAGGCGCTTAAGGTCAGAGAAGGCAGAGGATGTTCCGGGTTTTACAGGTGCAGAGGAGAAGAATATGACGCAATACGAGATTTTAAAACAATATTTTGGCTATGACACATTCAGGGAAGGCCAGGATGTGCTGATTGAGAGTATTTAAACGGAAGGGATGTGCTGGGGGTTATGCCTACAGGCGCGGGAAAGTCCCTGTGTTATCAAATCCCCGCTCTTATGATGGACGGAATTACGCTGGTTATCTCCCCTCTCATCTCTCTGATGAAGGATCAGGTGAGCAATCTGAATCAGGTGGGCATACTGGCCGCATTTATTAACAGTTCGCTGACTGCATCCCAATATTACCGGGTGCTGGAGCTGGCCAGGGCCGGCAAATATCCAATCATCTATGTGGCGCCGGAGCGTCTTATGTCTGAGGATTTTCTGAAATTTGCTCTGGATGCTCAGGTGAAGATTTCCATGGTGGCGGTGGACGAGGCTCACTGCGTGTCCCAATGGGGGCAGGATTTCAGGCCCAGTTACCTGAAAATCGTGGATTTTATCAACCGTCTGCCTGTCCGTCCTGTGGTGAGCGCATTCACGGCAACGGCAACAGCGGAGGTGCGGGATGATATTATGGATATACTCATGCTGAGAGATCCAACGGTTATGACAACCGGGTTTAACCGCCCCAACCTTTATTTCAGCGTGCAGACGCCCAAGGACAGATATGCCGCTATGGTAAATTTCCTGGAACGCCACAGGGGGGAAAGCGGCATCGTCTACTGCCTTACCAGAAAGGTGGTGGAGGAAGTCTGCGGACAGCTGATTAAGGACGGTTTTTTGGCAACCCGTTACCACGCAGGGCTAGGGGACGAAGAACGGCGGAATAATCAGGAGGATTTCATCTTCGACCGGGCCCAGATTATGGTGGGGACCAATGCCTTCGGCATGGGCATCGATAAATCCAATGTGCGGTTTGTGGTTCATTACAATATGCCCAAGAATATGGAATCCTATTATCAGGAGGCGGGAAGGGCCGGCCGTGACGGCGAGCCTGCAGAGTGTATCCTGCTGTACGGGGGCCAGGATGTGGTGACGAACCAGTTTTTTATAGACAACAATCAGGACAATGAAGCGCTGGACTCCATGACCCGGGAGATCGTTATGGAGCGGGACAGGGAGCGGCTGCGGAAGATGACGTTTACTGCTTCACAAACGAGTGCCTGAGAGATTACATACTCAGGTATTTTGGGGAGTATGGCAGCAATTACTGCGGCAATTGTTCCAACTGCCTGAGCCAGTTTGAGACAGTGGATGTGACAGGAATAGCCCGGGGACTGATGGGATGTGTGGAGAGCTGCAGGCAGAGGTATGGGACCAATGTGATTATTGATACGGTCCGCGGAGCCAATACGGCGAAGATACGAAATTACCGGATGGATGAGAACTCATTACGGGGAACTGGCAAAAATACAGACCTACAAACTGCGGCAGGTGATGAACTATCTTCTGCTGAACGAATATCTGTCGGTGACCAATGACGAGTATGCGGTGGTAAAGCTGACGGAGAAGTCCGGGAATGTGCTCTATGAGGGGGAAGGGGTAGTCATGAAGATGGCGAAGGAGACAGAACATTCTCCCAAGGCAGCCTCTAAGGGAAGGAAAGGCCGGAAGGGGCTGGCGGCAGCTGGGGCAGGCCTGGGAGCCGGACCCTTTACCGAGGCGGATGAATCGCTGTTTGAGAAGCTGCGCAGTCTGCGGACGGAGATAGCCAGGGAGGAGAAGGTGCCGCCCTATATGGTATTCTCCGATAAGACTCTGACCCATATGTGTATCGTGAAGCCTGAGACTAAGGCAAAGATGATGACTGTAACCGGCGTAGGGGAATTTAAGTATGAAAAATATGGGGCGCGGTTTCTGGAATGTGTGAAGGAGGCCCTGATACAGCTGGGGGTTGGGAGCGGAGACAGCCCCTCCGGCCATTACAGCGAACCCTTTGAGAGCGGCGAATTTTATTATGGGGACGACGAGGAGGTGGGCAGCTGGAATCTGGATGACGCCATAGACGTCTGGGAGAATAGCGGCCCTGAGCAGCAGGAGAGGGAGGCTTCGGGTACAATAAAGGAAAGGGATAAAAAGCCGTCCCCCATAAAGACAAAAAAGACAAAGACGGAATTCATCATGACCAAAGAACTGGCCGGGCAGATCCATTATTCGGCCCGTACATCCCTCAGCGACTTTATCGGACAGATAAATGATTTGCGGGATGACAGTATTATGAAGCGTCTGACTATAAAGTCCGTGGAGCAGAAACTGATGGAGGAGGAATACTTTAAAGAGCGTTTCTTTAACGGAATGCCAAGGAGAACCGTGACGGAGGCAGGAGAAGCCTTCGGGATCCTGACGGAAACCCGGGTCAGCGAGAAGGGGAATGAGTATGAGGTATTCTATTATACGGAGGAGGCTCAGAGGAGAATTGTGGAGCGGCTGCTTTTTTCGGCTTCATTCAATCCTTAAAGGGGTTGTATTAATATAAAGATATACGGTTTTCGCCATATTTCCTTCCTATGAGCATTTTTCCCGGTTGTTCATAAAGGAGATAGGAATCTCCCAAAAAAATTTCAAAAGAAGGCTAAATAATGTATAAATGTAACTGCAGGGAGACAGAGATGAGACAGGTGAGAAAATGGTAAAAAATGCAGCGCCACGTCCGAAAACGCCCGCAAATGGCGCTGTCTTAACAGGCGGACGCGCCGTATGCCGGGCCAAAGCAACCATAACGGAGATTTTGCCCGGCACACGCCGGCGTCTGATTAAATTAGTTACTGTCCAAGACATGCCCCCAGCACCTCAAACAAATACTCCAAATCTACCGGTTTGGGCACAAAACCGTTCATTCCGGCTTCCCTGGCCGCATTCACATCCTCCTGAAAGGAATTGGCCGTCATGGCTATGATTGGGATGGAGGAGGCTTCCGGGTGGGAGCAGGAGCGGATGGCTTTTGAAGCTTCCAGGCCATCCATCTCAGGCATCCGGATGTCCATGAGGATGGCCTGATATGTTCCGGGAGGCTGGACTTAAACATATCCGCCGCTTCCTTCCCGTTGCAGGCCCTGTCCGTCCGGGCATTTTTCGACATCAGCAGTTCTGCGGCGATTTCCGCATTGAGGTCATTGTCCTCAGCCAGAAGGATTCTTACCCCCTCCAGATTGTCAGGAGCGCAGGGCCGGGACAGGGGCGCTTCTTTTTCTTCTTTCAGGCGGCAGGTGAGGCGGAAGCTGAACTCGGATCCTTTTCCCGGTTCGCTCTTAACCTGAAGTTCGCTGCCCATGGCTTTTACGATGCTGCTGCTGATAGGAAGGCCCAGTCCTGTTCCTGCGCTTTTGGAAGTGGAAGGCCCCAGCTGCTCAAAGGAGTTAAAGATTTTCTCCAGAGATTCCGGGGGAATGCCTGTTCCCGTATCTTTTACAGAAAAGAAGTAGGCCGCAGTTCCCCCCTCTGAGGTGAGCTCCTTTATGAGAAGCTCCACCCTGCCGTTCTCCGGCGTGAATTTAAAGGCGTTGGATATGAGGTTTATAAGAACCTGCCGCAGGCGGAGGGGATCGCCCATAATTTCTTCATGAATTATATGGGGGACTATTGAAAAATTCAGCTGCTTTTCCTCTGCCTGGGATCGCATGATGGTTTCCAAATCTTCGGTCAGTCTGTGGAGAGACATAGCCGTGGTTTCTATCTGCATTTTTCCGCTCTCGATCCTGGACATGTCCAGGATATCGTTGATCAGAGACAAAAGATATCTGGAGGAGGAAATAATTCTCCTTAAATTTTTCTCCACCGGCTTTGCCAGATCCTGCTCCATGCAGGTCAGCTCTGCAAGGCCGACGATGGCGTTCATGGGCGTGCGGATTTCGTGGCTCATGCGGGACAGAAAATCGGTTTTAGCCTTGCTCTTGGCCTCAGACTTTACCAGTTCACCCTGCATCAGGGAATTTTTTACCTTTGCCTGCATAATGAGGATGACAGAACCGGCCGCCAGCAGCACAAAGAGGCTGAAAATTGTGATGAAAGCAAAGGGGTTGGCATAGATCAGCGCTGTCACGGACAGGGGCGTGTAACTCATGGATACCAGATTGCGGTCCAGGAGGGCGGTGCGCTGGGAATCGGACATATTTGCCACAGCCTTGTTGAGGATTGTCATGAGATTGACATTAATAGGGCGGTCCAGGGCAAAGGTTATGTCGATGCTGTCGTAGATGCTGGTTACAGGCACTGTGTTGTAGTAAGGCCGGCGCTGCATCTCCTGTTCAATGGAGGAGGACAGACCATACATCACATCGACCTGTCCCTTGTCCACTGCCTTCATACATTCGCTAATGGTATCAAAGTAACGTATATCCTCCGGGTTCATGCCCTGAGGAACGGTTCTTCCCTTTATAACCCCGGCAGTAAGGCCTGGGAGGGATAGATAACAGATTTGTTCCTGACGATTATATTGTTCAGACTAATGTAGGGAGTGGACAGGGCCAGTCCCGCGTCTGCGGCCGCCTCCTTGGAATCCAGGTAATATCCCAGCAGATCGGCCTTCCCTTCTTTCACCAAATCTATGGCCTCCTGATAGGTGGAGGTGGTAATATAATGAAAGGTAAGACCGGAATAATCGGTTATAATATCTAAAAGTTCAGGAAGAATACCGCTGTGATAGGCGGAGGGAGAGCCGTTGCAGTAGAAGGGGTGAAGGTTATCAACCACTGCGATGGTTACCGTCTCCTTGGCGGCCACGTATTCAAGCTCCTGCTCATTGAGCTGTACATTGACTAAGCCCCAATTGTTAAAGTTTGATTCATAGTGGGATTCGGCAAACTTGGGATCCGAATCCAGTATGTATTCCAGACCTCGGTTGAGGCCATCCAGCAGCTCCTTATCCTCCGGCTGTGTGACAATATAATAGGGCTGGGCGGCGAAAGCGGCGGCAATACGGAAGGTCTTTATCGACTCGGCTTCATTGCCTAAGAGTAAATCTACATCGCCCTGTTCCAGAAAACGGTACAGATTGCCCTCCTCATCATATCCTCAGCCGTATAGTACTTAAGCCGCAGTCCAGCTTGTTCAGCTCCAGAAAGTCTTTCAGCCGCCGGACTTTGTCGGCGGCTCTTTCGTATACGCCAATGGTCTTACCGTTTAGGGTGCTGAGCTCGTAGCTCTTAATGGATTTGTCATTATTGCGGCAGAAGAGCGTGGCCCGTCCGGTTCCCATGCTGTATTTGGGGTAGGCGAAATATTTCTCGAATTCGGACGAGTAGAAGGTTCCGCCCATGAGATCATAGTCTCCGTTTATAAATCCGTCCACCAATTCCTCAGCGCCCACATCTATATAACGGTAGTCCCAGTTGTTGTACTGGCCGATTTCATGGAGATAATCCATTAAGAGGCCGGTGCGCCTGCCGTCTTTGCCTTTCTGGCTGATCCCGGGAATTTCTGCGAATCCCACAGTCACCACCCGGGACTCCTCCTGACCGCCGGAAGGAGCGGCCGGTACGCTGGCTGCTCCGAAGATGAGTAGCAGGGATATTATTATGAGCGTAATCGCGCAGGATTTCTTTTTCATTCAGATACCTCATATACAGAGTTGGCGGTTGGGAAATATGGCTCCGGTGCGTAATTGAAAATACATTTTTCCGGCGTTTGACCGGCAGATGGCGGAAAGGGCTCTCAATTATGTTCCAGTATATCATAGCCGGGCAGTTACAGGCAAGAAATAAGAGCCTGAACAGAGGGATAAACCGCTGCATTTCAGACTCTTACGTTTCCGCTATAGACTTTCCCGGCTTAAAGGCCTTATTTTTCCAGATAAATCTTCCTGAACAGAATGGAACTGAGCACCACAGCCGTAATCTCCGCCAGAGGGATGGAGTACCACACGGCGTGCAGCCCAAAGGTTTTGGCGAAGAAGTATGCCAGTGGCAGGATGCAGACCAACTGCCTTGCCGCCGATATAATGAGGCTGTACATACCGTTGCCCAGAGCCTGAAATACGGAACCTACGATAATGCAGTAACCTGCGAAGAGGAAGCTCAGGCTGATAATGCGCAGGGCGGGAATCCCGATTGAGAGCATGTCGCCGTCAGCCTGGAACATTAACAGAAGCCCGGATGTAAACAGCTGGAATATAACCAGACCCAGGAACATAATGCCCACGGCAATGCCGATGCTGAGACGCACTGTTTCCATTATCCTCTTTCGGTTGCGGGCTCCGTAGTTGTAGGCCACAATCGGTATCATGCCGTTGTTCAGTCCGAAGATAGGCATGAATATAAAGCTCTGAAGCTTGAAGTATACGCCGAAAACTGCCACAGCCGTCTCCGAAAATGTAATCAGTATCTTGTTCATTCCAAAGGTCATAACGGAACTTATGGACTGCATGATAATGGAAGGGACTCCCACCTCATAGATAAGGGCGATGGTCCTCCTGTGAGGACGAAAGCCCCGGAATGTCATGGATACGTCCTTATTCTTCGTGTGATTGAAGTACATAGCCAGAAGCATAGCTACGATCTGGCCGAACACTGTAGCAGCGGCGGCCCCCTGAATTCCCATTTTCGGCATACCAAAGAGGCCGAAGATAAGGATGGGATCCAGAATAATATTGATAATGGCTCCTGTGCCTGGGTTATCATACAGTAGATGGTTCTGCCGGTAGACTGGATAATACGCTCAAACATCATCTCCCCGAAAATACCAAAGCTGAACATACATACAATCTGGAGATACTGTACGCCGTACTCGATTATCTGCGGATTGCTGGTCTGGCTCTCAAAGAACAGCCTGGAACCAAAGATGCCAAATACGGCAAAGGCGATGAAACTTAAAAATGCCAGAAATATGCCGTTGGTAGCTGCCAGATTGGCGGACTTCTGATTCTTCTCCCCCAGGGATCGGGACAGAAGGGCATTGACGCCTACGCAGGTGCCTGCGGACACTGCAATTAACAGGTTCTGAATGGGAAACGCCATGGAAACCGCAGTGAGCGCGGCCTGGTCAATCATGGATACGAACACGCTGTCCACAATATTGTACATAGCCTGTACCAGCATGGATAGGATCATCGGCAGCGACATGGAAATAAGCAGCCGTTTAACAGGCATAGAGCCCATTTTGTTTTCTTGCGACATGTTACAACATCCTTTCTCTTTCGCATATACATGAAGGCTATTGTACCGTATATAGATGGGGAAGTCAATACAGGTTTACATACCTATAAAATACTGGACATAGAGCATGAAATATGATATTATTAAAATAGTAATAATTACTATTATTGTAGAGAAAGGGGAAAGGTTATGGCAGTGTACCGTTGCAGATTTTGTTGTTCGCTTTACGATGAGGATAAGGAGGGGACTCCCGTGTCAGGCTCAGGAACTGTCCTGTCTGCGGTGTGCCCTCGGACCGTATGGTTCCGGCAGACGGAAGGGCGGAGCAGGAGGGTGAAGGCATCCGGGAAGAAGCCGGGCAGGAGCAGGAGGACGGGCCGCAGATGGATGTAAGCGTGGAATCAGGGACGTGGAGTCCGAGGGCTATGATCCGGGAGGCTCTGCCTTATGACGGGGAATTTTCCAGGACAGGAACCGGAAGCGTTATATGGACGAGATACATGAGATGGCTGTAAAGGGCCAGTCTATCATCGCAGCTATGGGCACACAGATGCCTGTGCCGGGCTGGGATGAGATTCTCTTCCTGGGAGCCCAGTTAAACCCCATGCCATTGGATGAGCATGCCCCTGTAAAGACACAGACGGTCATTGGGAAGCATGCCTTAAAGCCCATGGTACTGGAGAATCCGGTGTACATTTCACATATGTCCTTCGGAGCTCTGTCAAAGGAGACAAAGACGGCCCTGGCGAGAGGCAGCGCTATGGCCCGGACCGCCATGTGTTCCGGCGAGGGCGGTATACTGCCGGAGGAGAGGGAGGCGGCGTACAGGTATATTTTTGAATATGTGCCCAATCTTTACAGCGTTACAGAGGAGAATCTTAAAAATGCAGATGCCATTGAGATAAAGATAGGACAGGGCACCAAGCCTGGAATGGGAGGCCATCTTCCGGGCGGCAAGGTGACCCCTGAGATAGCGGCTGTGAGAAATAAGCCGGTGGGCCAGGATGTGATAAGCCCCTCCAGATTTCCCGGAATCAATTCAAAGGAGGATTTAAAGAATTTGGTGGATAAACTCCGCAGGGAGTCTGAGGGAAGGCCTATAGGCATAAAGATTGCGGCAGGCCGCATTGAGAAGGATTTGGAGTACTGTGTGTATGCGGAGCCGGATTTCATCACCATTGACGGGCGCGGCGGCGCTACCGGGGCCAGCCCTAAGCTTATAAGGGACGCTGCAAGCGTGCCCACCGTCTATGCTTTGTACAGGGCCAGAAAGTTTCTGGACCAGGCGGGGAAGGAGATCGATCTTGTGATCACAGGGGGACTTAGGGTTTCCTCTGATTTCGCAAAGGCCCTGGCTATGGGAGCGGATGCAGTGGCGGTTGCATCTGCGGCTCTTATGGCGGCCGCCTGCCAGCAGTACCGCATCTGCGGAACAGGCATGTGTCCTGTGGGGGTCGCCACCCAGGACGAGGAGCTGCGCCGCAGGCTGCCTCAGACGGCGGCTGCCCGCAGAGTGGGGAATTTCCTCAACGTATCCCTGGAGGAGATTAAGACCTTTGCCAGAATTACAGGCCATGACAATATCCATGATATGACGGTGGAGAATTTGTGTACGATTAGCAGGGAGATATCCGAATTTACGAATATTCCCCATGCATAAAGACTGGGATTAAAGCGTGGTTCCCGGGGCTGACGGCCGGCATCAGCCCCAGAACGTGTCTGAACATTTATTCCCGCCATCTGCATGCCTTGCCGCACCCGGTCACGCCTTGCCGCACCCGGTCATGCCTTGCCGCGCCCGGTCACGCCTTGCCGCGCCCGGTGATGCCTTGCCGCGCTCCGTCACGCCTTGCCGCGCCCGGCATATTTGGCCCCGATTCAGTCAGCGCGGCCTGCTGCGCCTCCTTCATGGGGGCCAAATCTCCGCAGAGTGTGCGCCCAGCTGTCAGAAAGCAATGTTCAGATACGCTCCGGGAACTTTCTTTTAATCAAAAGATAGTGATCATGGAATATATGGTCAAAAATCCCCTGAGACAGGGACAGCCCGGGGACATACATTTTGAAAAGTCAGGAACAGCAGGCGGTATAAATCTGCTCAAAGATTTCCACATGAATCCGTTCGTCCAGTATAATGCGCTGCAGGTTGGCAATGATATTCTCATCCCGTATGTATGTAATCTGGTGCTGGTATTTGCTGATGGCTGCTTTTTCCCCGTTGATTACATTGTACATCAGAGAGGACAAATCCTTTGGATATTGGTTGTAACAGGGGGACCAGTAGACTTTTTTGCATCCATGCTGGGTCCACAGCTTCGGGTCCTCTCCCAGCTGCAGGGCCAGTTTTCCAAAAATATCCAGGTGCCGCATTTCCACGATGCTGACTTTTTTGAAAACCTCAGCAATGTCTTTGTGGCTTCCTGTAATCAGGTGATTGTAGATATAGAGGGAAATCGCGGACATCTCTGAAGTGTTGCCGCCGATGTTGTCCAACATAGCTTTGGCATAGGCGGGATTCTGCATTTCCGCCTGAACCGGGGGATAGGGCGTTTCGGAAGCATAATGTAAATCTTCGAGAGCTAACATGACCGACTCCTTTTACTTGAAATTTTATAATATCAATATATGAATAATTCTTTAAAATATGCTTAGATTTTAACAAAGCCTTTAAGCTGCAGGGAGACGTGGATGGAAAACCGGAAAAGAATTTTCAGACAGGTTCCGCGCATCGGAAGAATTTCATAACAAATAGGGCCTGGAGGCCAGGTAATGTACAAATATTCTAAAATTGAAAATCTCGTCATTTTTCTCCTTGACTTTCGCAATTTATTATACTATTTTAGTAAATAAATAATCAACAGCTATGAAAGAGACTCTTGCCTGAGAAATGCAACAGGAAGGGGGCGTCACCGACTGAGAGCGCCGCCGCGCAGGACTGGGCGAAGGGAACACTCTGGAGCTGGTATATTGAAGCGGAATGAGAAGGGCGGCTGCCTGCGCAAGTTGATGCAGGGCCTGAACCGGACCGGCAGTAGGTATATCCGTCGTACACGTTACGTACAAAGAGTGGAGATCAGCCTGAAGCCATGTGGACCGGCGGGCCTGATTCTCAATGCGGGTGGTACCGCGGGAAAGACGTATGAATGAATCCCGTCCCGGAATGCAGCGATTGTATTCCGGGGCGTTTTTGTTGTTCTCAAAAGTTTCGGAATCCAATGTCAACTATCATGCAGAGGTAAAGGAGAGAAGAACATGGAATTTGTAAGCGGAGTTAAGGAAAAGGGTGTACTGAGTATCCATGAAGTGACGGAGGGGGACTGGGTTGGCAAAACCATCGCCATGAACGGCGCAGTTCACACCATCCGCCATATGGGAGAGGTTACATTTGTGATTCTGCGGAAATCCCGGGGACTGGTTCAATGCGTCTATGAGGCGGGCGCCGCCGGGTTTGACATCAAGGACTTAAAGGAAGAATGCGCAGTGGAGGTAAAGGGCCGGGTTGCCAAGGAGGAGCGGGCGCCCCACGGCTTTGAACTGCGCCTGGAGGATCTCAAGGTGCTGTCGCGGCCTGTGGAGGTACTGCCCATCCCTGTGGGCAAGTGGAAGTTAAACACTTCCCTGGAAACAAAGCTGGCCCTGCGCCCCGTCTCCCTGAGAAATCTCCGGGAGCGGGCCAAATTCAAGATCCAGGAGGGAATTGTGAGGGGGTTCAGGGATTACCTGTTCAGCCGGGATTTTACGGAAATCCGCACTCCCAAGATCGTATCCAGGGGCGCTGAGGGCGGTTCCAATGTATTTAAGCTGGACTATTTCGGCAAGAAGGCGGAGCTGGGACAGAGTCCCCAGTTTTACAAGCAGACCATGGTGGGAGTCTATGACCGCGTTTTTGAGGCGGCTCCTGTGTTCCGGGCGGAGAAGCACAATACCACGCGGCATTTAAATGAGTATACCAGCCTGGATTTTGAGATGGGGTATATTGACGGCTTTGAGGATATTATGGAGATGGAGACGGGAATGCTTCAGTATGTGATGGCCCTTCTGGATAAAGAGTACAAAAAGGAGCTGGATATGCTGGGAGTAATCCTTCCGGACGTGAGCCGCATCCCTTCTGTTCGGTTTGACGAAGCAAAGGAGCTGGCGTCTCGGAAATACAGCCGGAAAATCCGCAATCCCTATGATTTGGAACCGGAGGAGGAGCTGTTAATCGGACAGTATTTTAAGGAGGAATACGGCAGCGATTTCGTTTTTGTCACCCACTATCCATCCAGGAAACGTCCCTTCTATGCTATGGAGGATCCGGCAGACCCAAGGTTTACCCTGAGCTTTGACCTGTTGTTTCGGGGGCTGGAGGTGACCACGGGCGGCCAGCGTATTCACGATTACAATATGATAATAGAGAAGATGGAAAAGCGGGGCATGAATCCGGAGGACATCGAATCCTATCTTATGATATTTAAGTACGGCATGCGCCTCACGGCGGTTTGGGAATCGGGCTGGAGCGCCTTACCATGCGGCTGCTGGATGAACAGAACGTGAGGGAGACCGCGTTGTTTCCCAGAGATGTCACAAGACTGGAACCTGATTCTTCGGGGATCGGGCGGAAGTTTTAGCGCGAACCTGACGGAGGTGCAGATGGCGGGAATAAATGCCGGACACGCGCCGGGAAAGAGAGGAGCAATACTATGGCAAATATTATCAGCGACAAAACCATCGATTATGTAGGCATTCTGGCAAAACTGGAGCTTTCTCCCCGGGAGAAGGAGGAAGCTAAAAGGGATATGGGCCGTATGCTGGATTATATAGATAAACTTAATGAACTGGACACAACAGGAGTGGAGCCCATGTCCCATGTGTTCCCTGTAAACAATGTATTCCGCCAGGACATTGTGGCGGGCGGCGATCAGCGTGACGCTATCCTTGCCAATGCGCCGGAGAAGAAGGACGGAGCATTCAAGGTTCCAAAGACCGTGGAATAGGAGGACAGACGATGAGTATATTGGAATTGACTGCCGTGGAATTGGGCAGAAAGATTAAAGCCGGGGAGATCTCCTCCCCGGAAGCCACAAAGGCTGTTTTGGATCAGATCCGGGCCGCAGAGCCCGCCGTCCACGCCTACGTTACAGTGGATGAGGAGGGCGCTCTCATGGAAGCCCGGAAGGTTCAGAAGCAGATCGAGGCGGGCCTTCTGGACAGTCCTCTGGCCGGAGTCCCCATGGCCGTGAAGGATAATCTGTGCACAGAAGGACTCCCCACTACATGCAGCTCCAAAATTCTGAGGGGCTTTATTCCCACTTACACGGCGGAGGCAGTGGCCAACCTTCAGAAGGCGGGAGCAGTTATTCTCGGAAAGACAAACATGGACGAGTTCGCCATGGGCAGCACCACGGAGACTTCTGCTTTCGGAGCCACCAGAAATCCCTGGAACACGGAACATGTGCCGGGCGGCTCCTCCGGTGGCTCCTGCGCAGCTGTGGCGGCGGGGGAATGTTTTTACGCCCTTGGGTCCGACACAGGCGGTTCCATCCGCCAGCCCAGCTCCTTCTGCGGCGTAACAGGCATTAAACCTACCTACGGAACCGTATCCCGCTACGGACTTATCGCTTACGCCTCCTCCCTGGATCAGATTGGCCCTGTGGCAAAGGACGTGACGGACTGCGCTGCAATTCTGGAAATTCTGGCATCCCACGACCCGAAGGACAGCACCAGCATCCGGCGGGAGGACTGCAGCTTTACCTCCGCCCTGAGGGACGACGTAAAAGGTATGAAAATCGGAATCCCCTCCAGCTACATGGGACCGGGGCTTGAGGTGGAGGTAAAGGACGCCGTACTGAGGGCGGCGGAGGCGCTGAAGGAAAAGGGAGCCCATGTGGAAACCTTTGACTTAGGCCTGGTGGAGTACGCCATTCCCGCCTACTATGTGATCGCTTCGGCGGAGGCCAGCTCCAACCTGTCGCGTTTCGACGGGGTTAAGTACGGGTACAGGACTCCTGATTATGAGGATCTTCACAGTATGTACAAAAAGACCCGCTCCCAGGGGTTTGGGCCTGAGGTGAAACGGAGAATTATGCTTGGTTCCTTTGTCTTAAGCTCCGGCTACTACGACGCCTATTATCTCAAAGCCCTCCGCACGAAGGCGCTGATCAAACAGGAGTTTGACAAAGCCTTTAGAAAATATGACGTGATCCTGGCGCCTGCCTCCCCGGGCACTGCGCCGAAGCTGGGCCAGTCCCTGGGGGATCCTCTGAAAATGTACCTGGGAGACATTTACACCATCTCTGTGAACCTGGCGGGTCTTCCAGGCCTCACTCTTCCCTGCGGAAGGGACAAAGAGGGGCTTCCCATCGGACTCCAGCTTATAGGAGACTGCTTTAAGGAGAATAACATTATCCGGGCGGCCTACGCCTATGAGCAGACCAGAACTTATGAGTCCCCTGCCATAGCCAGAGAGCCGAAAGTCCCGGCAGAGACGAGATAGAGAGGAGAGAAAGTCATGAGCAAACAGTATGAAACAGTCATAGGCCTGGAAGTCCACGTGGAACTGGCCACCAAAACCAAGATTTTCTGCTCCTGTTCAACGGAATTTGGAGGAGCCCCAAACACCCACACCTGCCTGTGTGCACAGGTATGCCCGGTTCCCTTCCTGTACTGAACAGGCAGGTGGTGGAATACGCCCTGGCGGTGGGGCTTGCCACCAACTGCCAGGTTAACCGGTTCTGCAAATTTGACCGCAAGAACTATTTTTACCCGGATAATCCCCAGAACTACCAGATATCCCAGCTCTATCTCCCCATCTGCCGCCACGGATGGGTGGAGATCGAAACTGCCGCAGGCAGCAAAAAGGTGGGCATCCATGAAATCCATATGGAGGAGGACGCAGGAAAGCTGATTCATGATGAGTGGGAAGACTGTTCCCTGGTGGACTACAACCGCAGCGGCGTGCCTCTGATTGAGATTGTATCGGAGCCGGATATGAGAAGCGCCCAGGAGGTGATCGCCTATCTGGAGAAGCTGCGCCTGATTATCCAATACCTGGGGGCCTCGGACTGCAAGCTTCAGGAAGGTTCCATGCGGGCAGATGTGAACCTGTCTGTGCGGGAGGCAGGAGCTTCTGAGTTGGGAACCAGAACGGAGATGAAGAATTTAAACTCCTTCAAAGCCATAGCAAGAGCCATAGAAGGGGAGACAAAACGGCAGATTGAGCTCCTGGAGGAGGGCAGGAAGATTGTTCAGGAGACGCGGCGGTGGGATGATAATAAGGAGAGCTCAAAAGCCATGCGCTCCAAGGAGGACGCCCAGGATTACCGCTACTTCCCGGATCCGGATCTGCCGCCTGTGGTCATCAGCGACCAGTGGATAGCAGATATAAAGGCCCGCCAGCCGGAGCTTCGCACAGAGAAGGCTGCCCGGTATATGGAGGAGTACCGCCTGCCCAGGTATGACGCTGAGATTCTTACCGGCTCCAAGCATATGGCCGATATGTTTGAGGAAACGGTAGGCTTGTGCAAAAAGCCAAAGGAGGCCTCCAACTGGCTGATGACAGAGGCCATGCGCCTTTTGAAGGAGCATGAGATGGATGAGGAGGATATGAATTTTTCCCCTGCCCATCTTGCATCCCTCATTGAACTGGTGGAGAAAAATGTGGTAAACCGCACCGTAGCCAAGACTGTATTTGAGGAGATCTTCTCCAGGGACGTTGACCCGGTAAAATATGTGGAGGAGAAGGGCTTAAAGGTAGTGAACGACGAGGAGGCCCTGCGCTCAGCCGTGGAGCAGATAATAGCGGAGAATCCACAGTCTGTGGAGGATTACCGGAACGGAAAAGAGCGGGCTATGGGCTTTATCGTAGGCAGAACCATGCGCGCAATGAAGGGCAAGGCAGATCCGGGACTGGTGAACAAGCTGGTGAAAGAGCTCCTTTCCTGAGAGGGGATTATAAGCTGAGCTGTGGGCAGCAGGGAAGGATATAAGTAAAAAGTTTTAACTATATAAGAAAAAATTGTATTGACGGAACGGCGTTGTTGGTGTATGCTTGTGTACAATGTACGGAAATGTAAACCTGTGGCTGACAGATGTATGCCTGTCGGCTACACGTTGAAAATGAATATTGCGCCCCGGCAGCATGCCGCAGCCGCCCGGCGCTCAGATTAAGGAGGATATTATGAAGCCATATGCAGAGATGACCAAAGAAGAACTGCTTTCACTCCGCAAGGAACTGAAGGCCCAGTACCGCGAACTCCAGGGGAAAGATTTGAAGCTGGATATGTCCAGAGGCAAACCGTGTGTGGAGCAGCTGGACCTTTCCATGGGCCTTATGGATGTGCTCAGCAGCAATGATGATTTGACCTGCGAGGACGGAACCGACTGCCGCAATTACGGCGTGCTCACCGGCATTGATGAGGCCAAGGAACTCCTTGCAGATATGATGGAAGTGAACCCCTCCACTGTCATTCTCTACGGAAACTCCAGTCTGAACGTTATGTATGATACCGTATCCAGAGCTATGACTCACGGCATTATGGGCTGCACGCCATGGGCAAAGCTGGATAAGGTAAAATTCCTCTGTCCCGTTCCCGGCTATGACCGGCATTTCGCTATCACCGAGTATTTCGGAATTGAGATGATCAATGTGCCCATGACTCCCCAGGGGCCGGATATGGATATGGTGGAGGAGCTGGTGGCCGCCGACGAATCCATCAAGGGAATCTGGTGCGTTCCCAAGTACTCTAATCCGCAGGCTATTCCTACTCAGACGAGACGGTGCGCCGCTTTGCAAGGCTGGAGCCGGCTGCCTCCGACTTCCGCATTTTCTGGGACAATGCATACGGGGTTCACCATCTGTACGACCATGAACAGGATCACCTGATTGAAATTCTGGCGGAGTGCAAGCGGGCAGGGAACCCTGACCTGGTTTACAAGTTCGCCTCCACCTCCAAAATCAGCTTCCCGGGCTCCGGCATCGCCGCACTTGCAACTTCCCACAACAATCTGGAGGATATCAAGGCCCAGTTGAAGAACCAGACCATCGGCCACGACAAGGTGAACCAGCTTCGCCATGTGCGCTTCTTCGGAGATATTCACGGATGGTGGAACACATGAGGAAGCACGCCGATATTCTCCGGCCAAGTTCGAGGCCGTGGAGTCCATTCTGGACCGGGAGCTGGCAGGGCTTGGCATCGGCCAGTGGAGCACGCCCAAGGGCGGTTACTTTATCTCCTTTGATTCTATGGAAGGCTGTGCCAAGGAAATTGTTGCCAAATGCAAAAAGTCCGGCGTGGTTATGACGCCGGCAGGCGCCACCTATCCATACGGAAAGGATCCCCATGACAGCAATATCCGTATTGCGCCTACTTACCCGCCTCTGGGGGATTTGATCACCGCCACGGAGCTCTTTGCGCTGTGCGTAAAGCTCACCAGTGTGGAGAAGCTTTTAAGGGGAATGGATTAAAAGGAAAATGATTCAAGTGTAAAAAGAGGGGCTTTATCAGATACTGATAGGGAGCGGTTCATTGGAGTAATGAAGCCGCTCCCTATTGCTGTCTGCCGCCGGGCGGTACCGGAAAAGGGCAGGACTTATCTGATAAGGAGGCGCAGGCCATGAGAGGCGGTTCGGGGCGGTTTAAGGGAGATACGATTTTTTCACCATCTATTTCATTCCGGGCACCACGGTTCTGCTGGCTTCCCGGGACAGCTGGACGGACACCAATCTGTCCGTTCTTGGAAATGCGGCGGGCCATAAGTTTCTCTTCGCCCTGTGGGGCTTTACCGTGGGTATTTACTACTGCGCCTATATTCTCTACCTATTTAATATAGGAAGATACAGGAACAAAGCGGTGAAAACTATCATATACACAGCTGCGGGATTTCTCCTCACAGCAGTTATGCTTCCCTATATGCCGGAAAAATATCCCTTCAAATCCCAGCTTCACGTGATGCTGGCATTTTTTTCCCCGATTCTTCTTGTTTCCGGTATCGTGGGTTTTCTCCGATTTCTCAGCAATAAAGACAGGCCCCGCTTTCGCAGGGCCTGGGGTATCATGTGGCTGTTGGCCGCAGGTGCATGTTTGTTTTTTGTCCGGGCAGGCTTTATCACAAGTCTTTTGGAATTGTTTACCGTTATCGGGCTCTGCGCCTACCTGCGCTATATGGAGCGGCTTCTGGTGAGGTATTAGAAATCCACTTCCTCATCCTCAAAGCAGCATGTAAGCAGCTTCTCCATCTGGGCGGGGGTGATGGCTCTCGGGTTGGAACCGGTGCATGCGTCTCCTACCGCCAGCTCGGCTACAGCCGGAAGCTTCTGGAAGAATTCCTTCTGGTCGATGATTCCGCTTTCGTAATCTTTGATACAGGAAGGAATGTCCAGGGCCTGGTTCATTTCACGGAGGCGTGCGATGAGGCGTCGGTGAGCTCCTCGTCGGTATTTCCCTCCAGATGGATGTATTTTGCGATTTTTGCGTATCTTGCAGCCGCCTCAGGTTCCCTGGCGTTGAATTTTATAACCTTTGGCAGATACATGGCGTTGGCGCAGCCGTGGACGATGTGGCCGCCCGAGTAGGCAGCGCCCGTCTTGTGAGCCATGGAATGTACAATGCCCAGCAGTGCGTTGGAAAATGCCATACCGGCCAGACACTGTGCGTCGTGCATCTTTTTGCGGGCGCCCATATCCCCGTTGTAGGAAGGAATCAGGTACTGGTTAATCATCTCGATGGCGTGGAGGGCCAGAGGATCCGTATATTCACAGTGAAGTGTGGAGACATAGGCCTCAATTGCATGGGTCATGGCATCCATACCTGTGTGTGCAGTGAGCTTCCCTGCATTGTCTCAGCCAGCGCCGGATCTACAATAGCGATATCCGGGGTGATATTAAAGTCGGCCAGGGGATATTTGATGCCCTTTCCGTAGTCTGTAATAACAGAAAATGCAGTTACCTCCGTGGCAGTGCCGGAAGTGGAAGGGATAGCGCAGAATTTGGCTTTCGTGCGCAGGGTGGGGAAGCTGAAGGGGGTGATCAAATCTTCAAAAGAAGTGTCGGGGTACTCATAAAAGGCCCACATAGCCTTTGCGGCGTCAATCGGTGAACCGCCTCCAATGGCCACGATCCAGTCAGGACCGAAGGCCTCCATGGCTTTAGCGCCTTTCATTACAGTCTCCACAGAGGGATCCGGCTCAACGCCCTCAAAAAGCTGAACCTCCATTCCCGCTTCCTCTAAGTATGAAACTACCTTATCCAGAAAACCAAAACGCTTCATGGAACCGCCGCCCACTACGACCATGGCTTTTTTTCCGTCCAAGGTTTTTAAAGCTTCCAGTGCGTTTTCACCGTGGTATAAATCTCTTGGCAATGTAAATCTCATGATGTATCCTCCTTGTATAATATATGTACGCTCAGAAGATCTCCTGCACCTGCCTTTGAGGCTGATGTTCCGCCGGCCGCACCTAAATTGAAACGTCGTACGCGCCGGGTACGCCTCGTAAATTTGTACACAGCTGACAAAAAATCATCTCGCAAAAGTTATTTTTTTAACAATATAATTTTACCACTGTTTCCGCCTCAGTGGTAGATACGAAAAAGGAATACCTGTATTCCTTAACATCCCCGGGGGAGTATTTGGAGCGAGGGTTCATGGACAGGCACAATCCGGAGCCCGGACGGGAGGCGCAGGAATAACTTGTTTCCGGGTTTCCCACAGAGCCTGCAATAGAAAAGAGACGGGAAGATGACTCTTTCCGTCTCTTTTCGGGCAGTAAAACAAACCGTTTATATGGAGTGTTTAAACACATAAGGGGCGTTGCGCGGTAAATTCCGCATATATAAAGCGGCCTTGAGGTAGGGGTATAACATTGCACTTGAAAAACTAAGAGGTGTCAGGCCGCTCAATATGCTGTTAAGTTACAAAAACACAATTGCTCCTGATGGCGTTTGGGAGCGTGTCTTTGAATAAATATAGTTTAGCATGGTTTGTCTTTTGGGGATAGATACGAATTAGGAATACCGGTATTCCTCCGGGGACATCCCTCTGCCATCAACCCCACTGTTCATAAAGGGAATTATATGATATACTCTTTAATACTACGAAAATAAGAAAGGAGAATTCTATGAACCTGTTCATGGGAAAAGGCTTTGTGCGCTCCGCAGGCGGCGGGGGCAAGGGGCAGGACACCCAAAATTTGTACAGCAACGGAAATGACGGAGGAAAGGGCGTAAAGAGGGCGCTTCTCTCTGCAAAGATAATTATTGCAGTGGTGGTGCTGGCCATAGCTGCGCTGGATTCCTTCTATACTCTGTCGGAGAATGAGATGGCCGTGGTAACCACCTTTGGGCGTCCCGTCAGCGTGATGAACTCCGGCCCCAAATTCAAGTATCCTTTTATCCAGAAGGTTTATAAGATGTCCAAGGAGATAAGGGGAATGGCCATCGGTTATGATAATACCTATAATACCCAGGATCCGGCCTACAGTGAAAATAATCCCCTGCCGGTTACCACGGAATCGGAGATGATAACCAGGGATTTCAACTTCGTGAATGTGGATTTTTATATTGAATACCAGATTATAGACCCATCAAGGCCTACATAAACAGTGAATCTTCCATAGATATTTTGAAGAATCTGGCCCAGTCCTACATCAGGGATACGGTGGGCTCCTACAGCGTGGATGAAGTCATCACCACAGGAAAGTCGGAGATCCAGGGGAAGGTGAAAACCCTGCTGTCCCAACGTCTGGAGCAGGAAGATATCGGAATCGGCATCTACAATGTTACGATCCAGGATGCGGAGCCGCCCACGGAGGCGGTGAACAATGCCTTCAAGGCTGTGGAGGACGCAAAGCAGGGCATGGACACCAAGCTGAATGAAGCCAAAAAGTACCAGTCCGAGCAGGTTCCGGCAGCCAACGCCAAAGCAGATAAGGCGGCCAGAGATGCGGAGGCTTACCGCCAGCAGCGTATCAGCGAGGCGGAAGGACAGGTGTCCAGATTCAACGACATGTACGAGGAGTATGTAAAATATCCTCTCATTACAAAGAAGCGTATGTTCTATGAGACAATGGAAGAGGTTCTGCCTGACCTGAAGGTGATTATCAACGGTTCCGAGGGCACCCAGACGGTGCTGCCTCTGGATTCCTTTGTGGGCAGCCCGGAAAAAGGAGGTGGCCAGCAGTGAAATCAGTTGTGAAATCCATAAGAAATACGGCTATCGTTATTGTAGTTCTGGTGTTGCTTCTGGTATTTAATCCCGTGGTGGTCACCAGAGCCAACGAATATTCCCTGATCATTCAGTTCGGAAAGGTTGTGAGGGTGGAGGACGGGGCAGGCCCTTCCCTGAAAGTGCCGTTCCTGCAGTCTGTACAGAAAATACCGAAGTACAGGATGATTTCCGACCTCTATCCCAGTGACGTAACGACGAAGGATAAGAAGGTTATGACCGTGGACTCCTTTGTAATCTGGGATATCAACGATCCTGTAAAATATTTGTCCTCCTTAAACGCCAGCAAGGAGAAAGCGGAGGTACGCCTTGGAAATGTTGTGTACAATTCCATTAAAAATGTGCTTTCCTCCACCAATCAGGCCGATATTATATCCGGCAGGGACGGGGAGCTGGCCAAGACGATAACAGAGAACATCGGAAGCGCCATGGATTCCTACGGCATCCATATCTATGCGGTGGAAACAAAAAAGCTGGATTTACCTGACTCCAATAAGGAATCGGTATACCAGCGTATGATTTCCGAGCGGAATAACATTGCCGCCCAGTATACGGCGGACGGCGAGTACCAGTCCTCTCTTATTAAAAATGAGACGGATAAAACCGTAAAAGAGACCATAGCAAAGGCTGAGGCTGAGGCTGAAAAGATCAAAGCCGAGGGCGAAGCTAAATACATGCAGATTCTAAGCAGCGCCTATAATGACGAGTCCAAGGCGGACTTCTATAATTTTGTCCGCTCCCTGGATGCATTAAAGGCTTCCCTCAAGGGGGACAACAAGACGGTTATCCTGAACCAGGACAGCGAGCTTGCAAGAATTTTGTCAGGGGTGGAGTAGAAAGATTCCGTTAATGTCCCCGCCCTCTGAAGGGCGGCTTAAAAATGTTGATTTGACAGCCTTCACTGCAGCGCCAGGGCGTGTTGCAGGGAGCTTATAACCCGCCGCAGGCAGGACAGAAATTCCCGCTCCTCCCTGGAGAAACGGTAAGAGCTTCTGTACACAAGCAAATCTTTATAGCGGTTGCCCGGACAGCTGCAGGCCCTCTGAATGAGGCGCTGCTGCGAAAGGCAGTCCTCCGGCACAGGCGAAATCCACATATAGGAGGAAGGAATCTTCCTCAACAGCTCAAACTGGCTGCCTCTGTCATAGATGGAAATGGTTCGTTTGGAACTTCCCACTGTGGCGGAGGCGTCCTGGGTTTCAAAGGTAAAGGAAGGATTCTGGATGTCCCCCTGGACAATCTCTATGCAGTCGGAAAAATCCAGGTAGGTGAGATTTTCCTTTTGGGCCAGGGGATGACCGGGAGACATGAGGAGATTGCAGGAAAATTCCCACAGCTCTTTGTGTTCCAGATTTTCATCCTGAAGCATTTTCAGATAATAGGATTCATAGAGCGTCTGGCAGCGGATAATTCCTATGTCAAAGGCTTTGGCGGAGATCCCACGGATGGTGTCTCTGGAGTTGGTTTCCCTGTAATGAAGATTCATGGCCGGAGGGCTGTCCAGGGATTCCAGGTAATCTGAAAAGGCGCAGGAAATATAGGTGGCCCTGGGAACACTTAAGGCCACCTCCAGTATCCGCCGGCTGTTTTTGGCGCATAGCGACTGGATCTGTTCTTCCTGGACCAGAATGGCTTTTGCGTAGCGGAGAAATTCTTCTCCCCCTTTGGTAGGCACCATTCCCCTGCTGGTTCTGTCAAAAATGGGACTCCCAAGATCCCGCTCCAGTTCCCGGATGATTTTGCTCAGGTGCGGCTGGTTCATATAGAAGTTCTGCGCCGCTTTGGTGATGGAACCGGTTTTTTCCACTTCCACTGCGTATTTCAAATAAGAAAGATTCATGGTACAACTCCATTAAAGTTTATGATATACTTAGGATACTATATTTACCAGTATATAACAGGTTCCATATTTTGAAAAGCAAAACAGCAGGGGGACGCAATGGACAATATTGATTACAAAATACTTAATATACTGAAAGAAAACGGCCGGGAGAAGGCCTCGGACATCAGCAAGGCCATCCATCTGTCTGTTTCGGCTGTGCTGGACCGGATCAAAAAAATGGAGGAGTCGGGGCTCATTAAGGCTATACCGTTATGGTGGATGCAAAGGCGCTGGGCAATGACGTGACCGCGCTTATGGAGATCAGCCTGGAACATCCCAGATTCCACGATTCCTTCACGGAGATGATCATGGACCATCCCAATATTGTGGACTGCTATTATCTCACCGGGGACTACGACTTTGTACTGAAGATAACCTGCGCCTCCTCCGACGAGCTGGAGAGCATCCACAGAACCATTAAGAGCATGACCGGGGTATCGGCCACCAGAACCCATTTTGTTCTCAAAGAGATTAAGAATGTATATACTGCCATCCCTGAGGAGGGGAAGAAGCGGTTATAAGAAGGAGAATCAGGTTATGAAAACCCTCGGATATTACAACGGAAGATATGACGAACTGGATAAGATGATGATACCGATGAACGACCGGGTGTGTTGGTTTGGAGACGGCGTGTATGATGCAGGGCCCTGCCGCAACTACAACATTTTTGCCCTGGATGAGCATGTGGACCGTTTCTTCAACAATGCGGGGCTGCTGCAAATTGAAATGCCCTGTACCAAGGAGGAGCTTAAGGGGCTCCTTTGCAGTCTGGTGCATAAGATGGATACCGGCAGCCTGTTCGTGTATTACCAGGTGACCAGAGGAACAGCTGCCCGCACCCATGAGTTCCCGCAAGAGGCCCGGGCTAACCTGTGGGTTACCTTAAAGCCCCTGCCTTCCCCGGAGCTTACGGAGAAGATCCGGCTGATAACCCTGGAGGATACCCGTTTTCTCCACTGCAACATCAAGACCCTGAACCTGATTCCCAGTGTTATGGCTGCCCAGAAAGCCAGTGAGGCCGGCTGCCAGGAAGCGGTATTCCACAGAGGCGGAAGAGTGACGGAGTGCGCCCACAGCAACTGCCATATTCTGAAGGACAAAACACTGTATACCGCTCCGGCCGACAACCTGATTCTGCCGGGGATTGCCCGGGCCCACCTAATTAAAATATGTAAGAAACTGGGAATTTCTGTAAAGGAGACTCCATACACGGTAGAGGAGCTGATGGAGGCGGATGAGATTCTTATCACGTCCTCCAGCAAATTCTGCATGTCTGCCAGCCATGTTGACGACGTCCCCGCAGGGGGAAAGCGCCGGAGCTGTTGGAGCGGATTCAGGAGGCAGTGAAGGCGGAGTTTATAGAGGCGACTAATTAAGCCCGGGGCGGGGGATAGTGGGAAGCCGCCGGAGGGAACAGTTGCAATTGACTTTTGCAGGCTGCAGTGATAGAATGAGAGGCATGAAAAGGACAGAATTAAAGACAATTTTATTTGCAGTGTTGATAGTAATAGGTACGGCTTGGCTGACAGGATGCAGCAGGAAAGAAGTTGCTCCTGTCAGGAGGTCGTCTTTTTTATTGAATACCTTTGTGACGGTGACGCTCTATGAGTATTCCGACAAAAGCGCTGTGGACGGCTGTATTCAGCTGTGCTCTGATTATGAAAAGCTTCTCAGCAAAACCCTGGAGAGCAGTGAGATCTACAAGATGAATCACAGGGCGGCAGGAGAACGGAGCTTCACTGTGTCGGACAAGACAGCCCAGGTGCTGGCAAAGGGACTGGAGTACAGCCGGATTTCCGGCGGCGCTTTTGATATAACCATTGAGCCCCTGAGTTCTCTCTGGGATTTTACTGCGGAGGAGCCCCAGGTTCCCTCCCGCCGGCTGATTGAAAAGGATATCGGGAAGGTAGGCTATGAGAATGTGGTTCTGGAGGGCAATCGCGTAACCTTTTTAAATGATGAAACCACCATTGATCTGGGCGCCATTGCCAAAGGCTTTATTGCAGATGAGATGAAATCCTATCTGGAGGAGAATGGAGTCACAAGCGCCCTTATTAATCTGGGAGGAAATATCCTCTGCGTAGGCGGACAGCCGGGGGGAGACCCTTTTAAAATAGGGCTTCAGCGGCCGTACGCCTCCTATGCGGAGACGGTGGCAGCCTTGAATGTGACGGACTTGTCTGTGGTTTCCTCAGGCGTCTATGAGCGGCATTTTATAAAGGACGGGATCAATTACCACCATATACTGAATCCCAGGACGGGATTCCCCTACGAAAACGGCCTGACCCAGGTGTCCGTTATATCCGGGAAGTCTGTGGACGGAGACGGTCTCAGCACCACCTGCTTTGCCTTAGGGCTGGAGGAGGGTATGAAACTCATCGAGTCTATGGAAGGCGTATATGGATTTTTCTCACCGAGGATGGAGAGATGTATTATACGGAGGGTGCGAAAGGCTTTTTGGCTGAAGGGCCTGAGCCGTAACCCTGCCGGCCGGTAAGGCCTGCTCTTATTTATAGCTTCTTGACCAGTTTTTTCGGTCAAGAACATGCGCCGTCTGAACGGTTGCTTTGGAAGCAATCCGCCGCAGTGTTTTTTCTTTACTTTTTGGTAATGCTACCATATAATATAAGGGATATTGCGATTTTTAGGGAAATCAGGAGTATAAAATGCTGGATAAAATAAGGGAAAAATGTGTGAACTATGAGACTGTAAGCTATCTCATATGCGGCATTCTCACAACAGCCGTAGACTTCGGGGCTTATAGTTTTTTCCGGGAGACCGATCTTAGCGTAGAGCTGTCCCAGGCTTTGTCCTGGCTGGTGGCCGTGTTTTTTGCCTATGTGGTCAATAAGCTGGTGGTATTCCGTAACTTTAATATGCGCCCTGTTTATATGGCAAAGGAAGCCGGCGCCTTTGTGGCCGCCAGAGCTTTCTCGGGGATACTGACCTGGATTATCATGATAGTTTTGGTGAGGCTGGGGGGAGACAGAGGGTTTCTGTATGAGCTGTTTTGCAAATTTATAGTCTCTGTAATCAACATGGTCTTGAATTATGTGTTCAGCAAGTTATGGATATTTAAGAAAAAGCCTGAGTAGAGAAAGGTGACTAAAATGGAACGTGATGAGATAAAGCGGGTTGAGCAGGAGCTGGATGCCATTTTAAAGCTTGTCATGGAGGAGGAGCCTCCGAAAAAGGAAACTTCCGGAGATACGAAGCTTTATAAAGCAAAGCAGATATGTTCGGCTGATGCTGATACTCAGGAGAAAACATACCGGGAAAAGGGGGCGGTAAAGGAAACTGCCGCCAGCCGGACGCCCGGTGATGAGGAGGATAAATTGGAGCCAAGGGATGGCGGCTTTGGCGGGCTGTTTCAGGATGAGGTTTTCGGAGAGCTGTTGGGCGGGCTGTCCTATGGGGGACAGAGCCGGAATCTGCTTTCAGAAGATGAATCCCAGAGTGGGAGCGATGAAGCTTCATACCTGAATGTGGAGAGCGGAGACGCGTTTCAGGGCCTGTCCTGCAAAGATGGGTACGACAATTACGAAAAGAGCCCCGGTGATGAGGCGTGGGAAGATGCAGATGAGAGGGAGGTCCGTGATGAACCCCATGAGGACAGGGGCTTTCACGGGCCTGTCCGGGTATGCGTGCCCGAAGAACCGGAGGAGGATTTCAGGCCGGGAAGGATAACCAGACCCAGAGCCCGGGGATTAAAGCTGTTAAAGCCCTCCGACGGACTTGTGGCAGCATTTTTTATACCTGTGATTGTGCTGATTATCATATTCTCCCAGCGGGGTATTTTTCCCTTTGGCGAGGAGAGCTTTCTCAGGACCGACATGTATCACCAGTACGCCCCTTTCTTTTCGGAATTTCAGTATAAGCTGGTAAACGGCGGAAGCCTGCTTTACAGCTGGGATATCGGCATGGGCGTGAATTTCTCGGCCCTTTACGCCTACTATCTGGCAAGCCCTATGAATTGGCTTCTGATACTGTGTCCGAAAAGTATATTATCGAGTTTATGACTATGGTGATCGTTCTAAAGACCGGTTTATCAGGCTTAAGCTTTTCCTGGTATCTGCGCAGGCACTTTAAAACCAGGGATTTCGGCGTAGGATTTTTCGGGATTTTCTATGCGCTCAGCGGTTATATGGCGGCCTACAGCTGGAACATCATGTGGCTGGACTGTATTTTGCTGTTCCCTGTGATACTTCTGGGTCTGGAGCGTCTGGTTAAAGAGAAGAAGGGCATGCTCTACTGTATCGCCCTGGGACTTTCCATCCTGTCCAATTACTATATCTCCATTATGATTTGCATATTTATGGTGATTTATGTGATTGTGCAGCTGATTCTGAACCCGCCTGAAGGCGTGGTGGAATTTTTAAAGACCTGCGGCCTCTTCGCCCTGTATTCACTTCTGGCAGGGGCGTTGTCCGCTGTGGTACTTCTGCCGGAAATATTTGCCCTCCAGGCCACAGCCTCGGGAAATTTTGATTTTCCAAAGGATATAAACTCCTATTTCTCTATCTTTGATATGATTGCCAGGCATATCGGCAATGTGGGAACGGAAATCGGCCTTGACCACTGGCCTAACATATACTGCGGAGTGGCAGTCCTCATGTTCTTCCTTTTGTACCTGGGAAGCAAAAAGATTGCCCTCAGGGAAAAGATTGTGTATTGCAGCATGCTTCTGCTGTTCTACGCCAGCTTTTCCACCAATGTACTGAACTTTATATGGCATGGCTTCCATTTCCCAAACAGCCTGCCCTGCCGCCAGTCCTTCATCTATATTGCCCTGATGCTTTTTATGTGCTACGAGGCTTATACAAAGCTGGAGGAGACGCCCTTTAAGTATCTGGCTATGGCCTTTTGGGGGGCCGTCAGCTTTGTTCTTCTGGCTGAGAAGCTGGTGGATAATACGGAGCAGTTTCATTTCTCCGTGTTTTATGTGGCGATCCTTTTGATAGCCATTTACGGAGGACTTATCCTCCTGTATAAAAATAGAAAATGGAGTCCGGACGCGGTCCTTCTGACTGCGTTGGCTGTAGTTGCCATTGAATCGGCTGTGAATATGGCTGTTACCAGCATTCCCACCACCAGCAGGACCGCTTATGTGAAGGATAACCAGGATGTGGAGGAGCTTGCCTGGAATATCAGAAGCAATACATTCTACCGCGTGGAGAAGGTGGACAGAAAGACAAAGAATGACGGCGCCTGGATGAATTTTCCCTCCGTCTCTCTCTTTTCCTCCACGGCCAATGCATCCCTCTCCCATTTCTTTACGGATTTGGGCTGTGAAAGCTCTACAAATGCATACAGCATTACAGGCAGCACCCCCCTGGTTGACAGCCTTTTTGCGGTAAAATACGGACTTTACAGCAATACCCCTCCTGCCAGCAGCCTGATGAAGATGAGCGAACGGTCCGGGGGAACGCTGCTTTATGAGAATCTCTATACGCTTCCGGTGGCTTTCATGCTTCCGGCAGACGTGGAGAACAACTGGATTCTGGATTCCGGCAATCCTGCTTATGTGCAGAACGATCTCTGCACGCTGCTGGGAACGGCGCCTGTGCTTATCTCCAACGAGAGTTATTCGGAAGGCAAAAAGCTGACCTTTACCTCTGAGGCCCCGGGAGACTATTATGTATATGTGACAAATAAAAGGGTAAAGGAAGTTACGGCTGTTATGGGCCAGAATACGGAAAGCTTTGACAATGTGGACAGAGGCTTTTTCCTGGAGCTGGGGTACCTGGCTAAGGGCGAGGAAGTGACCCTGGAATCCACAGGAGGGGGCTCCTGCCATGAATGCGGAGGTATGGAGGTTTAATCCTGAGGCCATGATGTCCGTCTATAATAAGATGAACCAGAATCCTATAACGTTAAGCAGCTGGACCGATACGGGGATTAAGGGAACCATAACGGCCGACGCCAACGGCGTGATGTATACCAGCATTCCTTATGACAAGGGCTGGACTGTTACGGTGGACGGCGTCAAGGTAACGCCCAGAAGCCTGTTTGACACATTTATCGGGGTGGACCTCACTGCCGGGACTCACAAGATAACCATGTCCTATGAGCCGGAGGGGCTCAGGACCGGAGCGTGGATAACAGGCACAGCTGTGGCAGTTCTGGGAATGACAGGCCTAATAGGGTACCGAAAGAATAAAAAGGGAGCAAACCGCTTAAAAAGGAGGAAATAAAACCATGAAATTATGGGGAGGACGATTTACAAAGGAGACCAATCAGTTGGTGCACAATTTTAATGAATCCCTGTCTTTTGATCAGAAATTCTATCATCAGGATATAGAGGGCAGTATCGCACACGTTAAAATGCTGGCTAAGCAGGGCATTCTTTCGGACAAGGACAGAGATGATATCATAGCAGGCCTGGACAGCATTCGGGAGGACCTTGACAGCGGGAAATTGACAATATCCTCCGATTCTGGATATGAAGATATCCACTCGTTTGTGGAGGGGACGCTTACAGAGCGTATCGGCGAAGCAGGCAAGCGTCTCCACACCGGCCGGAGCCGCAACGATCAGGTGGCTCTGGATATGAAGCTTTACACCAGGGATGAGATCGATGAACTTCAGGGGCTGGTGAAAGAACTTCTGCAGGAACTGCTGGTTATTATGGAAGCCAACACAAATACCTTTATGCCGGGCTTTACCCATCTGCAGAAAGCCCAGCCCATCACCCTTGCCCACCATATGGGAGCTTACTTTGAGATGTTTTCCAGAGACTGTTCCAGACTGGAGGACATCCGCAGGAGGATGAATTATTGTCCCCTGGGATCCGGCGCTCTGGCGGGAACCACCTATCCCCTGGACAGGGCTTATACTGCAGAGCTTCTGGGGTTTGCAGGCCCTACGTTAAACTCCATGGATTCTGTGGCGGACAGGGATTATCTTATTGAGCTTTTAAGCGCTCTATCCACTATTTCCATGCATCTTAGCCGGTTCTGTGAGGAGATTATCATATGGAATACAAATGAGTACCGGTTTGTGGAGCTGGATGACTCCTACAGCACAGGCAGCTCTATTATGCCACAGAAAAAAAACCCGGACATTGCAGAGCTGATTCGGGGCAAGAGCGGCCGGGTATACGGCGCTCTGGTGTCACTGCTCACTACCATGAAGGGGATTCCTCTGGCTTATAACAAGGACATGCAGGAGGACAAGGAGCTGACCTTTGACGCCATTGACACAGTGAAGGGATGTCTGGCTCTTTTCACAGGCATGATCTCCTCCATGAGCTTTCGCAGGGATGTGATGGAGGCCAGTGCAAAGAACGGCTTTACAAATGCCACGGACGCCGCCGACTACCTGGTAAACAAGGGGGTGGCCTTCAGGGACGCTCATGGCATTGTGGGCCAGCTTGTGCTTCTGTGCATTGAAAAGGGAATTGCCCTGGATGATCTGCCGCTGGAGGAGTATAAGAAAATCAGTCCCGTGTTTGAGGAGGATGTGTACGAAGCTATCAGCATGAAAACCTGCGTGGAAAAGCGCGTCACCGTGGGCGCGCCGGGGGAAGCTGCCATGAAGGCTGTAATCGGGATATACAGAAAGCAGCTGGAGGCATAGTCCGGGAGTCCTGCAGAGAATGGTTTTTATTTCTTTCTTGACGGGAGAATGATTAAATTATATAATATTTACAGCATAAATGTTGTAAATACAACGGAAAGAGGAGCTAAATGGAGGAGTTTCTGTACCTTATAAAAAAATCCCCTCTGTTTTACGGGATTAATGACGATGAGCTTTATACCCTGCTGAAATGCTGCGGGGCGGAGCAGGTGCCCTATGAGGACGGAGAACATATTTTCCGCATGGGTGAATCAGTGAATAAGGTTATGATTTTACTAAGGGGAAAGGCCTGTGTGTTCCAGGAGAATTTCTGGGGACGCCAGGAACGGATCTATCATATTAAGGAGGGCGAGATATTCGGGGAGTCCTACTCCTGCGCCAGAACGCCCATACTTCCGGTGAGCGTGGTGACGGAGGGCGCCTGTGAGGTATTGTTTCTCGATTACCAGAGGATGATAACATTCTGTTCCCTGGCCTGCGATTTTCACACCCGTTTTATCCATAACATGCTCCGGCTGGTGTCTGAGCAGAATGTAAAACTGGAGAATAAGCTGGAGCATGTGTGCCAGAAAAATACCAGGGAGAAGCTGCTGTCCTATCTGTCCAAGCATGCCATGGCTCAGGGGAGACGGGACTTTGACATCCCCCACAACCGCCAGGAGCTGGCGGAATATCTCTGCGTGGACCGCAGCGCCATGTCCAATGAGCTGAGCAAAATGCGGGCGGAGGGAATACTGGATTTTCAGAAAAACCACTTTATTCTCCACGACAGATACGGCGGGGAACAGAGAGAGGGCGCATAGAAACGCAAACTCTTGCAATAAAAAACGCAAAAACCCGAAAATATATTGCTATTCCGGAGAGAACTTGCTATAATTAGGAAAAGTTGTTAAGTGATTAACAGTAAAATTATGCATAGGGTGTCCTTTAGACACCAGAACGGAGGGAACCATGAATCAGATTGATACCATGTCAGTAAATGCAATCCGCGTTTTGGCGGCAGATGCTGTCCAGAAGGCAAACTCAGGCCATCCAGGCCTTCCTCTGGGTTCGGCGGCCATGGCCTACGAGCTCTGGGCAAAACACATGAACCACAATCCCAAAAATCCCCAGTGGAAGAACCGGGACCGTTTTATTCTCTCGGGAGGCCACGGGTCAACCCTTTTATACTCCCTGCTGCATCTTTTTGGGTATGGTCTTACAAAGGAGGACTTGATGAACTTCCGCCAGGAAGGCTCCCTGACTCCGGGACATCCTGAGTACGGCCACACAGTGGGCGTGGAGGCCACCACAGGCCCTCTGGGCGCAGGCATGGGTATGGCGGTAGGCATGGCAATGGCAGAAGCCATCTGGCCGCTGTATTTAATAAAGAAGCCTATCCCGTTGTTGACCACTTTACCTATGTTCTGGGCGGCGACGGCTGTATGATGGAAGGCATCTCTTCCGAGGCGTTCTCTCTGGCGGGAACCCTGGGGCTTGCCAAGCTTATTGTACTTTATGATTCCAACAAGATTTCCATTGAGGGAAGCACAGACATTGCCTTTACCGAGAATGTGCAGAAGCGCATGGAAGCCTTCGGGTTCCAGATTCTTACTGTGGAGGACGGCAACGATCTGGATGCCATCGGCAAAGCGATCGAGGAGGCTAAGGCAGACACCGCGCGTCCCTCCTTTATCACTGTCAAGACCCAGATTGGCTACGGCTGTCCTGCCAAGCAGGGAAAAGCCAGCGCACACGGCGAGCCCCTGGGCGCTGATAATGTTACAGCCATGAAGGAGAACTTAAACTGGCCTTCTATGGAAGCTTTCTACGTGCCGGATGAAGTATATGCCAATTACGGAGCATGCAGCCGGGCAGGCGCCGACGCAGAGGAGAAGTGGAACGCCCTTTTTGCAGAGTACTGTGAGAAGTATCCTGAGATGAAGGAACTTTGGGACAAGTACTATAATCCGGAACTGGCTAAGGAAGCCTGTGATTCTGAGGATTACTGGGCCTACGATGAGAAACCGGACGCTACCAGAAGCTTATCAGGAAAACAGCTCCAGAAGCTTAAGAATATGATGCCTAACCTTATTGGCGGGGCTGCGACCTGGCTCCTTCCACCAAGACCTATATGGCAGATATGGGAGATTTTTCAAAGGACAATTATGCAGGCCGCAATCTTCACTTTGGCGTGCGTGAGCTGGCGATGGCGGCTATCGGCAACGGACTGGCCCTTCACGGCGGACTCCGGGCCTTTGTGTCCACCTTCTTTGTATTCAGCGATTATACAAAACCGATGGCAAGGCTGTCGGCTCTCATGGGGCTGCCCCTTACCTTTGTGTTTACACATGACAGCATTGGAGTAGGGGAGGACGGACCTACCATGAGCCCATTGAGCAGCTTGCCATGCTCCGCTCCATGCCTAACTTCCATGTGTTCCGTCCGGCTGACGCCACAGAGACTGCGGCCGCATGGTACAGCGCGGTGAGTTCCGCAAATACGCCGACTGCTCTGGTTCTTACAAGGCAGAATCTGCCTCAGCTGGCAGGATCCAGCAAGGAAGCCTTAAAGGGAGCCTACATCTTGGAGGATTCCGCCAAGGCAGTTCCGGATGCGATTATCATTGCCACCGGTTCCGAGGTGGAACTGGCAGTGGGAGCCAAGGCGGAGCTGGCAAAGGAAGGCATGGACGTGCGGGTTGTGAGTATGCCGTCTATGGATGTATTTGAGGAGCAGCCGGAGGAATACAAGGAGAGCGTTCTTCCAAAGGCAGTTCGCCGGAGAGTTGCGGTGGAAGCTTTGGGGGATTTCGGATGGGGCAAATATATTGGTTTAGACGGAGCCGCTATTACCATGAAGAGCTTCGGCGCCAGCGCTCCGGCAGGGCTGCTGTTTAAGAAGTTTGGATTTACCGTGGAGAATGTGGTGGCTGCCGTTAAGTCACTGTAACCCTCAGTTTTCAATGGAATATCTGATTTATGACGTCCAGGCCGGAACCGGTGCATTTTATGCATCAGTTCCGGCCTTTCCTGCAATATCCGTTGTAGGGCGCTGCCGCCTGTGCTAAAATATGGACATAAGAGAGCGGAGAGACCCATCACCGCTATACAAAGCAAAAAGAGGGCGGACAGGTGATTGATTTTTAAGAGAGGAACATGTAAGCAGAGATATTATAGAGGGGGTAGAGGCTTTTTGCCGCAGATATCCGGCGGCGGACGGAGACAGGGAGCGGATTCCTGTACCAGGCTGCCTCTATTATGGAAAAGAAATCTGGGAACAGGCGGCGGCAGCCTTTTGTGCGGAAAAATCTGCTTTTGGCCGGTCCCAAGGCCACGGGAAAGAATATACTGGCGGAAAATCTGGCCGCTGTGTTCTGCCGGCCGGTATGGGACATATCCTTCCATGTGAATATGGATGCAGCCTCCCTTATTGGAGCCGATACCTTTGAAAACAATCAGGTGACGTTCCGGCCGGGGCCTGTAAGCCAGTGTGCGGCAAGGGGCGGTTTCGGTATTCTGGATGAGATCAACATGGCGAAGAATGAAGCGCTGGCGGTTCTCCACGGAATTTTGGATTTCAGGAGAACCATCGATGTGCCGGGGTACAGCAGAATCCCTCTGAAGGAAGAGACGCGGTTTATTGCCACGATGAACTATGGCTATGCAGGAACCAGGGAACTGAACGAAGCACTGGCATCCAGATTTGTGGTGATCCGGATGCCTGTTATATCCTCCGAAAATTTAAGGCGCTTGTTAAAGAACCGGTTTCCGCGGCTCTCAGACAAATATGCCCGGCAGTATGCCCTGCTTTTTGCAGATATCCAGGAGAAATGCCGGAATGGGGAGATATCCAGCAAACCCTTGGATCTGAGAGGACTGCTGGACGCTATCCAGCTGACGGAAATGGGTGTGGAGGCCGGAATGGCTCTGGATATGGGAATTACCAACAAATCCTTTGACGAGTACGAGCAGGCTCTGGTCCGCGATATGATAAGGGGCAGGATATCCGGGAAGATGGGGAGGGAAAAGGTATTTTCGCAGTGATATGGAGATAGAAGAGTACAGAGAGCAGCAGCGCCGGGCGCTAAATATTATTTGGACTACGGCGGAGGACTACAGCTTCCGTCCTGTTTTTATGGCCTTTGACAGAGAGGGCAGGGCGGACCTCTACCTGAACAGCGTCATCGGCTGGGCCCATAAATGGTATAAGGGCAGGGAGCTGGAGGAACTGCCGGGTTTCTTTGAGGCGCAGCCCTCCAGGATGTGTACGATACCGTATATTGCTCTGCCTTGAAATTGCGTGTATCAGAAGGAATACCCGGAGCGTCCGGTGATCCGGGAGCTTCGGCGCCAATATGCCTTCGGAGTCATGGAGGAGGATAAATTTGGAAAAGCAGGTAATGGGGGCCAGAACCTGGAGGGGGAGGACTGGGGAGTCAGTCTGGCTTTCACCTTAAAACGGGCCCATTTTGGAAATGTTCTGGGCATGGCCCCTTATCTGCTCCCGTGGGAAAGAAAGCTTTTCCAGGCGATGAAGCTGAAGGCTGATATGACGGAAAAGGAGTTGGCGGAGGAGATTAAAAATATTCTGTGGACATATTTCCACTTCCGGTGTACTCCAAAAACGGATAATAAAGGTAAGAAAAACAAAGGCATCTTCCCCAGGCTTTCTCTAAAGAAAAGGGGAATCCGCCTTATGGTAACCCGGTTGGAGCCCAATGACAATCCGCCTTCCGTCCATGAGGCGGAGGAGGGAAAGGAAGAACAGGATCAGGACAAAGAGAAGGAGCGCAGTCCGCGGCAGGAGGGTATTAGGGGATGGTTTGCAGGCTTATTGGAGGAACTCTCGGAGGCCGGACGGGACGAGTGGGCCAGAGAATACATAGAGCTTACCTTTGGAAAGCCTATTTGGAGCGAAAGGGAAAGGCAAAGTGCAGAGGCTTTGCTGTGTACGGGAAATCACAGGGACTGCCATCTGTATTTTACAAGGGGAGAGAGCCGGGAGCTCACTGGGGAAGGAAAGGCCGGGAACCGGACGAAAGGGGAAGCTCTGGACCGCCGGAAACTGGCAACGGCTCAGGAACAGAAAAACCTGGAATATTATGAGGCCCACCAAGATGCCTTCAGAAGCTGCATCCTGAGATTGAAGGAACAGATTTCCAACGCTTTTTTAATACGGCAGGAACCGGAATCAGTCAGATCAAAAATTGGGAAGCTGGAAGGGAAACAGATATGGCGTCAATTGTACCTGAACGATAACCGGGTATTCACAAAGGAGCTTTGGGAGGAGCAGGCCCCTTTTTCCGTGGATATTATGCTGGACGGCTCGGCATCCCAAATCCACCATCAGGAAATGACGGCCTCCCAGGGGTATATAATAGCGGAGAGCCTCAGGCTGTGCGGCATTCCGGTCCAGGTATACTCCTTCTTAAGCTTCCACGGGTATACGGTATTCCGCCTGCTGCGGGAATATGGGGACAGGGAGGGAAACCGCAATCTGTTCCGGTATTACGCCTGCGGATGGAACAGGGACGGTCTGGCCTTGCGGTGGGCCGGATATCTTATGAAGGACTCTCCATGTCCCCACAGGCTGCTGATTATCCTGACGGACGCCAGCCCCAATGATGATAAGAAAATGCCCGCCGGGGAACATTCCTTTCGCAGACAGGAATATGAACGGAGGGCGGGGATAGAGGATGCGGCACAGGAAGTGAGAAGGCTCAAACAGAAAGGGATACGGGTGGGTGGGCGTATTCTACGGGCCGGACAGGGATCTGGAAGGGGCCAGGGCCATATACGGAAGCAGCTTTGCCCGAATCAGGGATGCGGGACAGCTGGCGGATACGGTAGGCGGGCTCATATGTGAGGAAGTCAGACAGATGGCGGAATGACAGGCAGAAAAATAGAGGGCGCTTTGGGCGCCCCCTTTTTTGATTTCAACGGCTATTGCTCCTTTTTAGCTGCTTCCAGCTCCGCCATTTTCATAGCGCGTACTTTCAAAGGAAGCCCGAACAGAGTGATAAATCCGTCCGCATCATGATGGTCATAGAGATCGCCGGTTGTGAAGGAAGCCAGCGACTCGCTGTACAGGGAATAGGGGGAGGTAGTTCCGGCTTTGATGATATTGCCTTTGTAAAGTTTAAATTTCACTTCGCCGGTTACATACTCCTGGGTGGAATCGATAAATGCTTCCACAGCCTCACGCAGAGGTGTAAACCATTTCCCCTCGTAAACGATCTGGCCATCTTGTTGCCCATATCTTTTTTAACTTCCATGGTAGCCCGATCCAGCACAAGCTCTTCCAGCTGCTGGTGCGCTTCCATCAGAATGGTTCCTCCGGGAGTCTCGTATACGCCGCGGGACTTCATGCCTACAACACGGTTCTCTACGATATCCACAATACCGATTCCATGCTTGCCGCCCAGCTCGTTCAGCTTGCGGATGATATCAGAAACCTTCATGGTTTCCCCGTTTACGCTGGTTGGTACGCCCTTTTCAAAGGTCATGGTAACATACTCGCCCTCGTCGGGAGCTTTCTCAGGCTTACGCCCAGCACCAGAAGGTGATCGTAATTAGGCTCCTGCGCCGGATCCTCCAGCTCCAGGCCTCATGCTGATATGCCATAAATTTCGGTCACGGCTGTAGCTGTTATCTGCTGAGAATGGAAGATGGATGCCGTGTTGCCTGCAGTATTCAATCTCATCCTCGCGGGACTGCATGGTCCATACGTCTGTCATCCGCCATGGAGCAATGATTTTCAGGTCGGGAGCCAGGGCCTTGATTCCCAGCTCAAAACGGATCTGATCGTTGCCCTTTCCGGTAGCGCCGTGGCAGATGGCGGTGGCGCCTTCTTTGCGTGCAATCTCAACCAGACGCTTTGCAATGGCAGGGCGGGCCATGGAGGTGCCCAGGAGATACTTGTTCTCATATATGGCGTTGGCCTTTACACATGGCATTATGTAGTTATCGCAGAAATCATCTACCAAATCTTCAATATATAACTTAGTGGCTCCGGATAATTTAGCCCGCTCCTCAAGCCCGTCCAATTCGCTGCCCTGTCCGCAGTCGATACAGCAGCAGACAACATCATAACCGAAGTTTTCCTGTAACCACGGAATAATGGCGGTAGTGTCGAGTCCGCCTGAATACGCTAAAATAACTTTCTCTTTCATCATCATATCCTCCTGAGATTGAACTGTTTGAACTTTCATAAATATACAACATTATCAGAATAAATGCAAGACTAAAATAAAATTTATAAAAAATGTTGCATATTATGCACTTGTAATGTATAATTATAAAATCTACCGCCAAGTGCGGTTTTACGCTGCCGATTACAGGCAGTCTCCCGTCCGGCGTTTTCTGCCAGATCTTCTGGCAAAAGCCCCGGAAAAACCTGGTCTGCGGCGGGAATGGGTGTTTTTTGACCTTTGCGCACATGGCCAATCCTGCTGCCGAAAAGGCTATGGACAGTGAAGGCCCTTAAAAGAATTCCCGGGTATGGGGAAAATGCCCTTTCCTTTTGAGGAAAAAGTTACTATAATGGGTTGGAAGGGACATTTCTTCCATATAAAGGGGGAGAGGCCTGTGCATATAAAATGTTTATTTATGAATGAATGTATAAAATTATACATGGGAGGAGATTAGGGCAATGATTAAAGCGGGCATTATCGGATCCACAGGATATGCAGGAGGAGAGCTGGCCAGGCTGCTGCTTCAGAGGAGGATACGGAGATTAAGTGGTATGGATCCCGAAGCTATATCGACCAGAAATATGCATCCATCTATCCAAACATGTTTAAGCTGGTGGATGACAACTGCATGGATGATAATATGAAGGAACTGGCGGAACAGGTGGATGTGATTTTCACAGCCACTCCCCAGGGGCTCTGCTCCTCCCTGGTGGATGAGGACATTTTGTCAAAGGTTAAAATTATTGACCTCAGCGCGGACTTCAGGATCAAGGATGTGGCTGTCTATGAGCAGTGGTATAAGCTGACCCACAAAGCTCCCGGATTGATAGAGGAGGCTGTGTACGGGCTGCCGGAGATAAACAGGGAGAAGGTGAGAGAGGCAAGGCTTATCGCCAATCCGGGCTGTTTCCCCACCTGTTCCTTTCTAAGTGTATATCCTCTTGTGAAAGCCGGACTTATCCAGCCGGATACCCTTATTATAGACGCCAAATCAGGCACGTCGGGAGCAGGGCGGGGAGCCAAGGTGGACAGCCTGTACTGTGAGGTAAACGAGAATATTAAGGCATATGGAGTGGCGTCCCACAGGCATACGCCGGAGATTGAGGAGCAGCTGGGGTATGCGGCGGGCAGGCCTGTGACGATTAGCTTTACGCCTCATCTGGTGCCCATGAACAGGGGAATTCTGGTGACAGCCTATGCTTCCCTCACAAGGGAGGTTACATATGAGGAAGTGAAGGCTGCATATGACGTATGTTATGAGAATGAATATTTTGTAAGGGTTTTGGAAAGGGACGTTGCGCCCCAGACCCGCTGGGTGGAGGGGAGCAACTTTGCAGATGTGAATTTTAAAATTGATCCCAGGACCAGGCGGATTGTGATGATGGGAGCCATTGACAATATGGTGAAGGGAGCCGCCGGGCAGGCGGTTCAAAATATGAATCTTTTATTCGGTCTGCCGGAGCAGACGGGACTCAGACAGATTCCCATGTTTCCCTAGAGCGTGTCCGGACATTCATTGCCGCCATCTGCACGCCCCGCTTCGCGGTATATTTGACCCAAATTCACTTAACGTAGCCCACTACGCTGCGCTCATTTGGGCCAAATCTCCCACAAAGTGGGACGCACATCTGACGGAAAGCAATTTTCAGACACGCTTTAGAGCGTTCCGGACATTCATTGCCGCCGTCTGCACGCCCCGCTTCGCGGCATATTTGGCCTCAATTCAGGCAGCGTAGCCCGCTACGCCTCCTTCACTGGGGCCGAAACTTCCGCAAAGCGTGACGCACAGCTGACAAAAGGCAAGATTCAGATACGCTGCGTTATGAAAGAATCAGGGTGTAAAATGAAAGGCCCTTGTTGAACAGGAAAGGATAAAAGAACATGGCGGGGACGATGGATATTCTAATCCGGGAGATGCAGATAGGGGACTATGACCAGGTCTACCGGCTCTGGACGGAGATCAGGGGCTTTGGGATCAGGAGCGTGGACGATTCCAGAAAGGGAGTGGAGCGCTTCCTGAAACGTAATCCCACCACCAGCGTTGTGGCTGTGCAGAACGGACGGATTCTGGGAAATATACTTTGCGGCCATGACGGCAGGACCGGCTGCTTTTACCATGTTTGTGTGGCTGAGGGTTACAGGAAACACGGCATCGGTTACAGAATGGTAAGGGCTGCCATGGAAGCATTGCAGAAGGAAGGCGTCAGCAAGATAAGCCTTATCGCATTTAAAGAAAATCAGGTGGGAAACGCATTCTGGAAAGGGATTGGCTGGAATGAGCGAAATGATGTGAACAGCTATGAATTTGTGCTGAATGAGGAAAATATTACACGGTTTGTCAGGTGACAGCCGCAAAAATCGGAGGAATGGAAGTATGATCAAATCCACAGTAGAATTGATAAAAATTCAGGGAGGGGTTACGGCTGCCAAGGGCTTTGAAGCGGCGTCTGCGGCGGCGGGAATCAAGTATAAGGGACGCCAGGATATGGCCCTGATTTACAGCCGGGTTCCCTGCAAATCGGCAGGTACGTTTACCACGAATATAGTGAAGGCGGCTCCTGTAAAGTGGGATCAGCAGCAGGTCAGCACAGGCGCGCCGGCACAGGCGGTTGTCATCAACGCAGGTATCGCAAATGCATGCACCGGCCAGGAGGGCATGGAATATTGCAGCCGGACGGCAGAGGCCGCTGCAGAGGCCCTGGGAGTGGCGAAGGAGAGCGTTCTGGTAGCTTCCACGGGAGTGATCGGCATGCAGCTCCCCATTGACCGCATAGAGGCGGGAATTAAAGCCATGGCTCCTCTTCTGGACGGCGGTCCCGAAAGCGGAACCAATGCCTCCAAAGCGATAATGACGACCGATACAAAGAACAAGGAAGTGGCTGTTCAGGTCCGCCTGGGAGACGCTTTGGTTACCATCGGCGGCATGTGCAAGGGCTCGGGAATGATACATCCAAATATGTGCACCATGTTAAGTTTTGTCACCACAGACGCATCCATCAGCAAAGACCTGCTGGCGGAAGCCTTAAAGACAGACATTCAGGATACCTACAATATGATATCCGTGGACGGCGATACCTCCACCAATGACACGGTGCTTCTCCTTGCCAACGGACTGGCAGGCAATCCCGAGATTACAGAGAAGAACGAGGATTACCAGGCCTTTTGCAAGGCCCTGAATTACGTCAATGAAACGCTGGCCAGGAAGATGGCAGGGGATGGAGAGGGCTGTACCGCTCTCTTTGAGGTGAAGATCACAGGGGCTGAGACAAAGAACAGGCCAGGGCGCTGGCCAAGTCGTGATCACCTCCAACCTTACGAAGGCGGCCATCTTCGGCCATGATGCTAACTGGGGCAGGATACTCTGCGCTATGGGTTATTCAGGCGCCCTCTTTGACCCGGAGAAGGTGGATTTGTTCTTTGAGAGCGCAGCAGGCAGGATGCAGATTATCAAGGACGGCGTTGCTGTGGACTACAGCGAGGAGAAGGCTACGGAGATTCTCTCCCAGCCTGAGGTGACGGCTGTGGCTGACATTAAGATGGGCCGGGAGGCCGCCGCCGCCTGGGGCTGCGATCTGACCTTTGATTATGTGAAAATCAATGCGGACTACCGCTCCTGAGGCTTTTTGGGGAGAAAGCCCCGGCTCCAGGCGTACATGGCAGGCAGATATGGGCGTTTAAGCGCATCAACATTCAATACGGACACAGGGAGGAAATGAGTGAAATGAATTTGGAACCGATGCAGAAGGCAGCTGTGCTGATAGAAGCGCTTCCTTACATACAGCGTTTTAACCGAAAAATAGTGGTAGTTAAATACGGCGGCAGCGCATGGTGGACGAGGAGCTTAAAAAGAAGGTGATACAGGATGTAGTGCTTTTAAAGCTGGTGGGATTTAAACCTATCATCGTCCATGGAGGGGGAAAGGAGATCAGCCGCTGGGTGAATAAAGTGGGAATGGAGCCTCAGTTTAAGAACGGGCTGAGGGTTACGGACGAGTCCACGATGGAGATAGCCGAGATGGTTCTCAATAAAGTAAATAAAAGCCTGGTCCAGCTGGTGAATGAGCTGGGAATCCGCGCCGTAGGAATAAGCGGCAAGGACGGAATGATGCTGCAATGCAAAAAGAAATATTCCGGCGGTGAGGACATTGGTTTGTAGGTGATGTGGAGGAAGTAAACCCCAAACTTATCTATGACCTGCTGGAAAAGGATTTTCTGCCCATTATCTGCCCTATCGGCTTTGACGAGGACTTTCTCAGCTATAATATCAATGCGGACGACGCGGCCTGCGCCATTGCCACGGCGGTTCAGGCGGAAAAGCTGGCTTTTCTCACAGATGTGGAGGGCGTATACAAGAACTTTGAGGATAAGGACTCCCTCATCTCCGAGATGGATGTGACGGAAGCCCAGGAATTTGTGGACAGCGGTATGCTTGGAGGAGGCATGCTTCCAAAGCTCCAGAACTGTATCAACGCCATTGAGAGCGGCGTTTCCAGGGTTCATATTCTGGACGGGCGGATTCCCCACTGTCTGCTGCTGGAGATCTTTACGGACAAAGGAATCGGGACAGCAATCTATAATTCCAAGGAAGACGAGAGGTATTATCATGGCTGATAAAAAGTTGATTGAACGGGCCGAAGAAGCGTTTTACAAGACATATAACCGGTTTCCCGTCGTGTTTGATCACGGAGAAGGGTATATCTCTATGATAATCAGGGAAATAAATATCTGGATTTCGGCGCCGGTATTGCAGTGATGGCGCTGGGATATGGAGATCAGGAGTACACAAGGGCCGTGGAGGAACAGCTTCATAAGCTGACACATATTTCCAATCTGTTCTACAATCAGCCTTCTGTTGAGGCGGGGGAGCAGCTGCTCAAGGTGTCCGGCATGGACAAGGTGTTCTTTACCAACAGCGGAACCGAGGCTATCGAGGGGGCTTTAAAGATAGCCAAACGATATCACTACAATAAGCTTCACGAGGCGGGCGGCGGAAGCGGGGATGCAGAGGCGGATATGACGGGAGAAATCATCGCCATGAAACACTCCTTCCACGGGAGAAGCCTGGGCGCCCTGTCCGTAACAGGGAACGCCCATTACCAGGAGCCCTTTAAACCGCTGATTCCGGGTATCCGCTTTGCTGATTTTAACAATCTGGACAGCGTGAAAGCCTTGTGAACCATAAAACCTGCGCTGTTATTATGGAGACGATACAGGGAGAGGGCGGTATTTATCCGGCGGATCCCGGCTTTATTAAAGGAGTGCGCCAACTCTGCGACGCCAATGATATGCTGCTGATTCTGGATGAAATCCAGTGCGGGCTGGGCCGTTCCGGAAAAATGTTTGCCTGGCAGCATTACGGAGTAAAGCCGGATGTAATGACCGTTGCCAAGGCCCTGGGGAACGGGCTTCCTGTAGGAGCGTTTCTGGCCAGGGGAAAAGCGGCTACGGCTATGACGCCCGGCGATCACGGCACGACCTACGGCGGTAATCCCCTTGTGACAGCCGGGGCAAAGGCTGTTCTGGATATTTTTGAGAAACGCAGGATTACAGAACACGTAAATCAGGTGGGGATTATCTCGGCCAGGAGCTTGAGAAGCTGGCTGCCGGATTTGACGTGGTCTGCGCCCGCCGCGGGATGGGGCTGATTCAAGGGCTGGAATTTACAAAGCCCGTGGGCCCTGTTGTGTCCAACGCCCTGCTGGAACAGAAATTGGTGTTAATCAGCGCAGGAACAAATATTATCCGTTTTGTGCCTCCCCTGGTGATTGAGAAGGGCCATGTGGACGAGATGACGGAAAAACTGAGAGCCGCCATAAAGGGGGCCGGAGAAAGGTAAGGCATTGGGCCGGTAATTTCTTGAAAGAAATTGCCGGTTTTTTCTTGTTTCAAATATCCTGTCTGAAAGTCCCTGTAAACCAGAGAAGCGAAAAATTCCATCTTAAACAATTCTTTCGATTTCATTTATAAATTGTTAGGAAATATATGGGTGAAATATTTAAGCAGACCATCTATAATAGCTTTATATAATGAACAATAATCGGCAATCTGTTTATTTTTATTGTGTCATATTAGAATATATGATATAACTGTATTAATGCAAATAGTACAGCGAGATCAGGCTTTCAGGAGGAAACTATGAATAGTGAGAAAAAGACGGAGAAAAAGGGCCCTTTGTCCGGAATGGAAGACGGCGTAACAGAAGGCGCGGCGGGAAAGGAGACAGCGGTCCGTTCCGGGAGAAGCCGGTACGGCCGGCGGACAAAAAGGCGGCTCTACAGACGACTCCGACGAAATAGACCGTCAGATTGAGACTCTCATGGTTGTGGACCCGCTGGAAGATGGCGGGAAGGGAAAAAAGAAGAGAAAAAGAAAGCAGAAGGCAGCCAGGGGAATCGGTGAGAACCCGGACAGGCAGCCAAAGCTGATACAGCGGGTCAAAAACTGGAGCAGAAAACGGAAAATCATCACGGGATTGTGTGTGCTGGCAGTGATGGCATTTTTGGGTCCCCGGCTGTTTGGGGGCAAAAAAGAGATGGGGATTCCCGTAACGGTGATTCCTCTTACAAAGCAGAGTATTCAGGAGAAACTTGCCCTCAACGGGCCGGTGTCGGGAACGGACAGCGTGGATGTGGTGTCCAATATTCATGCGGAGATTACGGAAATGCACGTGAAGGAGGGCGACCAGGTTCACAAGGATCAGGTCCTGGCGGTACTGGACAGCACCGACCTGGAGAGGGAGGTTCATATTGCGCAGAATGCATACGACCTGGCGGTGAATAATAAGCAGGAAAAGGACAAAGAAGCGGCCCTGGGCTATGAAAAGGCGGTGCAGGATTTTCAAAAGGCCAGTATGGACCATAACAGAAACAGCCTTCTCTTTGCCAATGGCGACATATCACAGATGGATTTGGAAACCAGCGCCAACGCTTTAAATGACGCCAAGCGCCAGGTGGAGAGCTATACGGTGGAGAACGGCAGGGGAGTTGCAGATAAGTCTTACGAACTTCAGATACAGAATGCAGCCTTTGAACTGGAGAAAAAGAAGGAAGAACTGGAAAACACACAGATTAAAAGCACCATTGACGGCACAGTGGTCCGGGTCAACTCCAAAGTGGGACAGTTTGCCGATAAGGTAGAGGACGACAAGCCTATATTCAGCATTGAGAATCTGGAGGAACTGGAGCTGGAGATTAAGGTCAGCGAGTTTTCCATCGGCAAGGTAAAGGTGGGGCAGAAGGCCTCTATAACTGCCGATATTCTGGACGGCGAGACTGTAAGCGGCGAGGTGGTCAAGATTTCCCCCACAGGTGAGGAAAAGGGCGGCGGCTCCACGGAACGCGTAATTCCCACTACTATACGGGTGGACGGAGACAATACAAAGCTTATTGCAGGTATTACAGCCAGGGCGGAGCTGCTGATACGGGAGGCGGAGGACACCTTTGTGGTTCCTACTTCAGCTCTCTTTGACGAGGAGGATATTACATATATCGCCATTGTGCAGGATATGACAGTGAAGCGTATTCCTGTGAAGCTGGGGGTTGAGAGTGATATAACCACAGAAGTTATCCCTGAGGATGATACGGTTCTGGAGGAAGGAATGCAGCTGATTACCAATGCAGGACCTCAGCTTACGGATGGGGCTGCAGTTCTTGTGATGCCGCAGTAGTGGGAGGCGCTTTATGAAAAAATGGAATAAGATGCAGGGCGCCCCGGACGGAGAGAAGGCTTGGAAAGTCAGCCTGGCGGCCCTTCTGAGGGAACGCCTGCTGAAAAGAACGCAACCCCGCCAGGAAGCCTGCAGCGGGCCTCTGATAAAACTGGAGAACCTTGTGAAAATATATGACACGGGAGCAATTAAGGTTCTGGGCCTTAAGAAGATTAATCTGACCATTGAGCGGGGGGAGTTTGTGGCTATCATGGGACACTCCGGTTCCGGAAAGTCCACCCTCATGAATATTCTGGGATGCCTGGACCGGCCCACTCTGGGTCATTATTATCTGGACGGAATTGACACGGCAGACATGACGCCCGACGAACTGTCGGATATCCGCAACCGCAAGATCGGCTTTGTTTTTCAGTCCTTTAACCTTATATCCAGAACCTCGGCTCTGAAAAATGTGGAGCTGCCCATGACGTATGCCAGACTTCCCAAGTCGAAGCGCACAGAGAGGGCTAAGGAGCTTTTGGAGCGGGTGGGCCTGGGCGGCAGAAAAGAGCATATGCCAATGAGCTGTCCGGAGGACAGCGCCAGAGGGTTGCCATAGCCAGGGCGCTGGCCAACGAGCCTCCCCTGATTCTTGCAGACGAGCCTACGGGAAATCTGGATACGGCCTCCTCGGTTGAGATTATGGAGCTGTTTTCCCAGCTTCACAAGGAAGGCGCCACAGTGGTTGTGGTAACCCATGAGGAGGATATCGCTGCATTTACGGACAGGGTCCTCCGGTTCAGCGACGGACAGCTTTTAAGCGACACTCTGAACTGCCACAGCCGGCTTTCCGAAAGCAATACGGATCACAGCCAGGGAAAGGAGGAGACGGATGCTCATTGAAAATATGCTGATGGCTTTTTCTGCTATCCGCTCTAATAAAATGCGTTCGGCCCTTACAATGCTGGGCATCATCATCGGAATCGGCTCCGTTATCGCCATCGTCTCCATCGGCGATACCATGAGGAGCATGTTTTCCGATCTTTACAAGGACGTGGGAATCACACAGGCTTATATATCCATCGGCTACTGGGTGGAGGATGTGAGGCAGAGCGATTACTTTACCCTGGATGAGATGGAGCGGGCAAAGGAAGTGTTCGGGGATGAGATAGCCTACATTGACAGCAACGCCTATACTACCAGCGACGCCACCTATAAGCGGACCAAGGTGAGCTTTGAATACCAGGGAATCGATTACAATTACCAGGATGTGCAGCCCGTGAACGTAGTTACGGACGTTACCTCAACGAGGGGGATATTCTGGGAAGAAAGAAAAATATAGTCATGGATGTGGACAGCGCAAGAATGCTCTTCGGCGTGGAAAATGCCGTAGGCAAAACCTTCAGAACCACCATCTATGGTTCTACAGAGGATTATACTGTGGTAGGCGTATACCGCAAGGAAATCAGTCCCCTTCAGAAACTGATGCAGGGGGGAGCAATGACAAAGGAACCGCCTTTCTCCCCTATACCATCCTTACCTGGCCCAACGATTACTTTTACAACATACATGTTTATGCGGCGGACAATGTGAATCTGGATCAGTTTTTCAACAAGTTTAAAGCGTATCTTGCAAAACTCCACGGCCGGGAGCCTGAGGATATGTACATGTATACGGCTATGGAGGAGATGACTTCTGTGGATTCCATGATGGGCGGGCTTTCTATGGCTGTAGGGGGCATTGCGGCTATTTCCCTGTTGGTGGGAGGCATCGGCATTATGAATATTATGCTGGTGTCTGTAACTGAGAGAACCAGGGAGATCGGCATTCGCAAGGCTTTAGGCGCCAGAACAAAGGATGTGCTTATACAGTTCCTGACGGAGTCGGCCATCTTATCGGCCTGCGGCGGAATGATCGGAGTTCTTATGGGCGTGGGGCTGGTGTCCCTGGGCGGTCTGGCCTTTGGACTGCCGGTTGTCATAAAACCCAGCGTCATATTGGTGGCGGTGTCATTTTCCGCTATGGTGGGCATATTTTTCGGACTGTATCCGGCTTCCAAGGCCGCTAAGGCAGACCCTATCGACGCGTTGCGATACGAGTAAGCAAAAGAGAGCAGCGCTTAGGCATTACAGCAATACCATACCGGCAGGAAGGAGATATAAATGATAAAATATATACGGAAAAACCAGGGAAAAGGTCCCGGAGACAGGAGAAGAGCAGGCAGAGCCGCAGACAGTAACGGCCGCCCTGTGGGCGGCAGAAGCTGCAGCCGGCCCGTATCTGCCCTTTGCCTTTGCATGGCTGCCAGCACAGCCCTTTCCTGCACCGCCATGGCCAGCCCTGAGTTTGCCCATTCCTCTGAGAAGTGGGAAACGCTGAGGGATAATGTGATGGAATACCATGAACTGGCGGATCTGATTCATGAATATAACGCCACTGTTATCAACAACCGCCTGGAATACGATGAATACAGGGCAAAAGCCATGATGATCTGAAAAATGCCTACCAGGATATGGCGGACAGTCTCTACTCCTCCAGCGACAAGATGGTGGATTCCGCTGTGGAAGGGGCCCCGGTTACGACAGCGCTATGGCATCGGCAGCCCTCGCCAGGGTTCAGGCGGAGCAGAACCAGGAGATGGCAGATGCACAGAACGAGGACAGCTATGTAAAGAAGATGGAATATAACCGGGCGGAGGCTGTTCTTGTACAGTCCGCCCAGACGAAGATGAACGCCTACTGGCAGAAGGCCAAGAACAGTCCCGCTCTGGAGGAAGCGCTTATCACTGCGAATACAGAGTATGAGGCTATGGCTGTGAAAGCTTCCGGAGGGATGATTGCCCAGGCTGAACTTCTGGCGGCAAAGGAAAAACGGAATCTGCCCAGGCGGCAGTGGAAACGAATCAGAAGGAGATGGACGCGCTGCGCAGGGAGCTGTGTATTATGACCGGCTGGAGCTATGATTCACAGCCGGAGATACGCGAGATCCCCATTCCCTCTCAGGAGGAGGTGGATTCCATCGATCTGGAGGCCGATAAGGCGCTGGCTCTGGAGCTGAACTATACGCAGAATGCCAATGAACAGCGGCTTAAACATACAAGTAAAGGCGCCCAGTATGATGTGATGGATAAAAAGGTGAAGACAGGACATCAGCAGATAGCGGCAGACGTGGAGGCCAAATATAAGCTTCTGACGCAGGCCCGGTCGGACTATATTCTGGCAGAAGGGGAGTATCAGCTGGCAGTGAATAACCAGCAGTCCGCCCAGCTCCGCTACAGCATTGGCGCCATTTCCCAGAATGAGTATCTGAAGAGCCGGGAAAGCTTTGCAGGGACCCTGTCGGCCAGAGACGTGGCGGCTTTGAAATTCAGCCAGGCCATGGAAAATTACCGCTGGACCGTAAACGGCCTGGCACAGACGGAGGGGGAGTAATATGAGACAGGGAAAGAAATGGCTCCCTCTTCTGACAGCTGCAATGGCTGCCGGCATCATCTTAAACGGCAGCGGCATGCTGACTGCCAGGGCCGGGGAAGCGGCCAGGCCCAAGGTGATTCAATATACCGAACTGGAAGCCTTGTGAAGGCTTATTCACCTCAGGTTCAGATGGAGCAGGCCCTATATGACAGCCGTCTGGCAATGTATGAAAACGCCAGGGAGGAGATAATGGCTACCAGGCGCTTCTCAGGGAGGAGGCGGATTCCATGGAGAAGGAAGGGGATGCTGCGGGAGCTGAAAGCTACCGGGCCCAGGCGAAGGCTTTGGAAGACACTGCCAAGGATCTGGATAAAAAAATCCGTTCTGTCAAGGGCAGCGCCAGCACCATGTCTCTGAGGCAGATGGAGGATACCGTCACCTGGACGGCTCAGAGCCTTATGGGAACCTATCACAGCCTCAGGCTGGAACAAGCAGGGGCGGCGGCCCGGGCAGAACTTAAACAGAGCCTTTATGAGAAGGCCTGCCGCCAGATTGCTGCAGGAGGCGTCTCCCAGAGGGAAGCGGACGAGGCGGGCCAGGCAGCTTCAGAGGCAGCCGTCCATGCCCAGTGGCTGCTGGACGAGATGGACAGGGTAAAGGGGGAGATTGCAATGCTTATAGGGTATGAAACCGGAGAGGAGATAGAAATTGCGCCTATGCCTGCGCCTGACAGCACACGGGCGGAAAATATATCACTGGAAGTGGATAAATGGAGGGCTCTTGGCAACAACTACCAGCTGAGATCGGAGCGGGGCTCATCCTTCAGCGGAACCAACAAAGAGCTTCATTCCAGACAGAGAAGCATAGAGCAGAACGAGGAAACCATGTATGCCCAGGTAGAAACATTGTACCAGGATGTGCTGGCAAACCGGACGTCCTGGAACGGCGCGGTTACAGCCATGGCTGCGGCAGATGCAAAATGGCAGGCCGATTCCCATAAGATGGAACTGGGGATGCTTTCCAATCAGGAATATCTGGAGGCAAAGGTTTCCTACATGGAAGCAGTTGCAGCTAAAGGCCAGGCCGATGTGAATTTCCAGCAGGCCATGGACGCTTACGGCTGGGCCGTCAAAGGATTCATACAATAGCGGTTATTCTTCCCTCCTCATCATCCTGTATCCCACTCCTACGTGGGTCTGGATATATTGGGGGTGGGAAGAATTTTTTTCAATTTTTTTCCGGAGGGAGGCCATAAAAACACGGAGGGAGGCCACCTCCCCGTCCCAGGCCGTACCCCAGACTTCACGGATTATATAGGAATGGGTCAGCACTTTGCCTGCATTCTGGGACAGAAGGCACAAAAGTTTATATTCATAAGGGGTCAGATGAAGCTCCTTTCCTTCCAGTGTGGCGTAACCAGCCCCATAGTTGATGGTCAGTCCCCCGTTTGTAAAGATAGAGGACTGTACTTCGGTCTGGGACTGCATATAGTTTAGCCGTCTTTGTGTGGAGCGCAGCCTGGCCAGGAGTTCGTCAACGGAAAAGGGCTTGGTGAGATAGTCGTCCGCACCTGCGTCCAATGCTTCAATTTTATCATAGTCCTCGCTTCTGGCGCTGATTACGATAATAGGAGTGTTGGACCAGGAGCGGATTTTTTGATCACATCCACTCCGTCCATATCCGGCAGGCCCAGATCCAGAAGAATAATAGCCGGCCGCTGGGAGGCGGCAGTCAGGATACCCTGCTCTCCTTTGTCACAGCAGATATAGTGGTAGCCATGCAGTTCCAGAGTGGTCGCAATCAGATTTTTGATCGCTTTGTCGTCCTCAATTACTAAAATTCCAGCTTTATTCATGGATAGAAACCTCCTTGGCAGGTAATGTCAGCCGGAAAATACTTCCGGCAGGTGTATTGTCAAGCACCTGGATGGCGCCTTTGTGAGCGTGAAGAATGGCTCTGTAAAGGGGAAGGCCCAGCCCCATTCCCCGCTTTCCGTCAGCGGACTTATGGCCCGTAGTATAGAACATTTCAAAGATTTTTGTTTTAGTTCATCGGGGATACCAGGCCCGCTATCCCTCACCTCAATCACTGCATTTCCGTCAGACTGGCAGCTGGTGACTGTGATTGTGGAGCCTGGGGGGTATATTTGATGGCATTGTCCACCAGGTTGGTGATAACCTGGATTATAAGCCTTGCATCCATGGCGGCCAGGATAAGGTCTTTCTCCTGCTTCACCTCTATGGTGTGGCTCTCGTGGCGGCGGTTTATGTGGCGCATAGCCTCGTCTATGACCTCTTCAAGGAGTTCCGTCTCCATTTGAAGGGCGACTGACTGGCCTTCCATACGGGTGATAGACAGCAGGTTTTCCACCAGGTTAATAAGCCACATGGAATCGTCATAGATATCGCTGTAAACCCTGGCCTTCTGCTTCTCATCCAGATTTCCGCCGTCATTTAACAGCATACCGGCATTGCCGGAAATGCTGGTAAGGGGAGTTCTGAGATCGTGGGAAATGGAGCGCAAAAGGTTGCTTCTAAGCTGCTCCGTCTTTCTCATGGAGGCTTCCTCCTCCCTCTTTCTGGAGATAAATTCCTTTTCCAGGGCCATGGCGCACTGCCCAATAATTGCCAGAGTGAGGCTCTTCTGAAATTCGTCAAAGGGAAGATCCCCCTGACGGATTGCCATGACTGCGTAGACTGTTTCCTCGCTTCTCACAGGCAGATAATGGAAGGCGGCTGTGGGCAGAATATCGGTGGAGGCCCCGGTTTCCCGGGCCTCCAGAAAGCATCTTCTGGCTGCGCTTTTTCCTCCGGAGTGTCCAGAGAAGGGCCTCGGACTGCAGAGGGAGGGGAGCCTTCTGTGAAAAATTTAAGGGGAAGAAACTCCTGATTTGCAATTTCAAAGCAGGCAATGTCCCTCTTCAAAAGCAGATTCAGCTGGGAAGCTGTTATAGAGAGAATCTCCCTGCTTCTCCCGCTCTCTGGAGCATCTTGCCCGTATCCAAAATGACATTGGTACGATATGCGTTCTGCTGGGAACGCCGGGCATTTTCCTTTATCTGCACAGTGTAGGAGCTGGTTAAAATGGCCGCCAGAAATGTTATCAGAAGCGTTAGCTGAGTCGCGGCGTCATCTGCCTTAAAAGCAAACATCGGCGCTGTAAAAATGTAGTTAAACAGCAGAATGCTGGCCAGGGAGGCGGTGACGCTGTACCATCTTGATGAGGTGAGGGCGGCAATTACGAGCACGCCCAGTATGTATACAGTTATGATATTTGTCTGAGGCAGACCCAGTTCCTCCAACAGGAATCCGATGGCTGTGGTTACAGCCAGCACAGTCAGGGTTTTCAGGGAGTCTGCTAGTTTGCGGTGGTTCATAGGGATTCTCCTTATGGTTACAAAAACCGTAATTATAGGGTTCTGATTATTTTGTTTGTACATAAGTATATCATAACTGATACGGATTCTGCAGCAAAACACATGCATCTTTACATAATCTTTACGCGCCGGTCTTTTCCGTTACACCTGTTTTATGCGGCTGGTGGTAAGCTGTAGCAATACAGGAGGTATAAATTTATGAAATCCATTGAAAAACAATCTCCGGCCAGAATCATAGCCTTGGGCTTTCTGGCAGTTATACTGGCAGGCTCGTTTCTGCTGATGACGCCTCTATGTGTAAGGCCGGAAGTGGATCTGCACTATGTAGACGCTCTGTTTACCTCTGCCAGCGCAGTCTGTGTTACAGGCTGATCGCAGTGGATACGGCCGACACATTTACGGCAGCGGGGCAGGCGGTGGTGGCATGCCTTATCCAGATAGGAGGACTGGGGGTTACCTCAGTGGGCGTAGGCGTGATACTGGCGCTGGGACGCAGAGTGAATTTAAAAGAACGTCTGCTGATAAAGGAAGCAATGAACCTGGATTCAGGTAAAGGCATTGTATGCCTGGTGAAAAACGTACTGAAAAACTACGCTCATATTTGAGGCGGTGGGAGCATTTTTAAGTTTCCTGGTATTCAGCCGGGATTACCCTCCGGTGAGAGCCCTGGGGATCAGCCTGTTTCATTCAGTGGCAGCCTTTAATAATTCGGGGTTTGACATTATGGGCGGCCTTAGAAACCTGATCCCCTATCAGGATGATGTCCTTTTGAATCTGACCACAGCGGGCCTGATTATTTTCGGAGGCCTGGGTTTCCTGGTGATAATGGATATATCAAAAAAGAGGCGCTTTAAAAAGCTGACTCTTCATTCCAAAGCAGTGATTGTAACCTCTCTCATACTCTTGGCAGTGGGTACGGTCCTTATCAGGCTTACGGAGGATATCACATGGCTGGGCGCATTTTTTACCAGCGTATCAGCCAGAACTGCAGGGTTTTCCACCTATCCTCTGGGAGACTTTACAACTGCAGGTATTTTGACCGTGTCGGTGCTTATGTTTATCGGCGCATCTCCGGGGTCTACAGGAGGAGGCATCAAGACCAGTACCTTGTTTACGCTGTTTCATACTATCAAGGGGGCGGCAACCAATGAGGAGCCCCATGCATTTCATTACCGTATTCCACAGGTAGTCTTTTATAAGGCGGCGATTGTGACATCCTTATCTGCACTTGTTGTGTGCCTGGGCATTTTCCTCATGTGTATTCTGGAGCCGGGTATACCCTTTGAGGACATTTTGCTGGAAATAACCTCGGCCTTCGGCACCGTGGGACTGTCCACCGGTATCACCCCGGGCTGTCGCCTTTGAGCAAGCTGCTGGAGATTGTGATTATGTATATTGGGAGGCTTGGGCCTTTGACTATCGTTACCATATGGATATTCAAACCGGAGACATCTGTATCTTATCCGGAAGGAAGCATCAGTATTGGATAGAACGCCGTCCAGGCGGAACAGATTGTACGTAATGGACTTGAACAGGGGGCGCGAAGCGCTCATAGTAAGGAGGAAAATAATATGGCACACAGACACACGGAAGCAATGTCTTATGGAATTATAGGGCTGGGACGTTTTGGAAGCGCCCTGGCCGCCACCCTGGCAGAGGGAGGGAAAGAGATTATGGTCTTGGACTGCAATGAGGAAAAGGTCAGGCAGATGAGGCAGTTTACAGAGCATGCCTATGTGGTCAGAAATTTACAGAAGGAGACTCTTCGGGAGACGGGGATTCAGAACTGTGACGTAGTGGTGGTTTGTATCGGGGACCAGGTGGACGTGAGTATACTCACAACCCTGAATGTAATTAATTTGGGCGTCCCCCAGGTGGTGTCCAAAGCCAACAGCCCGGAACAGGGTGAGATTCTCGGGAAAATCGGCGCCCAGGTAGTATATCCTGAAAAGGATATGGGGGTGCGTCTGGCAAAACGCCTCATATCGGGGAGAGTTTTTAACCTCTTTGAGCTGAATAAGGATGTAGATATCTCAGAATTGCAACTGAATGACGGCCTGGCCGGAAAGACGGTACAGGAAGCCCGGCTCAGAAACAGGTTTGGAGTAAATATTATTGCAGTCAGCCGCAAAGACTGGCTCACTACCGATATAAGGCCTGACTATGTATTTGACAAAGACGATACGCTGGTTGTCATCGGAGACAGGGAAAAGATCAGGAAGCTGGCGGATGCATTGGGGACGGTATAAAAGCGTTTTTCGGGATTTTATACGTTATCTTTTGTGAAAAAGTGGGTTTCTTTATAAAAAATACATAAAATACGGAAAATATGTGAGGATTTCACGGTTTATTCACGCTTTAGTGACACTTCCATGTGCTGTGTTTTGATAAAATAAAAAGGCCAGTTAGTAATAATAAAATCTGAAGAAGAGGAGTAATGAGATGAAAAAAATTTTAACACTTGCGCTTTCAGCAGTACTATTGACAGCTACGGCCTTTGGTTATGCAGCGCCGGCTTACGCAGCCTCTTATCTTACCGTAAAAGGTGAGGTGGTTCTTGTAGGGGGGGCAGGCTCTGTGGAAGATGTAAAGCTGACCGTCCAGTATAACAATGTTCCTGCGGAATACAAGGATTACTATATGGGGACAGTGCGCTGGTACGGCAATCCAGATTCAAATGGAAATTTTTCCATACCTACGGAGGCCTACAGCGGCGCAATGCATCTGCTGAAGGTAACTGCGGAACTGGAGGGGTATTCCTCCGATTATGACGTCCTCACCATGGGGCAGGACACTACGCAGCGCCTGGTGCTCAAAGCGGGAAATACGGCTGAGGCTCTGCTATAGGCGGCACTATCGTGATGCCCGACGGTTCCCTTCTGCCGAACGATATATGCCCGGAAGTTTCTATTACTGTGAGTAATACCGTAGGCACCAGTAAAGTTCAGGCCTGCGGCGGCCTGTGGACCTGCAATGCAGTTACCGGTCAGGATGTTACCGTTACGCCGCGCCTGGAGGGATATGTATTTGAACCTGAGTCTCTTACCGTGGAAAAAATAAAAAGTGCGAAAAATGACTTCAATTTTACCATGAGAGCGGCATCCGGCAGTGACACAGCAGCGGAGGAAACGGTGCCTGAAACAACGGCGCCGGAGGAAACGGTTCCAGAGATAGCGGCGCCGGAGGAGGGCTCCTCCGATACAGTTAAGCTTTATTTTATGACAGGCTCCTCCATCGGGGATCCGGGCCAGGTGTTTGCGGAGTTTGACGTGCCAAAGAATGCCCGGGGCAATACTGTAAACATTGCAAAAACTATCACCAAGGATAACGTTCCGCAGAAGGACGGCTATACCTTCTCACACTGGCAGGAGAGAAGCTTAAAGGATCCGTCAAAGATGGGCAACCGCATCAGTGGAGCTATCTGGACTAATGAGACCGACCAGTACATTTATGCCCAGTACAAAGAAAATGAATCAGATCAGGGTACGGTTAAGCTTTATTTTATGACGGGCTCCTCCATCAGCGACCCGGGAGAGGTGTTTGCGGAATTTGATGTGCCAAAAAATGCCAGGGGCAACACGGTTAATCTTGCCAAGACCATTAAAAAAGACGTTCCTGAAAGAGAAGGCGCCGTATTCTCCCACTGGCAGGAGAGAAGCCTGAAGGATCCGTCAAAGATGGGCAACCGCATAAACGGAGTTATTTGGACAAATGAACAAGACCAGTATATTTATGCACAGTATAAATAGATTTGTGCCTCTGGAGAGCCGGCTTTGACAACATGATTCTGGACTGTCCGGGAGCGTACTGCAAATACAATGTGAAATATGTTTCGTAATGGTAGCTTTGTGGCAGCGGCCCTTCCATCATTGGAAGGGCCGCTGCGTTTGATGTGTGAAAGCGATTCGATATTCTTTTTAAAGAATATCGATAACTTACAAATATCAAATAGAAATTCCAACTATTTAACAAAAATTTTATACAAAATGTAGAAAATGCACAAAAATAAACAGCTGTATTGACATCTGATTGTCTATTGTGATAGACTCAAAGTGTCAGAAGATGACATAACTGAATAAACGTATGAGTATTCAAAACTTGTATATGCTCAAAATAGGTTGAGCGTCTCTACCAACTACCGTAATAGTTGACTATAAGTTTTCACATCTCACTCTGCCCGGGGGCACCGGGGGACAGGTTGATGTGGAGCCTTGTGAACAGCGGTGGTTTTTTGTTTGCAGAAATTTCTGTAGATAGAAGCTTCTGTAGATAGAAGCCCGGGCCCGCCGCTGTCAGGGTGAATACGGAAACAGGAGGAGCATATGGCAGAAAGATTTGTGCTGAAAGGCAATATCTGTTACAGCCGGAACGCCCGCGCTTTGGAATGTGTGGAGCAGGGGTATCTGGTGTGTGAAGAGGGCCGGTCGGCCGGAGTATACAAAGAGCTTCCGCAGGTATATGCTGAACTTCCATTGACGGATTATGGAGACAGAATAATTGTGCCAGGTCTTACAGACCTGCATCTCCATGGGCCGCAGTATTCATTCAGAGGTCTTGGTATGGACCTTGAATTGCTGGAATGGCTGAACACGCGGACGTTTCCCGAGGAGGCCAAGTACAGCGACAGGGAGTATGCAAGAAAGCATATAAAATTTTTGCGGATGATATGAAGCGCAGCGGAACTACAAGGGCTTGTATTTTCGGAACTCTTCACAGGGAAGCCACAGTGGAACTGATGGATTTAATGGAGGCCACAGGTCTCAAGACTATGGTGGGAAAGGTAAACATGGACCGGAACTGCCCGGATATTCTGGTGGAGGAGAGCCCGGAAGCTTCCGCGGAGGAAACCCTTCTCTGGCTGGAGGAGACAAAGGGGAGATACAAGAATACGCAGCCCATTCTGACCCCGAGGTTCATACCCACCTGCACCGACGGGCTGATGGAGAAATTAAAGGAGATTCAAAAACAGTATGACCTGCCGGTTCAGTCCCATCTCTCGGAGAACAAGGGAGAGATCGCCTGGGTGAAGGAGCTTTGCCCCTGGTCGGAATTTTATGGCGATGCCTATGACCATTTCGGCCTTTTTGGCGGGGAAGTGAGAACGATCATGGCCCATTGTGTGTGGTCCGGTGAGGCGGAGACGGAGCGTATGAGGCAGAGGGGCGTGTATGTGGCCCACTGTCCACAGTCCAACACCAATCTCTCATCCGGGATTGCGCCTGTAAGGAGGTACCTGGACAGAGGGCTTAAAGTGGGGCTGGGAACAGATGTGGCAGGAGGAAGCGGCGCTTCCGTGTTCCGGGCTATGGCAGACGCCGTCCAGGTGTCAAAGCTCAGGTGGAGGCTTCAGGACGAGACTTTAAAACCGTTGACTGCAGAGGAGGCCTTTTACCTGGGAACCAAAGGAGGCGGTTCATTCTTCGGCAAGGTGGGAAGCTTTGAGAAGGACTACGAGTTCGACGCGCTGGTGCTGGACGACAGCCCCCTAAAGCATCCGCAGCCGCTGAACCTTAAGGAGCGTCTGGAGCGGTTTATCTACCTTGCAGATGAGCGCCATATAGAAGCCAAGTACGTGGCGGGAGAGAAGATATTTTAAAAATATCATATGGCATTGAATATAACAGGAATTATAAAAGAACGGTAAGGGGAACACGTTCTTTCTATAAGGCGGAAACCATAAGTTTGAAACCAAGGAGGTATGAAGTATGGAAAACAAAGAGAACCAGGGATTTTTAGAAAAAGTATTTCACTTGTCGGAGAACAAGACAGACGTGAAGACAGAGGTGATTGCCGGTATTACCACCTTTATGACAATGGCCTACATACTGGCAGTTAACCCCAACATCTTAAGTGAGACGGGAATGGATCGGGGCGCTGTTTTTACGGCAACCGCTCTGGCGTCTTTAGTGGCGACCCTGCTTATGGCAGCATTTGCAAATTATCCCTTCGTGCTCGCGCCTGGTATGGGATTGAATGCTTACTTTGCATACACCGTAGTCCTTCAGATGGGATATACGTGGCAGATGGCTCTGGCGGCCGTATTTGTGGAGGGCCTTATCTTTATCGCCCTGTCCTTAACAAACGTGCGCGAAGCGATTTTTAATGCAATTCCTATGAATTTAAAGCACGCGGTGTCGGTAGGAATCGGACTTTTCATTGCATTTATCGGACTGCAGAATGCAAAGATCGTGGTGGGAAGCGCAACCTTAGTGTCCATGTTTTCCTTTAAGGGGGCAGTGGAGGCGGAGACCTTTAATTCTGTAGGAATTACCGTATTGCTGGCGTTAATCGGCGTTTTAATTACTGCGATCTTAGTTGTAAAGGAGGTAAAGGGAAATATTCTCTGGGGCATCCTAATCACCTGGCTTTTAGGAATTATCTGTGAGGTGACGGGCCTCTATCAGCCGAATGCGGATCTGGGTATGTTCAGCGTACTGCCTAATTTTTCAAACGGATTAGGGATTCCCAGCATGGCTCCCACCTTCTTTAAGATGGATTTCAGCGGTATTCTTTCACTGAACTTTTTGACGATTATGTTTGCATTCCTGTTTGTGGATATGTTTGATACACTGGGAACATTGATCGGCGTGGCATCCAAGGCGGATATGCTGGATAAGGACGGCAAGCTTCCGAAAATCAGAGGCGCCCTTCTCTCAGATGCAGTGGGCACCTCCCTTGGAGCAGTATTTGGTACATCCACGACCACTACCTTTGTGGAGAGCGCTTCCGGCGTTGCGGAAGGCGGAAGAACAGGACTTACGGCAGTGGTAGCAGCTATCTTTTTCGGGCTGTCCCTGTTCCTGTCGCCGATTTTCCTTGCTATTCCTTCCTTTGCAACTGCTCCGGCGCTGATTATCGTAGGCTTCCTTATGATTACATCTATTACCAAGATAGACTTCGCTGATTTTACGGAGGCGCTGCCTTCCTATATCTGTATTATTGCCATGCCTTTTATGTACAGTATCTCCGAGGGTATCGCCCTGGGCGTTATCTCCTATGTAATCATCAATCTGGCAACAGGTCGTGCAAAGGAGAAGAAGATAAGCCTTCTGATGTATATTTTAGCCGTACTGTTCATACTTAAGTATGTACTGATTTAGTGGTGGAGGGCTTCCGGGCCGGAGAACGTTTTGGGAGCCTCCATCTATGTAGTTTTGCCGG
>BBZN01000007.1 GCA_001304855.1 Clostridia bacterium UC5.1-1D2
AGCTTTTTTGCACTGCTCAATGCTTACGTGTATATTATATCCCAAATAGAAGCTTATGTCATGTATTTATGTTCGTTTCGTTCATTTAAATTTTAGAGAAGTCCCTTTTCTTTCATCTTGTCTTCCATCTCCTGGGCTGACATGATGTTGCGGAGGCCGATTACAACGGTTCCTTTCTTCTCGGCGTCTTTAAACATGTTTGCAAAATTCTGTGCGCAGAATACTACGTCGTACTGGCTGGCTGCGGTCTTTCCTTCGGAAAGCGCACAGTGGTGAACCTTCCCCGGTTTGATTCCCACTTTGTCCAGCATTTTCTGCATGGTCATCTTCATCATCAGACTTGAGCCCGCGCCATTTGCACAGCATACGATAAAGCTCATATTTTCCTTTGCCATAATTAAAACCCTCCTGTTTATAAACGGCTTAACTGTTACTATTCATTTATACACTATTATTTGTTCTCTTTCAATGCTTTGTATGCTTCGTAATCCTCTGTAATCAGGAAATAACCTTTTTTATCCTTCCTGTACTGAATCTGAGGGATAGCCAGAAGTGCGATAACCACGATTGCAACGCCTGCATAGCTTAAGTACTTCATAACTGCCGTCATTACAGGCCATACAACCGCCCAATCCCACATTCCTAAATATCCGCCGTAAGCCGCCATTCCAACCCAGCCTGCGATAATAGCTGAACCGAACACCTGGCAAAGACCGGAGATAAACGGAAGGATGAGAGCAGCCTTGATGCCGCCCTTCTCATTGGCAAACACAGCGATAGTTGCATTGTCAAAGAATACAGGCACGAATCCGCAGATAACAAGCACAGGGCTCTTTAATGCGATCAGTGCGCCGATAGCGATAATCTGTCCTACAAAGCCTGCAAGGAAGCCCAGAGGAACCGCGTTCATAGAACCGAAACCGTAGATAACCGCACAGTCAACACCTGGAAGGGAACCTGGCAGCAGCTTGTCGGCAATACCCTGGAAGGATGCGGTCAGCTCTGTTACGAAGGTTCTTACACCTAACTGAAGGATTGCCAGGTATACGGAGAAATACAAACAGGTCTGGATAACATAGAAGAACATGCTGGCATTTTCTCCCAGGAATCCCTGAGCCACAAGGTAATCGCGTCCAAGGATGCAGAGAATGGTTCCAAAGAAGATTACCATCAGGATAGAGGTACATACCATGTTCTCGTTGAAGATGGACATAAAGCCCGGAAGCTCCAGATCGTCAATCTTTTTAATATCCTTTCCGTCTTTCTTCTTTCCAAAAAGCTTCTCAGCCAGCCAGGTATTCAGCGCAATGCCGAACATCTGCTGATGGGCCAGACAGAAGCCGGCTCCGTCCGTCAGTTCCTGGCAGGGCTTAATGGTAAGGTTGGAGCCTACCGCCCAGTATGCGCCCAGAATCAGAGCCATTACAACCAGAAGGCTTGCATTGTTGTCAATGAGGAACGGACAGGCAAACAGGATGAGCCAGTATGCGGTGGACGCCTGCTGTACCTGCACATGGCCTGTGGTGAACAGAGCGCGCAGCTTGGTGTACCTGGAGAAGCGCACCAGAAGGATGTTTACGATAAATGCAATCAGCAGCAGAATCATGGCATTGCCGAAAGCCTTTCCAAACACTTCCTCCACGCCGGCCGTAACTGCGTTTTGACCGAAGTAAGGGTCAATTACCATAGCGTCAATATTAAATCGGTCTTTCAGGCCTACCAGCACCGGACGGAAGTTGCTTACCAAGCCGCCGGAACCAACGGACAAAATCAAGTAACCTACTATCGCCTTAATCACGCCTGCCAGAACATCATACCAGGGTTTCCTTAACAGTATGTAACCAATCATTACAATAAGACCAATCATGAATGCAGGCTGCTGTAATACGTTAACTGCAAAATACGACCATATTTTCATTAAAATATCCATATTATCCCCCTAACTTATCCCTCAATACAGGTTTCCTGAATCTTAATCAAATCCTCCGGTGTTTCCGCCTCCAGCAGAGCCGCCACTGCCTCCTCATTCATCAGCAGCTCCGATAATCTTGTCATGTTTGCCAAATGCTGATCCGGGTTGCAGGAAGCCAATGTAAAAAACAGTCTGGCGTCCATCTCCGCATTTCCCGGCTCAAAACTTACAGGTTTTTTCAGTTTCATAAAAGCAATGGCTGTCTTGTGCACCCCTTTTGCGCACTCCTGAGAGTGAGGCATTGCCACATTGGGCATAATTACAATATAAGGACCGTACTTCTTCACGCACTCGATGATGTCCTCCTTGTAATTGGCCTCCACAGTTCCGTCTGCCTCCAGGCATTCACAGCTCATGCGGATGGCCTCCTCCCAATCAGAGGCCTCCTCCGCAAATTTGTAATGGTTTGACTCCACAAACTCTTTTAACATTGATTGATCCCCCTTATGGCCAATGCTTACAGACAGGAGCGGAACGGTATGTTCTGAGGAGCCTCAAAGCAGTCCTCAAACCCTCTGCGGTGATGGTACGCTCTCTTATCCTTGTCTGTAGGATACACATACTTGCCGCCTACCTCCCAGAAAAATGGATGGAATTTGTAATCCAGACGGTCTTTCTTCATATCGTAAAGCACCCGGATTTCATTCACATCAGCCATAAAGTTGGTCCACACATCGTAGTGAATGGGAATAACCACCTTGCACCTTAATGCCTCCGCCATTCTCAGAATATCACAGGAGGTCATTTTATCCGCCATACCCACCGGATTTTCACCGTAGGAGCCGAAGGCCACATCTACATCGTAGTCCTTGCCATGCTTTGCAAAGTAGATGGAGTAGTGGGAATCGCCGCTGTGGTAAATGTTCCCGCCCGGTGTCTTAATCAGGTAGTTCACCGCCTTGTCGTCCATGTCCGTGGGGCATACGCCCGTCAGCTCTTCTCTGTCAGGTCCCGTGGAGTCTGTAGTAACCAGACAGGTGCGGTCGAAGGAATCCAGAGCTACAATCTCTACGTCTTTCATTTTGATTGTGTCGCCCGGACGGACTGTAATGCAGCGGTCCTCCGGAACGCCCCACTTAACCCAAAGCTCAACTGATTTTTTCGGACCGATAAAGGGCACAGGAATCTCTTTTCCATTTTCGTCCACAGTTGTCATTCCGCTCTGGATTACATGGGCCGCATACTCGGCGCTCATGTGATCCTGATGGTAATGAGTTGCCAGCACCGCGTCCACCTGCTTGATGGCAAACGGGTCAATTACGAAGGGCACCGCTCTCAGGTTGGGCTGCATATCTCTGGCTCCGCACATATTAGCCATCTGATGCCCAACCGCCATTTTCCCGTTGCCGTGGGTGCGCTTTCCGTTGCCGCACCATAAGTCAATGGTAAGGTTGCATCCTCCGGGAGTCTTGAACCACATACCCGTACATCCCAGCCACCACATGGCGACTGTACCCGGCTTAACTTCCTCGTTCTCGATTTCCTCGTTCAGCCAGGTGCCCCATTCCGGAAATGTACTCATGATCCAGGACTCCCTTGTCATCTCGCTCACTTTGCTCATATTGTTATCCCCTTTCACGTTCAACATGAATTATTTATATGATTGCTTTGTTCTTTAATTGTACTTTACCATATTTTATGATTGATTACAATGGTTTTTTATGAGCGATTGTATATTTTTATGAGCGTTTTGTGTGATAGAGTCGGACTTCCCGCACTTTTTATAGTTTTATCCTATATTATTCCTTATCATATATACATTTTGCCTATTTTTACAGCAAAAACGCCAATAACAGGCTGCGCTTAAGCGCCAGTCCTCTCCCCCCTCATCTTTCTTTTTCCGGGCGCAGAATACCCCTGTAAGAACGCCATTCCGGCTATCTTACAAGGGTATTGTAATTTACGATTATTCTTTACCGGTCTGATGTAGTTTTCTTATCCAAAGGCAAGCCGCTGTCATAGTTTCCAAAAACGCTCTATGCCAACATAGTCACAAGCGGAATCGTTACTACAGAAATAACGGAAGTCAAGGCAATGCTCCCTGCCGATATCCGCCCGTCCGTGGTTCCGTATTCTTTTTCCACCATCATAACCACGCTGCCCACAGGCATGGCAATCAGAAGAATAAAAATGCCGTAGGATACCGGATCGATAGGAAGAAGATGAAGCAGGGGAATGGACAGCGCCGGAATCACAAGGAGGCTGATGAAGGAGAACAGCAGCTGCTTTTTATCTGTAACAAGCGCCCTCAACTCGGACTGGGCCACCATGATTCCCACAGTCATCATGGACAGCGGCACTGCCGCATTTCCCATACTGTCAATGAAACTGCCTGCGATCTCGGGTACTTTAATGTGGAGGGCAAAAATCAGAATAGCCACAATGCATGCCCCCATACCAATGTTGCACAGCTTCTTTACGGGCAGCCCCTTTTTCTCCCCGTCACCCGCTCCCATTGCCAGGAGAATACCGTAGGAATAGACCAGCAGGTTGTACCCTACGATATAAAATGCCACAAATATTACCGATTCCTCCCCGTAGAGGCTGCGCACCAGAGGAATTCCCATAAACCCCAGGTTTGGAAATATCATCATAAGGCGGTAACAGTTCACCTCCTCAGGATCCAGCTTCATAAACCGGGCGAAAATTTTGCTTAATAGAAATTAAAAAAGAGAAGAAAACAACAACCAGTATCAGGTTCTCCGCCACGATCCGTCCGCTGTAAGGGATCTCCTTGTTCAAAACGCCTGAGATAATCAGGCAGGGGTTAAAAATATTGATGATGATGGAGGACAGGCCCTTGGCCCCCTCCCGGCTTACAAAACGGCGCTTGTAGGCCATGTAGCCCGCTGCCATCATAAGAAATAAAATAAGCATCTGCTTTGCTATAATACCTGTATCCATACACTTTACCTGCTTTGTTAATTGATTGTTTCATTGTAGTCCATTTAAGGAAGGTTTTCAACAGATATTTAACAATGGAGCATGCGCCACTTATAATAATCCTCAAAGCTATTGATTCTATGTTCCTGTCCATCCCAGCTGTAACCGGCGGACATGACGCAGCCCCCAAATGAAATCTCCCTCCCATTCTCTTGCGATTCATTTTTACATTGCAGAACCATCTGCTACACCTCATGCCTTTGGTATCCTCACCACTGCCTTACGCCCTTTTCTGTACAAGGTTCCCTCATTGGAGCCCGGCTCCAAGTCCACAGGCGCGGCTCCCAGATGACCCTGAGGGCTTACCAGAACACCGTTCCCGGAACGCTTGAACATTTCTGAAACCGGATCGCTGCCATAGAATTTGCTCACTATATTGGTGGCGGCTATGAGTATCCCCACATTGGCAGCCCTAAACAGCATATCTGCGATCTCTTCCTCGGATGTGGTCTGCCGGCTGAAGAACACGGAGAGATCGTCAATCAGGATCGCCTGTTTATCCATCTCCCTCAGCGCCCGTTCCTCCTCTTGGGCTGCGCATCCCTTTATCTGCTGTTCCCGTTTCACCACCTCTGTTTCCAGCCTGTCCATAAAGCTTACAAACTCATCTAAATTTTTGATCAGACTGACTCCTTTCATAGACTCACAGGCCCGCAGTTCCCGGCCCGCTGAATCGAATACGGTAATCTCTGCTTTTCCTGTGAGCTGGCGAAGGAATACCTTTAATAAATTGGTTTTCCCGCTTCCTGCGGCTCCCAGAATAACAAGGGGTGAATCCGTCATGCGTATTCCCTCTAAGGTAACTTCCTCCTTATCAAGCCCCACATACAAATCAATCTCCCTGTTCTGAAAGCCCTCCATCACTTCCAAGGTAACCTCCTCCGGCATTATTGGCATATGGGGCGCTTCATGGCCATTACAGCCTTCACGTATGTCATTAATTAAGGTATTGATATTGGAGCGGTATTCAAGGCTATTGTTGAAGGGAACCATGGTATAAATCTGCATGCAGCTGACCCGTTCGCCATATTTTATCATGGCCCTGCCCTTTATCTCAGGAAGGGTATAAGGCTTCGTCCGACTATATTCAGAACCTCTCCCCGCTCAAAATTAAATCCGGCAATTTTATTCTTAAAGTTGTTAAAGGTGGCGCTGCGGATCGCATTCATCCGGGTTGCCGTAATGGCAAAGTAAATACCCAGGCTCATTCCGTCTCTGCTGGCTTTTGTAAAATACTCCTCATCCTCAAATCCCAGCTCCCTGATCGCATCAAAATTATCGATGAGAATGACCCATGCACACATCGCTCCCTCCGACGTCTGATTATAGACCTGAGAATTCTGTGCCATAGCCTGTGCCAGCTGTTTTTTTCTTATCTTTATCTCCTTTGACAAACATTTCTTGAATTTCTGGTAGCGCTCTGTATCATCCAGGGTAATATATTCAGCCGTATGGGGCAGATTTCCCAGTGCGATCAGCCATTGTTGCCAAAATCCAGGACAAAGAGATTCGCCTCCCACACCTGGTACCTGGCGGCTATACTGATTGCAATTGTAGTCAGAAGAACACTTTTTCCAAATCCGCCGGAAGCGATATACATCAGATTCCCGTCTTCTGTAAAGCTTATGGTGTAGTCCTTCTGGCTCTGTTCCTCAGGAATGTCAACCAGCCCCAGAGAAATCTCTATTCCCTTCTCTATAAAACCGGATTCATCCCTGTGTCCATGTCCCCAGGGGCTTACCAGAACAGGTTTCAGAGCCGGAAGCCATGGTCTTGATACCGCCCGGGCCTCCTGCCGCCTATAGAGAGCCTGTATGTAAGCAATCGTGGCGTCTAATTGTGTCTCTTTGGATGATTTTTCGGCCTTACTGCCGCCTAAGTCCTGGTTAATAAGCATCCTCTGCCCCAGATCATTTACCCGGTATACCCGATCGTCCAGAGTAACCTCCTTCTCCTGCTCCTTCAAATAGAGGGCGCCGCTCCAGGCAGATTGAAACAATTCATAAATCTCATTATTCCCCACCTGCAGATAGGCCCGTCCCGCCTGAGTAATACTTGCCGCATCCGGTGTTTTCAGTATCTCCTTGCTGTCACTTTCATTTTGAACTTTTTAAAGCCAGTTTAAATTTTGAATTCGTCCATATCTGATCATCCACAACGCCGCTGGGCTTCTGAGTGGCTAAAATCAGGTGGACGCCAAGGCTTCTGCCGATACGGGCAGTGGAAACCAGCTCTTTCATAAACTCCGGCTGCTCTTTCTTAAGCTCTGCAAATTCATCACTGATCAAAAACAGATGAGGTATGGGTTCACTTACTTTTCCTTCCCTGAAAAGACCCATATACCCGTTAATATGGTTTACATGGTTCCGGCTGAATATTTTCTGCCGTCTGGACAGCTCACTCTTGATAGAGGCAAGGGCCCGCATGCTCTCACTGCCGTCCAGATTTGTGATAGTTCCCAGAAGGTGAGGGAGTTTCTCAAACAGGCCTGCCATGCCCCCTCCTTTATAGTCAATTAGTAAAAATCCCACCTCGTGGGGGTGAAAATTAACTGCCAGGGACAGTATGTAGGACTGGATTATCTCAGATTTTCCCGAACCGGTTGTCCCTGCCACCAGGCCATGGGGGCCATGGGCTTTCTCATGAAGGTTCAGTTCCACCGTATCGTCCACCGCCCGCACCCCGAGAGGCACCCCAAGAGACTTCTCGGCGCAGTGAGTTTTCCACCGTTTTTCAATGTCCAGCTCTTCCGGATTCAAAACCTTATACATCTCAAAAAATGTAATACTCTCAGGAATATGGCTGGTTGTCCCAAGCAAGTGATTAAGCGCGCCCAGATCCCTGGCAAACAGCTCCAGATTCACGCCTCCGCCTTCAGGCAGCCTGATTGTTTCATTGCAAAATACTCTCTCCTTCAACAGCAGCGTTCCCTCCCTGGCATGTTCCAGCAAAAGGACTGTCCCTATGTAATCGGGAAGGTTTGCACGCAGGTAACTGGTATATATAAGAGAAAAACCTAAATTGGAACTGTCACCGCTTAAAAATTCCATGATAGAATGATCCATAATATAGTTGGGCTCATCAATCACAAACAGAAAGTGGGGTAAAAATTTAGCCTCTTTTTTACTTTCCTCTAATTTCTGCTGCCTCTCCTTCAATATCTGATTCAGGCTGTTTAATATCTGATCACGGGATTTTTCAGAATGAACCAACCCCCTCACATTCAGAGCGCTTATTTTACAGTGGGGAAGCCATTCCATCCATTTGAAATCCGCCCCATATTTGTCATCATATATAGCAATCATCTGCAGATCCCGGTAACTGTGAAATACAGCTAACTGGCATAAATATATCTGGAGCTGCTGGTGAACAATTGCTTTGCTCCCCACAAGCCCCAGATGGGATCTTTTCAAATCCACGGCTGCAGCGCTTTGGATCGTCCCGAACTCCTTCTTTAAGTCTGCCGCCTCCTTATACATCTCATCCTCCCGGCTGATATTCCGGCCTCAGGGAGAGAGATAGAAAATGCCGAAGCTCCATATCGTTTTCCAACTGAAAATACAAGGAAATCCTGATCGGTTGCAAGACGCTCATATATTCTGCTGTCAAAGGAATGAACCATAGCGTTGAGTTTGAAGATATCCGGAAAGTTGTAATTGTATGACTCCTGTTCATCCAGATAAAGTTTATAAATTTCTTTCCGTTTTTTCAGAAGGTAGGCTTCATATGCTTCCCTGTTTTTTAAATTTTTCTCTCTCCGCTCCTTCTTTTCACTGAAAAACCGTATTATTGAAACAACCATGGTGACTCCGGTAACGCCCACGCTCATCAGCAGATAGCTTCCCCGCCCCATCATAAGGCCAACTCCCACCGTCACCGCGCTGGTAGCCAGGGAGGGCAGTATCAGCATTGCCAATCCGCCTTTGTCAGCCGCTTCATTTTCAGGAGGAGATTTCAGTTCAATCTTGGCGCTGGGTACGCGTTTAATAATCCTGGGAGAGCGTTTGTAGTCAGGAAAGCCGTCAAAGGGAAGGCTTTTTATCTCTACCGGGTTTAATATTGTGCTGTAATCCCTGGCATCTGCGTATATTTGAATACAGTTGGGGTAAAAAGTGATTTTTACCTTTCCTATGAGAATACAGTCACCTCTGCGGACTGTAATCTCCCTGTCCTTCAATATCCTTTGGTTCCAGTACACCCTCTCCCCCTCCGGCCCGCCGATCAGCCGGGCCTGCTGTCCGGCAATCTGTATCATAAGCCCGGTTCCATTTATAACAACATCCCCGTCTGTTCCAATATAAAATAGTTCCATCCGTTCATAGGATGTATAGGTGTCAGGCAGCTTCAGGACTGCGGCGCTGCTGCCGGCTTTGTCTTTATATACCTCTGCCTCTCCGGGAGCCTCCTCGTAGTATGTATCATTTAAATATAGAATCATTTACCTGCGTCTCCTTCTGCCTGACTTTCTTTATATTCAATTCCCAATTCGTCTGCCAGTGTTTTAATTCTGTTTTTTAATGAATCTGTCTGCTCCGCCTTTTCCGCCCCTGTTAAGTTTGCATCCGTTGAAACGGCTTCTAATTTCTGCAGATAACCATAGAGGAGCAGTTGATTGTCAGAGATACGCATCGCCACATCCAGGGCGTCATCTACCTGAAGCCGCCCCAGATAAATCCAATAGTCCAAACGATTCTCATCTCCGTTATAAGAAAGTCTGGAAACCAGCCGTTCCTTTGTGGCCGGATCAAAGGCATCCACCGATTGCCCTCTGATATACGCTGATGCCAGAATGTATTTTTCATGTACATCCATATTTTCTACCGGAACGGGCATAAGGGCGTCCGTAACTGAAAGCAGATTATTCTCCATATAAGCTCTCTGCGCCCTCAAGGCGCTTCTCAGGGGCTTGAGAACCGCTGTGGTCTGATAGGAAAACAGAGCTGTCATTCCAATGCTCACCACAGCCAGGAAGAACAGAAGAAGGAGCCTTATATAATGCCTTCTTTTAGGCACTGTAATCAATTCCATCCGCTCTTTCTCTCTATTTGCTGTCTGGCGTTCTCTGAACAGATCCATTGCCTCCTGGAGGGAGGACAAATTCTGAAGATACCTTGTCTTTTTCCGCCGTTTCAGCAGAGCCTGTCCGCCCTGGATATAATCCTGGTATGTATATTTTTCCTGAAACAGATAGCCCGCCAATGCCTGGATCTCCGTCAATAAATTCCTGTCTCCTCCATCCCCGTCAAAATCCCGGAACAGTATCCGCAGTCTCCCCTGCACATCTATATATAAATTTTCCGGATTCAAAGGAAAGCGGCAGGATGGATTATCTGACGCAGCCTCCAGTGCCTGTACAAGCAGACCGAATTTAAGAGCGGGCCTGTAACTCTTCGCTTCCTCAAAAGGGCGCATATCTGTAATATCAAATATAAACCTGAGCTCGTCCTGGGTTTCTTCTATGGTGCATGGGACAAAATAATATTTTAAAACAGACAGGCAGTGATACTGATAAGCGTTTCCTGCATGCATTTCACTCTTTTTTACATTTAATTCTAATTCATTGTTCTTTTTCATACTTCCTCCACATCGATATAAAGAATATCCCCGTAAAATATTCCTGCCTGCTTAAAGGTTAATCCTGGACTTACGTAAATTCCCTGTCTCCAGGAACGCACAAAAAACTGTTCCCGGAACGGGGTGTATACTATCTGGCCATTATCCGATAACACCCGAAGGACATCCCTGATTCGCTGTTCAGGTTTCACCATGAGATCCAGGACGGTTCCGCTATTCATCATAACGATTGTTAAGGTCAGCAATTTTTCTTTCCCTCTCTCTCTTTTTTTATGTGCATAGGCGGCCGATATTATTATACCGACGGCCAGGATAACCATAAGCATCATCCGGCTGCCGCCTGCGGTTTCCATACGCTCCACTGAGCGTCCTCTGTTGACGCCTTCCGGTACAGCCAAAAACACCTGCTGTTTTATAGCTTCCAGTTCCCCCGTCCTCCGCTGGGAACCCTCCTGAAAATGCCTCTGTTTTATAGAAAGACAGTTTTTTCCGTTCCGTCTGCCCATGTCTGTTAATTTGCTGCTCTACCGGAATATCAAATATGCGGATTCCCGACTTATCCATAATTGCAGCCGAAGAAGCCCCCCGATCAGTTAAAGCGGTGAGATCAAGATTCAGATATGCTTCTGAAAGGGAAGCTTTTTGTATGTCCTTATCTTCAGTAGTTTCATTAGCCATGTTGACGTTCTCCTGGTTTTATTCATCTTGCATCCCTTGGCTGCCCGAAGTGCATACGCGGTCTTTTATATTTGCTCACCATTTTACAATATCTTTATCTATGATGGGGCTTACAAGTTCATAATCTCGTTCAATTGGCTTCAGGAAGGATTTGTACTCTTCAAAGCTGCTTGCCTTATGTTCCCGGCCGTCCGCTCTCTCGTTCTTTCCCAACGGATATGAAATTTTTATATTATATTTTAAGTGGATATCAATTATGTAAAGCGACGGAATCGACTCCACATCCGATATATAGTCACTTTCCCTCTCTTTCATATAAATGACATAGTAATTATTTCCATCCTTTTCTTTTCCCTGAGCCACATACCTGCTTTGGATTCCTCCTTCATATTCGCGAACTGCCTCTTGCTCCTCCATTTTTTCAATTGACAGGCTTTGGTCTTTACAAGCTGTTAGGAAGTATGTCATGCACAGAATCATTACTGTCAGCTTTCTTCGGATAACCTTGCGTTTTATCTCCTTTTATTGCGCTCTATTATCTGGACAGTTCTTAGAGCATGCTTTCTATCTATACTGCCTATTTTGTAACTTCTTCCTGCTGCTCCATGTGCTCATAATAATCCCTCTGGATCTCTTCGTATTCTTCTTTGGTAATATAATGTATCTGGCCGTTCTTTCCGTAGCTGCCGTAATAGCCGTTCCTTTCGGGCTTTAGCGCGCTAAAATCCAGCCGTTCCCCCTCCTCCATAATCAAGGACAGCGCTTCCAGGTCGTTCGTCTGGGGATACAGATAGATATCGGCATACAGCCCTTCTTCCCGGCTTACGTTTTTTAGTTCGGGAAACAGGCTGTATAGTTTTTCATTTCTTTTTTGGCAGTCTGCTGGTGGGTATGCTTATATAACTGGTGTCTTTTATTATTTCAGAATTGCGTACAAAGATACCCTCATAATTATTTGCCCTCAATATCAGTGTGCCTGCTAATAATCTTAGGTTCTCGCTGTGCCCTCTATGCAGGGGCTTATCTTCTTTCTCAATCGGCGCCACCTTCTCATTTTCAATGTCAATCCAGATATCTTTGAATTCCGCTCTTACATCCGCTTCTATTTCCTGCCTTGTCAGTTTCCTTTCCATACTTTTCGTCAGATAATATTTCCCCTCATGTTCTCCTACACTGACCCCGGCCCCGTATATCTGCCATTCCTCCATATAAGGGGACAAAAGAGCCAGCATATCCAGCGTTTTTACCTTTTCAAGGGTATGTATATCGAAAATATTCAGTGTATACTTATCTACCTCATATATTCTGTATCCTCTGTCTTTTATATGGTATCTCCTACCTGTGTAGGAAGATCGTTTTATAAAATATTTGTCTGGTATGACTAATGGCTCTAGATCACGATACATGATGTCCTTATGCCGAATTATACAAAAATTCCCTTTTTTGCTTGAATGATAGGTGTCCATATCCAGCAGATCCTTATTATTATCATAAACCACTTCTTCCACTTCTGTTTCCAGGATTTCTTCTTTTTGGCAGCCTGTGCCTGCAATCACTACAAGCATAATTAATATTAAGCTTTTTAAGCGGTGCATCTGTCCCCTCCTATTGATAATGTTTTCACCCTTTTTCTATTTTTCGTCTATAAATCCTTCTTCCTGCTGCTCCATGTGCTCATAATAATCCCTCTGGATCTCTTCGTATTCTTCTTTGGTAATATAATGTATCTGGCCGTTCTTTCCGTAGCTGCCGTAATAGCCGTCCCTTTCGGGCTTTAGAGCGTTAAAATCCAGCCGTTCCCCCTCGTCCATAATCAAGGACAGCGCTTCCAGGTCGTTCGTCTGGGGATGCAGATAGATATAGGCATACAGCCCTTCTTCCCGGCTTACGTTTTTTAGTTCGGGAAACAGGCTGTATAGTTTTTCATTCTTTTTTGGCAGTCTGCTGGTGGGTATGCTTATATAACTGGTGTCTTTTATTATTTTAGAATTGCGTACAGAGATATCCCCATAATTATTTGCATCCAATATCAGTGTGCCTGCTAATAATCTTAGGTTCTCGCTGTCCCCTCTCAGGGCTTATCTTCTTTCTCAATCGGCGCCACCTTCTCATTTTCAATGTCAATCCAGATATCTTTGAATTCCGCTCTTACATCCTCTTCTATTTCCTGCCTTGTCAATTTCCTTTCCATACTTTTCGTCAGATAATATTTCCCCTCATGGTCTCCTACACCATACGCCGTCCCGTATATCTGCCATTCCTCCATATAAGGGGACAAAAGAGCCAGCATATCCAGCGTTTTTACCTTTTCAAGGGTATGTATATCGAAAATATTCATTGTATACTTATCTACCTCATATATTCTGTATCTTCTGTCTTTTATATGGTATCTCCTCCCTGCGTAGGAAGAGACTCTCATAAAATATTTATCTGGTATAACTAATGGCTCTAGATCACTATACACAGCGTCACTATATTGAATTATACAAAAATTCCCTTTTTTGCTTGAATGATAGGTGTCTATATCCAGCAGCTCCTTATTTTTATCATAAACCACTTCTTCCACTTCTGTTTCCAGGATTTCCTCTTTTTGGCAGCCTGTGCCTGCAATAACTACAAGCATAATTAATATTAAGCTTTTTAAGCGGTGCATCTGTCCCCTCCTATTGATTCTGAAATAAATTCTGGATATTTTAATTTATTTCCACATGGCTTTTCTTTATCTTCTTCTTTATCTTCATCTTCATCTGGATATAATTTCTCATAAGCCTCTTCAATGCTTTCCACCGCTCTCACAAACTGGTTTATATCCATCTCCATGATTTCCCCTCCTTCAAATAAAATTTTCACTGCTTCACTATACTTTTTTTTGGTTTCCAGTCGGGCTTTCAGCTTCTTTAGCAATTTTTTCCGTTCTTCCCGCACTTCTAGCTCCTTGCTTACAATACTTTCCAGCCCCTGCTCCTCCCATTTTCTCAGTTCAGTCAGAGCGTCTCCATTGTAATAGCCTGCGTTTACAGTTTCTGTCAGCGGCGTATAGGCATTCTTTTCGCTGTCTTCCTCATCTGCCTCCATCTTTTCTAAATTTCCGGCGTCAAAGCTGCTGGTTGCCCCAAACCATTTCATTCTCTGGAGGCTCCCTCTTCCTCTATCTGTTTTTCCAAACTTTTTAATTCATTCATGTAATCTATAAGGCCGGCAGACGCGTTTACCGCTGATTTTCCGCCGATTTTGTAGCTGTCCATGATTTCTTTATTTATTACTCCGCTTTTCTCCAGAAGCCCGAAGGATTTCTCGCCCACTTTGCTGGCGTTTCCGTCAGCGGCTCCGGAGATGAGGCCATATACCAGCCCTGCCTCAGGCACATGATCCCCATAATTCCGGTTCCTGTATTTATCATATATTTCATCCACAGGGTTTCTTTCTTCTCTCTCAGATCCTGTATTGTTTCCTTATAGGTCTGGCTGTCAATGCTGCTGAGGCTCGTATTGACGCTTGTGCTGACCCGCAGGACCCTGCCTTCATGCCACTCTATCCCCCTTACGTTATTTCCTGCCGCATAATAGGAGCTGTCCCCTATCCATGCGGTGCTGTATATAGTATCAAACTCAAAACCGCTGCCTTCATGTTCCAGATTCTGTATCTTGCTGCCATACATCAGACGCATGGAAATGCTTTCTATTCCGCTTTCATAAAAATACTTTGATTCGTAAGACGTTCTCTGTACGGCTCCCCACAAAGCATTCAGATCTGCAAGCTTTTTTAAGCTTGAGCCAAACTTTTTACGCCCTGTATCGGTGAATATATTTTTACCTGCATATAGCGCTTTTCCTTCCTCTTCCAAAAGGCAGGAAGTAATATCAAATAAAATCGATACATACTCATAGCCATATGCATCTAGAGCTTGCCCAGTGGGATAGCGGGAATGGTACGCATCCGTATATAACATATCATTGATTAATTGCTCCAGCTCTTTTATATTTCCCTTATCTGCCAGCATTCTGGTGTACTCTGTGAGAAAGAATTTGGCCTCCAGCGACAATTTATCCGGGTTCACTTGAAATGCTTTAAGATACCGCTCATTTATTATGTCCGCAAAAAAAGCCCTGTCCTCTTCTGTTTCCAGGCACTCATGTCTGGCTTTTAATTCATAAGCTTCTAAGCCCAGCTTTTTCATTCGCTCAATTTCACGGTCCGAAATTCCTAAATCCTTCAGGTATTTTTCACCTATTGCGTTTTGCATTTCCAATAGCCAGCTATTGTTTACAGAAGAAAAGGAAACAGCGCCCGTCTCAGGATCCGAGGATATACCCTTTAATTCCGTATCCGCTCTGCCCAGGATTTCCTGCAGGCGCAGCGCCTCCGTATAAAGACCTTTTGTTGCATTCAGAAAATCCTGCATATCCCTCAGCTTTCCCCTAATCTCCCTTATCATGTTTCTATAGCGGGCAATCCGGTAACTGCTTGGATGTTCCCTGTCGTATTCACGGTCAAGACGCCGGATATAATCCTCCAGCTCCCATTCCAGTTTATCCTGATCCAGGCACAGGACTTTCGGCAGCCTGTTAACAGCCTGTTCATACGCTGCCGTTGCGTTTTTATGTTCCTCTATCCATAAACGGAAGGTCTTCATCAGCGGCATTTGAACCTCGCTCATATAGCTGCGCACGCTGTCCCAGGCAATGCCCATCAAAAACAGGCGGTTTTCCCCTGCCCGGCCCAACAGCTGATACCCATTGGCAGCATTTAAATCTAATTTTTCCAATTGCCGCTGCATATGCTTTGTTTTCTGCTTCATCTGCTGCGGATACATTATGACTCCTGACATAAGAACTTCTCCTCCGATAAGTCTCTGCCGGCTTCGCGGCGCTCTTCTTCGCATTCCTGTTCCATTCTGTAAACACGGAGGCGCTCCTCTTTTAATTCCTCCTCTCCGGGAAAGCGCTTTCTGTTCTTCATTGATAAAGTCGCCCAGTTCGCAGCGGAGTCTTCCGATTTCTTCACACTCTCCCCACATTTCCGTCAGATTCTCAAGGGAGCGTTTTTCCTCATTCCATATCATCCGGCTTTCTTCCCGTTCTTTCTCGAAACGCTTCTTGTTGATTTCGCAGGCCTCTCTCTTTTCCTCCAGCATCTGCATTTTTAAGTTGTACTTATAGTACAGCTCTCCCTGGTCATCTTTCATATCGCTTCTCACATCCTTAAGAATATTAATTTTTGTATCGCTCCATAAACATTTTCAAGTTATCCGTTCCATTTAAAGTCCCGTCGCCGGGCCACGTCAAATCCGGGATAAGCTGGTTGGAAATCCCTGCTCTTTTGTCCGCATCATCCAGCTTCTCACTAACATGTCTGATAAACCCTGCAGCCCGATTCAAATGTTCCTGAAATGATTTTGTAATCTCTATTCCTGCCTTATAAGACCGGCAGCATCTGTCATTTACCTCTATGCCCACTCCGGCATAAGTTCCATCAGGATACAGAAAAAATTCCTGTGCCGTACTCTCTATGTCTGCTGCAATCGATTCCGCTAATTCTGTATGATTCATTATGAATGGCATAAACATTCCCCCTCATATCCCTGTCAGCTATACGCTAAAACAAGGGATGTGAGCGCTTCTTCACATCCCTATGATCAAAATTACATGCTGCCGGTATTCGCCTTGGCCGCTTCCCGATCTGCCTCTTCATAGAAGTTTGCATTTGCAACTAATCCGTTGGCGATATCGTCAATAAGAGTCTCAATTGCCTGGAAGCTGGGAGCCAGCTGCTGATAGCGTCTTATGTACGCCTCGGAACCTGATCCCTGCCATAACTCAGGTAATTCACTGTTGATTACCATGTCCAGGTATTTTCTCATATCCTGATACTTTTCTTTTCCGGTACTTCGGAAGTTTGCCGCCTTTCCTTTTACGTCCTCGCTTTTAATTCCAATGTTCATGTTCTTCCTCCTTAAAATTATCTATCTATAATATCGCCTTAGGCGTTATTACTCTTCCAATGCATCCTGCAGCTGTTTATTTTTCTTTTTCAGATGGATCGTATAGGCCGTCATAACTATAACAAACAATGCCAGAATACCTGACAGCCATTCCGCCTTAAAATCCACTTCCCTCCCATATGCAGACAACACCTTTTTCTTTACCATCTTTTCCTGCAGCATAATCGGCTTTGCCATTACATCATAGGTATCGGCAGCGGCTACGCTTCCGTTCCTGGTATAAGGAAGTTTCCTGGTAAAGCTGGACAGCAGGTTTTCATTTTCCTGATTCACCATCCTCCGGTTCTCTTTTGCAGTGGTTAAGGCGCCGTCTATGTTCTGGGCCGTTCCTTCATAGGATTTGTCCATGCTCTCCTGTAACGAATTGATACTGTCATAGTGCTTTTCTTCCAGCTCCTGTATATAGTTCTGGTCTGCCTCTGTTTTTTTATTTACCCTGTCTTCTATCTGAAAAACACCGGATTGAATCCTGGACTGTATCTCACTCAGGCCTGCTTCCTCTGAGGAAGGCAGTGGACTATAATGCTCCAGCTCCTGAGTGTACTCATCATAAGTTCCCTCGAATTCATCCAGCTCCTTACCCAGCAGCTCCTGAAGATATATCTCCTGCGCCTCCAGTTTTTTAATAAAAAAATCATCAAATTTTTGATTGAACAATTCCACGGAAACCACAGCTCCATTGTTCAGCCTGTCAATCTGCCTGCTGCAAAAATCAACAGTCTGAAGACTGACCTCGTCCAGGGCTCCGTCTATATTTCCCTTGTAGGAGGGCATAGAATCCAGAAAATCCCGTATATAGTCGTCTGCATCCGGATTCCCTGAAACAGGCGACGCATTGCTGGCCGAAGCACGATTGGACGGATAACCTCCTCATCCCTGTATGTCTGCCACAAGATCCATCTGATTTCATTCAGACAATCCTCCTCTATATACAAATCCTCCAATTCTTCTTCCAGCTTTTCGTAAACTCCGTCCATTGACAGCATAACCATATTGTAATCTCTCTCTGCCAGCCAATCCCGATCCGCCTCTGAGGGGGTTGCTCCGGCTGCTTTAGAAGTTTCCTCAGATGTTTGACGGCAGAAGTCAGACCGCCTTTTGGCAGCGGCAGAAGGCGTGGCGCTGGAGGGCGTGGCGTCGGGAAGTCCGGCAGACTCCGGGGAAGCCTCTCTGGAATGTGATGACTTCTTAAAAAGCGATATGTCAGATGAAGTTTTACCTTTTGAACCTTTGGCCTGTGAGGGTGTGGAAGGGGCCGCCTCCGGCGGAGCTGCAAGCATAGAATAATCAAAAGACTGCCTCCACCCTTCAAGCCTCAGATTATACTCCTCCCTTTGACGTTCATGTTCTTTTCCAATACCGTCCAACCATGTGTTTAATCCTTCCTCCGCATCGGAAGGAGTGGCGGCATCTGAGGAGCTTGCAACCGGATCCCTTCTTGCAATCCATTGAAATGCATCTGCTGACACTGCCCGTTCCTCCTCCAATGCGCGGTTGTGATCAGCCAATTCCTCCAGAAGCGATGTCAGCCCTTCTTTGTATAAAACGGTTCCCTCCTCTGTCTCTAAAAGAGAAATCTGCTCTATGGTTGTATGAAAGCCCTCCATTGCTTCCGTAACAATCTTTCCCTTATCCAGGATTTCTTCCAGGTCCTGCCGGGCCCATGAAATATAGGTATTATACTCCTCGTTAAGTTCGTCAACAGCGTCGCCGACATTTTTATATCCCTTCCCCAAATCTATATACACAGGCTCCTCTCCTGCCATCTGCAGCTCCACAAATTCCAGCGGTTGCAGCAATTGTTCCAATGTAATAGCGTTGAGACTTTCTAAATCCTTTTTATCATTCTCCAGTATGATTCCGGCATTGTTCTGCCCACTATGGAACTCTTCCAAAATCGAATAAAGGTATAAATAGCTGATATCCGTATTCAGAGTGGTTTCAAAGCCCTTTATGTCATAGATAATATTTAACGCTATTTCATCCTGTAAATTAGGGTTAATCCCATACTCCAGAATACTTTTTTGGGGAACCGTGTTGATACTCCATACATTTTCGGAAAAATCCGAAGGTATGATAATATATGCCGCATATTTCCCCCTCTCAATTCCGGACCGGGCGTCTTCAAGGCTGGCGCTGTAAAAATTACTGCCGGTAAACCGAACCATCTCTGTGCCGTAATTCACCGCCTTCTCATCAAGTTCAATTCCCTGATCCATATTTACAACCGCTATTGCCTGAATACTGTCTTTTACGACGGCAGCCCCTTTGGACAGCTTCCTTCCGATTCCAATCCCCAGCTGCAATACGGTAAATAAACACAACGCCAGCGCCCCGATGATCCATATACTTTTTTTCATGTGTGACTTCATATTTTTTATGGATGCTCTCCCTTCCGGTAAGTTTATCTTTCATCTTTGTTATTATTTTAACATATACAGTGTAACAGAAGTGTAAAAAAAGTGCTACCAAAGTGTGAAAAACTTTTTGAGGCATCCACATACTGCCTGTGACTATAAAACCGGGAGCCGCGGGACGCAGGGATAGAGATAAGGAAAACATATTAAGAATCCAAAAAAGAATCCCGCTGGCGGGATTCTCCGCCTGTGGCGGGTCGCTTTGGCGACATGATTCCTTACCGCCACAGTGCGATCCTCGCGGAGCGTTTTTTGTTTCATAGGACGCACTTTCCTGTGAAACAAAAATATGGCTCCGGCGCCTTAAGGACGCCTGCCCATAAAATAGGTTGAGCCGGCAGGAAAGGCATGCTTCCAATCCCGCCGGCTTAGTTGTTCAAATCTATGTTGAAAAGCTCTGACTGCTTGTTTATGTAATAGAGTATACAAAAGATTTGTGTCCTAAGTTTGTCCAGAGACTAAACAGTTTCTAAAGAGCTTTAAGAAATTATAACGCAAACCTTTAAAGAAACTTTTTAAATTCTTATGGCCTGTTTCTATTGACATATAATATTATATACTGTATAGTATTCATATATTATACGACATATAATATAGTACAATCAATTATATCAACAGAGAACAGAGGGGTGCTTATGATATTTAACACAGGCTCCGCACTGCTGGATGCCATCGTGCTGGCAGTGGTTTCCAAGGATGCGGAGGGAACCTACGGATACAAAATTACCCAGGATGTGCGTCAGGCTATTGACATCTCCGAATCAACCTATATCCGGTGCTGCGCCGTCTGCAGAAGGAGGACTGCCTGGAGGTATACGACCTGGCTATCGACGGCAGAAACCGCAGATACTATAAAATTACGGAGGCCGGACGTGTACAGCTGAATCTGTACCGGGGCGAATGGGCATCCTATTCACAAAAGATATCCCGGATATTTAAGGAGGCGAAACTATGACCAGGGACGAGTATATGAAAGAGCTTGAATATCTGCTGCAGGATATTCAGGATGAAGATAAGGAGGACGCCCTCCAGTATTATCGGGATTATTTTGATGAGGCAGGGCCTCAGAAGGAGGAGGAGATTATAGATGAACTGGGAAGCCTGAGCGTATTGCTTCCATGATTCGCTGTGACATAGCGGGGCATCTGGAACGGGGCGGAGAATTTACGGAGAACGGTTACCAGGATGAACGCTTCCGGGACCCTAATTTTCAACTGGCAAGGCGTTATGATCTGCCGGAGGAACAGGGAGGGACAGAGGCGGGACGGCAGGATTATGGCGGACCGGCAGGACAGACTCAGGAAAACCGCCGGAAGGCGTCTCCCAGAACCAGCGGCCCCTTAAAGGTAATTCTCTGGGTTATTCTTATTCTTGCAGCCTCCCCTTTTCTAATCGGCCTGGGCGGCGGCCTTTTGGGCATTGCGGCAGGCGCCGGAGGCATTCTCATTGCCATTATGGCTGTGACCGGCGTAATGACCGTGGCCATGGCGGCCACAGGAATCGTCATGATACCGGTGGGTATCATAACAATTTTTTCCCACCCCCTGGACGGTATCATGACAGCCGGCACAGGGCTGGCGTTTATGGGACTGGGCTTCCTGTTTTTGGCTCTCTCCGTCCTGTTTTACGGAAGATTTCTTCCATGGCTGTTCAGAGTAATCATTGACGGAATCAGCCGTCTTTTCCACAGAGGGAGGTGCGCATAATGAAAAAATTTCTGAAGTTCTGTGCCCTTGCCGGATTAATCCTGGTTCTCGCAGGTTCGGGTATAACAGCGGGGGCCTCCCTCCTGGGCGGCCAATATCCCCGTTTTGGCGGCAGGCATATGCCGGATTCTGGCGGGGACTGGTCCACTGGATAGACCGTTGGGATGGCGTCTTTGATTGGGATGACTGGGATGACTTGGACGATTGGGATGACTGGGATGATTGGGATGTGTTTGCAGATTGGGATGAGAATCAGACCCTTCTGCCCGCGTTGGCCGCCCAGGATTTATCTTCTGTAAGGAAACTGGATTTGGATATCAGCAAAGGTACGCTTAAGGTATACAAAAGCGAAGGGATCTCCCAGATACAGGTGAATGTAGAGGACATATACAATAAGACCGTCTGCTCTGTAGAAAACAACACACTGAAAATCAAACAGGGCAGTTACCGCCACAAAAGCTATTCCCCAAAAATAGAGATTCAAGTACCTTCCGGTTTCCACTTTGACCAGGTATCTCTGGATACGGGAACCGGCAGCTGCCGGTTAGACGGTATTTCCACTTCAAGGCTGGACATGGATACAGGAGTCGGCACAATCTTTTTCGCAGGTACGGTAACCGGAGATATCGATCTGGATACGGGAGTGGGCGATGTGACTCTGGAGCTGGCCGGGCTGGAAACCGATTACAATTATGCCATAGACTGCGGCGTGGGAACTATCCGGATAGGGAATACCCGCTATTCCTTCCTTTCCCGCAGCACTGCCGTGGATCACCAGGCCTCCCGCAATATGAATCTGGATTGCGGCGTAGGCAGCGTAACCATTACCTTCATTGACACATTCTGACTATAAAAGGAGACAACCATTATGGAGAAAAAACTATACCGTTCCAACCGTGACAAAATGCTCTGCGGCGTATGCGGCGGTCTTGGAGAATATTTTAATATCGATCCCACTATCGTGCGTCTTATCTGGGCTATCTTTGTCTGCACCAGCGCAGGGATTCTGGCCTATATCATAGCGGCCATTATCGTGCCCGTGGATCCCAGCTGACGGGGCCGGCGCCCCCAATGTAAAACCCTTTTCTTAGCAAACATCCGATTTCCTCCTCCGGCTAGAAGGCAGCCGCCATAGCGGAAGAAGCAAAAAAGACCCTGGCCCGGATTCCGGCAGCAGGATCTTTGTATATACGCTTCTCTTTCATGTTTTACAATATCTCCAGCAGTCCTCTCACAGAGAAGGGCGTCTCGTCTTCGCTCTCCACCCATATAACATGAAACTGGGGAAACAGTTTTTCACAGAAGGCTTTATAAATCTGATACTGGATATAGGAACCCATGACAGCCAGGGGCGCCTCCCTGTCCCCTCCGGCACCGGCGATGGCGTCCATTACGCCTGCATTCAGCACTCCCTCCAGATAGGAACGTCTTTTGTTAACATCCTCCTCCGTAAAAAGATCCAGAATCCGCAGAATATATAGGGCCCGGTTAAAGCCGTAGGTATGGACATTTTCATATCCCAGGCAGATCATGGAGGCGTCCATCTCCCACTCCAGATCGCTCTCTACGCTGGCGCCAAGGATGGTTTCTTTTGTTATGGCTCCGAATAATTCGCCTGTAATGTTAGAGGATATATCCTGGATCACCCCGTCCTTTAAAAAGGCCACCTGGGTATGGCTTCCCGGCAGCACCAGTATGCTGTTCCCCTGATTCAGGCCGGGAACCTTTCCCAGAATGCCGAAAATTTCAATCTCCTCGCCGCGCATCATATTCACTGCGGCTGCAGTCAGGGCCGTGGCCCCGGCTCCTTTGGGAAAGGTTTTGATACCCGGTATGATCTCAATGGTCCGTTTAAAGTAATCCTTCTCATCATAGCTGACGATGGCGGCTCTCAGAGTTTCCCTGTCCACCGGCGCAGGCAGATGCTCAATCTCCACCATGCCGGAGGGGCAGGATATCATGCCGGACATATATACATGCAAAACATCCCCCTCACCGATCCCCTCCATCTCCAGAAGGGAAAGATACATATGGTAAAGCGCTCCAATGAGCACACCCTTATCTTTAGCCAGGGCAGAATTGCGGGCCCCGATCTGACGCTCCAGTCTGTGTGCAATCCGCCCGTCCTTTATAAGATAGGCGCGTGTGTTGGTTGTACCCGAATCATAGTAGATAGTATACATAGCCCAATCCGCCCTTTCTCACTGCACTTTAGCCGCATAGGCTGCCGCAAGGCTGCGGATTCCCTCAAAATCTCCTGCCTCAATCAGCCTTTTGTCCGCAATATTTCCTCCGATGCCCACGCAGCAGACGCCTGCTGCAAAAAAATCTTTCATATTGTCCAGGCTGACGCCTCCCACTGCAGACAGAGGAATATAGGATAAGGGCCGTACAGCTTTCAAATAGGAAATTCCCAGATTGTCCGATGGAAATACCTTCACAATATCGGCTCCTGCCCTGTAACACTGTTCAATTTCCGTCGGAGTCATAGCCCCCGGCATGGCAACCATGCCCAGAGCCTTTGTCTCCTTTATCACCTCCGGGCTGCAGGTGGGAGTTATAATATAATCGGCTCCCACCTCCCGGGCGCTGTGAACCTGTTCCACAGTCAGAACCGTACCTGCTCCTGCCAGCACCCCTTCCCCTGAGAATCGGTCACAAATCCCCCGTATTTTCTCCATGGTATAGCTCAGGGGTTTTGTCTGGTCAAAGGGGATCTCGATCAGACGGATACCGCCGTTCTTGATGGCCTCCGCCGTCTTGATGGTATTCTCCAAATCCAGTCCCCTGAGAATTGCTATAATCTTTCCTTCCAATATCCGTTCAAGTACCGTCATTTTTCTCCCTTCCGCCGCCGGAAACCGGCGAATCCGGCTGCCGCCGGCTTACAGATTTCTTATAGAATTAACCCAGCTTCCCGTCTCCTTTAGAACCACATCCAGAGAAGGAAGGTTAAAGCATTCAAAGGAGCAGTATTCTGTATATCCCGAATCCTTCACCGCTTTCAAAATGGCATTGAAATCCATATGGCCGTATCCGGGGAACATGCGGTTGCTGTCTGCAAGATGAAGGTGCTGAAGCTTTTTGCCCATGGCCTTAATGCTTCTCTCAAAACCGATATCTTCAATATTGGCGTGGAACAGATCCCAAAGGATTCCCACACAGTCCGGATTTCCCAGTTCATTGGCAATAAAATCCACTGTGGACTCCGCTGAGTTTAACAGAGCAGTCTCATAGCGGTTGATAGCTTCCAGGCAAAGGGTAACTCCCTTTTTATCCGCATAGTCAATGAGCGGCAGCATGGCTTCTTTCAGGTCCTTTAAATCCTTATCCATGGAAGCGGCGGAGCCAAGGCCTCTCATCAGCCCGATCGTCACCTTGCTTCCCAAAATCCTGGCGGCGTCAATGTGCTGCATAAAGCGCTCCTGGGTTTTTTTACATACATCCGCGGATACGCCTATGAGCGACAGGCCCTCCAGCCTCTGGCCTGGCCTGTGGACAGCGTGGAACAGCCAAGTCCCCGCTTATCCAGCTCCTCCTTTACCCGGTTCACATCTATGTCTGAATAATTGCTGATACAGAGCTCCGCTCCGTCCAGACCGCTTTTCTCCATCCAGTCCAGCCCTTTCAGGTAGTCCTGATGGGAAAAGGAAGAAAAGATCGTATCGTATTGCAGCGTTACAGTTGCACTGAACTTCATAAGTTTACTCCTTCCCAACTCTAATTATCATCGTTCAAATCTGATTACAGAATTACGCCGTCCCTGAAGATGGAAATCTCCCTGTACCCGTTCTTCTCATTCTTTGTCTCTCTCCTGCCGCTGGCTGCCTCCAGGATAAAGTCGAACAGCTCATCGGATACCTCCTCAAAGCTTTTTCCCTCCAGGATCTGCCCTGCATTAAAGTCAATCCAGCCGGGTTTCCGCTCATAGAGAGCAGTGTTGGATGAAATCTTAACCGTAGGCACACAGGCCCCAAAGGGATTGCCGTTTCCTGTGGTAAACAGCACCATATTGGCGCCGCTGGCCGTCAGGTTCGTGACGGAAACCGCGTCATTACCGCTTCCAATCAGAAGGCTTAAACCGTCCCTGGGCGCTGATCCCCATAATACAGCACATCTACCACCGGAGCCGTACCGCCCTTTTGTATATTTCCCAGAGACTTATCCTCATCTGTGGAAATGCCGCTGCGTATGTTGCCCGGACAGGGGTTTTTGTCTATGGGCTGCCCGTAGCGCATGAAGTATTCCTTAAAGTTATTAATCAGGCCTACCGTATCCTCAAATACCTTCTCGCTGACCGCCCGCTCCATAAGCCGGGTTTCGGCTCCAAACATCTCTGAAACCTCAGTGAGAATTCCGGAGCCTCCGCACCTCACCACCCGGTCTGTGATTCGGCCGCAGAGAGGATTGGCGGAGACTCCTGAGAATGCATCGGAGCTGCCGCATTTTAATCCGATGGTCAGTTTTTCGGCGCTTACTTTCTGGCGTTTAAACCGGCCCGCATAAGCTGCAAGCTCATCCAAAAGCTTCATTCCCGCCTCGTACTCATCTTCATGGTCCTGAGTCACCAGGAATTTCACCCGATCCGGGTTAACCTCGCCCAGAACAGGTTTAAAGTATTCCAGACAGTTGTTTTCACACCCCAGGCTCAGCACCAGTACCGCTCCCGCATTGGGATTATTAATCAGCCTTTCAGAAGCTTCTGAGTGATGAGCATATCTTCTCCCAGCTGGCTGCAGCCTGCATTGTGCACCAGGGCCTGGACGTCGTCCACCTTTCCTGCATATTTTTCCCTGGCCTTTCCGGCCAGAATCCTTGCAGTCTGGTTTACGCAGCCCACCGTGGGGACAATCCAGATCTCGTTTCTGGTGCCAGCCCGTCCGTCCTCCCGCAGGTATCCGTCAAACCACGCCTCCTCTTTCCTGGCCCGGAAAGCCTCTATATGATCCAGGTCCGGCTGGTATTTGTACTGGATCAGTCCCTCCAGATTGGTAATCACATTATGTATGTGAACGTGATCCCCGGCAGCGATGGGGCCGGCAGCGTGGCCGATGGGAAGGCCGTATTTGATTACCTGCTCCCCCTGTCCTATGTCTCTCAAAGCCACCTTGTGAGCGGGAGGTATATCCTGCCTCAGGGTGAGGGTGTAATCCCCCACCCTGCAGCAGGTCCCCCTGTGCAGCTCCCTTAAGGCGATGGCCACATTGTCATTGGGCTGTATCAATAAAAGCACATTTTCTTCCATATAAAGCATTCTCCCTTATGATGCCGCCCTTAAACGCCTGTGCCGTAAAGCAGCGTAGGCAGCGCCAGCGTTATCTGCGGAATATAGGTAATAAACTGAAGCAGAATGTAGAACATGATAATAAAGGGCACCGTCGCTTTACAAATTTTCTCAAAGGGCACGCTTGACACCTTGGAAAGCACATAGAGCACCATGCCTACAGGAGGAGTCAGAAGGCCGATCATCAGGTTCAGAATCATCACGATACCAAAGTGAACCGGATCCACTCCAAAAGCAGTTACGATGGGAAGAAATACCGGCGTCAAAATAATAATGGAAGGCGAAGAGTCCATGAACATTCCCACAAATACAAGGAAAATATTGATAATCAGCAGCGCTGCATACTTGTTGTTGCAGTAGGTCAGGAACACATTTGCCACCATCTGGGGGAATCTCTCATAGGAGAGAATGTAGCAGAAAATAGTCGCGCCGCACACGATCATCATAACGGTGCAGGTAGTCTCGCTGGCCTCCCTCAACGCCTGAATCAGCTTCTTAAAGGTCAGGGTTCTGTAGAAGAAGCCCAGGAAAATTGCATAGAAGGTGGCGATCATGGCCGCCTCCGTGGGGGTGAAGATACCTGCCAGAATACCGCCCAGTATAACAACAACGGTCAAAAGAGACAGAAAAGCTCTTCTGAAGGAGTGGAAAAGAGCTCTGAAGCCGCACCAGGCTCGGCCTTATAGCCCCGTTTCTTGCTCAGTATGTAAACCATGATACACATGGCGATGGCCATTACCGCTCCGGGCACAGCTCCTGCCATAAAGAGGCGGCCGATGGAAACAGAGGCCACCGTTCCGTATACAACTGCGGGAACGCTTGGCGGTATAATAGGCCCTACCAGGGAGGAAGCGCCTGTGACAGCCAGGGAAAAGTCATCATCATAGCCTGCATCGTGCATGGCCTTTAACTCAATTGCTCCCAGGCCGCCTGCATCTGCTATGGCCGCACCGGACATTCCTGCAAATACTACGGAGCAAGGATATTGGCGTGAGCCAGGCCGCCTGTTACATGTCCCACCAGCTTGCCGCAGAAGTCGAAGATCCGATCCGTCACCTCACCGCTGTTCATCAGGTTTCCAGCAAGGATAAAGCCGGGAACCGCCAGAAGCGTAAAGGTGTTGGCGCCCTCCGTCAGTCTCTGGACCACCATGAACATAGCCATGTTGTTTGTTGCAAAGTAGAGGGTTCCGCTGCAGAGAAGGCAGAATGCAATAGGGCACCCCAGTATCATCAATACTATAAAACTTGTCAATAATACAGCCATATCTTACTCTCCTTCCTTAGGCATATAGCGGGCCTGATATCCGTCCCAGTCAACAATCGCATAGAGCGCATCCACCGTCCACTGAACCGCCATCATCATAATTCCCACCGGCGCCGCAATGTACTCGATGCCAAGGCTCACTCCCAGCGTTACCGCTTTCAGCTTGCTCTGCGCCACAAATATCTGGCAGGCAGGGGGAAAGAGATAGAAACAGATAATTGCTATAAACGCGCTGATGGCTACCTGCTGCACATGGATAGCCGCCGGGGGAAACTTGCTGATAACGGCGGTCATCCTTACGTGAATATGGTTTCTCCCGCACCATGCGGAACCCAGGAGAGCCATCCACACAAACATGTATCTGGCAAGCTCCTCAGACCAGGTGAGAGGTGTGCTGAACACATACCGGAAGATGACCTGGGCCAGCAGATCCAGACACATTGCAGCCATTAAGACAATGATAAACCATTCGTTTATCTTGTTGATTACGTCATATATTTTATTGATACGCCTCATAATTCCTTTCAAATCAGTTCCTCCTAACGGCATTATTAGAGAACAATTCCCCCAATTATCACAACAGCAACAAATGGGGGAATCAAAGGTCAGTCAGAGCGCGTCTTACAATTCATTCCTGCCATCTGTACGCCCCCGCAGTGGTATATCTGACCCGAATTCAGGTTACACAGACCGCTTGGGGCCACCTCGCCCGGGTTAAACGCTGGGCCATGTGGGACGCACAGCTGTCGGACGGCAATTTCCGACACGCTCTAAGTCGTTGTAAATCTTACGCCGGATTACTTATTGTAAGACTGTGCGGTTGCAAGCCAGTCGCCCCATGTATCGGCGTACTTCTCGTAGATGGGCTCTGCATTGGCCTTAAAGGCTTCCTTGTCAACCTCAACAATATTCATTCCGTTTTCCTTCAGAGTATCTACCAGGCCGGCTTCCTGCTCCTGGATGCCCTTGGTAATGGACTCACAGCTTTCCTTCACACAGTTCTGTAGGATTTCCTGTAAATCAGCAGGCATGCTCTGCCATACTCTTTCATCCATGGTATAGGTAACGGCTGCAATTACATGGTCTGTCATAAGCAGATTATCGCAAACCTCATAGAATGCATTGGAGTCGATGGTTGGAAGAGGATTCTCCTGTCCGTCAACCACACCCTGCTGGATGCCCATATAAACCTCGCCCAGAGACATAACCGTAGGCGTTGCGCCCAGGGCTGCGCCGTAAGCCATAGCCATCTCAGAATCCGGAACTCTCAGCTTGCAGCCTGCCAGTCCTGAAGGCTCTGTTGCAGGGAAGCCCTTAACCGTAACTTCACGTGCTCCGTAATAGTACATGCCCAGGCATCTTAAGTTGCTGGATGCTGCCAGAGCGTCATATAAAGGCTGAACTTCCTCGCTGTTGGAAAATGCCACCATTGCGTCGCCGTCGTTAAAAACGTAAGGCGCGTCAAAAATAGAGAAGGTGGGGTCATACTTGGAAAGTTCGGAAGGTCCGCAGGCCACGATATCACAGGTTCCCGCTCCCATGGATACGGAGGAGGTAACATCGCTCTCTTTGCCCAGCTGCTCTCCTGAATATACAGTAACCGTCACATGTCCGTCGGTGGCTTTCTCAACTGCCTCAGCAAATGCATAGTAGCCTTTGCAAGCCACATGGTCCTCGGCCAGGTTGGTTGCCAGTTTTAAATTATAGGTTCCCCACTCGCTGCTCCCCGCTGCGGCTTCTGTACTCTCACCGCCCTGAGCCTGGGCGGCAGTTGTGCCTGCCGGTGCGGCTGTGGTATTAGTTGCCGTTGAGCCGCCTCCGCAGCCGGCCAGTGATAATGCAGTTGTAATTGCCATCATAGTTGCCAATACTTTTTTCATTGTTTACTCTCCTTTTTATCTTTTTTTTCATCCCCAGTGATATTCTTTCAAAATACAGAAGATATATCACAGTTTCTATAGCCATATTATACATAGTTGTTCATAAAAAGGCAATAGGTTTTGTCGAATATTTAATAGTTTTTTATTTAACAAAGTTTTAACACTTATAACTTTTTCCACTTGTGCAATCTTACCTATAATTACGCCTTGAAATTATACAGAATACACAATTTCCTTCCATTATTTGTGTTAATGAATTAAAAACCGTGGGGCACTGCGCCGCCGTCCACAGGGAAATCATGGCCTGTAAGGTAGGTGGAAGCGCCCGACAGCAGGAACAGAATCATATATCCAATCTCAACGGGACGGCCGAATTTAGGCAGCATAGGTTTGCTTAAGGCAGCGGCCTTTCTGTCAGGGTTCTGTTCAAACATGCCCTCGTTAAGCTTTGTCAAAAACCACCCGGGCGCCACGCTGTTCACCAGAATATTGTCATTCCTCCACTCCTCGGCAAGGCCTCTGGTGAGCCCCAGGATTCCGGATTTTGTCATATCGTAGGGCAGCACGCCGGAAAAGCCCATGTAGGCCGCCATGGATGAGATAGATACAATACGTCCTATGTACTGTGATTCCCTCAGATAAGGATAGCAAATCTTTGAAAGCATAAGAGGCGTCTTTAAATTCACTTTCATAATGAAATCCAGCCTGTCCTCAGGAAATTCCTCGGCCCTGGACTTGAAGGTCACGCCTGCATTGTTCACCAGGAAATCAATGTGCCCTTCCCTATCCGCAATCTTTCCAACCTCTTCCTCCACCCTTGCATAATCCGTCACGTCGCAGATAACATCAATCAGCTCTCCCTCTGTAATCTCCTCCTCATCAGAGTGGGGCGCCAGGTCGAAATTATATACGGTGGCCCCTGCATCGGTCAAAACTTTTGCCTGGCCCAGGCCCAGGCCTCTGCTGGCGCCTGTGATAATTCCCACATGGCCTGTTAAATCAAAAAGTCCGGCAACATAATCTCTGGATGTCATAATAATCTCCTCCTTATTTGGAACTATTCGCTGGAAATCTCTTTGTTCCTGATTTTGCGAGATGATTTTTATCAGCTGTGCACAAATTAATGAGGCGTACGCGGCCCGTACGTTGATTCAATTTGTGTGCGGCCGGCGGAAAATCAGCCCCAAAAGCAGGTGCAAGGGAGATTCCCAGCGTACATGGAAGCACCGGGAGCCGGGATACCTCTCCCGGGTGCGGTCTTTGTTCGCTAAAATGTGATAACTACCTTGCATGCGCCGCTGTTCTTATCCATAGCCGTCTCGAAAGCCTTTACGGCCTCCTCAGCGGGGAATACGTGGGTAACCAGCTTGTCAATGCGGTCCCTGCGGCCCGGCAGGCTCTCAGCCACTTCCCTGAACTTGCTGTTCTGATTCCGGGTTCCTGCGATTACAAGCTCATTTTTATTGATCAGACGGAAATTCACAGGCACAGGCTCCGGGGCAAAGGTCAGGGGAACCAGACGCCCGTGAGGGCTTAAAAGCTCCACAGATAAACTGGTAAGGGCGGGAACACCGCTGGTTTCAAAGACTACATTTACCCCTTTTCCCTCCGTCAGCTCCATTACGCGGGTCTTTAAATCCTCTTTCGCAGGGTTGATGGTGAAGGCTGCGCCGAAATCCCTTGCCAGCTCCAGCCTGGCCTCGTTCACCTCGCTGACAATGACGGTTGCTCCCCGTTTTTCTGCAATATCACAGATAATCATACCGATAGGGCCGGCCCCGATTACCAGCACCAGATCTCCGGCCTGGGTTCCCGCCTGAGCGTTGGCCTGGGCTCCGATGGTGTATGGCTCCGCCGTGGCTGCCTGCACAGGCGTGAGGGAGGGATCGTACTTGTGGAGCTGCCTGCTCTCCACTACCATATACTCCTCCATAACACCGTCCGCGTGAACACCTGCAACCACGATGTCAGGGCAGCAGTTATAGCGGCCGTTCCTGCATGCATAGCAGGTTCCGCAGCCGTGAATAGGCTCCACAATTACAGGATCCCCAACAGAAAGTCCGGTCACTCCCTTTCCCACCTCAGCTACAACGCCGCAGCCTCGTGGCCGATAATTCTGGGGTAAGTGGCATATGCGTGGGTTCCGTGGAAAATATGTATATCGCTTCCGCAGATTCCTGCTGCCGTAATCTTAACCAGCACCTCCGTCTCCTTTTTAATCTCAGGCATTTCCTTCTCAATCACTTCCAGCTTTCCTGGTTCCGATACATAAACTGCTTTCATATTTCTTAAACCTCCTCTAAGAATTCTTCTTTAAACCTGAAGCCCCAGCCTGCGCCCTCCCGCGGTAGGCGAAGCCGTTCTCAATACGCATGGTGTTATCAATGATTCCGTCAATCCAGTCAAAGGATTCTGCACCGTATGGGCTGGAGATAGTGCACAGCAGCGGAACATCATAGTCCTTGTAGTAATGGGGAAGAACCGGCAGACGGTATGCCTCTGCAAGAGCTGCAGAGTTCCTCCACCCTCCACGCCCCCAAGACGGATTAAGTCGGGCTGCCACAGATCCAGGGCGTTTCTGGATATCAAATTCTTTAATGCCTCACAGTCATATTCCCTCTCGCCCATCGCTAGAGCTATGCCGCATTTTTCCCGGAGAAGCTGATAGCCGGCAAAATCCGTATGGGGAACCGGCTCCTCAAACCACTGGAGGCCGATCTCCTTTGCCTTCTCCGAAAGCTTAAGGGCGTCCACCACATCCATACCCTGGTTGGCGTCCATCATAATCTTTACGCCGTTTCCCAGTTTCTCGCGGCAGATGGTAAGACGCTGTAAATCCCGCTCAATTCCTTCAGGATGTCCCACCTTAATCTTTACTGCAGTAAAGCCTCTCCCCTTATAGTCCAGAACCTCATCCAGCAGCTCCTGGTCTGTATAGCTGATCCAGCCGCCGCTTCCGTATACCGGAATTTTGCACTTGTTAACGCCCAGCATCTTCCACACAGGCTGTTCCGTACAATGTCCCCAGGCGTCCCACATAGCTACGTTAAAGGCGGCGATGGCACAGGTATTTAAGCCGGTGTTTCCAAAATACTCCGCCTCCATATCCCATTCCTTTTTAGCGCGGATCGTTTCCCACACCTCATACCCCTTGCCAAGAATGAATTCCCCGCAGTCCTTCAGCGCGCCTTTGATGGCGTTGGGCGAATAGTGGAAGGACAGCAGGTAGCCCTGTCCCTTAACGCCGCCTTCCGTCTCCACCTCAACCACATAAAACGCAATCTTGCTGATGGTGTGGGTCGAGTCGGCGATGGGTTTGCTGAGTGTTGACACTGCCTGGTATACCTTTGGCTTTTTGGATTTTGGTATTCATTTTTTTACCCTCCTTGTGTTGTATATATGTTATTATATCTTAATTATATATGTTTATTATGCAACTGATATATCTGCTATGGGCTAAATATTCACCACACTGCAAATTCTCTGATATTTCAGGATATCTACAATGTGGTTTCTATCCTTGTGCTGCTGCGTCTCCCTTTACCGGAAGGTTTGAATGGTTCTTCTCTTGGACTCCTCCAGATGTGTAATTAAAACTTCCTCCAGTCTCTTCTTATCTTTATTGAGAACGGCGTCCACTATCTGCACGTGCTCAATAACCGTACGGTCGTCCTCCCCGTCAGGATTGGAACAGGCCATTCTCAGGCGCTGGTTCTGGTCATATATATTTTTCATGAGGCGGCGCATATAGCGGTTCGGGCAGCCGTCCATAATATTGGTGTGAAGTTCCGTGTCCAGCTGTATAAAATATTGGCGCAGCTCTTCCCCCTCCAATTCCTCCGGCGGCTCCAGAAAACGCTTCCTGATATCCAGAAGCCAGTCCCGCTTTACCAGATGCATGGTGCTGGCCACCATCCTTGGTTCGATCAGCTCCCTGATTTCATATACATCTTCAATAAGATCGTGGGTCACGTCTGTTACTATGGTTCCCTTCCTTGGATACACATAGACAAAATCTTCCTTTTCCAGCCTGAGGATAGCCTCCCTCACAGGAGTCCGGCTCACATTCAGTTCCTCCTGAAGTTTATCTTCCGACAAGTCGCTCAGAGGAGGATACACCCCGTTTATAATTCTTTCCTTTATGTAATCGTATGCGCTATCTGTTTTGCCCAAATTTTTCTCCTATTCTGAACAATTTAACGGGACAGTTCATAAAAAAGGTGATATAATAAAAAACGACTGATATATCTGTTGTTTATATAGTATCACTTAATCTGGAATTTGGCAATATACTTTGTGTATTTTTTGGCCTGATTTTTCAGCCGCGTGAATAGCAGCTCAGCCGCCCCCTAACAAGAAAATTCACCTCAGGAGGAAAACCCTATGAAATCTCTGGAAAACCTTACTAACGGAGAAATGATTCTCATCTGTCTCATTGTATTTGCAGCTGTACTCCTGTTTCCCCGTCTGATGAAGCGGCGCAGGATTATGAAGCAGGTCTATAAGAAGAAATCTCAGGGGCTGCCCATTACCCCTGAGGATTTCACGGGAAAGACCAAGCTGCCCTACTCCCACAATGGGGGACGCCGGGAGGTGGAGGAACTGCTGTCCAAGCTGAAAACCTATGCCTTCAAGCATGAGATGAAGGTCATCTTTCCCGGCGGCTTTTGCATACAGGAGGAAACAAGCCCCACCACCATGATACTGGCCGGAAGCTTCGGCCTCCTTCTCATACGCTGCTACGGCTTCGGAGGGCACATCTACAGGGAAAAGGGCAGATGGATGCAGAATATGAATGAACAGATAAAGGAGATCCCAAACCCGGAGGAATCCATGAAAAAGGAAAAAAATCTCATGGTTCTTGCGCTGGATCGCAGCGAATTCAAAGGCACACCTGTTTACGCCGCCTCTGTCTTTACCAGACAGAACATCCTTCTCAGCCAGCCGCCGTCCTGCCATGTGTTTACCCGGACAGAATTTATGGAATGGCTGGAAAAAATCCGGTGTTTGGGGAGGACAAAAAGGTTCCGGTCAAAAAGATTACCGAAACCATAGTGGATATGATTAAACAGACAAAATAAAATGAGAAGGGCCGGGCCCTCTGTAAAGCTGCCTTTCCTGAAAGCGCCGCCTGTCAGGAAAGGCAGATGATTAAACAATTAACCCAAAAACCCAGGAACAGGCCATATTAAAATTAAAGAAGGAAGCAAATTGACCGCACTGATATGTTTAATTTGAGCAATACTCAGTCCCAGCACAAAGGTAAGGAGCCCGCCCATTGCTATAAAATCATTCAGCATGGCCTCCGTTGTCAGAGGCATAATAAATCTTGCGGAATAAAAGCACAGGCATAAAATCAGGAACTGGAGTATAACGGTTACGTTCATAGCGCGTCCGAGGGTGGTGGCAAAAATAGTAGCGGCAAAAATATCCATCACTGCTTTCGAGAGGAGAATCGTAAAATCTCCTGTAATACCCTCGCTGATGGCCCCGAAAATATTCGTTCCGCTGGCGCAGAACGTAACTGCCACAATCAAATAAAAACGCATATATTCGTCTTTATCTCCTGTAATCTTAAAATTTAGTTTTTCCAGTACGGCCTGAAACAAAGAGTTCACTTTGCCGTCCAGGCCGGTGAGTTCACCTGTCAGCGCCCCCAATATAAGCGCCAGTATCACTGCCGGCAGGGACTGGAGCCTGATTACAGAGGTTAGTCCAATTGTGATGGCTGCTATGCCGAAAATAATATTCATGGGTTGTTTAATGCGTTCAGGCACCCGGTCTTTCATAACGCTTCCTAAATTAGTTCCTAATAATACACAACTACAGTCGATTATAATTCCCTTCGGTATCATAACATCTCCTTCTCATTTTAATCCTTCCACAATCTCCAGGGCTGCCCCTCAGGCATTGTGAACAATCGCTTTTCAGGGCAGTACCGCTGGAAATTCCTGGTATTTTGTCTCCTGGACAGAAGATACGAAATGTTAACATACGGCAGCTTTAAAGTCAAGATAAAATAATTTAACATCCGTCTGAGGCCGGACATCGGCAGCGACATAAAAACCGGCGCCGGGGCGGCGCTATTTAAGTATCCATTATTTTGCAGTACACCACCGCCACCACTGTGGATATGAGAGTGGCCGCCAGAGCAGGACCTACAATTGCTCCCGGATTTACGCTTTTGTATTGACTCCGGTAGGCAATCATATTCATGGGGATCAGCTGAAGGGAGGAGATATTGATGATCAGAAAGGTGCACATCTCATTGCTGGCAGTTCCCGGCGGCTGGGCTTTCCCGGCTCCTGCAAGCCTCCGGCCCTTTTGTCCCATTCCCTGAAGGGTTTTTGGCACAGGATCTTCTTCCCATGACTCTTTCCTCTCTGTCCGGCTACCGGTTCTTTGTACCGGCTCTCCCCGGCCACCGATTCCCTGTACCGGCTTTCCCCGGCTACCGGTTCCCTGTACCGGCTCCCCCCGGCTCTCCTTTTCTCTGCGCTCCTCCTCCACCTTTTTCAGTTCCTCCATGGCCCTGAGCCCTGCAGGCGTGGCGGCCCAGCCCAGGCCCAGCACATTGGCGATCATATTTACAGCAATCTGCTTTCTGGCCTCCCCTTCAGGTTCAAGCCTTGGGAAAAGAAAGCTTAAAACCGGAGACATCTTTTCAGACAGCTGATCCACCAGCCCCGCCCTGTGCGCTATCTCCAAAACTCCGGTCCAAAGAGTCATAACCCCCAGCATAGTGATACACAGAGCCACTGCCTCCTTGGACGCCTGAAGGGCCCCGTCCGTAACAGCCTGGAGCTGTCCGTGAAAGGCCCCCACAAATACCCGTCAACGTCATTCCTGCCCATAGATAATTCAGCATAGAATAATACCTGCCTGCCCGATTGCTTTTCCCTATATTCTATGGAGAAAACTGGTTTATAGTACCAAATTAAACCGGCGGCCTCCCTTCCCCTCTGCCCGCAGCCAGGACATTGGCCGCGGGCGCCATAGCAGACCGCCGTTTTGAATTTGCACACTCACTTGCTATATTTTCCACCACTGTGATAGAATGGATAAAAGACGTTGATTCAGACAGTTCCCATATGGTATGCTGCCGGAAAGAAAAGTGAGGTGTGTCAAAATGTATGAGTTAGTGCAGGTAAGCCCCAACAGTTATTATATCCAAAGCCCGGCCAAGATAGGACTTTACACATTAAATGACAGGGACGTTATTTTAATTGACAGCGGCAGCGACAAAGACGCAGGACGGAAAGTCCGCCAGATTCTGGAGTCCCGCCATTGGAATCTGACCGCAATTTACAACACCCATTCCAATGCTGACCATATCGGCGGCAACAAATATCTCCAGGGGCAGACCGGCTGCCGGATCTTTGCGCCCGGCATAGACTGTGATTTTACCCGGCACCCTCTTTTAGAGCCCTCCTTCCTGTATGGGGCCTTTCCCCCCAAGGATTTAAGGCATAAGTTTCTCATGGCTCAAGCCAGCGATGCAGAATATCTCACTGAAGAGAATTTGCCCCGGGGATTTAAAATCATCCCGCTGCCGGGACATTTCTTCGACATGGCAGGCTTTCGCACGCCCGACAATGCTGTTTTTCTGGCGGACTGCCTGTCAAGCAGAGCGACCCTGGACAAATACCAAATCAGTTTCATCTACGATATTGCCGCATACCTGGAGACTCTTGACATGGTAAAAACGCTGGAGGCAGACATCTTTATACCCGCCCACGCTGAGGCGGTAAAAGAAATCGCTCCTCTGGCCATGTATAACATGGACAAAGTACACGAGATTGCCGAAACCATTATGGGCCTCTGTAAAGACCCCCTCTGTTTTGAGGAAGTTCTTCAAAAACTTTTTTCCAAATATGCATTAACCATGAACTTTGAACAATACGTTCTTGTGGGCAGTACTGTGCGCTCCTACCTCTCATGGCTGAAGGATACCGGAAAAATAAATGCTTTCTTTGAAAACAATATGCTTCTCTGGGAACGGGTATAAACATAGGCGTCTTTGCCAACCAAAGGAGAAGATTTATTATAAAACAACTGCCAAAAAGATGCCGGAACTTGTTTAGGGAAAGGTTGTGTTCAAGTCTAAGGAGGACTATGTCTATGAAAATTACAGGAGTTAAGGGAGTATTTTACAGTGCAACAGGAAATACGGAGCGGGTGGTGACTGCCATTGCCAGAGGGATCGCGGATAAATCCTGGGTTTCCATGGAAATCCAGGATTTTACATTGCCTGAAAACAGAACAGCCGTACATACATATTCGCCTTCCGATCTGGTAGTATTTGGTATGCCTGTGTACGCAGGAAGAATTCCCAACAAAATGCTGCCGGCTGTGCAGAATAACTTCAAAGGGGAGGGGGCCCTGGCAATTCCCGTTGTCACCTTCGGAAACCGGAATTTCGACAACGGCCTCATCGAACTGCGCAATACACTGGAGAGCAGCGGCTTCCACACAATAGCAGCGGCCGGTTTTCCTGCCTGCCATGTCTTTTCCCATAAAATCGCTCCAGGCCGTCCCGATGAAAAGGACTGGAAAATTATATCAGAGTTCGCAGAAAAAGCGGCGGATAAGGCAGATAGAATGGAGCGGATTCCAGAGCCTGTTGCCGTCCGCGGCGACGATCCCCTGGGCCCCTATTACACCCCTTTGGCACAGACGGGAAACCTGCGGTCTTTTTAAAGGCCAAGCCAAAGACAGAGGCCCACGCCTGCAACGGCTGCGGAATCTGTGTCAGAGCCTGTCCCATGGGCGCCATCAGCCGGGAAGACCCCAGGGATGTCCCCGGAATCTGCATTAAATGTCATGCATGTATCAAAAATGCCCTACGAACGCCAAATTTTCGATGATCCTGCCTTTCTCTCCCATGTGGCCATGCTGGAACAGAATTACACCGCCAGAGCGGAGGCAGAACTCTTTTTATAGTTGCGCCTCCTTACGATCCTTGTTACGGGGCTATGACAGAGCAACCGTTCAGAGGGCGCATCTTCTTGACCGAAAAAACCGGTCAAGAAGCATTGGATGTCCATCCGATGTGAAACGTGGTGCGAACGCCAGCTTAACGGCCGCGTTCGCACTACGTTTCCCGCCGTCTGAACTGTTACATGACAAAATAAAAAGTTTGCGGCTGTCAAAAAAAAGCCTTGACAGACCATTAAAACCATGCTATGATAAGGGAGTATTTTTAATAAGATTCTGATTTCACATATTTGTAAGTCATTATTGAGTTGATGATTTACAAAATATGTGATTTTTTATTTTTATTCAGAAATATAATATTATAATCAGGAGGTATCTTTACATGAATAAGGGTACAGTTAAGTGGTTCAATTCACAGAAGGGCTTCGGCTTCATCACAAATCAGGACAACGGTGAGGACGTTTTCGTTCATTTTTCCGGTATTTCTTCTAATGGCTTTAAGTCATTAGAGGACGGCCAGGCAGTAACCTTCGACATTACCGAAGCGCACGCGGCTTACAGGCAGTTAATGTTTGTGCTGAATAAGTGAATATAGCAAAAAGGCGTCCAGGGCTATGATGGCCCGGACGCCTTTTTTGCGTGCTGCGTCTGCTATAACCTTACAGCCTCTGAGATTCCTTCGCTGAAGGTGGGATGGGGGAAAATTACCTTTCCCATGTCCTCCAGGGTCAGCCCGTTGACAATGGCTGCCCCAAACTGGCTAATCATATCGGTGGCTCTGGCGCACATCATCTGGCGCCCAGAATTTTGTGGCTTTCGGCATCTGCCGTCACCTTAATGAAACCGCGCTCCTGGAGAGAGAGAATGGATTTACCGTTGGCTGTCATCACATATTTTTTTGTAATCACCCCCATGCCTCTGGCTTTGGCCTTATCCCCTGAGATCCCCACAGTGCCAATCTCAGGATTGGTATAGACACAGCCGGGGACTACGGAAATGTCTATGGATGGCTTCTCCCCTGCCATATGAGCCGCAGCGCAGCGGCCCTCCGCCGTTGCCATATGGGCCAGCTGAATCCCTCCAATCACATCTCCCACGGCGTAAATGCCCGGAACGCTGGTGTGAAAGCTGCCGTCTGTGACAATACATCCACGTTCCATCTCCATCCCCCGTATCTCGGGGCGCTCTCCTCCGTAATCAGTCCCTGGGTATAGGCCCTGCGCCCTGTGGCAATCAGAATCCCATCCCCTTTTACCTCACAGGCTTTATCCTTCTCCTTATAACGGCAGATCAGGCCGCCTCCCGGCGCCTGCACAATCTCCTCCACTACGGCTGCCGTGTGGAAATCCACCCCCCGTTTCTTCAAAATCATCTTCAGATTCTGGGAAATTTCTTTATCCATATTGGCAAGAATACGGTCCAGCGCCTCTATTACGGTTACTTTGCGGCCCAATGAACTGTAGATGGAAGCAAATTCCATTCCAATGACTCCACCCCCAATGACCACCAGATGCTCAAACAGATCTTTTTTGTCCAAAAGGCCGTCACTGGAAAGAACCCCGGGCAAATCTGCACCGGGAACAGGCGGCGTCCACGGGACTGAGCCGGTTGCGATCAGGATATGCTTCGTTTCCAGAACCGCAGACTCCTTTTGCTCCGCCTCCCCAGGGCCTGCAGGCAAAAGCGGTTCCCCGGTCCATACCTTTACATGGGAGGAATCCAATATCACCCCGGTTCCTGTAAACCTTAACTTTGTTCATTTTCATCAGAGCTTCGATTCCGCCTCTGAGCTGCTCCAGCACAGCCTCCTTTCTGGCCTGGATGCCGGCCATATCAAAGCCCCTCTCTCCCACATTCAGGCCGATAGAAGGCCCTGACTCCAGCTCACGGTACAGTTCCGCCGTATGGAGAATTGTCTTAGTGGGAATGCAGCCTCTGTTCAGGCAGGTTCCCCCCAGCTCACGGTTCTCCACCAGAGCTGTTTTCATCCCCTTTCGGGCCGCCTCTATGGCTGCCTCATATCCCCCGGGCCCGCCCCGATAATTACCAAATCAAACCGTTCCGTCATATACCCCTCCCCTTACTTTTAATGTACGCCGGGAATCTCTTTGCGCCTTATTTTCGAGATCATTTTTTGTCAGCTGTACACAAATTTATAAGGCGTACCTGGCGCGTACGTTGCTTATATTTGTGTGCGGCCGGCGGGAAATCAGGGTGCAGGGAGATTCCCAGCGTACATTTTATGTCTCAGACCACCCTCTGACGCCTGCAGGCTCCTAAGGGCTGCGCGTCAGTCCTCAGGCGCAGCCTGAAGGCTTTCCCTTATGAAAGCCGCTATCTCTCCTTTTATGATATTCAACTGATTATGGGCTCCCGCTTCCCCTTTACAGGCTCCCGCCCCCAGGACTGCTTTGCAGAGAGGCCGGGCCCCATAAGCGCAGCCCTTCAGAGCCTGTTCCAGCTCTCCCGCTAAGTCCTGCTCCATAGCGTCGGAATATACATTCACATCCTGAACCATTCCCTCATTCACATACATCTGAATTTGAATCTCACCCCAGGAGAAACGCCTGCCTATCTCATACTGAAAAGGAATTTTTCTGCCGTATTTCCACTGCCAGGATTCAAATCTCTCCGTCAGCTTCTGCATCTCTTCCTGCAAAAGCGCATCCTCCTTCATCTTAACCGGGGCGTGCCCGTATACGCCGGAAAATGCCCGAACCAGGGCGGATTTCATCTTATCTGCAGTGACGTCCTCCCTGTACTCGCAAAGATTGGCTACCCGGGATTTTACGGAGGCCACCCCCTTGGATGCCAGCTTCTCCCCGGATACATTCAGATATCTGGACATCTTTTCTTTATCTGTATTCAGGAGCAGGGTCCGTGGTGGCAGCAGCAGTCTCCCCTGCTGTAGAAGGCGTTGCCGGAAAACTTGCGGCCCTCCACTGTAATATCATTGCGCCCCGTCTTTTCCGCCTGAATCCCAAGCATCTGAACCGCCTTCACAATCACGTCCAGCTGACGCCCCAGATTATAATCAGGCCTCCTCACAATAAATGTGAAGTTTAAGTTTCCCATATCATGATATACGGCCCCTCCGCCTGAGAGACGGCGCGCCAGATACCCGCCCTCCTTCTCCAGTAAATCCACCCTGCACTCCCTCCAGCAGTTCTGGTTTTTTCCAATTACCACTGTGTGGCGGTTCTGCCAGAGAAACAAAATACATGCGCCGCCGGGGACATGGCCGGTGAGATATTCCTCCACTGCAAGGTTTCTGTATGGGTATGTATTTCCCGTCTCCATCCATATCAACCGGTCTATCAATCTGACTCCTCCTGCAAAATCTGCCCGGCCGGAACTTATGAGCCAGACGGGCAGCAATCTATTATTTGTAAATTATTCCCAATTATACCGCAGCACCGGTTTCCGGGCGGCAGTCACCTCGTCGGGCCTGCCGACAGGCGTATTGTGGGGCGCGCTGTGAAGGAGCTCCGGCGATTTCACAGCGTCCTGGTAAATCTTGTGAAATACGGCTATGGCTTCATCCAGGGTTTCTTTCGATTCGGTCTCGGTGGGTTCCACCATCAGCGCCTCATGGACAATCAGCGGAAAGTACATGGTAGGCGGATGAATGCCGTAATCCAGAAGGGCTTTGGCAATATCCATAGCCGTCACTCCAATATCACGCTTCAGCCTTTCCAGCGTCATAACAAACTCATGCATGCAGGTTTCATCATAAGCCATCTCATATACATCCGACAGCTTAACCTTCATGTAATTGGCGTTCAGCACTGCGTTGGAGGCAGCCAGGGGTATTCCCTCCCTGCCCAGTGTAAGAATATAGCCAATGCCTTTACAACCACCAGGAAGTTGCCGTAAAACTCCTTGACGTCTCCGATGCTCTCGCTTGCCCGCTCAAACCTGTATTCCCATCCGCAGCCCTTCTCTTCACCGGCCTCCTTTTTCACAACAGCCGCACCGGGCAGATAAGGCTTCAGGAAAGCTTTGCAGCCCACCGGCCCGCTTCCCGGCCCGCCTCCTCCGTGGGGAGTGGAAAAGGTCTTGTGGAGGTTCAGGTGAACCACGTCAAAGCCCATATCTCCCGGCCTGACAATCCCCATAACCGCATTGAGATTTGCGCCGTCATAGTAGCACAGTCCTCCCGCCTCATGGACAATCCTGGTGATTTCCAGGATATTCTTGTCAAAAAGCCCCACCGTATTGGGGTTCGTCAGCATCAATCCTGCCGTATCTTCCCTGCGGCCGCCCTCAGCTCCTCCAAATCCACGCATCCGTCCTCCCTGGAAGGAATACTTACCACCTCATAGCCGCACATAGCCGCACTGGCAGGATTCGTGCCGTGTGCAGAATCAGGGACTATGATTTTGGTTCGTTTGACGTCATTTCTATGTACATGATAGGCCTTTATAAGCAGCAGGCCCGTAAACTCCCCGTGGCTCCGGCTGCAGGCTGGAAGGTCATGGAGTCCATGCCCGTAATTTCGCAAAGATACCTTTCAGCCAGATATAATACCTCCAAAGCCCCCTGCACCGTTCCCTCCGGCTGCAGGGGATGAATGGCTTTAAACCCCTTTAGCCCGGCGGCCTCCTCATTGACCTTGGGATTATATTTCATGGTACAGGAGCCCAGGGGATAGAAACCGTCGTTGACGCCATGGGCCCGCTTTGCAAGCTCTGTATAGTGGCGGCTGATCTCATTCTCAGACAGGTGAGGCAGTCTGGGTTTTTGACGCCTGGCGTGGGCAGGGGAAAGCCTGATCCCCGGTACGTCGCATTCAGAAATCAGTCCCAGTCCTCTGCCCTCTGCCCCTTTTTCAAATATCAGCTTCATAAACCGCACACCTCCTTATGGCTGCATTGGCCCTGAAGGACCTCCTTTACGATGGACGCCGTCCGGTCCATCTCCTCCCTGGTATTCATTTCTGTGGCGCACCAGAGGATTTCCCTGTCCGAGAGAGGCAGGCCCCCCAGTATTCCGGCTTTCTCCAAAGCCCTTAAGATGTGGCCGCTGTCAGTGCATTTTCCCTCAGGGCTCACAGTGACAAATTCGTGGAAAAATTCTCCTTTATATTTAGGTTCCAGCCCTGCCTGCGCAAGTACCTCTTTCAGATAATGGGCCTTTGACAGACACTGCCCCGCAGCTTCTTCCATGCCTCCAGCCCCATGGCCGACATGTATACTGCCGCCGTCAGGGCGCACCATGCCTGGTTGGAACAGATATTGGATCCGGCCTTCTCCCTGCGGATATGCTGCTCCCTGGCCTGAAGGGTCAGTACAAATGCCCGGCGGCCTTTGTCATCTCTTGTCTCCCCCACAATGCGGCCCGGCAGCTTCCTGGTCATAGATGCGTCTGCTGCCATAAATCCCAGATAGGGGCCGCCTAATGCCAGGGGCATGCCCAGCGGCTGCCCGTCTCCCACTGCTATATCCGCGCCGTACTCTGCCGGCGTTTTCATCACTGCAAGAACCAGAGGATTGCAGCCCATAATATATTTGGCGCCTGCTTCATGGGCAATCCTGCCCAGCAGATCTCCGTCCTCCAGATTCCCATAGAAATTGGGCTGCTGCACATACAAGCAGGCAGCCTGCGGATCCCCCTCCAGAAGAGTTTTTAACGCCTCACTGTCCGTAACCCCGTCCTTTTCCGGTACAAGTACCACCCGAGTATTGCTGCCGAAACAGTATGTCTTTATAACCCGGATAATCCCCGGCGCCGCCGCCCCGGAAATATAGGCGGTGGTCCGCTTCCTGTCCCTGCACATGGCAACAGCCTCCGCAGCAGCAGTGGCGCCGTCATAGACAGACGCATTGGAGGCGTCCATGCCCGTCAGCTGGCAGATCATTGTCTGATACTCAAATATGGACTGAAGGATTCCCTGGCTTATCTCCGCCTGGTATGGGGTATAGGAAGTTACAAATTCCTCCTTGGAAATCACACTGGAGACAATTGCCGGTATGTAGTGATGATAAGCGCCGGCTCCCCGGAATATATGTTTAAAGACCACATTCTTATCAGCCATCTCCTCCATCCGGCCAATCACCGCCTGTTCATTTAAACCCGCAGGCAGCTTCAGCCCCTGCTTCAGCTTTACCTCCTCCGGAATGACGGAAAACATCTCGTCAAAGCTGTTGAACCCTATCTCGTGAAGCATTTCCTGCTGTTCCCCGGGTCTGCCTGGTACATAGCTTCCCATTCTTTACACCTCGTTTCTGATGATTCATTGCCGGCGCCCCCAGGTTCCCCTGAAGCCCGTTCCATTCCCGCCCTGAAGGTATTAAAAGAACGCTCTAATCCAGGGTCTTCAAAAATTCCTCATACTCTTGACCGCTCATCAGTTTCTCTGTGCCGCTTATGTCCTCCACCTTCACAAACCATGCATCGTACGGTCCTTCATTGATGGATTCAGGCGCGTCCAGCAAATCCCCGTTCACCTGGGCTACCCTTCCTGTCACGGGAGAATACACATCTGAAACCGCCTTTACAGATTCCACATCTGCAAAGGCCTGGCCTGCAGTAATTTCGTCCCCCTCCTCCGGCAGGTTCACAAACACCAGATCTCCAAGGGCGTTCTGGGCGTAGTCGGAAAGACCTATATATGCCGTGGTTTCATCCTCCATCTTTACCCACTCGTGGGATTTCGTATACTTCAATTCAGCCGGAATATTCATTTTATTTTCTCCTCCATTCATGTTCCTGTGATTATAATTTATTTGTAACAGTTCAGGGCTGCTCTGTCCCTTCCCTCACCCCCTTTTATAAAAGGGAAGAGCCACAATCTCTGCAGCCACCCTCCTGCCCCGGACGTCCACTTCCACAGCCGTACCGGGTTCTTTACAGGCCACGTCCACCAACGCCATTGCCGCCGGATACCCCAGATAGGGGCAGTGTGTTCCTGAAGTGGTCATTCCTATCAGCTGACCGCCTGCATATACCGCCTGCCGCTCCCTCACAATGCCTCTGCCTGTAACCCTTAAGCCCACGCGCTTTCTTGTAAGGGGCCCTTTTTCCATCAGCGCCTTTTTCCCTATAAAGTCTTCCTTACCCATCTTCACAAAGAATCCCAGTCCGGCCTCCTCAGGGGAAATGCCGTCATCCATCTCGTGTCCGTAAAGGGGCATAGACGCTTCCAGCCGCAGGGTGTCTCTGGCTCCCAGGCCGCAGGGTATCAGTCCATACTCCCTGCCGACTTCCATAAGCAATTCCCACATCCTCGGCCCTTCTGACGCCTCCAGATAAATCTCCACTCCATCCTCCCCGTATATCCCGTTTTAGATATAATACACCTAATATCTCCTATGAAGCCGTCAAACCTGCAGGTGTAATATTTCTCAGGTATATCCTCCTCCTTCACAAGCTTTCTGAGAATCTCCATGGCCCTTGGCCCTGCAGGGCCAGCTGCGCCACCGAGGAGGAGATATCTTCAAAGGAAACGTCTCCAAATTGGCGGGACTTCATCCATGCATAATCCTTATCCTTGTTGGAGGCATTTACCACAATAAAATAGCAGCCATCCCTCACCTTGTAGACAATCAGATCGTCCACGACGCCGCCCTGCTCATTGCACATAGGGCTGTAGCGGGCCTGGCCTTCTGCCATAACCCTGTAATCATTGGTCAGAAGCATGTTCAGATTCTTAAGAGCATCCGGGCCCTTGCAGATAATCTCTCCCATATGGGATACGTCAAAGAGTCCGCATTCCTGCCGCACAGCCATGTGCTCCTTTATCACTCCCGTCTCATACTGTACCGGAAGCAGATAGCCTGCAAAGGGGACCATCTTTCCCCCGTACTTTACGTGTGTGTCATAGAGCGGCGTCCTCAGCAGGTTCTCCGTCTCCGTTGCCGTTGTGGCCATAATTAACCCTCCTTTACTTTCCTTCCGCCCCAAAACAGGAACAAAAAAACGCACGAACAAAAAGTGTTCATGCGCTCTGTCTTTGTACCTGAAAGATTTGGCTTCGTCGGTGCTCATCGCTTTCCAGAGTATCGTCCGGTATCCGGTCCTTTTGCCTGAGAGTTCTCCGCTTCCCCTTCGGCGCTGCCCCAGGCAGTCTCTCCCGAATCCATCACCCGATGGTATGCAGTTGTCTGCAAAAGGAATAAATACCCTTACGCCTTATGCTAATTTCATACTAACACAGGAGTCATTGTCAGTCAATAAGAAAAAATCGTTTAAATATTAACACTTTACAGGGGTGTGTTTTAAATTTGCTTTCTGCCTGTCCTGTTTTAATAAATATTTTTATTTGCTCTTTTTAAAAAATACTGGTAATCTGCAATAAAGTGGTATATAATGAGCAAAGATAATGAGGCGAAGGTGTTCCTTTAGCCTCATTATTGTCTAAAAAGGATTGTTTGCTACACCACATGACAGTTAGGAAAGAAGGTGACAATATGCATAAGTTTATGCGGACTGTGGGATTTAGCATGTACCAGAAAAAACAGGATATGGAGAAGCTGCTTCGCCGTCTGGCGAAAGAAGGGGAACGCACAGGAGTCCTGACGGACGCCGACGGCGGCAGGCTCTGCGAGCTGAGAGCCGAACTGGCTCCAGGTATAGGTGTCGCCATGGTGGGGCAGCTCAGTGAAAGAGGAACCTTCCGCAGGGAATATTATTATCCCTACACCAAAAGTACGGAAATCAGTTCCAGAGCGGACTGTTCCATTCAGCGTCATACGGAGCGTGAAACTTATGCCGGTCTCCTGGATGAATATAAGGTTGGAATCTCCTGATTTTTATATGGAAAATTCTATGGAATACAGAATACGTCTGGCTGCCAAACAGCCTGTGAAACCGGCGGGCGCCGCCCTCACAGGATTTTCCGTACAGGGAAGGATACTCCTGCCCATACAGAAAACCCAGCAGCAGGCCGAGGACTCCAAGCAGGCGGCAAAGGTGCGCTCCAGCCTCCTGGAAGCAGCCAAACACGGAGACGAGGATGCCATTGAGACCTTGACCATCGAGGATATCGATATGTATTCTATGGTTTCCAGGAGGATCGTCCATGAGGACGTCTATTCAATCATTGAAACCTGCTTCATGCCTGCGGGGTGGAATGCGACCAGTATTCGGTTATTGGTGAGATCACAGGCATTGAGGTCAAAACCAACCGGATCACAGGTGAGGAGATCTACAAACTGCGCCTGGACTGCAACGATATGATTTTCCACACCCTGATTAACAAACAGGACCTCCTGGGCGTGCCCGAGACAGGCAGGAGATTTAAAGGGCAGGTGTGGATGCAAGGAACGATTGAATTTGAGGCTTGATTTTTTTTACAATATACGCTATTATATAAGGCGGGTCATGTGATATGAACCGCCTGTGTAATGTTTCCGTAGCTCAGTTGGATAGAGCGACCGCCTCCTAAGCGGGCGGTGACCTCTCACCTTTTGACTAATAAAGTTTCATTTTTTTGACATGTTTCCGTAGCTCAGTTGGATAGAGCACTCGCCTCCTAAGCGAGGGGTCGGGCGTTCAAGTCGCCTCGGGAACATTGGAAGTGCTGAAAAATCAAGGGTTTTCAGCACTTCCTTTTTGTTTTCCCCCAAATTTCTTAGAAGATTTTGTCTTGCATAAAACTTTTATATTTATACATTTCTGCTAATAGGTGTGAGGTCGATTTCCGTAGTGTTTACTGGTTTGCTAATAAATTTGCTAATAAAAAATTAGCACCAGTTACTTGCTAATAGCCTGTTTACTCAGCAAAGCGCTTAACATCTGCACTAATTCTGGTGATTGCTGCAGCTGTGCGACCAACCCAGCCAGTTCCGTGTTCTCATCCTCCGGAGGGGCAACTTTTCTTAAATCATGTTTTGCATAGAAAGCAGTCTCAAATTTTTGAGCATTTATTTTCCGGTCCTCGTCAAGGATATGGGCATATACATCCGTAATCATATTGATTTGGGAATGACCGGTATCTCCCTGGGTTGCCTTTAAATCACCGTGATTCAGTTTTAGTTTGTATGTGGTGCTGGAATGTCTTAACGAATGGAAAACAACGTCAGGCAGTCCGGCCTCTTTCCTCAGATTGCCAAAATCTTTCTCAAGAATCCTGTGTTCCACAGGCCGTCCGTTGGGAAATGTCAGAACCAGGTTGTAGTCATAATAGTCCTGTCCAAGAAAGTCTTTGAATTCGTCCTGGGTTGTCTTCCACTCTCTCAAAATATAGGCCAGTGTTTTTGGTATCCAGACTTTACGGATACTGGATTCTGTTTTTGGCTTTTTAAGTACAAGGTTCGTGGTGGTGTTCGGCATTAACGAAGGAAAAATAAATATAATATCTTTGTCATCTAGCTGCTCTCGGGCCTGCCGGGAAACTCTTGCCAGCTCCTGATCGACCAAAAGATAGGCATCGTCACGGGCAATATGCGCGTCTGTAATGAAAATTTTATCCCAGGTCAGCCCTGAAATCTCACCGATTCTTAAAGAACAGGCGAAAGCCAGGTTGATAGCCAGATACAATTTCATATCTGTACACGCATTTAGGGCAGTCCAAATGTACTCCGCGGTCCACATATCCCGCTTTTTATATTTCGTTTTGGGTTTATTCGCGGAAGGAAACGGGTTTGTCTTAATCATTTCCCATTTTACGGCCTGGTTAAAGGCACAGCGGAGTAATTTGTGAATGCTGCTAATAACGGCTGGTGAGACAAATTCATTCTTTGGCTTTCTGTTATTTGAGACAACGGATTTCGTCCGTTTTAGTTCCTGATAATACTCATCTATAAACTTTGGACCAATCTGCTGGATCTGCTTATCTCCGATGATGGGATTAATATAGTTGGCAATCAGAGCACAGTTGGATTCAAAGGTTGATAATGCCCATTCTTCCCGGCCATATATCCTGGCAAATTCCTTTAGGAGATCTCTCACCGTTATCTCAGAAGGAGGAACGAATGTTCCTTCTTTTTGCTGCAATTCAATTTCAGCCTTTCTTCTTTGTGCCTCTCCATAATTTTGGTAAGTTTCCCATTTTTGTTTCTTTTCCCCCCTTTCATTTACATAATAATAGGCCACAGAATACTTACTTTTACGTTTAATAATTGACGCCATGCTGTTCTCTCCTCTACTCGCTTATAGGAAGCTTTCAAGCCATTCGTCAAAAGATGATTTAGAGATGCGTATAATTCTCCCGATTTTTATTGTTTTAAAAAGCGATTCCTTACATAACTCGTAGGATTTACTCTTGCTGATCTGGAGAATATTTGCAATTTCCTGCACGGAGTATGTTTTCTTTCCATCCTCGTTTTGAGAATGGCTATCTGGCTTAGGATTTAGGTTCTCATTAGCTGTCATAAAAGTCCTTTCTATAACAGCCGGTAAGAGTCCAGCATAGTCTTCTGTAAATTCATTATACGCTATCTTCTCCGGCTGTACAATTTATAATTAGTTGGTAAAATTTTCCGCACATATCTCCCAGCACCACCTCCTATGCCCTTTTCGGCCACGTATCGGGCTGTACCGTGTACGATTCAATCCGGGGGCGGCGTCTGTATTGTCTCAGACCGTCCGGGGAACCCATATTACATGCTGGTATATGCTCTTAAATTATCAAGGTGCAGGTGATCTAAGAGCCGGATCAAGTGATGAAGCGGCTCTGGAAAATCACATACTGTTTATAAAGAGGGGAGATGGGATAGAAATACTTGAAAAAATTTAAAAATTTTTAAATACTATAAAATGTGCCATAATCTTGACAATATACTATATATCGTGTTAGTATGGCTTTGTAATTGATTTTTGTGCTTCCGGAGGACGGAGAACTGGCGATAGAAGGCCAGAGGGTCCGACCAGCACACGTTGTTTAAGATTGCAGGTAGTCAGGAAAACGCCGCCATAATTACGGCATTTTTCTGGCTTTTTTATGGGCTGCCAATGGCGGTTCCTGTTTTGTGGGAGACCACACGTTTATGGGAATGATGACAGTGTAGGAAGGACTTATACTGGCTCATTCCCTTTTTTATTGCCTGAAAAGCATTTTGCTTTGAGGATAAAAACCAAAAGAGAAAGGTGGAAAAAACGATGAATGAGACAATGGTGTATGCAGATGGCTATTCCAGGACGTTTGCCGAGCAGGAGGAGTTCTTTGGATTCCTGAAACAGATGGGCGGAAAGTCCCGGTGGGAACGGAAACGCTCAAAGGATCTCCGGCTGGTAGCATTTACGGATGGGGATAGCGAGATTGCAAAGAAATTGAGGGACGAGTACGAGCGCGAAGGCTTAGACCCGGGCATTCTCTCCGATACCATGGAGGGCACCAGCCTGTTACTGAAGGCGAAGGACCGCTATTATCCGGTGAGAAGCTGTGCGATCAAGACAATCCTGGACCGCGCCGGGATCTCCGGAACGGGATTAAGGCGCCTGGATAAGAATGTCTATGCACGGATTTTAAATGACTGCTTAAAGACGGCCAAGGGGGAATCCCTGCTTCGTATTTCGGAAGGGAAGGTTTCTGCCGTGCATGGAGGGGACTGTTATGATTACGCAATTCTCGATATGGAGCAGATTTTCCATCATGTGGTGGAGTATCTGCAGAAGGAATTTCCGGGTTCTGATTTTATCGGGGGATTCTACGACCATACCAGGGCCTCGGCGCTATGGGAGCTTTCCCGGCAGGACGAGCTGTTAGGCGCATATTGCGCGAAACTGGAGGACTGCGGTTATGAGCCGGAAGAAATGAAGCCAGCATTAAGAGTTACCACATCCGATGTGGGCGTGGGCGGAGCCAATCTCTATCCCATGCTTTTATATGGACCGCGCCAGAACGGCATCCCATTGGGAGAACCGATCCGTTTGAACCATGAAGGCGGGGCAACAATGGAGGTATTTGATAAGCAGCTGGATCTCCTGTTCGGGAAATACCAGGCAGCTTTAAACGGCCTTGCAAGGTTTGCCACCGTCACGGTCAATCATCCGGGCAACTGTATGATTGGCGTCATGAAGAAGGTGAAGATTGCCAAAAGTATATCACGGAGGCGGTGAATCTGTTCGAGGCCCAGAACGGCCCGGGAAGTTGCACGGCCTTGGACATCTACTATGGAATGTCAGAAGTCATGTTTATGATGACCTGCGAGGGGGAACCGGGAGGCCGGATTGCCGATGTGGAAGAAAAGGTTGCCAGGCGCTGGCCTTGAACTGGAAGGAATTTGACGTTCCGGGAGAAATCAAGTGGTAATGGTATAAAACAGAATATCGGTAAGAGCAGGAAGGAAGAGGTAAGGCCCTCTTCTTTTTTCTTACCTTTGGAAAAGAAGAAGGAGGATCATCATGAGCTTGGATTTAAACTATCAGCCGAGTGTAGTAGTCGATACGTCAGGGCTTACAGAGGAACAGTGGCTTGGTTACCGCAGGGGAGGAATCGGAGGAAGTGATGTTGCCGCCATCATGGGGCAGTCACCGTTCTGCACCTGCAGGGATCTATATTACGACAAGCGGGGGATTCAGCCGGTTGTCAATGAGGAGGAAGGAAATTGGATAGCAAAATCAGTTGGACACCGCCTGGAAGATTTAGTTGCGGATATATTTTCGTACAAAACCGGTCTGAAGGTGTATCCAATCCGTAAAATGTTCTGCCATCCTTTATATCCGTTCATGAGGGCCGACGTGGATTTTTTTATTGAATTTCCAGACGGCAGGACCGGAATCCTGGAGTGCAAAACCAGTAATTATCACTGACAGGATAAATGGGCCAATGACAGTGTGCCGCTCAATTATGAATATCAGACCAGGCATTACATGGCTGTTATGAATGTAGACGTGACATATATCGCATGCCTGTTCGGAAACAATGAAAACGAGTACGTGATTCGCAAGATTGAACGTGATTATGATACGGAGGAAGCGCTTATCAATGAGGAAGCCTATTTCTGGAATGAGTATGTCATCAAAGGGGTGGAGCCTCCTTATGTGGAGGGCGGGGACCTTGTACTGGAAAGTATCAGAAAGCACTACGGGCCGGCAGACAAAGACGAGCCGGAGGTGATTCTTTCCGAAGCGGACAAAACTCTGCTGGATCAGTACCTTGCCCTGAAAGAAGAAAAATCCAGTCTGGATGGCAAATCCCGTGAAATCGAGGCTCGTATGAAGACACTGTATGCGGGGGTCGTGGAAAAGATGGGGGTAAGCTGTCAAGCGTTATTGAAGGACAGCAAGGTGAGTTACCAGGTTACCTATAACCCGGTTTACCGTACCGGGATCAGTAAGGGGAACTTAGAGAAGCTGAAAGTCCGACACCCGGACATTTACGATGAATATGTGGAGGTTACGGAAAGCCGTAGGTTCTCCGCGAAACGATGGGAGGCGGCCTGATGATAAAACCGGATGATATGGTCTATATCTGCTCACCGCTTTCCGCTCCGACGAAAGAGGAACGTCGGGCCAACATGGAGCAGGCCAGGAACTATATGCAGCTTGCATCCCAGTATTATTGCTGCCGGGCTGTGGCTCCCCATGCGTATCTGCCGGAACTGTTGGATGATAGCGTTTTATGGGAGCGGGAACTGGGACTGGCTTTTGGCATGATTCTGCTTGAAAAGTGCCAGGCGCTGCTTGTATGCGGGAACCGGATCAGCAAAGGCATGGAAGACGAGATTACAAGGGCAAAGAGACTGGATATCCCCGTATATACTCTTTTATCAAATGAAAAGACCACCAGGTTGATCCAGGGGATATCTGCCCGCAAGGAGGCATGGGAGTGAAATGCAGATACGAGAATGAAATCTATTCCAACGCGGATAACGGGTATTGTGTTTATCAGTATGTGACAGAGGAATGGGTGCCGGAAGGGGCGAGAAATCAGTTCCACAAAAGGAAAGAAACCGTCTTTGCAGCGGTAGGGTATTACCTGCCGGATGGAAAGCTACTGGAATACGACTTGATGGGGAACTGGGTGAAAGGGAAACACGGGCTTCAGCTTTTCGTAGAGTTTTACGAGGAAGTGATTCCGGACACGGAGGAAGGGATCTGTCAGTATTTAAGTTCCGGTACGATTAAAGGAATCGGGCCGAAAACGGCGGAGGCCATCGTGGACAAGTTTGGCTCCAAGACTTTTGATGTCTTTGATAAAGAGCCGGAAAAACTCCGTTTAGTCCGCGGAATTACGGATAAAAAGCTGTCCGTCATTTTGGAATCCTACCAGGCGGAACACTCCAGGCGGGAACTTGCGATGTTTCTGGCCCCGTTTAAGCTGGGAAGCAGGAAAATAGCGGAAATTCAGGAACCTACGGAGAACGCGCACTGGAGGTTGTCAAAGAAGAGACCTATTCGCTCTGCGAATTAAAAGGTTTCTCATTTCCGGAGGTCGATCAGATTGCAAGAGCAAATCAGGGAGAGCCGGACGATCCGCTCCGGATTAGAGGCTGCCTCTGGTATGTGATGGAGCTGGGCATGAAGGCTGGGAACCTGTATGAGGAAAAGGAGACGTTTATCCGAAAGGCATATGCGTATTTAAACGAGGGTTTTCACGAAAAAGTGGTAAACCGCCAACAGATCTGCGCGGCCGCAAATCAGTTGGCTGTCAAGAAAGAACTAATTGTGGACGGTAAAGCTGTTTATAAAAAAGCAGTCTACGAGCAGGAGAAGGAAACGGCGGAGGCCCTGGCGAAACTTCTGATCCGGAAGCCGGACGAAACGGATATCCGGCCTCTCATACAGGAGGCGGAGGAAGAGCTGGGAATCTGGCTTTCCAAGTGCCAGAGGGAAGCGGTTGTCATGGCGTTCCGTTACCGCTTTAGTATTATCACCGGTGGACCTGGAACGGGAAAGACAACCGTGGAAAAGGTGATTCTGTATGTCCACGAGCAGCTCCATGACGGCACAGTGCTTTTAATGGCACCGACGGGTAAAGCAAGTCGGAGAATGGCCGAAAGTACCGGCTGTGAAGACGCCGGCACCATGCACAGTATGCTGGGGCTTCAGAATGATGATGACAGCTATGAACTGATGATGGAGCCTCTGGAGTGTGAGCTATTGATCTCGGACGAGTTTTCCATGGTCGATATGCGGCTGGGCCATAATTTTTTCTGCCGGATTGACGAGGCCACAAGGCTGATTCTGGTGGGAGATGTGAACCAGCTTCCGTCCGTGGGACCGGGAAATGTATTCCGGGAACTGATCGAGAGCGGCATTATCCCTACTACGGTATTAAATGTGGTCTTCCGTCAGGGAGAGAACAGCCAGATTGCCTACAATGCGGACCTTATGCAGAAGAACCGGACGGATTTCCAGGAGGGGACGGATTTTTCATGGTTCCCGCCAATACGGAAGCCGAGGCCAGGACGCTGATTCGGAAGATTTACGCGGAGGAAGTGAAGCAGAATGGAGTGGAGAATGTGCAGATTCTTACTCCCATGCGTAAAGGGCAGGGAGTGAGCGTCAATGGCATGAATGAGGAGCTTCATGAGATGATGAACCCCGCTGTCCGTGGCCGGCTGGAAATGAAGGCTGCCGGCCGGACATTCCGCGCGGGCGATAAAGTGATCCAGATACGGAACAAGGACGGCATCAGCAACGGGGACACCGGCTTTATCAACGCGGTCTATTTAGACGGTGATGGTGTGGAGGTTGCACAGATTGCCTTCGGAAGCCGGACTGTGGAATATGACAGGGAGCAGCTGGAGATGGTGGAACACGCCTATATCCAGACGGTCCACAAGTCTCAGGGAAGCGAATATCCGGTAGTAATCCTGCCGTGGCTGTCCGTATTTGGCAATATGTTAAGACGGAATATTCTTTATACAGCCATAACCAGGGCAAAGGTAAAACTCATCATAATAGGCCAGAAATGGGCGGTAGAACGGGCGGTACATAACACGGAGAGCGATAAGCGCAATACCCGGTTAGGGGAGCGGCTTGTCAGGAAGTATTATGAACTGTTAGACGAGCAGAAGCCGGAAGAAGCGGTTTATGAGCAGATGGCAATTAATTTTTAAGAGCGAAGGAGAAAATCATGAGAGAGATAAACAGTATTAAGGAGAAAATAAAACAGGAGTTATCCGACACCAAAACAATAATAGAATTTGGTACATTTTGTGTGGAATCCGGAGAACTGGTGTTGAGCGATCCTTGCTACGGCCTGGACGTGTGGTGCTTAAAAAAAGTGGACGGTGTAAAAAACGGAACCTGGAAATTCTATGGTATTCAATCAGATGAGGGTGTCTTTGGAAAACGGATCAGCGCGTTTTACGCGGTTCATGCAGACTCGGAGAATGTCAGTGTGGATTTGGAAGACATTGATGATTTGGGCGTTGACAGCGGCCAGTTTGGCATCTTCGATTTGGATTTTTACCGTAATGACAGCCAGTTTGCAGATGACTTCGTGCCGGAAAACGATTTTGCGAGGGGAGAAGCCGGCGGCAAATTTTATGGAGCCTGCTGTGATCTGACACTTTCGGATAAACATGGCGGAGTGTTAAAAGGCGGCGGCGTTGTCAGCAGCGGGTATGGAGACGGCTGCTATGATGGCTGCCTGTATTTGCAGGAAGATGAGATTGTAGGTGCGTTTGTCAGCTTTATTGAAGATTAAACAAACTGGAATTTGGATAAATCAATGATATTTTAAGGAGGAACTTGAAGCATGGATTTAGCAAAAATAGTATCACCGGGAATGTCACGCCGTCTCGACGCATTATCCCAGGCGGCAGCCGCGTTTGCGGAGTGCTGGTTGACGGTGACACGGATAAGAAGAACGGAGAACTGGGTTCCTCGTTTACTTATAGTGTGAAGAACCAGGTAATCAGAAGCGCGGCCGAGATTTTGGAGACGGCAGGGTATTCCGTCTGTGTTCCCTATGTTGAGAACCGAAAACCTGGCCGGATCAGGCGGTGTACCTTGTCGGACTGTAAATGCAGCCAGTGTAAGTATCAGGGAGAGCAGAACGAGCGGGAACGTGTTTTAGATGTGATTGAGCAGGCGCTTGCCATGTCCGGATATCAGGTGTTAGACGGTAGTGATGATGAGATTATCATACGGAGTGGAAAGCAGCAGATGGATATGGCGGTCCAGATTAAAGAAATAAAATGAGGGATAACATGAAAGAGGTAAAGATGAACCGGATACAGGAGTTTTACAATACGATAAATTTATTTTCAAAAGGTATCTCGATATGGCATATATTTAAAGATTTTCTTTTGCTCGCGGCATTACACCTTGCGAACACTGTGAAAACAAGTGAATGGGACACCCGGGAAGAACAGTATCTTTCCCTCCTCCATACTTATCAGGAGGAGGATCAGAAATTGTTTCCACAGCTTCTTGCCAGCCTTTCATTGGGATTGGAGGAAAATCCGGAACAAGATTTTTTGGAAGAGATCTATATGATTTTGAGTTTATTTCAGGACCAGCAAGGTCTGAATTTTATGCCGTATGATATGGTGCGGATGATGGCAGAAGCGACTTATGAGGATAGGAGCGGAAAAATTGCTTCCGGAGGTTACATATTAGCTCATGATTCTGCATGTGGTTCCGGTGCTAAGTTAATCGCGTTTGCCAATGCCGAGCGAAACCATGGTGTAAATACGCAGAAAGAGGTCCTGTTTGCAGGACAGGACAATGACCGGACGTCGGCGCTTATGTGTTACCTCCAACTTTCTCTGCTGAAGCTGCCGGGCTATGTGATTATTGGCGACGCACGTTTAAAACCGGGGCGCCATCCGGATAACGAGGTCTGGTATACACCGGCTTTCTACATGAATGCCCAGTGCTTTGTGGATAAATCAGCCGAAAAAGAGCAGGATTGTGGACCGGTGACAGATGGTTCAAAGCTGACTTTAAAGCCTCCGGCCGATTGCGTGGAGATAGACCGAAAACTTAGTTTCCATTTATAAAAAGATTTCATAAAGAGGAAAGGAAGGATTATATGCTGAAAAAATCTTCAATTTGTTGGTGGAAAAACTTAATAGGTGGATCATGGATACACGCAGGAATGCAGACAGGAAAAGACTAAAGCGTCGTATGAATACGGAGCTTACAGAGGAAATGGGTGTCAGGCGCATGGAGATTTACTCGGCGGCAAAGGAATTTTGCGAAATGCTGCTGGACCGTGAGCCGGGAATCCCGACAAAAGAACCGTTAAGCATTGAAATTCTGGGACCGTTTATTTATGAGTCCGAAAAGTTTTTCAGAAAACGTGGATTTGAGGTCTGTGTTCCCAGGGTGTACCAGAAGAACTATATCAGGAAACGCTGCACTTTAAAGCGTTGTAAGTGCCGGGAGTGCAAATATTCCGGAAAAAATAAATAGATTCTTTACAATATATTCAAGAAAAACGGCAGGCGGCGGATATTTACTTGTTAAAGGGATATCCGCCGGCCTTCCGTAATGACGAGAGGAGCGAAAGCAAATGAATGAACAGACGGGAACCGTCACCATGTATGACACAGTGGAGGAAATCAAGAATTTGAACCGTGTGGAAGGATTTGATCCCAGGAAGTTTATGAGGACCCTGACAGGGGATGACGGGACGACAAAGCAGTATCTGGACGTTGTATACCGGAAACTGTGGTTCCGGCTTAAAAACCCGGACGGGAAGATCGTCAAAAAGATTCTGAAACTCACCGACCAGACGGCCATCGTGGAGGCACGGGTTTACCTCCGCAAAGACGACGCGGAGGAGAGCTATATTGCAAGTGCCCTCGCACAGAAATATTTTGAGAGGGAATCACAGTTTGGCCCAAAGTATGTGGAGCTGGCGGAAACCGCGGCAGTCGGCCGGGCGCTGGCAGACGCGGGCTATGGTTTGCAGTTTGCCGACCTGGAGGGGGAGATTGACCCGAATGTGGTGGACGCCCCTCTGGGAATCCCGATGGGAGGCGGAAGCGGCCAGAATGGCAATCCCAATGGAGGAATGATGGCCGGAGACACAGGAATGCAGGGAACGTATCAGAATCAGGCGCCCCCGCAGGGACAGCGGTGCAGAACCAGTATTCCAGTCAGCCTACGGCGCAGAGCCAGCAGCCGGTGCAGAACCAGCAACCGGTCCAGAATCAGCAGCCAGTGCAGAATCAGCAACCAGTGCGGAACCAGCAGCCGGTGCAGAACCGACAGCAGGCCACGGCTCCGAACCAGAGAGCGTCGGCCGGGCAGGCGGCCCAGGGGCAGAATTCCGGTATGCAGGCCAATGCCTCAGTACCGGCAGGAACGTCCCCGATGGACGGCCAGTTCGGTATGCAGGAGACGGCCAGCATGGCGTATGGTATGCCTCCTGCGTTTGGCGGGGGTATGCCGGCCCAGGTACCGCCTGCAGCGAACCAGAATACTGCGGCCATGCAGAATCAGGCAGCCGGCCAGCCGGCCCAAAACGTCCCGGTTTTCAAACCGGACATGCCGATTGAGCAGATCTATGCCCAGATGACGTATCCGGTCGCGGCGGCGGTCGTAATTCCTATCGGATATAACCATGGGAAGACATTAGGCCAGGTGGCGGTTGAAAAACCGAAGGATTTACAGTGGTATGTCAATGAATATAAGGGGCCGGACAACATTTTACGCGCGGCAGCCAGATATTTGATTGATAAGGCTACAAATCAGGCAGCTTAATACAGGAGCGGCCCGGCGATATCTGCCGGGCTGCGGAAAGGAGGAGGGGATTGTATCAGACAGATGAAGATTTGCCATTTGGAATTGATGATATTGTATTCCTTCTGAATTTGGAAATCCGCCATAAGAACGCGGTAAGCTGGGACTGTGACTGCCCGTTTTGCGGGAAAAAGGGAAAGCTGAATGTAAACCTTCAAAAGGGTGTATACCGCTGTAACCGATGTGGGGAAGCCGGCGGCAAGATTGGCTTGTATGCCTCGGTCTATCATCTGGATAACGGGACGGCCTGTGAGCAGATCAAGGAGTATCTGGGGAAAAACAGCCAGGCTCCCGCTTATCAGGTCTATAAGAAAGAGATTGAGAGCAAAAAGGAAGTTGTCAACGCGAGGCGCGCTCCCGATCCGATTCTCCATCAGACCTATTCTGAACTTCTTACCATGCTCACGCTGTCGGAGACGCACAAAAAGAAGCTGCTGGAGCGCGGGTTCAGTGAGGAGGAGATCCGAAAGAACGGGTATAAAAGCACCCCGGTCTTTGGGTTCCGGAGCCTGACAGAACGGCTGATTAAGGCAGGCTGCACTGTGGAAGGTGTGCCGGGGTTTTATCAGGAGGAAGACGGAACCTGGAGCCTGCGGTTTAAGCGTTCCTGTGCCGGGTTTCTAATCCCTGTCAGAAGCATAGAAGGCTTTATTGTGGGTATGCAGATCCGTCTGGACCGCCCTTTCGACCATACGAAATATATCTGGCTGTCCAGTGTCAACGACAATATGGGCGCCGGTTCCGGAAGCCCGGTCCATTTTGTAGGGAATCCGGAAGATGAGATTGTTTTTATGACGGAAGGGCCGCTGAAAGGGGATCTGTCCCATTTTCTGTCTGGACGCAGCTTTGCCTGTGTGCCTGGGGTAAACCAGTACGCGAACCTGCCTGATGTTATCCTGAAGTTAAAGCGGAGCGGGGTGAAGCTGATTTATGAGACGTATGATATGGATAAGCTGTTAAATACGGCCTGTCAGGCAGATTATGATGAGGCATGTGTATCGTGTGAGTTCCGGAAGGAAAAAGGAAAGCACCAGTGCTTGAAGAAGATAGAAAAGAGGAAACATATCCAGGGCGGCTGTAAGAAGCTCTATGGCATCTGCAGGGAGCTTCTCGTGGCCTGTAAGCAGTTCGTCTGGGACTTGGACGCGGAAGGCATGTGGGCCGGTAATCTGAAAGGCGTGGATGACTGGCTGTACGACTTAAAGGGTAAGACGCCGGATCAGGCGGATGAGGACAGGTAGAACGGAATCATTTATTTGGAGGTAAAAGAAGTGAAAATAAGCGTTGAAGTTGATGAAGATGAATTGCAGAAAGCAATAATAGATATCTTAGCTAAGGAAAGCGTGAGAACCTATTTTAAACGCTATGAGTACAAAGGCGTTGAGAAGGCAGTTAAAGAAGTAGTTTACGGTCAAAAAGAAACTTTGGTATCACGCTGTGTTGATAAGGCATCCGCGGAGCTTACACGGAAAGCATTACCGAAGCTGTTGGAAAAGTTAAGCGAATGATATAAAGAGTATCTGTAATTGAAACAAGGTGGGTGTCCGGTACTAATGCAAATTAGTGCCGCAGCGCCCGCTTTTTTTATGCCAGTTGTTGGGATTTACATAGGCTGTCCGTATATAGTAAGTAGAAAAATCATAAAGGAGTGAACGTATGTATAGAACAAGGACAATCGCCGTGGATCACGGCAACCGAAACATGAAAACGGAGCATCAGGTATTCACCTCCGGGCTGGTGGAGAGCGAAACGGAGCCGCCAATGGGAGATTTTCTGTATTACAACCGGAAGTATTACTCCCTCTCGAACCAGAGGATTCCTTACATGAGGGATAAAACAACAGATGACCGGTTTTTCATTCTGACGCTGTTCGGGATTGCGATGGAGCTGGAGCGGGAGAATCCGCAGGCGAGGAACGACATCGTAAAAGTAAACCTGCCGGTAGGACTTCCGCCGGCCCATTACGGACTGCTTTACAAGAAGTTTGAGCGGTATTTTAAGCGGGAAGGGAATATCCAGTTCACCTATCGGAGAAATCCGTATACCATCGCCATTGGTGACGTCATTTCCTATCCCCAGGACTATGCGGCAGCCATGACAATCTATCCGGAGATTAAACGGCACACGAAGGCCCGGATTATTGACATCGGGGGATTCAGCGTGGATTATCTGGAACTGAAGAACGGAGCGCCCAATATGGACGTCTGTGACTCCCTGGAAAACGGAGTGATTACCCTATACAACCGGATTAAGTCCCGCGTCAACTCCGAATTCGATTTTCTGCTTTCGGAGGAGGAGATTGATGATATCATCCTGGGACGAAGGACGGATTTTGAGGAGAGGGTCCAGAAGCTGGTGAGAACGGTCACGGAGGTATTTGTCGATGACTTGCTGAGTGCGCTCCGGGAACGGGGACTGGATCTACGAACCGGCTGTGTGGTATTTGTCGGCGGCGGGACTATGCTCTTAAAGACGTATTTAGAGAAGTCCGACAAGGTGAAGGAAGCTGTTTTTGTGGAGGATATCCATGCCAATGCGCGGGGATATGCGAAGCTCTATCATCTTTCTAAAGCTGGGAGGTAAGCCGCATGACAGGGAAAAAGAATGAATTTGTCTTTACGATAGGGTTTAAACGGACGGACCCGGAGCATGTGCGGGTGGTGAACATACTGAATGAGACGGCTTCCAAGAATCAGTTTATCGTGGATGCGGTTCTCTGCTATGTAGACTCCGGGTATATGAATGTCCGGCCATGGAACATCCAACCGGCGTTTGGTTCGGAGAGGTTATCCTCATCCTATGAAACAGGTTTGATAGCAAGGATGGAAGAACGACCGGATGCGGAGGATAATCTGGATACGGAGGATATCCATGGAATTTTCCAGTCCCTTTCTGCATTTCGGCGGGATAATGAGGTATAACCTGCTAAAAAGAACTGCGGCCAGTTTCATATAGGGCTGCAGTTCTTTTTTGCCGTACCGATTCAATGATATTCTTGATTCCAATACAGTCTGTTTTCCAGAAATTCTAATCTGTGTTAAAAATACTTTCACGATACCAGCGGCAGTCGGATCACAAAGGTACTTCCGTCCCCAGCCGTTGATTCCACGCTGATTTCTCCCCCATGATCCAGCACGATGGCGCGGGTGATGGCCAGGCCCAATCCCTGCCCACCCTCATCTGATCGGGTCGTGTAAAACCGATCAAATACCTTGGAAAGCTCCGCCTCCGGGATTCCGCAGCCCGTATCCGCCACGCGGATGACGGCATGGTCCTGCTCACGTTCCAGGGAGAGAATGATCTTCCCATCGGGCGGTGTAAATTCGCCTGCATTAAAGACGAGATTTTCTAACGCCCGCGTCAGTTTCAGGCTATCCGCCATCACCATACAGGGCAAGGGCGTGAGTTCGCATAAGAAGTCCGGACCGGTCAGCTCCACCACCGGCTGGTTGCTGCGGTAGAAATCAGCCAGGAACCGATTTAAGGAAACCGGCTCCATCTGTGGCAGCACACCCGCTTCGCCCGCCAGCTCCTGGATGGACCTAAGCCGGTCTGCAAGAATGTTACACTTATCCTCAATCCCCTGCATTTTTTCCCGCGTGTCCTCATCCAGCATAATGTCGTTTAAGCGGATAATCTGCGCCATGTTGGACAGGGCGGTGAGTGGGGATTTCATGTCATGCCCCAGCTCTGCCATGAGCTGGCCGCGTTCTTCAAGGAGCTTTGTTAAATGTGCCGTTTTTTCCTCCACTTCCTCCTGTAAATGTCCGGTTAAGCGCAGATTTTCCGCCGCCATAGTCCGGCTCCGCTGAACCATCAGCACGGCGTAAGCGAGTACCATGCAGAACGCCCCGTATTCTTCCGGCCAGCCGCCGATCACCGGTTCAAACCGTCCCACCGTAAACGCGCCGTAAAGCAGGCATACGCCGTTTGCCGTGACAGCCATGAGCGCCGGACGCGCGTGAGGTTTTCCCAGCACACACCCACAGGCGGCTGCAAGAATCAGAAACAGAGCCGCCACGATCTGATAGACGGAAATCAGCGGCCCATACCACGGTATCAAGCTGGGAAAAGAAGGCAGCACCAGAAGCGGAATCAGAATCCCGACGCCGCACATGCCCAGGGAGAGTGTGGCGGCAGTCCCCTGTATCCGTTTCCAGTGATCTGGCAGAAACAAATACAGGGAAATACGCACCGCGCAGTAAACTCCGCAGAGAGCCGCCGCGTCCTCTAACGCATACAGAGGGCGCACAAAGGGAACTCCCCATAAGCGGAAGAACGGATAGCACACCCGCAGGGCGAAGGTCAGGCATAAAAGCCCGAACCAGAACGCCGCCGGGTCGCGCTGTTCTTTTCGCCCAAACCACAGCACGATGCAGAACAGGGACAGCGCCAGGGAGCCAAAGCAGAAAACCCCATAGAAAACCATGCGGGAGGCAGTCATATGGGCCACGCTGTCCACACTCCCGATTGCGGGCGGAAACCACAAGCCGCCGTAATAATGGGAATAATTTGCCGTCTGGATTATCAGCTCCGCCTCGCCGTCCACGGGAAAGGAATATACCGTGTCCCGGATCAGCGGCCGGTAGCTGCCCGCCTGCCCACGATCCATGTCCGCGCCGCCCGCTTCATAAACGTCTCCCACCTCACCCGGTCCGCCCAAATCCCGTCCATCTACAAAAACACGGGCGGCGCAGAGCGGTTCCTGAAGGTACAGGGCCGCCATGCCCTCCCCCTTTATGCGGAGACGGTAAGTGGCCGCGCCATAGGGATTTCCGTCTGTGTGGAATAAAGACAGATTCGGATATTCTCCTGCCCAGACGGTATACCGTGGGGATGGGGCTTTGTCAGAAAAGTCATGTGGCGTAAGCATACGGTCAGGGTACAGCTCCCACCCGTCCACAAGAAACGCCGCGCCATTGGCGGGAAGAAGCGTCACATGTTCTTGTACCATTCCTGTTTTTGCGGTATACTTATTGTCAACGCGGTATAGTATGGCAAGCCCTGAAAGGGCGAGAAACGCCGCGCATATCATCAGTACAATAACACGGGTTACTGTTTGGGGAAATTTCTTTTTTTCCATTCTGTCACCTCACGGAAAGGGATAACCCTTATGAAAACGATTTATAAAGGAATCGTGTCTGCACTCACCGCAGCAATCCTTCTTTCATTATGCCTCACCCCCACCGTCTTTGCAACAGAAGAACCGTCCGGCAGCGGGGACGTTCCCATAGAATCTGCGGTAGAGACGGAGCTGGCGGAGGAAAAGCCGGAACCGTCCACGGCCACGCCCTCCGATGCCCTGGAAAAAGAGAAAACGCCCCAGCCGAATCATTCCGACAATGACGAGCTTGTGTCCCCTCCCACAAAACCGGCTGTAACGCCGGAACCGCCGGAGGACGGCACGGCAACGCCTTCCGATGCGGAGGAAGTTGAGAAGGACGTGGAACTGCTTATGACCACGCCCTCCAATGCCGTGGAGGACACAGTATCCACAGGAGAGGAACTGATGGAGTGGCTTTCCGGTCACAAGGACACAGGGGGAGCCGTAAAACTGGCTGGTGATATTTCCCTTGGCGACTTTTACTATGCCCGCGACAGGGGCGCAGAGCCTGTTACCATTGACACGGGAACCTGTTCCATCACTGCCAACGGCTATGTGTACCTGCAGGCGACCAGCCTTTGACAATCCGGGGTGTCGGCGGGGAACAGGGTGTACTGCGTTCCTCCGGCGGGGGGAGCCTGCTGCACTTAAATGGACTTGTTCTGGAAGCGGAGAACGGATTTGCTATCTTCCAGGAGGAGGGCGCCGGGTTTATTACGGAAAACACTTCTGTTTCCGGAGATGTCCATTATGCGAAACAGCCGTTTGTGTGTGAGTGGAAGCCCGCGCTGACTGTTGTGGAGCGGGGGAAAACTCTGGATGCGGGGATGCTGCCCGCCACCCTTTCCGCCCGGGTAAACCGTCAGGGGCAAGTCACGCAGTTCTATGAAGAAGTTCCCGTCATGTGGGACGCGGCAGGGCATGAGGAAGATCAGGAACTGCGCCTGCGCTTTACGGTGCCAGGGGTGTTTGAGGATATGGCTTCACAAGACGCGCCTGTCTGTACCGTGGTCTATGATGATTTTCCACTCACCTTTCTGGCGGTAAACGTGGAAAAAATGGCGGGGAACTATGGAGATTCCTATCGTCTCTCCGGCACATTCTCCACGCCTGCGGATCGTCTGCCCATTACCGTCGCACAGGAATATTCCTTTGATGGGGAAAACTGGACGCTCTATGATGAGACAACGGCTGCAAGCCCAAGTTCCGGCTTTTCCATCTCTCTGTTTGTTGGGAAAGAGGAATTGGAAAGAATCCCGGAGTTTTATATCCGCCTACGCTGGAATGATGATAAAACCGTGTATTATTCCAACGTACTGCGCTTCGCCGCGGACAGCTTTGAGGCAAACGAGGAACCCGGCGGCAACCGGGGCGGCGGTACGGACATCGTCAATCCGCCAGAACCGCCGGAACCTGATCCGGAGCCGGAAACCACGCCGCCAGAATCATCAAAGCCGGAAACCGCTCCGCCGCCGGAATTATCAGACCCCACGCCCAGCCAGCCAGGAAACAACGGCACGGACCATGAATCAAACGGAGAAGGAGCGGTTTCGCCCTCGGAAAGTTCAGGCGGCAGCCACAGCGGAGGACCTTCCCAAGTCGTCACGCAGAAACCGGATTTGCAGGGAGGCTCATCTGAGAATGAAACCGAGCCGATGTTTCCTGTCCCGGAATCGCCGTCTGGTCCGGGGCCGGTGTCAGTACCGGCACTGTCAAATGAGACTGTGGTTTCTTCCGCAGTTGTGGGACAGGAGACAACAAGCCCTTCCGCCGAAGCGGATACACAACCCTCCCGCGCGCCGTCTGCTCCCGTATCGGAGCCGCCAGAAAGCTCGGAGCATAGGAAAGCCATCAAAGACGAAACGCCGGAAGATACGATTCCTGTTCCGGAGACGCCCTCTGCCTCTGACGGTGCCGCCGCGCCTTCTTCCGGGGACCGGGCGGAGGTTTTGGAAGAACCGGAGGCAGAACCCGGTGTGCCGGAACCGGATGTGCTCCCTATTGTAGCGGGACTTGCGACAGTTGCAGTTTCCATCGGCGGGGCCGCCCTCTATCTGCATCCCAAAGTATGGAAAAGGCTGCTTAATAAGCTGCGAAACCGCATCAGACGGTAAGCAAAAGCCATCGGCTGTCACCAGAGAGTGACAGCCGATATTTCTTTGCCCGGAAAAATCATCATACCGGTACGAACAGATACCCCTTGCGACGCACGGTCTGGATATACTCGTGGCCGGGCAAAGCTCTAAGAGCTTCTGACGGATACGGACGATGATGACCTGGAGGGACTTGATCCCCTTGTTGATGGGCGACTTCCAGACCTGATTGTAAATCTGTTCATAGGAAAACACTTCTCCGGGATGCCTTGCGAGAAAATACAGCACATCAAATTCAAAGGTGGAAAAATCGGCGGAGCTTTCCCCGAAACTCACGCTGCGGCTGCCGGGATCAATCATGAGGGAGCCATACTTTAGAGGTCCCGGCGGTATGGCGTTCTGTCCGGCTTTGATCCGCGCCCGGACACGCAGCTCCAGTTCTTCTAAGCTGTATGGCTTGCACACATAATCGTCGCCGCCGATGGAAAGCCCCTTAATGCGGCTCTGTTCCTCCGTATAGCCGGAAAGAAACACAATCGGCAGGCCGGTTTTTTCCCGGACACGGGCGCACAGTTCAAACCCGTTCTCGTCCGGTAAGTCGATGTCCAGAATCACGCAGTCCAGCGCGGCGGAATTTATGAGTTCTTCCGCAGCCCTGGCCGTATCCGCGCAGACCGTCCCATAGCCCATCTTCTCAAAATATTCCCGGTTATCTTCCAAGACAGTTTTGTCATCGTCCACAATCAATACCTTACTTATAATAATCACCTCCTGTTTCCATCTGTCTTACCATAGTATAGCATAAAATTTCCGGCTTTTTCCCCTCCGAAAGTAAACGGCTGGTAACATTTTTGCAGATGCCCCCTTTTTTTGCAAAGTTATATTATAATGAATGCATCAAGTGTTCCGTCTGCAAAACCAGTCCGCAGACGGGGCAATTTCTGTTTTATGGCAGACTTTTCCGGCTGCCATAGCGCGGAAAAGAATAAATACAGCTGCGGGCAGGAGGGATTGTCTATGCTGCCCGCCAGCGCAAAGGAGGAAAATTTATGTTTGACAAAATGGTACGCTGTATCATCAGAACAGGAAAGGCACACAGGCGGTTTAAGCCCCTTGCCCTGATTGCCCTGGTCCTGCTGTTTTGCGGCGCGGCCTGGTGAGGCGTGCGGTAAGCCAGTCTGACCGGATTCGGAAAATCGGAGGACAGATCATGGCGGCGCTTAACCAGCGGCGGGGGGAGGCTGCCCTGAACCGGCAGGCAGGACGCCGAAAGATACCGGGATCTGGAACTTTCCGGCCATCGCACCGGCCCGCGGCACGGGCGGCGGCAGTGGCTCTGTCCGTCTGCATGGTGTTTACGCTTATGCCATCAATGGCCTTCGCTGTGGGAGCGGAAACCGGCTTATGTGAGCATCACCCGGAGCATGACGAGGAATGCGGGTATCAGGAGGCAGAGCCGGGCCATCCGTGCGAGCATAAGCACACGGCAGACTGCTATACGGACGAGCTGATCTGCGGTTATATCGAGGACGAGGATGTGACGGCATCGGACAGCGACGCGGGCCATAAGCATACCCAGGACTGCTACGAGCTGAATTGTCCTCATGAGAGAGGGGAGCATAATGAGGACTGTGGGTACACGGAGGGCGAGGCAGGCACACCGTGCGGCTATGTCTGCGACCAGTGTGATAATCCGGATAAGGACGGCGGCAATGGGAATACCACCGGCGGGAACAATCCTCCTGTGCAGGAGGAAATCAGGCCGGAGCTGGCGCCAAATGGCACAGAAGATATGACCGTCACGGCCTTTGACCAGCTGGATGAGGCGGTGCGCAGCCAGACGGTCAAGGCGGGGACGTCCCTTGAGGAGCTGACGCTGCCAAAGACTCTCTCCGCTACGGTACAGTCTGGGGCCGAGGAGCCGGATTCGGTGGTGATTGAGGGCGTGGTCTGGGAGCCGGATGCGCTTTATGAGGGAGAGCCGGGCGAGTTTATCTTTACTGCGTCTGCAGCCGGGTATACTCCTGCCCAGGGCGTAGAATGGCCCGTGATTACCGTCACTGTGGAGGAAGATGCGGTGGTGCCAGATGAAATCGACGCTTTGTGCGCCGCCATTGACGCCCTGCCCACGGTGGAGGAACTTTATGAAAATGCCCCCGGCGACGAAGACCCGGAATTCGACGACTGGGTGACGGAAATTAGCAGCAAGCTGGCGGAGGTTCCCACCCTGTGGGAGCAGTTTTTATCGTTGTCAGAGGACGAGGCTGCCATGGAGCGGATTACCGGGGCGAGAGCAGACAAGCTGGCGGGACTCAACAATCTGGCGGAGCGACTGGGGGAGATGGCGACGCTGGACGTCCCGACTGCCCCCACGGTGGATAGCGAGTATAATGTTATTTACGCCAACGGCGCGGAACTCAAAATTGTGGCGGGCGAAACAGAGGGGTACACCAACATCCTCTACGACAAGAACAATGATCACACAATCGGGAATACGGAGTACCTCAAAATCGGAACTGCCGAGCCAACCGCCGCCGGATATGATCTTTCTTCTTATTTTATCTATGGCGGCAGCCAAGACGCCGATGTGGACGGCGCAACCAAGATTACAATGACCGGCGGCAAGGTCCACTACATTTATGGCGGCGGAATTGCCGCTAAAAATACGTCTGCCAACGTGACTGGGGACGCAAAGCTTAAAATAACAGGCGGCCAGGTAACCAACATCTTTGGCGGCGGAAATGCCACTGAAAATGCGTCTGCCAACGTGACTGGGGACGCAAAGCTTGAAATAACAGGCGGAGAGATTGGAGGCTGGGTGTATGGCGGAGGCATGGCAAGGGGCGGCTACAGTTCAGCTGCGGTGCAAGGCAGCAGCACGGTTGCAATTTCCGGCACTGCAGTAATAAAGAAGCATGTTTTAGGAGGCGGCTATGCCAACAATTATAATAGTGTTTCTAATGTAAAAAGCGATGTGACAGGCGCCGCCACCGTGACCATTAGCGGAAATGCAGAGGTGCAGGGAAACGTCTATCAGAGTGGTAACTTGTCTGACGGTGATAGCAACCTCACTGCCGTTTCGGACGCCAATGGCAACAGCGCCACGGTCGGAGCGGGTTCCAGTATCATCATAGGAGACAGTGTGAAAATCGGCGGCGCGCCAAAGGTATTGTCATAAATGGCGGCACAGACCCCGTGGCCACCGGCGTGGAGAGCTTCGTTATCGACCCGGATTTGACCGGCGCGGACGGCAGCGTCAACGTGGTTTTGCCTGCGGGTTATGATGTATCCACAACTCCCACCATCGCCACCGGAGCGGTAGAAGCCGACCTTGCGAAAATCAATCTGGTGGGCAGTGGAGCAGAGGCAAGGAAGCCTATTTTGAAAGCAATGGGATTAAGGTAAGAGCAAAGTCCAGCGAGGCAGTCCCCACCCCTACGGTGAGCGGAAGTAATATTTTTGCCAACGGCGCGGAACTCAAAATTGTGGCGGGCACAACGGAGGGGTACACCAACATCCTCTATGACAAGAACAATGATAACACAATCGGGGATACGGAGTACCTCAAAATCGGAAATACCGACCCAACCGCCACCGGATATGATTTTAGCGCCTATCGGATCTATGGGGGCGGAAGCGATACCAATGTGTCCGGCGCAGCCAAGATTACCATGACCGGCGGTAAGATCAGCTCTCTTTATGGCGGCGGTCGGGCGAACTTAGCTGACGCTGATGTAAAGGGCACGGAGATTATCCTCTCCGGCGGTGTTGTGAACGACAGTGTTTACGGCGGGGGAGAGGCGTATGCTTCCGACAAAACCGCCAGCGTAACGGGTAATACAAGCGTTACCATATCCGGTGATGCGGCAGTAAATATGTATGTTTACGGTGGTGGAAACGCAGAGAACAGCCGCACGACCGCCACGGTGACCGGAAACGCTGCCATAACCATGACCGGCGGCAAGGCAGGTCTGTCCGATACCAACGGCAAGGGCATCTATGGCGGCGGATCAGCAAATATGGGGGGCAGTTCCACTGTGGGAAGCGCCAGCGTAACGATAACCGGAGGCACAGCGGTCGCGGTCTACGGCGGCGGCTGGGCGGGCAGCAGCTCACAAGACAATGTAACCGGGGCCGCCACCGTCTCTCTGTCCGGTAACGCAAAGGTATCTGGCGGGGTCTACGGCGGGGGATATATCTCTGGCAGCGGTACATCCACGGCGGGAAGCAAAACCGTCACCGTGGGCGGAGGCGTAAAGATCGGCGGCGGCACCGCCAAAGGCGTTGTCATCAACGGCGGCAGCCCCACGGAAGTTAAAACCGGCGTGGACAGCTTCGCCATCGACCCGGATTTGACCGGCGCGGACGGCAGCGTCAACGTGCAGCTTCCGGCACGCTATGACATTGCCTCTAACCCCATCATCGCCACCGGCGCGGTGGAAGCCGACCTTGCGAAAATCACACTGGTGGGCGGCGGCGCGACGGGCAAGGAAGCCTATTTCGAGAGCGGCGCCATCAAGGTGCGGGGAAAGAGCTATACGGTGACAGTTGGAACCGCCGCCAACGGCACGGTGACCGCCAGCACCACCAGCGCCACCGCAGGTACGGAGGTCACCCTGACAGTCAACCCGGACAGTGGCTATCAACTGGAGGCCCTCACCGTTTATAAGACCAGTAATACAAGCACCACAGTCACCGTGAGCAACAACAAGTTCACCATGCCGTCCTACAACGTCACCGTCTCCGCTACGTTCCAGAAAACGGCGGATCAGACGGCGGTGGATAGCGCTAAGGCCATCATCGAGAAGGGCGACTACTCCGTTGCCCAGGCCACGGCAAACAGCGCGGATGCTGTGAAAACATGGCTGGCAACAACCATCAACAGCTTGTCCGGCATGAGCGTCACCAATGTCACCGTACAAGCAAGCAACATCACGGTTTTCAACTTCACAGCGGCTCAGGCCGACACCACCGGCAGCGGCGGCAGCGACGGCAGCTTCCATTTTACCGTTTCACTGTCTAAAAACGGCGCAGCAGCCACCACCACAAGCAAGCCGGGAACCATTATCAAGACTCCGTACAGTCAGAGCAGCGCCAATGAGATCACGGAGTTTACCCTTCCCAATCAGACGGGCAATACGGTTATCAACTCGAGCAACTACACTATCGCCGTCACCATGCCTGCCGACACGAACGTGACCAGCCTGACCCCGACGACCATCAAGGTCAGCGACAAGGCGAGCGTCAACCCGTCCAGCGGAACGCCGCAGAACTTCACCAATCCCGTCACCTATACCGTGACGGCGGAGAATGGAAACACACAGACGTATACCGTGACCGTAACGGTGCTGCCCGCCATTACCACGGCCAGCCTGCCGAACGGCACCGTGGGGACGGCTTACAACCAGACCCTGACGGCCACCGGCACTGCGCCCATCACCTGGAGCGTTACAGAGGGCAGCCTGCCGAACGGCCTGAGTTTGAATAACGGCGTTATCAGAGGCACTCCCACCACGGCGGGAACATCCACGGTCACCGTCAAGGCGGAGAACGGAGCCGGATATGCTCTCAAGCAGCTTTCCATCCAGATTGACGCGCCTGCGCCAACCTATGGCATATCCTTGAGCCAGACCGGCACATACACATTTGCAGAAGCGACCGTTGGCTATGGGGATCAGACGCCGCTTACGGTAACCGTGACCAATGTCGGCAACCAGCCCACCGGGTCTTTGAACGTGCAGATCATCGGAGAGGGAAGGGCCGCATTTGCCCAGTCAACCGCAGATATCGGCAGCATTGCCGCAGGAGGCACGGCCACCTTTACCGTGCAGCCAGTCACCGGCCTTGCGGCGGGGATTTATACCGCCACCGTCCAGGTGAGCGGCAGCAGCATTACCACTGTGGCGTTCGATGTGAGCTTTACGGTATCACCTGCACAGCAAACGACCCACACCGTCAGCGGAACCATCAAGGGCAGTGACACGGGAAACGGAATTCCCGCCACTCTGCAGCTAAAGAACAGTCAAAATGCAAACGTAGGAACTCCGGTTACCGCAGGCGCGGACGGCTCCTATACGATTACCGGCATACCGGCGGGTACTTACCGCATCGAGGTAAGCTGTACAGGCTATGACAGCGGGACCATAGACGGTATCGTTGTGTCAAATGGAGATGTGACCGGCAGAGACTTGACGCTCCATAAAACCGCGACCTTTATCCCTGTCACAGATATTACCATGACAAATGCGGCCACGGTGGAGGTGAACACCGATCTGGCGCTGACAGGTACGGTTACACCGGACAATGCCACCAACCGGACCATGGTCTGGACCGTGGCGGATGCAGGCGGCACCGGAGCCGTCATAAACGGCAGTACGTTCCGGGCGGCCGCAGCAGGTACAGCCACTATAAAAGCGGCGGTTGCAAACGGTTTAACTGCAAGTACCCCCTACGAAAAGACGTTTACCGTTACGGTGACAGCGGCGTCGGTAACTACACACACCATCACCGCGTCAGCGGCAGCGGCGGAACCATTTCGCCAAATGGCACAATTACCGTAAACGAGGGCGAAAGCCGGACCTTTACCATTAAGCCGGACAGCGGACACAGGATTTCAAAAGTCACCGTGGACGGCGCAGACAAAGGCACTGTGACAACCTACACATTTGAACATGTAACAGCGGATCACAGCATTTCCGTGATCTTTGACCGGATTAACGGCGGTGGTTCGTCCTCAGGTGGAGGCGGTTCGTCCTCGGGCGGCGGTTCGTCCTCAGGCGGCAGTTCCTCCACCGCACCGTCCACGACCACCAGCACAACAACCGGGGAAAACGGAACCAGCACCACAATGACCCAGACCACGTCAAAGGACAGCAGTGGAAAGACCACGACCGTGACAACCCAGGTAACAAAAGACGCAGCCGGAAATACGGCCGGAAGTGCCACAACTGTAACCACAGACAATATCACAACCTCGGCAGACCAGGGAAGCGCTGTCGTCATGGTAAAACCGGACGGGCGGCCATTAACAGCGCAGCACAGGCAGCCGGGGCCACGGCGGCAAGTCCCATGGACATCCTGGTGGCAGTTCCCCAGGATACGGTAAGGAGCGAGCTTCAGAAAGCGGATGTAAGCGCCGTGCGTATGGAGGTCATCATACCGAAATCCGTGGAAAACAACCCGGCAGTAGGGACAGCAGGAGTCACCGTGGAAAAAGAGACCGTGGACGCGGCAAAGCAGACCGGAAAAACAGTGATAGTGACCGTGCGGGACGATACCATGGGGGTAAAGGCTGTCTGGTCCTTAGACGGCCAGTCAATGAGAAACGCGGCAGGTCAGTCCACCGACTTGAATCTGGGCATCCACACGGCCCCGGTACAGTCGAGCGACCCCATAGCGGAGCCTGTGAAGCCCACCGTGACGGCGGTGGGCCAGGAGAACGGACTGGTGATTTCCCTCACGGCGGACGGAACCCTACTTTCCGCAGCGAAACTCACGGTTCCGGCAACGAACCAGACGGCGATCACGGCCGGTTCCACGGTTGCGCTATACCAGTTTGACCAGACTACGGGAACACTCCGTGCGGTTTCAGGAGGTATCTATCCAGTGGACGCAAGCGGGAACGTAACGATTACTATACCGGCGGGAACCCGCATGGGAGCGAAGGAGACCTATGTGCTGCTTCCGGTACAGGGAACCGTAGGAGTGGGGACCGTGGGAACAGGAAATCGAACCACGCACACGGTCAGGAAAGGCGATACACTGAATCAGATCAGTAAGCAGTATGGCTGTAAGGTAGAAGACCTGCTGGCCTCAATCCGGGAGTGGATATCTATAACCTTCAGGTAGGAAGCAATTTGAAAGTACGATAACAGCGAACAGAAAGGAGAACGCGATGAACGACATATCAAGAAATCAGTTAAAGCAATTATTGATGGATCAGGTCACGAGTCATATTCTTGAGAAATGGGAAGGGGCAAAAGCTGTAAAGATTGATGAAGAAAAGACTTTTACCGACCAGCTCAGTCCGGCCTTTTATGAAAAATGGAGGGAAATGTAGATTTGAAAAAAGCGTCGATTCCTCACACGTACGGCGTTTTGTGGACGGCTGAGGATGTTAAGCTGAATGTAGCGGACGACTTAAAAGAAGAGGGGGAGGTCAGCGTATTTTCCAAATCATATTGCAATCATACGGATGCGCCGATCAGAATCTCGGAAAAGATGGAGCAGGGAATCAGTGTGACAGACACCTGTGAGATCGGTTTTACAGACAAGATCAGCGCAGGATATGAACAGACTGTTTCCGTGGGGGTCAGCATTATGGGAGTCAGTGCAGGTACGGAAATCGGTTTTAACATGGGAGTGGAGACGGAAACCAGCCAGACAACCAGAAAAGAGGTAAGGGAGACGACCACATCCGGCTTTTCGCTGGAAATGGAGGTTCCCGCAAAGACCGTCTGGAACGTAGAAATAACGGCGACAAAAAAGAGCTGCAGAGTTATCAGCGACGCTGTATTTATTCCAACGGGAAAGGTCTATGCCCAGGTATCCTTTAACGAGAATCCGGTAACAGAGGATGAACATCTTTATGTGATTGATTTAAAAGAAGTTGATCAGGATAGCTCCGTTTCCCAATCACTTATATATTTGCTGCAGCAGTACACAGGAATTTTGAGGTTCAGATTACGTCCGCCGGTATAAAGATTGAGAGTTACCCTTTAGGAAAGTAAAGAAATAGCTTGATGGCGGAAAATGGGCATGGCAGGAGAATTTTCCTGTCCATGCCCATTTATAAAGGTAAAAAGAGTTAGGCCGTAAGCAAATGGAGGATATTATCATGGTAACATTTTTTGTGGCGCTGGCGCTTCTGTTCACCGGCTATCACACCTACGGCAGGCTGGCGGAATCCCTGTTCGGGCCGGATGACCGCCTGACACCAGCGGTATCAAAGGCGGATGGGGTGGACTTCGTGGAAATGCCGACTTGGAAGGTATTTTTGATCCAACTGTTAAACATAGCCGGGACCGGCCCCATCTTCGGGGCGCTCATGGGCGCGGTGTTCGGGCCGGTGGTGTTTTTATGGATCGTGTTCGGCTCTATCTTAGGCGGGGCGGTTCACGACTATATGACAGGCATGATCTCCTGCCGCATGGGCGGGGCATCCGTGTCGGAAATCGTGGGGAAGTACCTGGGTAATACCATGAAACAGGTGATGCGGGTATTCTCTGTCGTGCTGCTGGTGCTGGTGGGGACGGTATTCGTGACAAGCCCCGCGGCCTGATCGCCATGCTGACACCGGAGGCGCTAAACGTGTCCTTCTGGGTGGCGGTGATCCTGGCGTATTACCTGTTGGCGACGCTGCTTCCCATTGACAAGTTGATCGGGAAGATTTACCCCGTCTTTGGGATTGTCTTAATCGTCATGGTAATCGGGGTGGGAGGCGGCATCCTGTTACAGGGATATCAAATCCCGGAGCTGACCCTTCAAAACCTTCACCCGGCGGGAAAACCGGTATGGCCGTTTCTGTTCATCACCGTGGCCTGTGGGGCGGTATCCGGGTTCCACGCCACCCAGTCCCCGATGATGGCCCGCTGCATGAAGCGGGAGAAGGACGGACGGAGAATCTTCTACGGGGCTATGATCTCGGAGGGCGTGATTGCCTTAACCTGGGCGGCGGCCGGCGTGGCATTCTACGGTTCCACGGGCGGACTGCAGGCGGCCCTGGCGAACATGGGACAGTCCGGCGTGGTCTATGATATTTCCACCTCCCTGCTGGGGATCGCGGGAGGGGCGCTGGGCGGTAATCGGCGTGGTGGCCTGCCCTGTCACGTCCGGGGACACGGCCTTTCGCAGCGCCAGGCTGACCCTCGCCGACTGGTTTCATATCGACCAGGGGCCAATCAAGAAGCGGTTACTGCTCACCGTCCCGCTCCTGCTCGCCGGGGCATGCCTCACGCGGCTTGACTTTGACGTGGTGTGGCGGTATTTCTCCTGGGCGAACCAGACCCTCGCCATGATCGCTTTGTGGGCGGCGGCCGCCTATCTTAGAAAGAATGCCGGGAGCCGGGCCAGCCTTTTCGCGGCGGTTCCGGCGGCGTTCATGTCGGCGGTGAGCGGCACCTATATCCTGATGGCCGATGAGGGGTTCCGGCTGTCGGCGGGAATCTCGTATCCGGCCGGAATACTGTTCGCTGCGGCGTGCGCCGCGGTTTTCTGGCGGTCCGGTTTGAAAGAACAGAAGGAAAGAAGGTGAACATCCGTGCATGATTTTTTACATAAAAAGATACTTACCCCGTTTTGGGCAGCCCTCCTCGCGGCGGCCTGCATCCTGGGGACAGCGTTCCTGTGCGGATTTTGGTGCGCGGGCGGACCGGGGAGCCAATAAAGGCGGAACAGCCGGAAGCTGAACAACGCTCATTAGAACAGCTCTACGAGGAAGCGGTGGCCGACGCGGTAACCACAAAAGAGGACGAAATTTTCCCTCTGGTAGAGATTACCAGAGACAGCGGCCAGGTGAGCTGGAAGGAGGATCAGATTCTGCTTCTGACCGCGAACGACACGCCGGAGCTTTATGAGGAAGGAAAAACCGTGGAGCTGCCAGGAGAGGTCTGGACATTCACGGATCGGTAGATCAAAGCGTGGTACCCGGAACACAAGGAAGGCGTGACGGACTGGACGCTCCGGCTGTCACAGCTGGTCGGGGTGCCGCCGGACGCCGGATATACCCATGTGACGGCCATGTGGGTGAGGCCGGAGGACGTGATCCGCCGGCCTGCCTGACGGACATCGAAAGCGGAACAATGGAAACGCGGCTTCCCGAAGAGTAGTCAATTTGACGTTGCTGCGTGATCCTTCAGTCAGCACATTTTGAGGGAGGGGACCTATGTATGCAGAAAAATATATTAATTATAGAGCGGGATTTGAAGATATGCAAATTCCTGAAATACGGAATTGCGGCTGCAGGGCATCATGCCTATTACTGTCTGACTGGCCGTGAGGGCCTGATTCATCTGATGAAGGGGCATTACGACCTTGTGATACTCGAACTGGAGATGGAGGGGATGTCTGGGAGAGAAATCCTTCAGATTACCCGGAGCCGGGAAACGGTTTCCATTCTGGTTATTTCATCTTCCAATGATATCCAGACCAAGGTGGAGGTATTCCAGTTAGGGGCAGACGATTATATGGTGAAGCCGGTTGCTTTGGAGGAAGTGCTTGCGCGGATGGAAGCCCTATGCCGAAGGTATGAGAAGGAACCGGAAAGAACCAAAACGTCCGTTCTGTTTTGCGATGGGTTCACGATTGACTTAAATTATAAGCTGGCTCTCCTGGATGGGAAATCCCTGGATCTCACCAGAAAGGAATTCGACCTGCTGTATTATCTGGTTGTAAACAAGGGGCAGGTTTTGAGCAAAGACCAGATTTTCCAGTATGTCTGGAAGGAGGAGCCATATAGTATAGAGAATACAGTGATGTGCCAGATTTACAACTTACGGCAGAAAATCGAAGTAGATCCTGCAAAACCAAAGTATATCCAGACTGTCTGGGGCTTCGGATACCGGTTCCTTCCAAAACAAGAATAGATCGAATAAGAAGGCTGTGCCGAACATGTAATCCGGCATGGCTTTTTTCTCTTTTTCTCTAATTTATCAATTCTACATAGTTTCTACGGAATTTGACAAAAATCTATACAGATAGCGCGTCTATAATTCCTTCCGGATAAGTAGGCAGAATGGAATCGTTCTGCAGGAAGGAATAGGGACAGTGCGTTATGCTGAAATATGGCCCGGGCGGACAAAAAGGCTTTTTAACATATGATGCGGTTTGTTTGAAGAAATTCAGGCAGGCCGCTTATTTTTTTGTTCGACAGGATTCGCTATTTTTTGACAAAGCGGGGCATATCTATTTTATTGCCGCTGTCAGGGCATTAAGGGGGAAATGCTTTTATTGTAGGCCCTGACAATACGCAGGACTCATTCTGCCTGTCGTTCCCCACCAGCTCCCGGATTTGAACTCGGCTCAACCATTCAAAATTCGGAGGATAAAAATGAGAAAGAACTATGGAGATACCAGTGATATGCAGAACCGCTTTACCGCGTATCTGGTAAAGGCTGTCAATCACACGAAGATACAGTATTGTGAAAAGAAGGAACGGATCAGACAACATGAGTTAATCAGTGTTGAGGAATATGAAAAAAACTACACGGATTTTGACCGGGAGTTTATGCGGTACATAGGAGAACAGTATTCCACCTATTTTACGGACCTGCAGAAAATGCAGGATCTGTTATGGGTGCTGGAGGGGGAACAGCTGGTGAAAGTGCTGCAGCGATTGAACGAGCAGGAACGGAAGATCCTGTTCTGCCGGATTTTCGGGGAACAGAGCTTTCAGGATATTGGGGAGGGACTCGGTATGGTTCCGAAGCAGGCCGAACAGGCGTATTACTATGTGGTTCGGAAATTGAGAAAGGAACTGGGGGTGAAAAACAATGAATTTTGAACAGATCCTTCAGAGGGCAAAAGACGGTGACGAATGGGCCTTTGAGCAGATTTTTATGATGTATCGACCGCTGCTGTTAAAGCAGGCGATAGGGGACCAGGGCCTGGATGAAGATTTATATCAGGAGCTTTCCCGGACCTTATATGCCTGCATACAGAAATTCACCATATAAACCAGGCGAAGCTGTTGGTATTTGGCGGCGCTGTCCGTATATAACTTATGTCGGAAAAGGTTGTTCTCTCGTTTTGCGATATCGCACACCGGAAAACAACCTTTAGCGACAGAGAATTTGCACGAAAATCGTGTTTCTGTCCGCATCGAAGAAAGTATACCTTTAGCGATATGAAAAAAAGGGAGGAGGCGTATTATGCCGGCAAGGAAAATCGGATATGGCCGTGTGTCCGCCAAGGATCAGAACCTGGGGCGGCAGCTGGAAATTTTTAAGCAGGAGGGAATTGAAGAACGGGATATTTTGTGGAGAAGGAAAGCGGGCGGCAGTTTGACCGTCCCGTTTTCCGTTCCCTCGTGGACAATATCCTCCGGGAAGGGGATATGCTGGTGGTGACGGAGCTGAAGCGGTTCGGCCGCAATTATCGGGAGATATATCAGGAGTGGTATCACATTACGAAGGAGATCGGCGCGGACATTAAGGTGACCTCCATGCCAATCCTGGATACCTCCCAGTCGAAGGAGCTGCTGGGCCAGGTGATTACCGACGTGGTTCTGGCCGTGCTTGCGTATATGGCCGACGAGGACTGGAGCGAGCGGCGTGAGCTGCAGCGCCAGGGGATCGCGGTTGCGAAAAAGGACGGCGTGCATCTGGGCCGCCCGAAGGTGGAATTTCCGGAGGAATGGGAAGAACACTATAAAATGTGGAAGGCCAGGATTATAACCGCGCGGGAGGCCATGGAGCGCATGGGACTGAAAAAGGACAGCTTTTATCGGCTGGTAAAAAAATATGAATCCGAGAAAAATAATTCAAGAGATTGAGGGAGAAACGGGTATTTATTATGTAGGAGCAAAAGACAAGGAGGATAATGTTATGCCAGACAGTGAGACTACGGAGAGAATCACCAATGAGCAAATCCGCGAGGAAATGATGGAACACATCGAATATCTGAAGATGATTGACCTGTGCAATAAGGCCGGAATGCACGGAAAGGAAGAAGATCAGGTGAGAAAGGAATCGAAGGAACGGCTTCAGGAGCTGTATGACATGCTTTTGGAGGTGGAGGAATGAACAGTATGGTGGGAAGGATTTACAGGAAGCGGACAAACATTAGGGAGTCTTATGAGTTCTCGGTGAGATATGGCCGAAATACAAGGCAGCTATTCAGGTTTTATGATTATGAACGAGCGGTATTATGTCATGATCGCCTGACTCTGATTGAGGAAAAGGCACAAGCCGTTTTTGCATCTTTGAAGGCACAATCGGAGTATTCGGAGATGGAGCCAGATGTCAAGATACTGGCAGAACAGATCGGCGGAATTTGGACGCCGGATAAACTTTATAATCATTTTAAGTCACTGTTTCTATTGAGTGGTCCGGAAGGTTTGGAGTGGTTTCTTTACATAACCATATGCAGACTGGGGCTTCGCAAGGACATTCAGGAGGGAAAACCTCCAGTCATACAAAAGCTGGAAGAACAATTTGATTATCTGGAGGAGCATCTGGAACAGGAAGGCAGGTGGCTGGAACTGTCTTTTGTCCAGGTTGCAAGGGACACCGGCTTTCGGATGAGTGAACTGTATTCCCTGGAATGGAGGATGTGCAATACCCCAGAATTATGCTTCGGTTCCAGGAAAAAATGAAGAGGCCAGTCACGTTTGGAATCATACATGAGAAAACTTATGTCACACTGCAGAAACTGGAGCATACGTCGTCGAAAGTATTTGATAATCAGGGGATGCGCTTATGGGGGTGTGATTTCCAGGACGCAGGGGATTTCCTTCCGATTTTTTGACTATCGGCATTGCTACCTGCTCAATGAGATGTGGATGGGAATAATAAATCCGGCTAATCCGGATTCAGGAGGAAGTATATATGCGGGAAACGATTAAGGAATGGCGCGATGAATGGATTGAAACCAACGGACTTACAAAGGAATTGGAGGTGGTGATAAACAGTACAAACCAGGAAGTTACTCATCCGGAGCTTTACTCAGGGAGCTTTGCAGAGATTCCTCCTGAATTGTTTGATAAAAAGGTGATTGAGAACTGGAGAATCATAGATTCATCGGTTCCGGAACGCATGGGGGCTTATTCGCTAACTGTATAAAAATACTTGCATTTGCAGAAAGGAAATTTCTATGACAAATTATGCGGCAATGGGATATGCGCTGTTAGCAGCAGATCAAATGAAGATGTCAAAAGATAAGAAGGAACAGTTGTGGCATCTGATGTATTCAAATTTTGATGTGGTTGATGAGAAAAAGGCGGAGCAGCGGTTTCAAAAGGAAGAATAGTTATAAGACCCACCATGGCCTGCCTTTAAGCAGCTTTCCTCAGAAAGACAAATAAATTTATTGTATGGCATATACTTCTATGTTAAACTGGGATTAGAAATTCATAGATTGCATAGACTGTAAATGATTACGAATGGAGTGAGAATTATGGAACTGGCGGCAAGAAATAAACAGCAGGACGAGCAGTATAGCCGTAACGATGTTTTAGGTATGCTGGACCGGGGCATTGATGATATGGAAGCGAAACGGGAGCTGCCCATTGAAGACGCATTCCAGAAGATAACAGAATTAAGGGATATTAGAAGGAATGCAAGAGTATAGCGTCATTTTGACGTGGGAAGCGATTTATGATGTGATCGGGTTTGCTGATTATATCGAAGCCTCTTTTGGAAAGCTGCAGGCGGATCGGTTCCAAAGAACAATCAAAGAGCAGATGGAGAAGCTGGGGGTCATGGGAAAAGCATTTCCGGAAACCCAGCTTATATATCGGGGATATGTGATCCATAAGAAACCGTTTCCGCCCTCTATCATTTTTTATGTTGTTTATGGACGATATGCTGGAGGTCCATATACTCAGGGTGCTGCGGGAGGAGAATGGCTGGGAGAGGACACTTAGGCAGGAACCGGAATATACATATCCAGGTTGAACGGAAGAAAGTAATAACGGGCATCAGAGTCACCGATGCCCGTTATTTTTACGTTCTTTTTAAAATCGAAACCGCTCCAGTGTGTAAATCGGACGGGTGATGGTTTTGCCTTCAACGCCGCCGTGGGTGTTTCCCTTCAGATAGAGGAGATAATCCGCCTTGCCGTCCTCCAGCGCCTTCTTTGCCGTATTTCCGGACTGTCTGCCAGACTTCACCTCGACAACATACCGCTTCCGCTCTTTAAGGCTCTGAACATAAAAATCAATCTCGCCGCTCTTATAGGTAGCAAAGGCCGGTGTCTCAAATGCAATCTGCTGCGGGAAATCCAGCCTTTTTGCCAGGTTGATATACACATAATTTTCATTCAGCGCCCCATTTATGGAAGCCTCATCAAGACCTACTTGCGTCATGTAAAAATTCGCAATCCCCAAATCCATAAAATAACAGCGTCTTCCCGGTTTGAAATCGAGAATGTCAAGTTCCACAATTTTCCCGCAGTAGCCGATAATACCGGAATGATACAGCCAGTTAATGGCGCGGATCACCGTTGCTTTGGAAAGATTGCTGGTGCTGTCTTTGACAACCAGTTTCTGCAATTCTTCCCCAATGCTGTCTTGCTCCAGCCCTTTTTTCTCTCTGGCTAGAATCCGGCATATGTTCAGGAAAATGTCTGTAAAGACGCTTACATCCAGAATGTCCGTAAAATAGCGCATGGATTCGTTTAAAAAGGTTTCAATAATGCGTGTCAGCTCTTTCATTGCGGTCTCCATGGAGCCGCTCGTAAGATATTTTTCTACAACGGACGGATAACCGCCAATCTTGCAATAGGTATCGTAAAGCTGCTTTAATTGCTCATAGTAGTTTTTGTCTTCAAAAACAGAGTTGCCAACAAGAAGATACAGCCGGAATAGTTCGGTGTCTGCGGCGGCCAGATATTCCTCAAATGACAGGGTATAGATAGTTACGCTGGTGACATCGCCGCTGGAGAACCGGAACTCTGGCTCCAGGACCCGGCCAAGATAGCTGCCAGTCACAATAAAATGGCATTGAAATTGCCGCGTAAATTCCCGTATACGATTGTATACGTCAGCGGACTCCTGTATTTCATCAATGATAATAACGGTATCTTCGGTATCTTCAAAACTTTGATCGTAAAGGCGGAAAGCGTCATGGAGTGGATGTTCCGGCCGAGGTGTACCCGGTTCCCACGCGATAGCCTGGTTGTAACATTCTAAAAACTGTTTCCCACTTAGTTCAAAAAGGTTAATATATATCTTATGTTTGAAGTTGTCATCAGCAAACTTATTGATTATATAGGTTTTTCCAACCTGTCTGGCACCTCGTACTTCCAGAGTGCTGTGGCTGGATTCATTTTTCCATTCGGTAAGCTGCTGATAGATGGCTCGCTTTATATACATTGCAGTTCTCCCTTCTAAGAGAATATCTTTATTATATCAGATAGGACGTGCGGATTCAATGAAAGCATGGGTCGTGAAAATAATAATGTTATTAACAAGGCCCTCCTTCCGCCCCATGGAACGCCCCTGCAGTACATCCAATGACCGGTCACATGGATATCATCTGTCCCAAACGCACCCGTTATCAGGCTGTGTATGGCTGCTGTATCTCCATGATAAAGACAGGAGCGTGCATCTCCAACATATGTCTCTAGGTCGCATTTATTATCCAGCGTGAACCCCAAAATCCGTTCGTCCTGTTTTAACAGCGCAAAGTCTTCTGGATACAACTCCCGGATACCGGCAAACAGAGGGAGCGTCGAAAAGATACACATGGCGCAGCTGCAGCGGTTCCACCCGGCCCGGTAGCACGGATGAGGGTTGATTTTGTGACGTTTCAGTACCTCCCACACGTCTTTTTCCGAATAGTCAATGACTGGTCGCCATTGGTGCACCAGACGGTTGGCCCGTGCCGTGGCGTTTGTACGGTGGATCTCCATCTCGTTGTATTTACTTCTTCCGGCAGACTCTCCCCGGCGTTCCCCGGATACGACCAGTACCTTAACATTATTTTTGGTTTTTACCAGGTTTGACGTTACGCTGTCCTGAACGGAGGCTTTTAGATTTCCACTGCACCAACGTCCCTGGTGTGTACCCGATTTTGCCGGGAATTTATGCCGCTTGCTTCCCAGTTTCTCCAGCTTGTCGAGATTACGGATAACGGAATCCGCAACCTCGCGTTTCAGTTCAGCGCTGCACCAGCGGCCATTACTAATACCGGATTTTGCGGGAAACATTTGGCACTTTCCGCCGAGGTTTTCCAGCTCTCCCAACCGGCTTAGATTGCTCATAACCGTGTCAGCCACCATGATTTTCAGATAAGCGGAACACCAACGCCTGCTTAAATCCCCTGTTTTCATGGGAAACTTCATACGATACCCCAGTTGCTTGAGCTGTTCTTCCATATCTTCAGTAGCCCGCTGTTTCACCTCCAGACATTTCAGATATTTTGGAGATAACTGACACTGGCGTATTTCCCCGGTATCTGGCTCCATCCATTCAACCGGCTCGGAAGCACCTATGCGGTATAACTCTCCGAAAAAACCATTGACCCGCCAGGACAGGCGAAGGGGAATATCCTCTGCTTCGGCCAGCGCCCGTACGTAATTCTGTGTGCATCTCCAGTCCATGCGCCGGCTGGGGTGGCCCCCGTCGATGTCATGGTGCCAAAATTCCATTTTTGTTTTCGGCACTCCCAATTCCAAAAGTTTACAGTAACAGGCAACACTGTCTTTGCCGCCGGACAAAAGAATCGCCACTAAATCATATTCTTCTAAGGGCAGCAATTCCGGAAGCCTAATCTTTCGCATATGTGCCGTATCATCACGGCATGGAATTCGGGGTTTGATTTTTACCCCGTTTCCATAGATTGGCTGGTCTTTCTTTCCGTAAATTACGGGCGTATCCTTTGTACAGTCCATGTCCCGGATAAAATCCGGAGTAAAGAAACTTAATTGACCTTTCATGATATCTTCCTCGATTGAAAAAACGCTGCCGGTATAAAATCGGCAGCGCTGTCATTATTCTGAAATATCAAATTCACGTCCACAGTAATCATGATAAGCATGAATTCCAAAATCATCTTTTGTGGTATCACAGTCTTCTACCAGCAGCCACATCCCACAATGCGGGCAGGCGGTGTGATAGAAAAAGTGGAATTGCCGAATCTCCCGTCCGTGCAGCCGTGATCTTTTAAAAACCGAATTGCATGATCCCGGTCAGGAAACAGCAGGATATTCTTGTTGTCTTCAGCATACACATACTCCATTCCGTTAATCGTCAGACCGTTGATATACCTTCCAATGCAGATACCGGTAATTTCACCGTCAGCACTCAGAAAGCACTCGTCTCTGTCACATTCAAAAATCATAGCTTTCCTCCATAAACTTAGGATACCTCGCCAATCATGGACAGAAATTCCTGCTCAGACAGGACCCGTACACCAAGCGCCTGGGCCTTTGCCAGTTTGCTGCCGGCCTTTTCGCCGCAGATCAGATAGTCCGTATTCTTTGACACGGAGCTGCCCGCTTTGGCCCCCAGGCTTAAAATTTTCATCTGGATACCGTCTCTGGTAAAGTTCATTAATTTCCCTGTCGCAACAATGGTACATCCAGTAAAGGGATTGTCTTTGTTCTGTTCTGTCATAGTCGTTTCCTCCGTTCTGCTTTCAAATGTCATTTCTTTCTGTAACTCCTTCCATAATTCTAAATTTTCCGCGTCTGAAAACCAGGCGTGAATGTTATTGTTGATTGTTGTACCGATGTCCTCCAGTTGGGTAAAATCATAGGTTCCGACCGCGGCCTGCTCAAAATCATCCAGGCTGCCATGGAACTCGCGCCCCAGGCACCGGCTTACGGTCCGCCCAACCAGCGGGATATCCATAGCGACCAGATAGCGTTCAAATGTCGTGTGCCGGCTGGCCTCGATAGCTGCCCAAAGGTTTTCATAAGACTTTACACCAAAGCCTTCCAGACAGATGATATCTTCCTTATGTAAGTCCAGGTGGTAAATATCCTGGAAGGAATTTAACCAGCCGTATTCCAGGAATTTTGCCAGGGTAGCCGTGGACAGATCCTTAATATCCATGGCTTTCTTGCCGGCAAAATGGATCAGCTGGCGCAGCCACTGGGTCTCACAGTCAGGATTGTCACAATGGAGTGTCTCGATGATCCGGCCTTTGTCACCGGTCCGGGTATAAATCCTGGTAGGCTCCCCGCAGCTCGGACAGGTTCCGGGATAGCTGTATTCCTGCGTTCCACGGTCTAAATTGTCCTCGACATGGGGAATAATCATATTTCGCTTTGATACCAGAATCCGGCAGCCGGGCCGCAGTTCCAGGTCCTTAATAAAGGTCAGGTTATGCAGACTGGCTCTGGAGACATCACAGCCGTCAATCTCGACCGTATCGAACAGGGCAACCGGGGCAATTTCTCCCGATCTAGTAGGTGTCCATTCGATATCCCTCAGTACGGTCTCATAGGTTTCGTCCTCGAACTTAAAGGCAATTCCGTCTTTATAGTGATGGCCGGTTCTGCCGCAGTTTTTGAGAAGGAAATGCTGTCATAAACAGCTACAATCCCATCAATCGGAATCCCGCAGCTCTTGGCAATCGTCTGAAGACATTCGATCAGGCTTTCAATCTCCTCCTCGGTAGTAGAACTGTCAATGACATAGGCATCACAGGTAGCAAAGCCAAATTCCGCCAGCTTGGACAGTTTTGCACTCTTGCTGTCGGCTATGGCCGGATCTTCGTCAAACCCTTCCAGCACATTAAACGGGATAAATGAGACATGGCGCCCTTTACATACAGCAGGATCTAACGCGCGGGTCGAACCTGACGCCAAATTCCTGGGTGTTTTATAGGGCTTCCCGTCTTTATCCACGATGGAAGACCGGAGTTTTTCAAAATCCTCAATCCGGATATGCGCCTCTCCTGTAACTGTCAGTTTCCCAGTATATGGGATGGTAAGCGGTACATTGATAAACGCAGGCACATTATGGTGATATCTTCTCCAATTTCTCCGTCACCGCGGGTTGAACCTTCAATCAGCTGTCCGCCATCATAATCCAGTTCCACGGTAAGACCATCCATCTTCAGCATTAAATTGACAGGCCCTTTTCCCTTCCTGACAAAATCTGCAATATCTCTTACCTGCTTCGTCTTATCCAAGGAAAGCAGCGGAATGGGGTGTTTCACCTTCTTTAACTCACTGACAGGCGTATAGCCGACAGTCTGTGTCGGGGAATTGCTCAGGATGATACCCGTGCGCTTTTCCAAAGCAGCCAATTCATCGAATAACCGGTCGTATCCGCTGTCCGGAATGGACGGCGCGTTCTGGTTGTAATATTCGTCCCGGAACTGATTGAGTTTTGCCACCAGTTTTTTCATGTGTGTGATTTGTTCGTCTCTTGTCATGATTCGTTCTCCTTGAAAATTAGTTTTTGACAGGCTTATTCAGCCATATTAATAAAATCCAGAATGTTTAATTCTTTGTATATATAGCGGCCTGCAGGGCATCTGATTTTTGCTTCTGCATCGCAGGAGCACTTATGTGTATGATGAATTAACAGTGCTTCAGCGGCATTTGACAGTTTTTTGAGCAAGGATTGTCTGGGCATTCTGTCTGGCAAAGAGCCTTCAACTCCAGGAATAACTCGGGGGTGAAAATGGTATAGTAAAACCGATCCAGAGCCAAATCCAGAATTTGATTATGGCTGAGGTCTGCATCATAAAGGGTATTATAATGCTGGATTAGCCAGGGCATCAGTTCAGGAATGTCTTCCAGATATTTGAGATGAAGCCAATTCTGCTCCTGGTCGTAGTTATCGGAGATTCTGTTGACGAAATCCTCCTCCAATCCACGGTACTCCATAAATTGATAAACATGTTCCAATTCCGTTTCCGTTAAATACAAGGGATAGGTTTTTCCATTCTCCCCTGTGATGATGATACGGTTCATAAAATTTCTCCTTGCGTTTGGACGGCCGGTTCTGTCACGGCCGCGTCTTTTGATGAATTTACATACATGGGAATCCCGTAAACACCGCTTTTTTCGACCCATTCCCCGTCTTCATAAAAATATCCGGTTGCCTCGTTAAAGATAGGCGGTACCGCGGGTGGATCTTCAAAACATTCCGGTGTAATCAGCAGGCAGGTGTGAGCCTGATAAAAAGACTGGAGTGCATCGTCATAGACAGCCTTCAGCTTTACGGCCAACTCTTTAAACTCGGCCAGATTCTGACGCTGGAACAGCGCCTGTCTTATCTGAACCATGATTCCGGATTCCTGCCTGGACTTATTAAGTGCTGCCGCACATTCATCCCAAAGGCTTCTGTTACAGCGCAGGCCATGAAGGCAGTAGGCAGTGAGATAGTCGTTACAGGCTTCCCCTATTTCCTTACACAGTGCCAGATAAGGCTTTCTATATCTGGTACGCAGCTCATCTAACGGCACATGGTCCCGGTTCTTTTTCAGAGTGGCAAGTAATTTTGTCAGCTTTTTCTTCGGTTTGTTTCACATCCACATTCTCACACTCCTTCCGAAAGGGCGGTCAAAGAAGCATCTAAGACCGCCGCAGAGTATTCAAATTATCAGGCACAGGTAGGTGCAGGCGGAAGATTCTGGTGGCGCACCAAATAAATGGAGTTCCGTGTTTCAAACTTGATATAATCCGCCGTAATCTCCTGAATGTTTAAAACTGTTGAGGTACGCATTACCTGGCCGCTGTAAGTAAAGACGGCCTTCTCTCCGCATCTTAAAGGTGCAAGAAAGGTTCCGCTTAATAAGACCATTTTCTTTTCGCAAATTTCAGAAACTGTCTGCAGTTCCGTAGATTTTTCTTTACAAATCATCATTCATTCCTCCTATGCTACCTGATAAGTTAATCCGTAACACCCGTCACCAAACGCAGTATACTGTTTCCGGTGCTCGTAAATGGTGGCTCGGATTCGATCCTTATAGTGATTGTTTTTCTTTGCTTTGGGGTGATCCTTCAGGCGTTCATAAAGCTCAGTCAGGGTGCATTTGCCGCCCACGCTTTCAAGCGTCATCCGGATCAGATGGTGCCAGGTCAGGGCAGTGATATCGGTATGGCTGACAGAGAAGTTGCCGTTCTCCTGGTAGGTAAATGGCACGATCAGAGCGTCCTTCTTATGCAAAAGCATAAGGTACTCCGTCACAATGGGAATAAAGGGTTTCTTGTAGCGTCTGGTATCGGACACACAGTTAAACTGTGCCTTTACCAGAAATGATTCAAAGTCCCCCATCCGCATCATGTCATGCTGGATACTGTAAAAGCTGCCATTTGCCCGTATATCACCGACCAGAACCGCCATGCGCCCGTCTTTTCGCAACGCCAAATAAAACTTCCGGATACAGTAATTCAGTTTTTCGATAAAGTCATTGTAATTTTCACACCTGGATAAATCGTCCGGGTGAGGCTTTCCCCACATGTTTCCAGAGTAGGGAATGATGTTGTGATAAGGCGGATGGAAAAAAATCAGATCCGCCGAATCCTCCACATCATCCTTCAGTGCGTTCCAGTTTCCAAGTCCGGCCGCCGGTTCTGGGTTTAAGTCATATAATATGGACTTTACACCCATCTGATCGGCTACCGTCTTGCTGGTTCCGGAACCGGACATCGGATCAAGCAGCGTGAAATCGCTGATATCCTTGCCGTAATATTTCTTACAGTCTATGACATAGCGCAGGATGGAGGATATCACCTCCGGAGAACAGTTGCCTCTCCATTGGTTGTCACCGCCTTCACCTCTGGCCGGGAAGGCCAGGAAGGAGGTAAGCTCCTTCCCAACACGCCGGCGCAGGTTTTCCGTGCCCAGGGTCTGGGCAATCGTCTGCCAATCCGGACCAAATTCCCGCTCTAACAGAGCCGCGGCCCTGCATATCAATTCTTCATTCATTTAACGTCTCACTCTCCTTTAGACAGCTTCGATTTGCTCCAAACGCTTTCTCATGCGTGAGAAGCGGCTGCCTACTGCAGGTATGCTCAGACCGCAGCGTACTGCAATTTCTCTGTATGTATACCCATCCGCTTTCAGCTTAACGACTTCCTGTTCTTTATCCGTCATATACGACATGAGTTCCAGCGCATAAATCTTATCCGTCGCGGATTCATGGATGTTTTTTGACGGTCCGGAAGCAGGGAATCCAGGGACAGGGCGGAATCATTCCTTTCCCCGTAGATACTGATAACCGGGGCGTTTCGTTTTAATCGGCTGCAGCTTCTGTAATGTGCAAACAGGCTGAACCGCATCTGTCTCCAGGCAATCGTTGAGAAGGAATAACGGCTTTGCAGCCGCAAGTCCTCATCATATTGCTGTACCGCCGCCAGATAACCAAAAATCACGATGTCATAATAGTCATCCACATTCAGGAATTTACTGTGCAGAAAACGATATACAAGTCCGATATGCTCGCTCGCATAGTCTCGCTGGCGGTCACTTAATGGATATATGTGTTTCATAGTCCACCCCTCCTTTACACGACGATACTAAGGCTGCCGTTGGCTCTGTCATACCGGTAGATATTGGTTGTCAGAACTGCCGGTTCATCCAGAACGTCCTTTACAGCTTCCCGGGCTTCCCGTTTCAGTTCCTCCAGACTGGTTCCTTCTGAAATTGCTTCAATGACAGCTTCATTCTTACTGCAGGGCAGGATATAAAAATCGCTCTGCAGCTTTTCACCGATATTTTTTAACAGATTAGGATATAAAATTGCCGTGGAACCATATAAATTCCCCTTGCAGCTCAATACATACCTTGATACTAAGTCTTTTTCGGAAATAAACCCCATCGCCTTTCCAAATAGGCACATGATACCAAACTGCACTTCCGGATCTTCAATGGCTTCCGGATAATGGTCGAGTACCTCAAGAGCTACTTCATCAAAATCACGCAGCGTGTAAGGAAACATTTTCGGCGTATTTTTGTTTGCCAGATTCATAAGGTCAGATACGCTTAAATTAGCCTGGTGCATCATACGGTTGGTAATTCTCCGCGACTGTATGGCATCTTCTGTGATTGCAATTTTTCTGTAAAATACGATGGCAAGGTCCAGAAACCGCTGATATGGAATATCGTGATATTCTTTTTGGACATGTTCCAGACTTTCTAAACGATAGAATACCTGTCCCTTATCAATGGAACTGCTGTCATCATCAATATGGAATCCGTTTCTGATAATGCTGGTAAGAATATCCATGGGAACATGATGTTTCTCATGGGCCTCGTAGATCGGTGCAAATTCCGTGCGCATCATAGCCATATATTCCGTATCGAATACCATGAGAAAATCTTCCGGCTGTTTTTCACCCCGCCTGGATACCTGAACGCTTACAAAATAACGCCTGCCAACAAGGTCCTGAAGTTTTGATACCATTTCTGTTTTAAATTCGTCGTAGTTCATGATGATTCCTCCTGTGGTGGTTTATTCTTCTATTTTCTTTAACAGCCTGGAAATGAGCGTGGCTGTAAAAAGCGAGTGGCAGATCTGAAAGTCATTGTAGGGTTTTCCGTTGTCCAGAAGGAGGATGGCGCCTTCCATGGGCCTGCCATCTCCCGGGCCTACCGGAAAAAGGTTCCGGATAGGAAACGCCCCGGACGAGAAAACCGATAATGGTTCTTTCGGATCGCACAGCCAGACTTCTCCGGCCCGTATCTTTTCCTTCACGTCCTTACTGATGGGATTTTCAGTTGAAATACTGCATCCTTTTGCCATCAGGACATATTCTCGGTTGCAAATGGCTAAGGAGCCGCCTCCGCATACCTCATAGAGCGTTTCCAGGTAGAGATCATAGAGACCCTCCAGATTTAACAGGGAGGAGTATTTCTCCAGCACAATGCTCTTTCCTTCCAGCATGATCTCAAAGGGATCACCCTCGTGGACGCCTAAAGTTCTGCGTATTTCTTTTGGGATCACGATTCGTCCCAAGTCATCAATTCTTCGTACTACTCCGGTTTTCACCATATGAAGTTCCTTTCTTGTCGTGAAAAAGAGAATACCGCGGGGCATCCTCTTTCTTAAACAGTATGTTTTTTCTACGCGGCAGACGGGTTTTCCTGATTTCCTCGCTCTGTCTGATTCTCCTGGATTCGCTTTTTGGCCTGCTTAATTAAAGCCGGTGCGATAGCTGCCTCCCAGGCGTCAATGTAGGAAGAAACGCGGTTCAGCAATTTGAACAGATCTAAATCCGTTAAATTTGCAGACGCTTTTTTCTCACTGATGAACGATTTGGCTTCATATAAGTCCCGCCGTTGCTGTTCTTTTGCGGTATTCCCAGACCGTTTTCGATCTCGATGTACCATGGGCAGGTCCGCGGTTTCCCGGAAGCATCCGCCGCGGCACGCTGAAGACGAAACTTAGTCACCTGCGCGTAGCCTTTGTCATTCGGCACACCGAAGATTTTATCCTGCTTAAATTCAAAAACCGGAAACCCGGCTGTTAAACGGCTCAGTATAAAATCGGATTCGTCTGGTGAGATATTCGCTGTCACGGTTACCGCCTTATCGCCGGTTCTGCTGAATAGTCCTTCATCAGGATTCCAATGAGGGAGGTGCGCTTCCAGTTGTCCTCTGTTTCTTCCCCATCAGCATGGAGATGAGCGTAATTCTCCACAGAAGATACTTTCAGCTTATCCCGAAACTCAACAAGGACTTTAGAATTCTTATAGACGGCAATCTGTGTGGATATATAAGTTTCATTCATAAGGTATCGCCTCCTCTCTCTAAGCCGCCCGGTTAATGAAACCGGAAATCAGCCTTGCCAGTTTAGCAGGCAGTTCATTCAAATCGGTGATGTCTAAAAACCGTCGCCATAAATCCGTTGGATATTCTCCTTGTCGTCTCCAATGGCGGCCGCAAACAGGGTAATTCCTTTTCGACTGTATTCCAGCTTGATTCCCCGCAGGTCTGCTTCCGCCTCCGTCCCACTGTAACCGCTGGCATTTGGTTGTCCGTCAGATACCAGAATCAACAGTTTTACCGTTTCAGGCCGGGTTATAAGCCGCTCCGCAACATAGCGCAGGGCAGCACCGTCCCGGTTGCATCCTCTGGAGGACATATCCATGAGCCGGTAAGCGTCATTTCCATCGACCGAATCGTATTCACCATAGGAAAACAGGTCTACATCCTTGCCGTAAGAAGTGTGGCCGTAGACAATCGCAGGGATATTTAACTTCCTGCAAAAGTCATAGATGATGATGGCCGCCTCTCTGGCCCGTGTAATCCGGTCATTGGAAGACATGGAGCCGCTTTCGTCAATTAAAATGGCTACGGCTAAAAGCGGTTCCTCATCGGGCAGATTCATCTTATAAAAAATGTGTCCGTCATCATGAATGAGATTCCGGGCGTCAATCCGCTTTCCGAGCAGAAGATGATTCATCTTCCCGCCTTCCCGCCGGTCCTTTAAAATCTGACTTACCTGTTTTTGAAGCCGTTTGGAAATGAGCAGCAGCGGTGGAGAGACTGTTTTATAGCAGTTCCTCAAAGTGTCATTCACATAAACCATGCGGTTGACTGTCACATGCACATTTTTATGGGCATCTCCATATCGAATCCGGCTGGCTTCCTTCTGAAGCTCCTCATTCAGTTCCTCCTCACAGCGGATAACGGCTCGTTCTTCCGCCATCTTGTTTAAGATGCGGTTCATGTCCTTCTCCGCCTGTGGTGCATAGCCGGAACCGGCATAGTCGAGGTTATGGGTGACTTGTCCGTCCCCTTCATTTTCAATCTGTGATGTTTTCTGCAGAGCGATCCGGCCGGTTTCATAGTTGACGGCATCCTGAACGTCCGCGTTTTCCTCATTGTCCGAGGGCTTTTCGTGCTTCAGTTTTTTGGGGCAGGGGACCGGTTTACTGTTTCGGTCCGGGAGAGAAGGTGCTTCAGACAGCCCCTTCAATACTTCCGCCAGATTTTGCAGCAGATCCTCGGTGTTTCCTTTCCCGTCCGCCTCATCCTGCTTTACCTTGTCGGCCAGTTCCTTGATGTAATCCCAAAGGAGCAGCAATATCTGATTGGCCGCGCGGTACCGCACTCTAACGTGATCGTCGCAGACCGCGTTATCAAGGATTGGGACGCACTGGTTAAACACATCTAAATATTCCCCGGTATAATTCCCCAGATTATTGATATCTCCGTTCAGCAGATACTGTTGAATCAGATTTGTGAGCAGAAACACGGGAGGGATTCCCGCGTCAATCTGGGCATGGATGGACATGGAGCGTTCAAACATGCGGTGATTGTTAATCAGGATTCCGGTACGGAAAGTCCCGGCGAATGAATCGCACATACGGGACTCAATATAGACGTCTTCGATGGCATTGATTAAATCATGGGCAATCATGACGATAACCCCAGTCGCCGCCTTATCCTGATCGGCAAATAATTGTTTAATTTCATTTAAGTTGTCCTGCAGCTTTGCGGACAGCTTCTGAACCTTCGGCTCCTCCGGATAAAATGCACCGGAGGATAAGGTATTTACATAGGTTTTTAAGATTTTAAAATCGGTAAATAGAAGATGTCCGACCTCATGGCCGTTAAATCCAACCAGGCTGTCGGCGCGGAGCCGCCTGCTGGGGAAACTCTGGGTGACCGGATTGCCGGCATTGATGCGGATCAGTTTATTATCCGTGTCTGCCAGTTCCGCATCTTCCGTGGTATCCCAGTAAGTAACTACCTGGATCGACCGTTTATACCGTTTGGCTGCCGCCTCCGCAATATCCGTTAAATAACCGGAGAATTGTGGGGAGGCGAAAAGCTCTTCATCAGTAATCTTCAGCTTTTCATCATTAATCCGTTTTCGGATTGATAAATGGGAAGTTCTCATTGTCACAGTCCTTTCTTAGTGAGGTCCTTGCACAGCAAATCGTCCATGGAAACATGGGTATATAATGCCAACTGAAGTGCGAACACAACAGAAGGAAGGCATTCACCCTGTTCATAAATCGAAATACATTTTTGTGAAGTACCCAATTTTTTTGCAAGTGTTTCCTGGGAAATAGGCGGTCGTTTCGACAGCCTTAAATATTTGAGGTTTTTTGGGAAATTTGATAAGATGATTGCTTCCGCCGGCATTTATCCACCCCCTACGCAGCAAATTTCTGCTCTAAGCAGGTAGAAAGGATTTCTGCCCGGTTTTCCGGATCACTTGACACAGAAGAAAGAACGGTATATTTAGAAGCCTCCAGGATATTTCCACAGACCATATAGGACTGCACCCAGGAGATCAGCTCCCGGACGCCGCAGCTCCCGTCGGTTATCATGGTTTCCCTGCATTTTTCCGCTATTTCATGAATGGATTCTGCCATAGACTTTACAGCCGGTTCATCGCTGCAGCCGGTAACATTCATCACGCGCTTTGCCATAATATCGGTACTGGGCGCGTCAATGTCCATAACCAGGTTCATTCGTGATATGACGGACTGGTTGATGTCCCGGCATCCGGCGTAGTGATTGTTGGTTGTAACAACGATAACCGTATCAGGGTGGCGCTTGACGATTTCTCCGGTTGGAAGGGTAATGCTTGCACAGCGGTCCAGCAGGGAGTTTAACCCTACCAGTACGCCTGGATTTGCGATGACGGTTGGCTCCTGGATCTCTAAAACGTATCCATGACGGATGGCCTGGACCAGAGGCGTGTCCACATAACGAAATTTCTGGCCCGGGGACGCTGAATCGGTTTCCCGCTGTGCCTCATTCCGGATCACCTCCAGAAGTTTGTCGTACACTTCGGACTCCTGGATCTGATCGTTATATATCCCGGTGAGTTTACAGTAAGCCGTAGGCGGGTCCATCTGGATATCTTCTAATGTAGGATAGGACGTAGCCGAGTAGCTGGAGCCGTCCCCCGTATCCGGCAGCATCTGTCCCAGGAAATCAAAGATTTCACTGTTTGCGGAGCAGGTGCAGAACAGATAAGGAAGGCCAAGCCCGGCAGCGATTGCCTTTGCCCCTTCCGTTTTTCCCGTACCGGCTTCACCCCGAAGCATAAAATTTTTCATGGGCTGGGCCGTACCGGCTGTCAATTTGATATGTTTGCAGATTGTCACGACCTCCGGAGGAATAATATACCAGTCCGGAAGCTGTGGGATCAGTGCCTGTTCAGTTTCTGTAAAGTTCCGGATGCCGGTGGCAATTTGCCAACAAAGTCCTGGTGCTGTAAAAGCGAAAACACTGGGGTCGGCACTACACAGGGGGACAGAACCTCAAAATTTCCAAATACAGTATTCGCCGGATTGTATACGCCGTTCTGAAGATTTAAGGGCGTCATCTGACTAATATTTCCGGTAGACGGTATATTCAAAGAAATACCGGCCGGAATGGTTCCTGCCAGCTCACATCTGCGGTATACGTTGTCACATAGAATAGCCGCGTATTTCGCCGCTTCGTCCATGTCAGGAAATCCGGCGCTGTAACAGGTCGCTAACTTCTGGTAATGATCCTTGAACTCATCGTCATCCATGGCCTCCAGCATTAATGCGAAAAATAGCGCAGTACCGCTGTTTCCGTTCTGTTTTAATGAGTAAACGGTTGGGTTCGATGCCGGGGAAGCGTAGACTCCCCCAGTGAATTTCCCCTGAAGTTTGTTAAACACGACCACATGGATGCTTCCTGTGCGGCTGTGATACTCTGCTATTACCATATTACTGCCCTGTGTGCCAATCGCTCCGGAACCAGTGCCGCCAGGGGATAAACTGCTTTCAATCCCCATATATGCCAGGATTGCTGACAGAAGCATTGGGTGGATCGTCGCTATGGGGGACCCGGTCATGTTATTGTACTGGGACCGCACATCGTTTCTTCTGGGACTTGACAAGGTATCAAACGGAGCCGGAAGCGTCCGGTTCCAGGTCCAGTTGTCAAATAACTTTGTTTTTGCCATTCTTTGTTGTTCCTCCTCTCTTTACACCCAGGAGATCCCGAGGCCGTCCTTGCGGGCAACTGCTTTCAATTCGTTCTCCTTGAAGATGTTGATTAATTCACTCCAGTAATTTCTGGCCGGGAAGTTCTCCAGATGGGTCTGGACCTCTTCCTTTTTATTACGGATAATGACGATATCCCCGTTCTCTTTGATTGTAAGGCGGGTATGTCCGTTGGCATTTAAGTCCGTGACAAGGGCCTCCAAGATATTCCGCCCGATGAGGTCATACCATACTCTGACATCAACGACGTCAGGCACTTTCTCAGTCTCTGGAACCGAAGCCTCCGGCTGTTCGGCAGCCTTTGCAGCAAATTCCTCTACAACCAGCATGTCAATATGGACACGGGCATAGCGGTCGAAACTAATATCTGCATGAGTGTTGTTCTCAATGCCATCAGTGATGATCCGAACCGTCTGGCCGTTTAAAACTGCCTTCAGCTCTGGTTTGTCCTGCCACATCCACGTAGCGTCCGGATAGGCGGATTTGAGTTTCTCCGTAATCCGGAGCGCGATATGACGCAGCATGGTTTCATGATCCTCCAGAGTCAGCCCTGTTATTTGCCTTTCTGAAGCTGAAGCGGCCGTTTCTTGAACCGGTTCCAACTGTGTGGATTCCGGCGCATAAGAGGCTCTTTCCTCAGCAGATTCCTGCCGCTGTCTATAAAAAGTCTGAACCGTACCGCGGATGGAATGGGACAAAGCCCGGACCAGCCGGCACAGTTTTTTGAGAGCAGGCATCCGATCAGAATAACGAGCCACAGAATGGCCGCGCCAATCATCAGATACTGGGATACCTCCCGGTTAAAACAAACAGCCAGAAGAATCAGGGTTACAATCAGGATTTTGATACTTGTTGAAAATACAGAGTGTCTCATGATATTCCTTCCTTCTTTCTCAAAAATAAAAAAAGAGGAACTGCCGGGAAGTCAAACTCTTACCTCCATCACGCAATTCCTCTTTTTCCCCTTAGCTTTTTAGTTAAAGGGAAGACCATTTTCATTACTTTGGGCTGGTACAAAACCTGTTTCATCCGGTGCGTCGGATTCACCCTCCGGTTTTTTGGACCGATTGGTCGGTGCGAAGCACCAATCATAAAGGGTAACCCTGGGCATATGGTCTTTTGAACCATCTCCACGGGTAAATTCCGAAATATCCAGATTCCCGACAATAAAGATGCAGCTGCCCTTTTTTACTTTGGCGTTCACGATCCGTTCCGCATCCGCTCCGTACAGAATACATTGCAGGAAAATCGGATGTTCCTTTTCACCGAAGCCTTTGTCTACGGCGATGGAGAACTGTACATAGGTCGTGCTTTTTCCATTCTGGCTGGTTTTTAACTCCAGATCAGCCGTTACCCTTCCAAATGTGGAAACGGGTGTAATCATGTTCATTCCTGGTTCCTCCTTCCTTAAAAAGATATCTATAATAAAAAAAGTGCCAAAGAATCCCCGAATGAACAGGGTAATTCCTTGACACATTTCAATCTTAAACAACGTGTGCTGCGGCTACACCACATAGGCACAAAAATCAATTACAATAGGATTTTAACACAATATATAGTGGTTGTCAAACTAATAATTCTATATATCGGTGTGCTTGCATTGGCGTTTGCGCTGGCTGTGGGACTTGCCATAAACCTGTCTGTGAAAATCGGTATATTAAGAAAGAGGACTCCGCGGGCAAAATCCTTGAATAGATCTTACAGACAGTCAAAAATAATCAGGCGCTTTAAATATAAATTAGCAATATCGGTCAGTATGGTAATCCGTGTCTCCGAATTCAGCCCGGAGGAACTGCCGGGACTGCCTTCTCCCAGGTACTGGATCAGTTCCGAGGCGGATAAGCGGTATTCCCGGCTTGCCTTCAGGACATTCCGTTCCCCGTGACTCAGCCGGTCCTTTTTAAATACGGAGAGGGCCATACGAAGGGGCTGGTTTTTCAGCAGACGGAAGAAGGCAGATACCCGGGAGGCCAGACCACAGGTGACAGGCTTTAAGTATAAGTGGTTCAGCAGGTCAGAAAGCGCATCCAGGCCGGTATAGCCGCTTCCGGATACAATCAGCCCACGGAAGACAAGCCGTTTTAAATAGCGCTCAAAGTCCTGTTCATCGGACAGCTGAAGCTCGGCCTCCTTCTCCAGATATAGGTCCCTTAACTCACCAAAGGTAAGGATATTCCACATCAGGCTCGACCAGATTAACAGCTCCTTCATGTCCAGACGGTGTTCATTCCCATTGGCGGTGATAACCGGATAGCTGCTGTCGTTACTTCCGCCTATCATACGGTAGCGCCCGATGGATGTATATAAGGTAATCATAATAGGTCCTCCTATGAACAAAGTAAATCTGCCAGTCGTTCATCGGTTTTCAGCCGGTTTCTCGCGCGGGAGATCCAGGCGGCGATATGGTTGGATTTGACTTTGTATATATTGGCTATTTCCGTGTTGCTGTAACCCTTGCACTTCAGCTCAATGGCTTCAATGCCTTTGCGGGTAATCCCGGTATAGCTGTCTTTGGCTCGACCCAGGATATCCAGAAGATCCGCTTCACTGTACGAAGCCGGTTCTCCGAAACCCGGAAGCAGCTCCAGATACGTTCCATCCTCGTCCGTATGGGAGATCGGGGCATCCAGATAACAGAGGCGGCTCTGAATATAACCGAAATGCCGGCGATGGTCCCGCAGCTTGTTGCGGATGACTCTGGTAGCGTAAGTCTCAAATGAGGCTCCGCGTCCCGCATGGTAGCTTGTGGCTGCTCTGCACAGCGCAATACAGCCGGTTTGATACAGGTCTTCATATTCTAGTCCGACCGTGCCTTTTTGATAGCCACTATGATAAAGGACCAGATTTTTAACAAGATATAAGTGGTCGATCACCAGTTTTTTTCTATTTCTGTCATTGGATTCACCCCGCTTTCTGCCCTGCCGGATTAACAGGCGATATGATGGTTGCTCAGTAACGTCCGGCACTCATTCATCAATTCATCACACATATAATCGCCAAATTGCCCGATATGGGCCTGGGCCGTCGAGAGGCCGAACCGATCTCTCATCCAACAGTAGGCGCCCTGACGGCTCATAATCTTGTTTTTCCAGATACGGTCAAAAATTTTGTGTGTATGAATCCGTTTGTTTCTCAGATCCCCGTTTGCCAGTGTGCCTTTTGGTTTTAAGGTGCCGGGATAAACTCCAACATAGGAATTGCATTCCGGATAGTTGGAGCAGACATAGAGATAATCTTCCAGTGCTTTATCTTTATGGACATAGGACGCTGGCCGGAGTACGGCTGGACGTCCGCAGTATGGACATTTGATAGATACAGGTTTATGTTTAGCTTTCATAGGGCTGGTTCCCCCTTTCTACGCATTGTGTATGTAAGCTGTAAGTATTGCTTGCTACTATTGTAAGAAAAAAGGCCATAGTTCAACAGCGTTGTCAAAGCTATATTCATAGAGTTTTTTCTAAAATTCCGTAATTTACCAAAAACCTCTTTGTTGGTAAGGCATAGGATCTGATGAAACGGACACAGATCATCGGATTCCATATGGAGAACAATCCATTTATAATACAGCCGCAGGAAGTCCTGGTTGCTGATCGTGGCGCTGCAGTCCGTGCGATCGATGGTACAGCCGAAAAACTGTTCTGCATCCGATACCGGAAACAAGATAGGTGTCCCGTCAGGGCCTGCAATAAACAGGAAATCCCCACAATGGGATTCCCTGCTGTAAGTGCAGATACTGCAGCGGATATACAGGGCGTTCCGGTAATTGCCCTGCGCTGCTGACATAAATTCAGCAATCGTTGTTAAGTTGATTCCTAATCCGGATTCCATAGAACCTCCCTCCTCTTTTTGACTGCAATTTTGTCCTGAATTAACTGAAGAGACCTTCAATTTCGGTGGTAATTCTCGGAATTACTGTATCATTGAAGATTCCGGAAAGGGCGGCTAAGAGCAGGGCGCCTAATACCACGGCAATAATGATCTTTACGCCGTCTGAAATGTAGAAATCGCCTCTCTCATTGGACAGAGCCTCTCTGACCTGATTTTTCACTTTCCATGCGGCAACGGTTGTTTTGATTGCGATACGGTTCATGATATGTTTCATAAAGTTCTTTCCCTCCTGATAATAAAAGTTGTGATAGTGATGGCGGCCGTTAAGGCTGCCAGGATAATACATGTTTTTTTCATAATGAATTCCTCCAAGATATAACCGCTTAAAGCGGAATTTTCCAGTACGCTCTGCTAAGGGAAGCCGCCGGTATACATGAAAACCCCTCCTTCCTAGAAAAATGAGCCGAGGGAGCCGACAACCTCCACGGAGAGAACAACCACATAGATCAGCAGGATACAAAAGAGCATCATCATGGAATATTTCTGCATCTGCTTCGGCCGTTTGGCGGCTTCCTTCTTTAAGTTGCTTTGCTCGATCTGGCGCATGTCAAAGACGAGCATCTTGAAATACATCTGCTGATCGTCACCACGCAGGGTTCCAATCAGTCCCCGGATAATGTCGGAGAGCATGGTGCTGCCAATCCGGTTCTGGAAGCGGAGCAGGGCATTTTCATAGTTGCCGGTTACCATGTCAGCGATGGTGATATCCAGCTCATGCCCTAGATCCGGGCCTGCCACACGCCGGTAAGAAGAAAGGATTTTCACCACATCCCGGTCGTTCTCCAGGTTCTGGGCGATGGTGACGGCAAAACGTGGCAGCTCTGCTTCGATGGTCTTTTTCCGCTTCTTTACATAGTCAAACGCCTCATAGTAGGTGGCAAACCACATCATGACGGCGAGGCCCAGCAGGACAAATCCCATAAGCGGCATGAAAAAGAAAAAAGGCAGGGCCAAACAGGCCACGCATAAGGCGGTAATGGCTGCCTTCAGCGTGTATGCTTCCGGTGTCATGCTAATCCCGGCAATCGCCAGGGTGGCAGCCAGCCGGTCCCGTTTAATGGGGTCCAGTGTGAGAAAGCGGGAGAGATGCCCGGCCAGCCTGGTGACATAGACATCAAACAGCTTTTCTTCTCCGGAACCGGTCTGCTTTTTGGCCCGCATCATGAGTTTGGAAGTCTTTGCGGTCGGAACATCGACCAATGCACAGGACAGGTGGTAAAATCCAATGCCGGTGAGTACCGCCGCGGTTAGAATCAAAAATCCAGTCATAACAATCACCCCCTGTATTCAATCGGTTTACTCAGCTGCATGATGCGGGTAAAGGCGAACAGCACGATCCCCGCGCTGATTGCCAATGCCAGCTTCCCCGGTGTGGAGAATAAAAGGGTCTCGAACCAGGATTTATTTAAAAAGTACAAAAGCGGCACGTTGCAGAATACCAGGAACATCATGGCAAAGGCTTCTTTCTTTGGCTCATTGATGATGGCCTCCAGCTCCGACTGGACAACGCGGATATCCGAAAATTTCTGAACCGTGTAAGGCAGCGTGTTCTTCATGCTGCGGTCTGACTGGCACTGGATTAAGGTATTGCACCACTCATGGTAGATCCGGTTCGGCACCTTCATCTTCAGACTGTTGATAGCGGAGATTAGGTTGGCGTTGATGATTTCCGCTTCCGTGACAAAGGCTTCAAAGTTCCCCTTGATCGGCGGGTTTAAGTAGGGATATTCTCTTTGACGGATTTTAAAATATCCCCGGTCCGCAGGTAGGAGGTGGTGATGACGGAAATAGCCGTCTCCAGCTCCTCGTTTAAGTGCTTTTTATAGATCATGGCGGTGGAACGCAGATACCAGACCGGAGCGAAAGCAAAACCGGCGCCGAGCACGGGGATCAGGAAATAGTTGTTTAGCAGGATGGAGATAAGCACTCCGACGGAAAACCCCAGGAGTGACAGGCGCTTTACCATGGTAAACCGGCCCTCCCTGCCAGTGGTCTTTAAAAGCTGTTCAATCTCCACGGTTTCCCGATTGAAAAATCCTTTCGCCGGCTTTCCCAGCATGACGTCGATATCGTCCTTTAACGTGCTGGGCTTACCGCGGGCCGCCAACTGAAAGAAATCTTTAAAATCCACTCGTAAGAGCGTCATGACGCCCCCGGCCACCAGCAGGAATATGACAATTTCTACCCAGAGCATATTACAGGTCCTCCTTCTGATTGATAAACGGCTTCAGCTCCGCGGCGGATATGCCGTTGTCCAGGAGCCTCTTTTTTAACGGATCGGATATGCTGCCGATTTTTCTGTGCCGGCCGACCACCTTAACCACGCCTAAGCCGTCCGCCTGGTTGTCCGTGACATCAAACTGGTACAACGGGCGGTAAATGAGCCTGCCGTCCAGATAGTCCTCGCCTTCAATAATCTGCATGATCTTTCGGCTGCCGTCCTCCAGCTGTTTGGTAAAGACCACGATAGGGTATGCCTCCACCATAATCTGCATCAGGATATCGTCGGCCATGTTGTATTTTCGTTTGGCGAGCGTCATCATTCTCCGGTAAGTGGCTTCGGAAGAGTTGGAGTGGATGGTGGTGACAACGGTATGGCCGGTTCGGGAACTCTCTGCCACGGACAGGGCCTCCTTTGCGGATCGCATCTCCCAACGCCGATGACGTCCGGATGTTTCCGCAGCACCCGCTCCAGTAACACATCCTGGTCGATATCCAGAGCGGGGTTCTCGTGGGGCCTTGTCAGAAGGTGGACCACGCTGTTTAAGGCGTTTCCATCCGCATCCCGCTTGATTAAGTCAAATTCCCGGCTTCCCTCCTCAATGGTGATTAAGCGCCGGTTGTCCGGGACCATGGAGAGCAGCCAGCTCATGACCGTGGTTTTTCCGGAACCGGTGGAGCCGGCGATGCAGACCGATACTCCGTACCGGATACAGCACGTCAGAAAATCCAGCATTTCCCCGGTGGCCGAGCCGGAATGAATCAGCTTTTCCCTGGAGACGGACTGTTGGTTGACGATACGGATGGAAGCGTTGATCCCCACTTCCGGGTCAACAATCGGTGTCTTGTCCACGGAAATACGGATGTTTTTATCCAGGAACCCAATGACCGAGGGCATGGTATCGTCAATTACCATGCCGCAGGTGCTTAACAGCCGCCGGATCACGTCGATGGCGTGCTGGGGACTCTGGAACTTGTCCGGGATTTTCATGGAACGTCCCCCGCTCATGATGACCTCGATATCGTCGTAGGCGTTGATGTTCACCTCCTCCACGCCTTTGCGGTAAATCCAGTTTTTCAAGAAGGAACAGCCGGCCATGTCTTCATACAGCCGGTCACAGAGATCCTCCAGGCTCAGTCCTTCCACGGCATAATTGCGCTTGATGACATACTGGAGAATGAACTCCTGCAGGAGGGATTTGGCCTTTTCCTGGTCCCCTTCTCCGGATAGGGTGTCAGCGTGATTGTTGGTGCAGTATTGCTGTACGTCAGCCAGAATTTCATCATAGGTAATGCCTTTGGCCTGGGCGGAATTAAAAAACAGCTCATTCAGTGAGTTCATGACGCGCCTCCTTATCTTGGGATTCTGGTTGCCTTATCTCCTGGGATTCCGGTTGTCCCGTCTCCTGAAGTTCCGGGTCCTCCTCTTGTGCCTCAGTATCCACTGTGTTTTCCTGTGGCTGGAGGCGTTCCTTCACGAGTTTTAGTGCCTGAAGGTAGTGCTTGTTGCAGTATCCGAGGGCATGGAACATCTCCCCGGAGGTTCCGCAGCGCTCAATTTCTTTGGAATAGGGCAGCATTCCGTCCAGGCCGCCAATCAAGTGTCCCATTTCATCAATGGCGTGGAACGGGCGGGCCAGGCCGGCAAAGGTCAAATGGTCCCCATAATGGAACTTGGCATCCGTGAGGAGCGGCTTGTGCGCTTTTAAATAGTTCACGCCCCTCAGATCCGGCGTGAGAATCCGGATGGCGAGGTCGGAGGCTTCAATGGCCGTAGGAGTAAAAAAGTTGACGACCTGGGAGCTGCAGTCCAGGATAATGTAATCGACCAGCTTCGCAGCCTCAAAGATCAGCTGCCGGATCTGCTCGTACTTCAGTTCCGGATAGGAGAACGGCGTCTCCCCGGCGGAATAACCCATGACGCCGATAAACGAATAATCCTTCAGCACACATACCCGTTCCGCAACCAGGGCGGTATTGATTTCCAGGGCGGACAGGACATTTCCGATGGAGGCCGAGGCGTCAAATAAGCGGTCCGGCATCCATACCGGCAGCATGGGCGTGGAGGAATCGGCATTGATGATAATGGCCTTCTCCTTTCCGGCGGTGAGAACCTTTGCCAGGTTACAGCAGAACATGGATTTCCCGGAGCCTGGGTTGCCCCAGACCGTGATAATCTGTGACATCGCTTACCTCCTGTTCTGCCCGGCTGTCTCTGCCGGGGCTGTGGTTTCACTTGCGCCGGATTCGTCTGATTCACCGGGGAGCGTTGCTTCCTCTGTTTCGTCAGATACGGTTTCCTTGTCCGGAGAGACGGATATATCCGGTTCGGGATTATCTTCCGGATTCACGTACAGGGTCTTCAGCAGTTCGGCCTGCTGGTCTAACAGTTCTGTGGCAAGGGTTTCATTTCCCCGGCTGATAAGAGCCACATGGAGGACCCCTTCATTTTCATACTGGGTAAGCAGCATGGCCTGCTCCGGGGTGGCCTGGACCGTTATTGTTGCGGTCTGCAGCTTATCCTCGTCTTCCTCCGGCTGTTTGGTGTAGTCAATATCCAGGCCCTTTTCATTTGACACGGCCAGGACTTTGACGAACTTCAGCTCCGGAATCTCCGATACGGTATTCAACATTCCGCTTTGATCGTTGTAATGGTAGAGACGGATAATATCCCCGACCTGGAGCTTGTCGGACAGGCCGGAGGCCAGCGTCTGGATAGAGATGGAGATGGCTACCATTCCATCCGGGATTGCGTTTAAAACCGGGTCAGAGGACAAGGGTGTGCTGCTTACCTTTCCGGATAAGATGTAATCCCCCGGGGATAGGCTGGCGGCCGCATAGGTTCCGATGACGTCCTGAAGCCTTGTGGCAACATTTTCAGGCAGGTTAAATCCGCCCACCTCTGTCAGCTCCACCTCTTTGGCCGTGATCGGGTCCCCGCGGTTTAAGGAGGCGGTGACACGCACAATCTCCACCTTGTTGTTGGTTTTCCTGGTAACGGCCGGTATTGCGATAAAGGCAATCACGGCTGCCAGGAGGATACTTAAAATTCCGTACAGGAAACGGCTGTTTACTTTCATGGTAATTAGCTCCTTTTAAATTTTATCTTGACTATTCAGCAAGGCCGGATAGTTATAAGCGTTTTGCTGCTTTGCATCACATGCGGCACTGAAGGTACAGCTCAATCAGGCTCCCGAAAAACAGAAACGGTGCAAAGGGCAGGGACAGGGACCGGCGGCAGTACAGGAATCCTTCCATGGTGTGATAGAGGATTACACTTGCTGATGCGGCCGCCAGGATAAACAGAATCCCATAGGGACCGTACAAAATTCCCATAAGCGCCGTCAGCTTGATATCCCCGCCGCCGATCCCACCGTGTGAGATCATGGAGACCGCCAAAAGCAGAAGACCTCCGAACAGGAATCCCAAAATCGCTTCGTAAACACAGAAGAATGGAAATATCGGTTCTGTCTGGAGGTTGACCGGTATGGACAGCAGGCACCAGAAGAAAAAGGGGACTAACGCCCGGTTTTTGATCTTCCGGTGCCGGATGTCATATTCTGCAAAGGCGGCCAGAATGAGCAGGGTGAGGCCGTGATACCACAGCCACAAGCTATTCACGCTTTGTATACCAGTCATCGAACAGGCTTTTGTCTATCTCCACGGAATCATTGACATTCACGGACAGCATACCGGCCGGGGTCCATGCGTCGATGATTCTGGTATATACGGTGTAGTCGGAATGATCCGGATACCACACTGGTGAAAAATGGACGTTCCGGTTGTAGGTGGAGTAAGGGTTTGCCTGAAACTGGAAGGTAGAGTTTAAGCCGCTCTGCCTCCGGGACAAGAGCCTCCAGTACGTCTCATACTTGAATTCTGAAAAGTAGGATACACCGGTCTGGGCCGTGGTATAGTGGCTGGAAGGGGCGTTGGTGGAAAGTCTTGCCCGCGCGGTCTCCTTTACCCCATAACCGCTTTTCATGAGCTTGCCGGAAGCGGTGGGTACAATATCATCCGGCCACAGCTCCATATCCCCGTCCAGGGAAGCGTAATAGTAGTTTGCATCGTACTCCCAGTCGCCGTGGTCGTGGCCTTCATCACAGTAGTCCGGAACCCAATAGGCGTACCATACACTCCAGGATGCGGAAGTCTTTTGCGGGTTACGCGGAAGGGAGGGCATTGTAAAACGTGGATTGGTGTCAGTGGCCTGCGGATCAGGCGGCGGGTTCTCATCCAGGGATTCAATCCGTGCGATGAATTCCGTTTCCGACGTGCTGCCCGAAGACGCTGTGACGCGGATTTTAATATCCTGGGGTGTGGATGGAGTATGCCATTTAACCCAGACAACCTGGGTGCTGTATGACGGCATGACAATGTTGCTGACGCGGTAGATACGGTCACCAATATAAAAGGTTACTTTCCCCGGGCTGCTGGGTGTCAGGCGCCTTCTGGAATTTAAGGTAATGCTGGTGATGACATCGGTATCCACCCGGTACACGACATCGGGAGCTTCAATCTCCGGAGCGGGAAGCTCCCTGTAACTGACAATCCCGATTCCAAGCGCGGCGATAATCTGTTCATCGGGAATCCGCTCATTGGTGGGACCGGTCCAGGCCGGGAATCCGAGATCGGCTGTCTCCAAAAAATAGCCAGAGGCAGGTTCCTCTGGATCACATTGGGCAGGTTGGCAACAAGCGCTCCGCCGGTGAGCTGATTGTAAAGCGCGGCCTCTGTTGCCGTCATGGCGTAAAAGCTGCCTGATAGGTAAAGTAGCAGATGGGTTCAATCACCAGCTTGTAATCACCGCTGATTAACAGGTCATACTCCACGCCGGTTGCATCGGATACCAGCCGGGCGGCAAACTCTGAACAGAAATACTGTCGTATGGCCTGGATATTGGCCGGGTGTGAGTTGCTTGTCATAATGTAAGGAATGATGGCGGCCGGTATATGATAGGGGTAATTCCCCCGTTGCGGGCGTCAAGGCCGCTCCGGCCCGGTAGTCCAGCTTGCTGCGCTTTTCAAAGTGGATAATCGGTTTAGAAAAGGTCTTATTGGAGAAATCCTCCGGCGGTGCGGCGGCCTCTCCAGTCTCTGCATGGACAACTGTGATCCGAACCCCGTCATTTCCCGGGGACCAGAAGTTCTGTGTGGTCCCCTGCCCCATCCCGGAGCCGCCTCCATCCATGTTGCCCTGTCCGTCCGCGTAAGCCAGAACCGGGCACGACAACAGGAAGACCAGGGCCAGAAGCAGGATATTCGGTATTGCTTTCCTCATGGTGTTCTCCTCCTCATAGAAAAAAGGCCCAGGGGTCACCTAAGCCTTTGACTGTCTGTTCTTATTCGATATAGCCTATTTGTTTATTGACGTCACCGTCGTTATCCAGGACATCTGCCTGGGGGTTGCCTGGGGTGAGCCAGCCGAAGACGGGATCATATACCTGCCCGGCGTGATCGTCCGCTGCCGGCTGGCTTTCCGAAGCTGGGGCCTCAGAGGGAGCCGGTTCCGGGGCGGCTGTGGGAGAAGCTGCCGATTCGGAATTAGCGGCGGTTCCCGGAACCGATTCTGTGACTGTCTCCGGTGCCGCTTCAGCTAAAGCCGGCTTGTCCGGACATTTCTTTACCGGTTTGGCGGTCGAAGGTGCGGCTTCAGCGGCCGGTTTTGTCACCGGCGGTGTCAGATCAATGAGCACCTCATCGCCTTCACTTGCCACCACCTGGATCTCATCTTCCGGGCTGCCGGTCTCGAAGCGGGCCTCCTGGCTCTCCGGTGTCTTTGGGATGGAGGCTTGGGCCGGCTTTGTCTCCGGCTCACTCCAAGAACCCTCCGAGGATTCTTCAGAGGCGTCTGGAATAAAATCTGTCTTTGGCCGGCTGTTCATCAAAATGCTCCGCCCAGGACACCGACACATAACAGGGATAATGCGGCTGCAGTTGCTATATTGGTTAAATTTCTTTTCTTCCTTTTTCATAAGACGTTCACTCCTTTTTTTGTCTGATATATATTTTATACGGATCAGTAGTGGGAATGCCAACAGCCGGCCTTCAATATTTTGTGTAATGGGAGCCGGTCAGGGTGATGTGCCGCGTGATCGGAGGGAATCCGCTGCCGAACATGCGGATTTTAAACCGGGCCTCACAGGAAAAGACGTATTCAATCTTGTCCTCATACTGGTGGAAGTCCAGGCGGATGTTCTGAAGATCATAGCTGGCATTCTCCACATCAATCCGGTCCTCCAGGCTGTTTATAAAATCGGATCGGAGTTCTTCCTGATACGCGCGGCTGAAATGCAGATCCTGCATGTAGGAATCCAGGTTGGCTTCCCGCTGGGAGTGGAAGGTATCCGCGTAGATCCTCGCGCTCACGTTGTTCAGTTCCATCTTTGCGGCGTTCCGGATATTAATACTGTTAATCTTGACGGTTGCGAACAGCAGCACGAAGGCCAGGACCATGTTGACGCCCAGGATCACAAAAACCGTAAAACAGGATAAGTCCCCGCGCTCATCCCGGATGAATCGCTGTATCATAATCTCACCTCGGTTTCCAATAGTGTTCGCTGACGCCGGCTCCGCTCGCCCGGATGGTGATGGGAATGAGCCGCAATTTCCAGAAGCCGCCTAAATGGCAGCGGCCTGTAACAGATACATAAAAAGGCGTTCCAATCTGAATGGCGTCTGTATCATCGGGGGAGTCCACCTCGTAGGACAGACCCTCCACACCGGAGATCCGGCCGGCTAAATAGGAAAAGAGCGAATCGGTATCATCGTTCTCCCCGCCGTTTAGCTGAATCTGCTTTACCAGCTGATCGGCCAGGTGGTCCATCTGCTGTTTCACGGAGATAACCTGGAAAACATTGATGATAAAAGCGATCATGATGACGACAACCAGGATGTAGATAAAGGTGCTGATATAGCTGGCTTCCCCCTTTTCAGACCTGATTGTGCGGATGATTGTTTGTTTCAAAAATCCCCCCTTCTTTTTGGGCAATAAAAAACGCGGGGCCGGAGGTTCCGGCAGCCTGCGTTTCTCATGCCTGCTTACTAATTTTCACAATACCAATTTTATCATATGGGAATTACCCTGTAAATCGCAAAGCAGTGCCACTTTGGGATATTTCTGTGCCATAGCGGTGCCAGCGGGTAAAATAAGGCAATCTGGCTACTCCGCGGCCAGTTCGTCTGCTTTCGGTGGCCGGACATGGATTAACATAGACCGTTCACAGGCTCCGAAGGTTTTAAAATTGGCGCGTCCTTCTAACAGGGTCATTCCATGGTTACAATCGCTGGGTTCGTCTTCGGCTGATATAAATGCGTCATTTTCCCAGAAACAAACCGGGCAGATATAACCAACGTCTTCCTTTGCGGGTATGGGGAAAGTAAAATATCCGCAGCACGGACATGCGTATTTCATTTTAATCACCGTTTAATCCTTCTTTTGTTTTGGCTGACGTTGTTTGGCGGCCGGTTCCGGGAGGCCAAGCAGGTCATAAATGGTAACACCCAGAACTTTGCTCAGGGCAGCAAGTTCATAATCTGCAACAACCCTGTCTCCGACTTCAATTCGGCTTATGGCTTTCTGTTCAATCAATACGCCCAGCGTCTGAAGGCGCGCGGCGAGATCCGATTGTGAGATTTTTAGTGCGGCTCGATATTTCTTTACATTCTCACCACACAGATTGGCTTTTCCTTCAAACAGGTAAATCTTCATGATTGTTCACATCCTTCTTAAACTCTTTTACGTTTATACCAAAGATGACTAATTGACATTATCATATATCACAGTTAAAATTACCCTAAAGATGACTAAAACAAGCGGTATGGGATCATTACGGAAAAGTGGAACTATTCATAAGAGGGAGAGTGAGATGAAGCGATTTTGGATGAAACTCTTATTGGGATTGGCTTTGATCCTGGTGATCGGTATGCTTTGAGGCCGGACTATAAAGTAATTCACCAGCTCAGGATGACAGGCGGGGATTATACCAGAACAACGGTTTGTGTGGTTGTAAAGCGCGCTGTTTTTCAAAAGCAGCTGGACCGGCTGGCGGTAGAAGTTATAAAAGAGCATCGGAGAATCAACTATGATACGCCGACAAATGAAATTACCTTGAAAGTTTACAGAAGCGTCGAAGATTTTGAGGAAGGAGAAGAATGGACAGAATATTTCTTTATCATTAACGGGCAGGAGGCCAGGCTGGTGCCCGGCGGTTCCTGACGAAAAAGCCGGAGGGTTAGATGGTTTTCATGAACTGAAGGAGCGTAACCTGCTGATCCGGGTTTAAACGGTTCCAGGCATCGAACATTTCTTTCTGTTTTTCCGTAAGGCATACAGCTTCCGAAGCATCTTCCAGAAAGAACTGCGAGAGCGTGATCCCAAACGCCGTACAGATTTTCTCCAGATTGGGTATCGTGGGAACTGCATTCTGTCTGGTCCAGGAGGAGACGGTGGATTGTGTGATACCGGATTTTTCAGCGAGCTGATATTCCGACCAGCCCCGCTCTAAACGCAGGGTGGTGATTCGTTCGATCATGTTAATCATAAAGACCCCTCCTATAGTAGTTTGTATCGTTTATTTTACTTTATTCTTTCGTTGTAATTTAATATTGTCTATCGTATAATTCAAACAGTTTATCGTAGTGTTATTAAGAGAGGAGAACAAATGGAATATCGAGTATTATCTAAAGACATGCAGGATAGAGAGGTTCAGGCATTAATGAGTATGCTGGTCCCAGGGAGTACCGTCCTCCGGATGGAGCGGCTGCACGATACCAACGCCATTGACGTTTATTTTAGCAGGAACGCAACCGACCAGGAGTGCATGATCTCGTTTTTCCGGATGAACTGGAGGAGTGCCAGTTTTATATCCCGATTGAAAGCATGAAACTGTATACCCTTTACAATTTCCTAAGTGGATACAGCACGTTTTGGAAGGAGGCGCCTGCTCAGCCGAGGCCGAAAAAGGGAGATGAACAGAGGGAGCTTTTATTGGATGAGATTGTCGGTTTTTGGGGAAAGCGGTTTCTGGAAGAAGGGAAACAGCAGGATCTGCAGGTGAGATGTGGCGATATTTGGAACAGGATTGTCCATTATAGCATGGAGGCAGATGACAGCCTGAAAGGCGATGTCGCTTTGCTGGAGGAACTGGATGGCAGATTTCAGAAGGAGTGCAGGAAGTATTTTTATGCTCAGGGGCTGGCGGACGCGTATCGGGCTATGCAGATATTTGGGGCGTTGAAAACAGAATAATGTAAAAAAGATGCTGCCGGTGGTTGAGAACTGGCAGCATCTTTAAATTATTTCACTTATAAACTGGGACACATCTGTTTTTCGTAATCTAGGATTTGTTCCCAGGTCAGACACTCGGGTTTTTCTATCTCGGAAAAACTAAGCTATATTGTTCATTATAGGAAAACGCAATTAACATATCGTATATTATACTGCAAAATCGTGAGTTTTTTTAGAAAAAGTATATCCAAGAATTGAAAACCATACTATAATAAACGTATTATACAGTACGGCGGAGGTCAAGATGAATACATTGCGTTGGTTGCATATGTCAGATATACATTTTAAAGGAAATGAACAATATGAGACAAAAAGAATGAGAGACAGTCTTATAGAGGAATTAAAAAAAGTTTCTATCGAAAAGAATATTGACCTTATTTTTATTACTGGAGATTTGGCATATCAAGGTTTAGGATATGATAAAGACTTAGAGAAATTTATTCAAGCCATATTGTCTTCAACAGGTGCAACATTAGATAATCTATTTATAGTACCTGGAAATCATGACTTAAAAAGAAGCCAAACAGAGAAAATTTTCACTTGAGGGACTAAGAAAAGATGGAGTTAAATTAGAGAGTGACACTATTGAAACTTTAGAAAAAGGTTTTGCTCTTTAACAAAAAGTTTTACAAAAAAATAAAAAAAGAGGAATTGGAATTGTATATATAAAGTTATCAATAAGGGGGATATCAATATTATTTTGTTAAACACTGCATTTACTGCAGGAACAGATTCTGACGAAGGAAATTTAAATATTCACAGGGAAGAATTTTATAAGGCTATAAGTGAATTAAAAAGTCAGGAAAATTGTATAAATATAGTATTAGGACATCACTCAATAAAATGTTTTAAATCTAGGGATCAGAAAATAATTCAGAATAACTTTGATGATTATAATATTGATTTTTATTTGTGTGGGCATATCCATAAAGGAGGATATGACTACGATTTAAATACTGGACGGTTGATTCCTGCTTACAGCTGTGGTAGTTGTATGGTAGATGGTTATGCAACAGTGACATTTGTTATTGGAGATTTAGATTTAGGTGCAAAAAAAGTAACATTAACATATTATAAGTGGCTTTTGGAAGAAGAATGTTGGACTGTAGGAGGCGCAGATGGGCGTAAAGCAATTAGTGGTACAATAAACTTGATATTAGAGAGATTTAAAAATGACGATTCTTTTGTAGATGTGGATATAAATGAAGATGAATTTCGCCGCTTTATGATGGAATTTCATGAGAAGGTGGCAAAGACAAGCATAGAGGATGCCAATATTGACCCTAGAGATGTTTTTGATAAGTTTCACAATATGAAATGCAATAAGAGCGTTGACAAACAATATAATTCGCTATGTAGATACTTTCCGATAATAGATGAAATTATGGAGAGCTCCTTACTGACACAGATAGAGAAGGAAAGTATTCCTAATATTGTTATCTCTGAATATAATAAACTGATAGACAATTTTACTAATGGAAACGAAATTATTGAAGGTATAGTTGAGAATATGTTTAAGGAGTATTCCACTAGCTTTAAGTATTCAAATACCATATTGAAGACATATTTCAAAATTTTAGTGTACTGGTCGATTTATGTGTGCGATATTTTCAATGATAAAAAGTAGGTGGTAGGGTGGACTATTTTAGAATTAATAAATATTCATTAATTGAGGAAAATATCATATTTATTTCAAGTAATATTATTGAAATACTAAATGGCGGAGCAAAGAGTTTTGGAAAAGTCATGGATGAATATCAAAAGAAATATGGCGAAGGCATGAGTTTGAATATGGAGATGAATATTTATTTAGCAATGCTTTTTTGTATGAAATAGGGAAGATAAATTTTGATGGAAAGAAAATCAGTTTGGAGGTGAGGAAGTTTGATCTTGAAGGAAATGTACATAATTAATCTTAAAGATAAAAGAAATATTAAAAAGATATGTATTTAATACGGTTGGTTTAAATATTATTCTAGGTGTTGCGAAAAAAGATTCCAATGGCGTTGGGAAAACGGCAATGATAGATGCTATACGGATGGTATTAGGAGAAAAACTTCCCGCAGACTTTCGTAAAAAGAGGAGTAGGCAAAAAGGGATATATTGATTGTTATTAAAGTCGAAATAGAAGAAAAAACTCAGTATTTAGGCCGACAAATTATAGACGGTGATACTGCCTATATTTCTGATAAAATCGTGATGGATTTGAGAGCGTGGGAGCCGTTTGAACTTAATAAATATCGTGAAAAGATACAAGAATATATGTACAAAGATATGGTTTTAGAAGGAGCACCTTCGTTCCAGTCCATAAGAGAATACATTATTAGAGATGAGAAAACAGGGTTTACAGATATCGGGTTGTCAGGTAGAAGGGCAAATCAGATTAGTCAGTGCTTAGATTTTTTGTCATTATTGCCTACCCATTACGAGGCGGAAATAAAAAAACTAAAAAATGAACAGTCCGATTTAGAGGAAGATATAAAAATTATTAAGACAATTGCAAAAGATATTGTGAAATTAAAAAGTGATAAGGTTAAAATAGAGATAGAGATTAAAAAATCCGAGAGATGTTAGATTCCATTGATGTGAGTGAAAAAATAGATTACGATGAAGAACAATATCTTCAGGCAAAAAAAAGATTGAAAAAGAATTGAGTCACAAATTTTTAAAAATGAGTTTAGTAAAAGACAGTTTGAACAAAATATTGATAATTTAGAACAGAAACATCGGAAAATGCGAGAATTGGTTAATCTTCAAGATTACTATAAACAGATGATAAATTATTTTCCAGAGAGCCTTTCAAAAAATTATGAACAGATGGAGCAATTTTTTGCATATATGCTTGAAAATCGAGGTGATTATTTTAAAAGAAGAATAAAACAGTTGGAGGAAGAAGCCTCAAAATTAGTAGAAGAAAAAAGACGGCTACAAGATATAATTACCATTAGTACACAAGTTTTTCAAAATACACAAATTGTTGACGATATACATAGCATAAATGAACAGTTAAACAAAGAATATGAACGCTTGGCTGATGTTAAAATGAAAATCAATAAATATGACGAGATTAACGATCTTAAAATAGCCATAAATAAAAAGGAAAAGGAAATCCTTGAAAAAATGTTGGAGTATCAGAAAGAATACAATCAATACTCTGATTATATTGAAAATATTCAAAATCATTTTACAAAATTGGTTAATATTGCATATATGCAAGAGGGTGAGTTGACATATTGGTATGAGGATGAGTTAAATAAAAGGACACCAACAGGTCGTATTACAATAACATGTAAAATAGATGCTGAAAATTCTCATGGACGTTTATATATGAAGATTAACATGTTTGATTTAGCGTTATTTCTTAATAGAATTGATAATCAGGCTGGGTGTCAAATTTTGATACATGATGGTTCCTATTGTAAGCCGAGTCCAGATGCAAAGGCGAAAATTATTAATTATGTTGATGAGTATTTAAAAATAGAACAGGGCAATATTTTATAACACTGAATAGAACAGAAATTGATACTTCGGATTTAGAAAGTTTTAGGGTGAAGGGAATGGTAGTTGCAGAATTTGATAGAGTGCAGGATGACAGCCAAAGTTTTTTTGGATTCAGGTATTAAATTAATGTGAGCTGCTCATGTTAAGTAGACAAACTATGTGTACGAGTTACTTCTATTTTTGATTATAAAACCAAAGTCACCGATCAAACCTATAAACCTATTGTACACTGACTATCTGTATAGTTAAATTATTCTATTAGCTGTAAAAATCATAGAATTATATGATGGAGCATGATATAATAAATAGGTTACCGCCTCCTACATTGGTACGGAAGGGAGGTGTCCTAGTTGGAATTTGTTACATCCCTTATAATCGCTGTCGTGGCAGGTGTGGTTAGCCACCTCATCTGTAAATGGTTGGACAACGATAAATAGCCGGTAATCAGCCTATGGTTTAAGCCACCATACCAAAACGGAATAGAAAACCCCCAGACGGCCATCTGGGGGTTTTCATTGCTGTCCTATGTGGACTTGTTACATCTCTTAGCCTACTGGCATTATAGCATATGTAGGTTTGAAATGCAATATGCCAGATTTCCTGAAAAAGTAATATCAGTATGAGAAAAAGCTATAAAGAGAGTTTCCATTGCCAGAAAATTTCCCATATGTTATATAAAAACTTATAATTACAATAATAAGTGCTGTTATTCCATGCATTAACCAAGCTATCCTCTAGTGTCGTATCTAATATTTCAAGAGCAATATAATACATATCACAAATGAATCGCCCTAGTTTTTGCTTTTCTAGTATTACAGGATTACTTGCAAAATATTCAAATTGCTGATAAAGCGAGAGGTGATCTAATATTATGTTAAAACCATGGTAAGCCTCTTCATTATATTGAGTATAATGTTGACAACAATCTTTGAGCTGATTTAAGACAGATAAACTGCTAAGAAAACTATATCTATGATTTAAAGCATAAATCAGGTAGACAGCATCTATATATATTTCATCAGATATCGTAAAGTTAGGTGTTATATGACGCATTAGGACTTCTTTATCTTTTTCGCATGCAGCATATGGATGTTTACCTACAGGTGTATATGTACGGAGATATTGATTTAAAGCGACATTATTACTTACATCTATTACATAATTGTGTAGATAGAAACTTTCTTGGTTAATAAATTCATTAAGTAAAGAAGAAGTATTTTGGATGTCGTATGGTACTATAAAAGGAATATCATCAGGAGTTAGTGCGACTTCAAGATGATTCAAATATCCTACCGGAATAATATGTAAAGGGTTATCTCCAATTTTATTATATTTAAAAAGCACTATTCCTAGTGATTTTGAGACACTATATATCGAACGTTGCTGGCTACCATTTACTTGTAGCCGAATTTCATTTGCAATGATAGTATCAGCCTGTGCTTTATTAATTAATTGATAAGATTGTGTATTGGTCTCATAATTTATACGTTGTTCAAAAGCATCTTCAATATGAAAGTAGGCCATAGTATTCCTCCCTGATATTAGTAATGCTTTAAGTATATACTCTATAAAGAAGAAAGTAAATTCATTAATATTATAATTTAATGGATGCGGAGCCATTATAAAATCGGCCCCGCATAGGTAACTAATAGTTCTGCTTTATAATCCTAGAAATCAACCCCACCGCCACATTCCTCTCCGCATCTATCCGCGTAACCACAAAGCTAACCTCATCCTTCTTCCCAGGCAACCGGTTATCATAGCAGGAGTGGGCAATCGCGTTGACTCCGATACTAAGCCGCACAAACACGGTTCCCTTATGGATATCCGTCACGGTTCCGGCATACTTCCCCTGAATCTTGCAGCGGGCCAGGTTGGCCTTGCTGGTATTCCCATTGACGCTTTTTACATCGGCCTTCACACTGATATCCTGCTGATCTTTCACGGTAACGGAAAGGATACGCACCAAAATCTGATCCCCGACATGAAACCGCTCGTTGGCATCGCCCAGCCAGTCCCAGGAGAGATCCCTGGCGAGGATCGAACACTCCACGCCGAAGATCTCCACGCGGACTACCTTTCGGCCACGGCAATTACTCTGGCCTGCACAATCCGGTCTTCGCATACCCGTGTTTTCCGCTGGCATCCGGCAGGTAGAAAATCTGCCGTTTCTTATACATCGCGTCTTTTCGGCTGGCAACGACACTCCGGCTGGCCGTATCCAGTCCTTTCACCAGGAAGTCAATTTCGCAGCCCAGCATATTACCGAGGATTTTGCTCTGGCGCTGTGCCAGCTCCCCGTAGTCATGGCTTTCGTCTTCCACCAGGTTAATCATCATCTCGCTTAACGGGATAACCACCCGCATTTCTTTATAATAGATCACGGCGATGACACCGCCCTGGTCTATGCGCTCCACACCGCCCAGGGTTCCCGTCAGGATCTTTTTCGTGCGGTAGGCGTTTTGAAGCTCGTGCCAGATCAAATCCTCCCGGCTTTCTGGTGTCTCCACCTCCGCATCGGAATCAATGGTGAGAATAGAGGACGGCGCAGCCTTCCTGACCGCTGTGGTTTCTAACATGGATTCCTTCTGTTCCGTTTCAGTTACCTTTTTTGTAGCCATAGATAAAATCTCCTTCCAAAATTTTTATGTATTAAAATCCGCCGTATATCTGGAAAGCGGTATTTAACTGGACATGATTGACTCCTTATCAGTAGGGACAATCATTACATCTTCACTTACTGTATCCGGATTTCTTCGGGATTCCGTATACAAAGGCGCCGGTTCCGGCTTTGCCGGTCCGGGTTTAGAACCGCGCCGGCTCCTTGCTGCCGGTTTCGGTTTCATCATTCCCGTAAATCCGGTTCCGCTACATCCGGCAGCGTTCTCCATTCCGGGACGTGTTCCGTTGCCTTCCTGGGAGTAAGTTTCTTACTTTCCGGGTGGAGGGAGTAATCAAATTTCTCCACCTTCAGCACCTTCTGGCCCCGCAGGATAATCAGCGCCTGGTCCAGAGGAAACCGCAGCACTTCATCCATGGTGAGCAGTTTCCGCTTTCCAATCGAACTGGTTTCCCGGTATTCCGGCGTATAATCGGAAACCCTCCAGGTGTTAAGCTGTTTTGCATGGCTGGACACTCCTATGGTAATATCCCCGGTGCGTTCCGAGATAAAGTTGGCCGTCAGCTCATCCGTACACCCCAGAAAAAGCTGGGTATCACAGTTCCCGATGATTTCCTGCCATTGGTTCAGCGGATACCGGTTCTGCATTTGCGGAAGATTTTGAAATACGCATGCCAGAAACAGGGATCGACTGCGAATGGTAGAAATTTTTTTCGTCAGATCTGGAATGACGCCTATGTTTGCCAGCTCATCTGCTATAATCTGAACCGGAACCGGAAGGCGCCCTCCCCGTGCCATGCTTATCCGCATAGCGGACCAGCTTAATAAATACGAAGCTCATGAACATGGAGGATAAGAAGTCAAAGGTGCTATCCTGATCGCTGGTGATACAGAAGTAAGCACATTTTTCATAGCCGGGCCGTGTCAGATTGATCTCGTTACAGCTGGTGATCTGCCGGATCAGTTTATTCTGAAATACCTGCAGACGGGAACCCAGCCCAACAATCACACCGCTCCGCACTGTATCGGAAGCCTGGCGGAAGATAGAATAAGGCGCCTTAGCCGGGTGGGAAACCGGAAGCATATCAAACAGGCTGTTTAATTCCTGCTCTGAAGTATTGGTAAGCAGCTTATATACCTGGCCGATGTTCTTTCCTTCCGGTGGGAATCCCTGCTCCACATACAGGACCAGAGCCTTTAACAGGTTCAGCTCCGCATTGTCCCAGAAATGGTCCGGCTTTCCGGAACCGGTGTTTTTAATGATGACGTCTGCAAAGAGCTGCGCCATGGTTTCCTGGCCTTCAATCTCCATCAGGCAGTTCCAGGAATCGGAATTTTCCGGGTTTACCAGATTGAAGACACGGACGGTATATCCGTTTTCCTCCAGATAGACGGCCATATCCTCATAAAGCTCACTTTTCGGATCGGTGACAATCAGGGATTCCCCTCTGGCGACACAGGTAAATACAAGATTCCGCACAAAGGCTCTGGATTTCATGGAACCGGACGCGCCATATACGGCGATGTTGCGGTTCATTCTGGTCTTTTCAGGAAGGCATACCGCCTTATTGTCCAGCTTTCCCAAAATAATGCCGCGGGCGAGGCGGACATCCTTTATCAGTTCCAAAACCTTACCCATCTCATCCTCTGTCATGAAGCCGGAGGTTCCATAGGCGCCCTGGTCGGAATATTTTAAGTTCCGCTCCCGGTCGTACTCCAGCTTATCGCCATATCCCATCCGCATCACCATAAGTATGAGCAGAGCGGCCAGCAGAAGACAGAGAAGAACCCCGTACAGGTTATAGGGGAATACCGTCAGGGCGTGAGCGCAGGCCGGGATGGCTGGGGAAGGAAAGCCAGGGGAAACCGTGCTGCCCGGACCGTTTCCGTTTTCCAGCCACCGGTTATAGTTGATAAAAAACTGGGTGATATATCCGGCTGCATAGAGCAGGGGAAGAATCACTCCCGGAAGGAAAAACGGCAGCTTCCAAAATTTCTGTTTCATTTGAAGAACCTCCGTTTAAATTTGTCTAAGTCAATCGTGTGTACTTCCACCACATCTTTGCCGTACTGCAGAACTGCTTCCTTCTGAAAATCAAAGCACAGGATTTGGCCGTTCAGCTGCCGCAAGCGGAGAGCGGCCACAAACCGGCTGATCCTTTGCATGTCAAAATCGCAGGCATAGAGAACCGGGATACCGGACCGGTCAATGGCGTCATGTTCAAAGGGATATGCCTCCCCGTCCGGCTGGTATAAATCTGATCCCAGCAGGGCCTTTAGCTGTAATAGGATCTCTGGAAAGGCCAGGAGCCGGAGCAGCGATTCTCCGGCCGTGGTATCCGGAACAAAATGAAAGCTGGAGTAACTGGTATCCAGGCTGAAGCAGCACTTATGATAGCCGCCGGTGCTCGTCATCAGGACGGAGGCGGTATCCATATCGCTCCCAATCATGACGGCATGGATTTCCGTGTCAGTACGGTAGAAACCGGAGAGGACACCCTGGCTGATATGGTGCTGCAAGATAGCTTTCAGCTTGATTTCCGTCTGGTAAGACCACTTCATGGCACAGTTACCGGTGTAATAAACCACGTAGACCGCATCTACTGTAAGCAGCACACCCATAGTCCTGGAATTATTGACCTTCACAGTCTCCATACCCAGCTCCTTTATTTCGCGTGACTGGTAGTATACGGGAAATGGAAGGGCCTGCGCGGCGGGGGAAGCCCTGGACTGGAACAACAGCGGTTTCCGGTCGCGGAACAGTTCAATGCCGGCGGCTAGTATCAACTGGCAGGTGCGCGCCGTTTGATGGAGCCGGAGACGGCGGGGGGCTTCGCTTCGAGGCTGGTTGGTATCGGAACTGCCTGTTAAGTAGAAGGAGAAGCGTTCCGGGTTCTGCTGTAAGAGAAGCCGTTTTCCACTGGCGGTAAGCCGGTAGCCGCGGAGCCGGTCCCGGTAGTGCGTCCGGATCAGCCGCTCATCCTTCAGGCGGGTAATCATCTTCTCCCCGTAACTGACGCCTGGGCCGATACGGGAAAGCAGGTCGGCGGGGAACTCGCCTGAAACGGCTGTAAGTTCCAGAAGCCGGTACTGGTATGTATCTGTGTTCAAAGGATAAAACCTCCCTTCTGATAACCGTATCCGACTGAAACTCCGGTAAAATCCGCCGGCAGGAGAGTGGCCGGAACTGCTGTGTTTACCGGTTTTTCACGGGTTTTTACCGTAGTCGGAAATTATGATAAGAAAAAACCCAAAAATCCGATATGGATTATCGGTGGTTTTCGTGGGTTTTCAACCATTCAGGAAACTGTCCGCAGGCCATTAAGGTGACGATGGTGCAGTCCGCGGGGCCAGGCTCCGTGGTGTGATAGGTGTCGCATAAAATCCCGGAATCGTCTACCATTAGAAATGCGGCGATGGTGTCCTGAATCATCTTACATTCCATGTTGTCATAGTCGCGGACTCGGTTTGCGGATAACTCCTGGTCGTATACATGGGAAAAGCAGATGACACAATCCGAGAATTTAGTGATTTCGTTTTCTGCCACATAGGTTTCCAGCGCATAATACAGCGGATCAGTCAGAAAACTGGTGCGGCCAGGCTTCCTCTTTTTGGGAAGCAGTCCGGGAAGTGTGATGGCGACCATTCCGTTTTCCTGGGTAATCGTGATTCCGTGTACCTGTGCGGTTTTTTCATCAATGTGGCTTTTGGTACGATATTGGCGGCATAGATCAGGCTTCTCAAAGAGCAGGCCATCCGTTCCGCCCGGATGGCGGCATCGGTGCTCACCTCCTCGTAGTTAAGCGGGTATTGCTCTGTATCGGTAATACGCATGGCAAAGAGGGCGTTTGTGATTTTAGGAAGTTCGTCCTCGATTCTCTGCAGGCGCAGGTCTAATGTTTTTCTATCCATAAAGGTCTGTATCTCCTTGTGTTTTGAAATATTGTACGGTTCCATCGGGCTGCACCCGGCAGAAGGCCGTGATACAGGGGAAAGCAATTTTAGAAATCTGCAGCTCCTCATGGACAATCACGAGCCGGTGCGGGTGTTCCATGACAGGCAGCGAGGACATGGCATGGTTGATAAGCACTTCTTTCCCCGGTGGAACCGAAAGAATCTCATAAATTTCTTCCTTTGCGAAAAAAGTAAGCAGTACCGGATAGGTCCCTGCCGTATGGTAGGAAGACTGGGGAAGGAAGTCCAATAGAACCCACACGGCGGCCAGCATATCCGGGTTGATAACCGTATCTGGATACATGGTAACCATACCGGTTTCCCGGCTGTAACAGATCCGGCCCTGATAGGCCAGACGTGTCAGCAGGCCGGAAAGAGGTTCTTCCTTCATTTCTGGAAGAAGATGCATGGCCTGGCCGTATGTCAGGCACTGGTACAGGGACAAAAAGCGGAGAAGCCGGACCGTTTCCTGTTCATGCCGTTTGTGGTGCATGGGATTTCCCTCCTTCGGATATTGTATAAGTAGTGGTTAAGTATACTGTAAGTACGGCGGCTGACAGCAGGAAAGCTATGCGTACACGGTATGTATACCATGCGCACTAAACTCGTGAGAAACCTCGTTAAGTGCTTAGGTATGACTCGTACTAAGCTCGTGAAGGACCTCGCTAAGTGCTCATAGTACATGCTACGCAGTAGCTGCTTCATCTTCCTGGTGAAGCCTTTTTTGCTTCTCAATCAGTTTCTTCAGTTCCTCCCGGTCTGTCGTAATCAGCTCTTTTTCCAACTGGGAGGCTTTGAATTCAACGGTGACATTATTGTTGTTGGTGGAGATTAAGGCGCTGCCGCGTTCAAAATGGGTGATTGCCATGGTCTCCGCCTCAGATAAATGCAGGATTTCCTGCACCCTTTGGGCCTCCTCGTCCTCCAGGTTTAAAATTACTTTGGTCTTTGAGTTATTGATGATTCCCTTCCCGTATTTCCCGTCATCCAACGCAAAAAAGTCATTGAGATCCTGGGTAGCGCAAATAGCACTCCCGCCGTAACCCCGGATGATTTTGAAAATCTCCAGTACAAATTCAGCCGCAAGCCGGTTAGAAGAAGCTCCGATCAGCTGCCAAATTTCATCCAAGAAGATCGCTTTTTCCGCCGTCCTGTCTTCCTTTGCTTTGTTCCAAACGAAATCCAGCGCCACGAACATGCCAACAGTCAGCAGATCTCCAGTTAGCTCCGAGATATCCAGAACTGTATACTTGTTGTCCAGATTTACGTTTGTTTGCTGGTTGAATGTTGATGCGGAACCGTGAACCAGGCGGTTTAGGATATTCGCCATGCGCCTGGTATCCGGATTTTTCTTTAATATGTTATAGGCGTCTCCCGGAATTGGCATTTCCTTATAGCGGTCTGGATGTTCCGGGTCCACCAGGCTCTCGTTTTTGTGGGTAATCCCTTTGCCATTGTAGGTTTGGATCAGGGCCTCATCTAAGAGCTGCCGCTCCTCGTGGGACATATCCGGAATTAAAAGGGAAAAGAAAATGTGGAGCCGCTGGATTTTGGCCGCCAACTCGGATTTATCCGCAATCGGGCCGTCTAACAGTTCCGTGGCGGATTTATCGGTTTTACGGATCTCCATAATATTGATACAGTTTCTGGAGGCCGGAGAAATCTGGATAAACTCTCCGCCGATATTGTTGCAGGCCCGGTGGAACTCATGTCCCTTTAAGGGGGCGATAATGAATACCTGGATATTCTTCCGACGCATCCGCAGCGCCATAAGCTGCATGGAAAAGGTTTTTCCGGCTCCGGATGTCCCAAGCAGCGCGATATTTGCGTTCTTATAGACGCGGGAGTTAAAAATATCTACAATGATTAAGGAATTGTTGTGCTTATTGACGCCCAGTAAGATTCCGTTGTCATCACACATCTCAAAAGACGTAAAAGGATAACAGCTTGCCGCGCTGGAGGTGAGCAGGTTCCGCTTCGAGCGTTCAAACAATTTTTTGTCCAGGGAGACTAACGGCAGAACCGATAACAGGGCCTGTTCCTCCCGAAAGTGACAGGAGACCGCTTCCATATCCTGGGACAAGAGCAGCTTTTTAATCTCGTTGGTTCTCCACTCCAGTTCCTCCAAAGAATTGGCTGTGATGGTAACGAGGGTGTTGATGTAATAAAAGTCTTCATTATTTGCCAGCCCCTCTTTGAGAAAATAGCCGGAGCGAATAGCGCTGTCTAAATCGTCGTAGTCCGCGTTGGTATCGGAAGCCTCCTTGATTTTAGAACGGTTAATCCGGATCTGCTGGCCGAGTTTCTGCTGAATCCGGTCTTTGGGTTGCCGGTCCAGGAAAAGATCCACGTCAATCCCATCCCCCGCGTTGACAAGGAGGGAGAGCCAGCCGGCGCACACCTGGGGCCGGTAGCCCCTGGACGGAATCAACAGATAGGAATGATAAACACCGTCCATCACCACATAATTGCTGTGTGTATAATCAATCCGTTCCGGAGCCATGAACTCCGTGGCAGGGATATGGTCCAGATCGCTCTGCCTTCCGGCATTGACATACTGGCCGATGACCTCGTTTACCCGTACCGCAAGCGGCTTTTCCAAACTGGACTTCCTATTTAGTATGCTGTACAGCACTTCCGTAGCCAGTTCGTCCTCACTGTCAGGCTGTATAATCTCATTCCCGCACTGTTGAAGGTAGGTGCGGGCGGTCTGGACTGCCGTTGTCAAGGCATTGATGGCGTCCAGTTCCTCATTATGCCGGTTACTGCCGGTAAACGGCTCGTATTGGAAAATAATAAAAAAGCGCCGGGTGATGGCTTCCTTGGAACCAATCTGTTTAATCAGCTTCTCATAGTCTTTCTGAAGCGCGATACAGCGCTCATCGGTTTCTGATTTCATTTCCTCACGGACTGCCTCTAAGTGTCGGTTGATATCTGCCCGACGGGTCAGCACTTTAAACTGCAGCTTGACCGGGCTGATTTTCAAGTAACTGACAAAGGAGTAGATGATATTTCGCTGTTCTCTGGCACTCCGCAAAAGGAAATTGATCGGAACCACCTCAATGATCTTCACATAGCGGTGATCCTTCGTGTAAACAATCCCGTTTGCAACCTTCTCAATCGGCAGGTATGCCGCCGCCGGGTTCAGATACACGTAATCAGCGGGACGCTCTGCCGCTTTCTTTAAAGGCTTCTTTTTACTGGCAGAAGGCTGCTTATTTGCCTTTTTCTTTTCAGGCTTCTCCTTTTTCTCCCGGACCTGACTGAATTCCTCCGCAAACTTTTCCTTTTTTGCTTTAGGCGCCTTCTCTCTGGCAGGCCGGTTCTTTTTAGGGGACTGCTTTTTCGGTTTGCCCGTGTCAGGGGCTTCCGGGTCTGGAATCCCAACAATCCGCCGCTTTTTTAAGTAAACAAAGAAGTTGATGGCGAACGAAGTAAGGCTTTCCCCGTCAATCCCAATCAGGCAAAAAGAGCCAGCGGCAGGGCGGTGACACAGGCGACAATGATTTTGGTTGTTAAGGTGGCAGGCAGGTTAAAAACAGGAATACCGACAGCAGAGTAACTCCGGCCGCTTCCATGGCATTTCTGATTTTGACCGTTCCGCCGAACAGTGTCCCGCTTTCAATAAAGTTCGGCGGAATAATATAAAGGTCATTTTCTTCCTGTTGCATGGACATTTGGTTAGAACCCTCCTTATAATTTTTCTGATAAAAAAGCAGGGACAGAAATCCCGCCCTGTTATAACGGCTTTAATCGGCTGCCGTGTATGGCCGGCCACACAGCACAATGCGTTGATACTGTAAATCGGGCGGTAAACCACCTTCCCCCTTCCGGAGGAAGCATCTACAAGAAATCCGTCACCGCAGTAGATTCCCATGTGGCTGATATTCAGATACCGGTTATTGGTCTCAAAGGAATAGAAGACCAGATCTCCCGGAGCCAGGTTTTCGTAAGAGACCGCCAGGTTATTTTCTGTAATAAAACGCCCTGGGCCGCCGCCGTGTTGGAGCCTTCATAACTTAAAGTGACTCCCAGCTGGGAATAGACCCAGTAGCAGAAGGAGCTGCAGTCGAAATATCCATCCTGATTCCGCCGCGCCTGGCTGTAAGGGGTATTCAGCTTGGTAAGGGCTAAGTCAACCGCCGCATTTCCGGTTTCTCCGGGGGCAGGTTCGGATTGATGTCCACCTTGAAGGCGGTATCATACAGAAAGACGTTTAAATTAGACGCATAATCGTCAGCCAGAACCTTCTGTTCGTCCGTCAGTTGGAAGATATGGTCTGCAAAGTAGACATCTCCTGCATAATCCACATAATAGGCATAGTGGTAAATGGTTTCCGTCGTGTTGGTATCCGGATCGGTGACCTCCTCGCTGGTAATATTCACATGGTAAGAGAACAACCCGGCTGCCCCGTCAATCAGTTGTTTCAGCTTCTCCAGCCGGACCTCCTTATAATCTGCCTGGGAAGCGCAGAACTGGGAGATCAGCAGGGTGCTCTCGTATACGATACTGTCTGCAAAGTCATCCGTAATTGTATAATCGCAATCGTTTCCGAGGGCATCGCCTTCCTGCTTGATTTTCTCAAGGACCAGCCGGTGCTTTTCCCGCAGCCCTTCCTCAATGGTGGTTTCAGCCGCCGCCAGATTTGCCATCAGGACCGTGTTATCATTCAGAACATGATTCGGGGCAGAATCAAGGCCCGTACCGCCGAAGATCAAAGAAGGCAGCATGGTGATAAACAGGATCGGAAGCAGAAGCAGGAAGACCGCGGCGGCGACCAGCTTCACAAGAATCCCCCGGTTTGCCCACAATCCGGCCGCAGCGGCTCCGTATGGCCCGGCGGCAGCTCCCTTTGCCATGTTAGCCGCGGCTTTTCCGGTCTTGACAGCGCCGCGGACCGCGTTGGCGGCGGAGACGGCTGTCTGAAGGTGACGCCCGGAGCTTTGATTTTCTTCCATCACACACGGTCCTTTCTCTTTGGCATATTGGGGAGCTGCTTCACAAGTTTCTCGTGGTAGGCAATCTGGCCCTTGTCCGTCATATAGGGAGTGCGCTCCACCGTGTCGGCCGCGTACTGGCGGTACCAGGTGGAATTATCCGCCGCGGTAACTACATCGTAATTCCCTTCCGGAGCCATATACTGATCCGCCTGATACATGCCGAAGGCCGTACCGTTGGGATGTTCAACGGAAGTTTCCGTACCCATAATCCGTCCGCCTCCAATCTCCACATCCTTATAGGCCGGCGCATCCGGGATTCCGTTTTGCCCGAGATAGGACGTGAGTGCCTGGGCAGCCTGGGAACCGGTCATGGAGCCGGTGAAGTTCATATTTCCTTTGGCAACCGCCCCGGTAACATCGTTGGCGAAAGAGCCGCCCTTTTGTACGGAGGATTCAAACATTTTGCGGCTGATGGGGTTGCCGCCCTGGCCGGTCGCACTGTGAATCGCTCCCTGGGCGAACTGCCTGCTGACAGCGCCCGCCAGACCGCCGGACATAAAGGAGGCACTGTTCATATGAGAACTGGAACCTCCATGGAAAGAACCTCCCCGGAACATGGCGCTTCCTGCCGCATGTTTAGCGGTGGAAATTCCCTTTGCGGCAATCATAAGCTCCGCCATCATGCTGCCGCCCGTATGCCCCACGTTAATCCCGAGGCTGCTCATAAAGCTGTCAATCTTCTGGCTGATCTTTAAAAAAGCGACGGCGCATAAGAACCAGACCAGCACATTCCCGGCCGCGGTTTCCTTCCCCACGGACTGGACATCCGATTCCGTGACGGCCGCCAGGACCGGCATGGCCTGGAAGATTGCCAGGGACAGGGAGAGGCTCAAAGCGGCGCTTCGTTTCTTTTTGTGTTTCATATGACACCTCCTTTAAAGTTAAAGCGACAACGGATTGGAGATAAAGCTGCCGACCATGGAGGTAAACAGGCGCAGACACCAGGCGTTCATAATGAGCAGGAACAACTGCCCGCCAAACATCCGGCACCAGCTCTTAAAAATATTCGAGGTGCTCTGGGCCGACCCCATGGAAAACGCCATCGGCGCCGTGTAAATCAGCACGCCGAGCAGCACATACCGCTCCGCCGCCTCAAACAGCAGCTTAATGTAATTCCAGGCCAGGATCAGTACCAGAATTAAGGCGATCAAGGCGATGGAGCCGTTGGCGCATACCCCCAGGATTGTCAGCAGAACCGAGTTGAAGTCGGAAAAACTGATCGGGTCCAGTTGGGAATCCAGTATCCAGCCATAAGGCGTGCCTGCAATACCAAGGACAAGATCCGTTATCTGATTGCAGTTATAAATCAGAAGGATAAACAGAACGGACCGGATACTCAGCCTAATTGGGTCTTCCGCCTCAATCCCGGCAATCAGTCCGAAGTTTTTGAACAGCTGCCAAATCCAGTTTAGGAGGACCAACCCGATGGCCGTTGCCACGAAAATCTTATACATGGTTTCCGCGGCTGGAAAATACCGCAGAAAGGTATTCATATCGCAGCCAAGAGCACCCAGAACGGATGTAGTGATTAGATCCAGCCCATTCATGACCTGTTCAGCCAGCCATTCTACAATTCCATCTAAAATACCCAATGAAAAACCTCCTTCCCCGGCCTATGCGGCCATAAAAGCCAGATGTTCCTGGACTTTCGTGTGGAAAGAGGCATTTCTGTACCATACCCGCAGGGCCTGCCGCCATTTCTCCGTTTAAAAGAATCCGGGAATACCACCAGAAGAACCGGGTATGTATGACCTTTTAACAGAGCCGTGTGGACCCTGGTGCAGAACCCTTTTCTCCCGCCATGAATCCGGGTGATTCCCAGATGGACCTTTTCCCCATCTTCCGGAAGCGCATAGACATCGGCAAGGACTGGTTTCCTAAGATGTAAAAGTTTCATCCTGTCCACCTGCCTTATCCGTTCCAGCGGCCATCGCTGAAGAAGGGCGTCACGTAGGCCATGATGAAGCCAAGGCCATTCAGAATAACCCAGGACACGGCAATCCGCTTCAGCCAGGCCCGTGATTCGTCCACGGTCTTCCCGCTTTTGCTGAAATTCATGAGCAGGAGCGCCACGGAGGCAGTCACGATAGCTGCAATCGTGGAAATGCCGACAATCTTCCCATAGACATCTTTCATGATGGTTTCCGCTTTGCCCCACATATCGGACGCAAGAACAGTCTGGGCGTTCAGCATGAGAAAATAGACGTTCAGGCTGATGACGGAAAGGATTTTGCCGTAAGGAATCCGCCTGGAGCCTTTCCGGGGGCAGGCCCCTGTTTGTTTCATCTGGTTCAACTTAATTACCTCCTGATAGATAAATTTTTATCTCCGAGAACAGAAAAAGCCGGCAGTCTGGGAAATGGACCGCCGGCTTTTCCGGGTAACCTGGTATCTGCGGAGTTCAGAATACCGGGTATGGCAGTATAAAGCTGCCATTTGGGCACAAAAAAACACCTCTTTCAAGGTGTCATCATATGCCTGTATGAGATTTGGATATAACTTTAAGCATGACTATTATAGCATGGGTAAAATACCGTGTAAATCGCAAAGCTGTGCCAGTTTAAGAGAATTCTGTGCCAGATTTATGCCAGGCTGTTTTCTTCCGGAAAAACTGGTTTAAGACAGAGATACAGTCCTTCGAGGTGTACCCCCAAAGAATCGTACTCAGTGCTTCAATGGCCGCCGGCCGTTTCCGGTAATAGGTCCGGTGGGAGATGTTCGCAATATGGGGACGCAGTTTGTCAATGATCTCCTCCGTGTTCTGCAGCTCCTGTGGGGAGATAGGAGTAGTACAGAATCCAGTAATATTGTTCCCCGTGCTTGTGCTTTGTCCGCATCAAATCCACGGCCGCTGTAAGGGTGTTGAGCATTTTATTACTCCGCTCAATGCTTTTGGCATACTCCTCCAGTTTAGAACCGCCCACATCCGCCCCTGCCAGATAGATGGAATCCAGAAACTCATCAATCGAACTCCCGAACTCAATCTGAAAGCTGTGGCGTACCTGCTGAACCGCCAGCTCCAGGTTCCAAACCGCATCCCGGTAACTCTTTAGCAATTTCCAGGTGTCATGATACATGGGACTGTCCTGGTTTACCTGTGCCTCCACGGCTGATAATGAATTTTTACGCATTGGCCTGCCCTCCTGAAAACTGATAATCTGCCATCCCTTCTGTCCTGCACCCCGTCTTTCTGGATTTTCTCTGTCCCTTTGCCGGAGAGAGTGTCAGTTCAAAATGATACCTGTCCCAGCCGGCCGGACAAATAATCTCCAGAGAATACCTATAATGTCCTTCCATGCAGTCGGATAAGGGATATAACTTATATATGGTTCGGGAGCACTCACAGCACGGAAGGCCTTGTGTAGCAAGGACTTTCGCCACTTTCCGTACCATCGCGTGCATGTGTGGTTTTGAAACGCTATTTTCTTCGGATGGAACGCTGATCTGTTCATCACGGATCGGGAAATCGGTAATCTCCAGACTGGAATCCGGAGCGTGAAACGGAATATGAAATGCCATAGAAACCTCCTCTTTGTCAATCATGACATCTGATACTTGAAACATTGTTGACAGGTAATTATTTAAGTAGATGACGCTCCCGTGCCTGCCGGGGAAGGAAATGAGAGACAGATAATCCCTGTTTTCCAGCTTATTCAAAATCCGGCTTACGGTGGACTTTGATATTCCCCAGCGTTGGGCCAGGTCTGAAAAATTGGTGAGCGGATTGCCGGTTCCGTTCCGGAAATATACGACAGGTCCCTTATCAGAGCCTTGCACCTGGCCGTCCTGATAAATTGTATGCAGCCATAAATCCAGGACAATATCCATCTCGGAGCATTTTCCCAGACTAATCAGTTCATGAGCGGCTGCAATCGGGAAAAAGAAAAAGCCCACGTCCTTCAGACATGGGTAGTTATATTCCAATGCGGTATTTGATGTTTTCCAGCCGGAGATGGAGAATTTAATCAGATTTCCCCGGCCCAATTTGGAATAGCTTATGTAATGCTGCTTCTCCAGCGCGTCCAGAATGGAAACGGCCTGGTGCTGGAAGCGTGTCCGGAACCATTCAGACAGCTCCGTCGCCGTGCAGATCCATTGGCCCGGTTCAACCAGATAGGTGACTCCGTCAAGGCGTCGGTACGAACTTCTGAAATTTGCATAAGAACATAGAACGATGTAATAAAAAGATAGGAGCATCCGCTGGTGCGAATGCTTCTATCTTTTATGAGGCTTTGGACGAACTCCCGGTAGATGCGGCACCGGGGGTAGTCCACAATTTGTTTGATTTCTAATTGGTAGTCCATGAATTACCTCCAAAATATGTGAAAATTAGTTTGTAAAATTTTCCAAGCGTTGGCGTCTTATTGTTTGGATAAATTCTCTGTGGTATAATAATTACGTTGAATGTTCCTGCCGGATTTGCTAATAAAAAGGTGTCAGCCCCGTAAGTCGAATCCCCGCCCTGCTAATATTCAGCTAACTGGACTAGCTGATATTAGATAAGTCTAAAGGACGAGAATCGACTACAAGGATGCCAGCTTTTAAGAACCGCCCTTCACTACAAAGTTTTAATGTATTGCAGAAGACTATACGGACCAATCGGCTGTATATTTTTGTATTGTTGTAACTCCTAAGCGGTAGGTCGGGTGTTCAAGTCACCTCGGGAACGTTGAAAGTGCTGGAAAATCAAGGATTTTCGGCACTTTCTTTTTATTTGTCCGAAATTTGCTTAGAAGATTTTGTCTTGCATAAAAATTTTATAATCATACATTTTTGCTAATAGGCGTGAGGTCAATTTCCGTAGCGTTTATTGGTTTGCTAATAACTTTGCTAATAGATAATTAGCACCAATTACTTGCTAATAGTCTGTTTACCCAACATAGCGCTTAATATCTGCACTAATTCTGGTGATTGCTGTAACTTCGCAACCAGATCGGCAAGCTCGTCGTTCTCCTTCTCTGGAGGGGAAACTTTTCTTAAATCATGCTTGGCATAAAAAGCAGTCTCAAATTTTTGAGCATTGATTTTCCGGTCCTCGTCAAGGATATGGGCATATACATCCGTAATCATATTGACTTGAGAATGACCGGTATCTCCCTGGGTTGCCTTTAGATCACCGTGGTTCAGTTTTAACTTGTATGTGGTGCTGGAATGTCTTAACGAATGAAATACAACGTCAGGCAGTCCGGCCTCTTTCCTCAAATTGTCAAAATCTTTTCCAATAATCCTGTGTTCCACAGGCCGTCCGTTGGGAAAGGTCAGAACCAGGTTGTAGTCATAATAATCCTGTCCAAGAAAATCTTTGAATTCATCCTGGGTTGTCTTCCACTTTCTCAAAATATAGGCCAGTGTTTTTGGTATCCAGACTTTACGGATACTGGATTCTGTTTTAGGCTTTTTAAGTACAAGGTTCGTGGTGGTGTTTGGCATTAACGAAGGGAAAATAAATATAATGTCTTTGTCGTCTAACTGCTCTCGGGCAAGGAGTTCTCCGTCCTCCTGCTGCTGGCGCAGAACGAGGGGAAAACGCTGTCCAAAGAGGCCATCTATGAAAAGGTGTGGGGACAGCCCATGAACGGGGACAGCCAGGCGCTCTACGCCGTGGTGTCGCGGTTGAAAAAGAAACTGGAACCGGCGGGCGGCGCGGTGCAGCTTTCGGCTGTCCGGCCGGACGGCTACCGGCTGTCAATCGGGTAAATGAAAAAATTTTGAACCGCGAAACTGACAATTCTGCAAGTTTCGCGGTTTTTTCGTGCCATGCCGCCATAGGCGTGTTATAATGAGGATACCGGAAAACCCGGAGGACAGGAAGCTGATTTCAGCTTTCTGTTTTGTTTTATCCGGTGTGATTTAGGAAAGGAGGCGCGGTTGTGGCAGAGAGGAACGCGGAGCGGGAACAGTGGAAAAAGGACTTCACGGACAGGGTGTTTGACCGGCTCATCAACCCCCTGACGGTGATGGAGCTGTCCCTGGAAAAATTGAAGGAGGTGCGGTTCGAGGGGGGAGCAGCCGTCCAATACAAAAACCCTTCCTGTCCGCAGACAAAACCAGCCAAAACGATAGGAGGGAATAGTTTATGTTGAAAAAAGGAAAAAGACTGTGGGCGGTGCTGCTGGCCGCTTCGCTGCTAATGGGGCATCTAGGGGCCACGGCCTACGCCGAGGGGCGCCCGTTGCCAACGGGGGCCTGTGTGAACACCACCCGGAACATACCGGCTGCGGCTATGGGGACGGGGACATACCCACCGCCAGCGACAGCGACGCGGGACACCAGCACACGACGGATTGTTACGAATTGGACTGCCCACATGAGCGAGGGGAACACGACGAGGGGAACAGCCTGCCCGCGCCGGAGGAACTGGGAACCGGAGCGCTGGAGGGCGCGGCGGTTATCACCGTTACAGCCTTTAACGAGTTGGACGAGGCAGTGCGATTCCAGACCGTTCCAGCCGGTATAACGCTGTCCGGCCTGACCTTGCCAGACGCGCTGGGCGCGTCCGGGTATGTGGTAGCCGACGATAACGAACTTACCCCGGAGCCGGAACGAATTATCATAACCGGTGTGACATGGGAACCTGCTCCCCCCAACGACGAAAACGCTGAACAGGGCGGCTATACCTTCATCCCTCTCCTTCCAGACGGTTATTCGCTGGCCGACGGCGTAGAGCTGCCGGAAATCAATGTACTGATCGGTGGGGCCGCCGTCGCCCTTGACGTGCAAAGCGACGTGCTGCCTGTGTCCGTTGACGAAACCGTCATGTTCGACGGAATCCAGTACATTATCAGGAAAATGCCGCAGGGCGGCGGCAACGGCGAGGTGGTCGTAGGTGATAACAGCAGTTACAGCGGGGAGAACCTGATCCTCCCGCCCACCATCAGCGTGTCCGGTGGCCCAAATGACGGAACTTTCGATGTCGTGGGCATATCGCCGGTGGCGTTTTATAGGACCAAGCTAAAGAGCGTGGACTTATCCGCCTGCACCGCCTTGACGGCGATCGGCTATAACGCGTTTCTCCAGACAGCCTCCCTGACCGACGTGGCTTTCCCCGCTTCGCTCACCTCTATCGGATTGGCCGCCTTTGCCGGCACCGGGCTGAAATCCGTGGACTTATCCGTTTGCACGGGCATGACGGAGATCGGCACGCAAATATTTTTAAACACGACGTCCCTGACCGATGTGACCTTACCCTCCTCGGTCATCTCCATTGGAGAAGGAGCGTTTAAGAACACCGGATTGACGTCTGTGGATCTCTCCGCCTACACCAGCTTGACGACAATCGGCCCGGAGGCATTCGCCACAATGCCGTCTTTGACCGACGTGATTTTCCCCGCCTCGCTCATCTCCATCGGAGAGCTTGCGTTTTGGGAAACCGGATTGACGTCCGTGGATCTCTCCGTCTGCACCGGCTTGACGACGATCGGCGTTAGAGCATTCGTAGAAGCGAGGTTTCTAACCGACGTGGTCTTTCCCGCCTCGCTCATCTCCATCGGAAAGGAGGCGTTTTACTTTTGTATCAAGCTTACCAGCGTTACATTCAAGGGAACGACGCCGCCCGCTATAGGCAACGGTGCATTTCTTACATCACCACCCGGCGGCACGGTGTACTATCCCGAGGGGGCTTCCGGCTTTGACGCGGATTGGATGAGCCCGATCGGCATGAAGGGTTGGACGCTGAAGGGCGTCCCCGCGCCGCCCAGCCCCACAAAATACGCCGTCACGGTAAAGGGCGGTACGGGCGGCGGCGACTATGTGGAGGGCGAGCCTGTCACCATCACGGCAGCCCGCCCGCCCAGCGGCCATCACTTCACCGGCTGGACGATCACGCCGGACGTTACTTTTACCAGCGGCGGAAAAAACAACGAAACAGCCACCTTTTCCATGCCCGCCCAGGCGGTCACGGCCACGGCCAACTATAAAAATAACTCCACTTCCAACAGCGGAAGCGGCGGCAAAGGCAGCGGTAGTGGTGGCGGTGGCTCCACTGTTACCAACCGGATATCCTGTATGGGACTTGGGAAAAGACAAAAGAAAGTATCTGGACATTCCGGCAGATTACCGGTTCCTACGCAAAGAACCGCTGGGGACTGATCGGCGGACTGTGGTATTTCTTCGATGGAGAAGGACGGATGCAGACAGGATGGTATTTTGACCCATCCTACCAAAGATGGTTTTACTTTGATGAGGCTGGAGCTATGGTTACCGGTTGGCGTGAGATAGATAAGAAGTGGTACTATTTCAACCCGGTTTCAGACGGGACCAGAGGATGCATGGAAACGGATCGGTTGATTGACAGCTGGTATGTGGACAAAAACGGGGTCTGGGACGGGAAAATGAGATAATCCCTGCCACGGCAAGCTGCGCTACTTCTTCAACGCCGACGGAACCATACACGAGGGCTGGAAACAGGATACAGGCACGGGGAACGGCGTCATGGCCGTGAACATCAAAATTGACGACTGCGATGTCGGTCCGGATGAGGTGAGGAAATAAAAGAAATATTACTGCAATAACAGGAAAGAAGGTGAGTCCAATGTTCATTATGGTAGCACATGTCACATGACTTTTAATTCAAGAAAGGTAAGGTACATTATGGACGTTAAAAATGAAAACGAAATAGCTATAAAACAAACTATTGCAGAAAATTTTACTAAACTTTATAAGGATAATATGGAGCAGTCCATTTTGGATGAGAATATACAAAAAATATTATCTGAATCGCTTAAATATCACTGTGAAGGACAGATTATGACAGCTTTGTTCTATGTTCGGGTAGAAGTTGGAATAACCACATCACCTGTATTCCATGGAGAGGGCGGCGGATTTTTACACTCGTTGGAGGCGGTGCCTTAATTGGGGATATTTATGTTTACTGTGGAAGCCTGTCAAAATTATACAAAGAGCTACAAGGACGGCAAGGGAACCACGGTCACAGCTAACGTGAACTTCCCCGCAGGCTCGGCTACAATCGCACTGAACTATGCCCCCGCTTCCACAGAGGTCACGGGAAACCTGTTCATGGTCTATGTGGACAACAAGGGAGCCGTGTACTGGCTTGACAAATCCAGTTACAACAACGGCTGGATACTGGCGGAGGTTCCACACTTCTCTGCCTACGGCGTGGCGTCTAAGACGCCTGTGCCGATGTTTCAGGACATAACAGACCATTGGGCAAAAGAAGATATTGAGTTTGTGGCGGCGCGGGGGCTGCTCACCGGCACCAGCGACAAAGTATTTTCTCCTGATAACGCCATGACAAGGGGAATGTTCGTGACGGCGCTTGGCAGGCTGGCGGGTGTTGACCCGGAAAGTTACAAAACCCGCAGTTTTACCGACGTGAGGGCCGATGCTACTACGCTCCTTATGTGGAATGGGCGGCAGAAAAGAACATCACAGAGGAACCGGCGATCAGCTGTTCAGCCCGGACGCGCCGTGACGCGGGAACAGATGGCCGTGATGATGACAAACTATGCCGGGCAGATGGGCTACTCCATCCCTGCCCCGCTCGCAGCTGTCACATTTGCGGACCATGATAAAATCAGCGTGTGGGCGGCAAAGGAAGTCGCCTCCATGCAGAAAGCCGGTGTCGTGAAAGGAAAGGACGGAAACCTCTTTGACCCGCAGGGAAATGCCACCCGCGCCGAGGGGGCGGCGGTGCTGCGCCGGTTTACAGAGACTGTCATCGACCCTGCCACGACGAGCGGCTGGGTAAAGAATGATTCCGGCCACTGGCTCTATTACAGCTCCGGCAAGACGCTCACCGGCTGGCAGACGATTGGAGGTCTGCGCTATTACTTCAACAGTGACGGTGTGATGCACGAAGGCTGGAAACAAGACGATACCACCGCCAAATGGTATTATTGGACAAACGACGGAGCCGTCACCGGCTGGAGGGAAATCGACGGGAAATGGTACTACTTTGACGAGAACGGCGTCATGGCCGTGAATTCCAAGATTGACGGCCATGAAGTTGGACCGGACGGAGGACGGAAAGAAGATTGACATATCAATCCAAATGCTAATGAGGGCGGTGGACTTAAAGAACAGCTTTTCCCGCCGCCCTGTTAGGCTCTTGAAGAACCGCAAGGGAGTGAATAGGCAGGGATTCACAAAAGAACAGAAGTGGCTCACATGCATTCTGGAACTAACTGGAATCGAAAACAGAGGAGGCATAGTTCCGGCATTGTATTACGTGAGATGGAACTATGCATTTTCAGCATCTTGTAGTGTTAAGGCATAATCTCTAATCAGGAAGGTGGGAAGAAATATGTGCAAAACATCCTAATTATTGATTCTGATTTAAAATCCTCCAAAGCATTAAAATATGGATTGATGGATGCGGGCTACCATGCATATTACTGTCTGACTGGTAGAGAGGGCCTTGCTCATCTGCTAAAAGGGCATTATCATTTAGTGATTTTGGAAACAGTACAGCCGGATCTGCTTGGTGGCGAGATACTGTCTATTGTGCGAAAAACAATGAAAATACCGGCTATGGTTGTTTCCGGAGCTGACAGCCTTCAGGAAAAGGTTGAAGTGTTAATGGCTGGTGCAGATGACTATATTGTTAAACCATTCGCCCTGGAGGAAGTTACTGCGAGAGTTGCGGTATTATGCCGCAGATATGATGAACCAATGGCTTCCATTCCCCCTTCCTCTGTAATTACGTGTGGGAACTTTATGATAGATTCATGCTAAACCAACTGCTTGAACGGGTTCCAATTTTCCATGAACTGAGAAAGTCATATACCTTTTATCCTATTATCACGGATTATTTTGATATTGAGGTTAATATTTTTGAAAACCATGTGGCAGTGGCGGTAGAATGGCCTTATATAAAGTATATTGACATATTGAATAAAAATATACTCTATGGATCGGACTTCGATGCGTTGCAGAGAGAGTAATTCCAATCCTGTATTTTTTCGACTGGGAAGCTATTTAAGAAATTTACAAGAGCTGTTTATTTTAGTGCATGAATTGGGCCACATATTATTAAGGTTGAATGATGAGGCAAACACAGAAGAAAATGCTGATAGTATAGCTTTTCATTCAGTGGTGATATACTGCAGGCGTAATAAAAATTTGATGCCATATGTATGTATTACGGTTATGCTGTTATTTTCTTATCTTACATTGTTGGAAGCAGGTAAAAAGAAAGACCATGAGAAAGCCCTGTCGGTGGTACTGGGCTGGAGAGATCGCTATGACAGACTTTTCAATTATATGGAACAATATTATGATGAAATGACTGAAGACGAGCAACAACTGGTAGAAGGATATGATAAGGTATGTAATTTAATAGAAGAAGTCGGAGAACAAATTTGCGGAATAAAAAATGAGGGTAAAGATTAGGCGGCCGGGAGGTTATTTCCCGGCTATATTATAATGCTTATCTTTTGCTCAGTTGAAAATTGTCCTGAAAAATACGCTATTGTAGTCTTTATTAAAAATTGTCGTTTTACAGATCTTTGAAATACGCTGATATAAAAACATGCGAATATACATTGATATTATACATCAATTTGACAAGAAATGGCCGTGGAGAGTATGCGATTGTCAAGATTGGCGAACTGGATAGGCTACGTGCCTCGGTCGCACTGATGGCACAATTAGAAGACGGAGAAAAATCAGCGAGGGAGGGCGGCTGGATTTCCGCAGATGATGTGGAGGCAGCGCTGGGGTTATAATTATGTACAAATCAGAATATATCTGGCAGTAAAGCACTTCTACGAAGATAGGAACTGAAGTATAAACTGGATGTGAAAACAGCTTGGGATTTCCAGAGCCGGTTATTATAAATGGCTGCACCGTGATATCCCAATGCAGGAACAAGAAAACCAACAACTGGCCGAACTGATTAAGGAGTGTGATGAACGGTTTTGTCACATCCTTGGTTATCGCAGAATGACATCATGGCTTAATCATTTCAACCATACCTGTTACAGCCGTAACCGCGTGCATCGGATTATGAAAAAGCTGAATATTCATGCTGCCATCAGAAAGAAAAGAAAAATAAGGAAAAATGGTGTGCATAGAAAATGACCACACTTGAAACGGTGTAGTCATTTTTCAGCGCTTTGATTTTAGATATTTTACTTGTCTACTTGACAAGGGGCATATCAGTTTACTGGGTTTTCGGCTTTTTTGTTTTTGTCGGACCGCTCAACACGGCTAACAAAATTATTCTTTATGCAGACGGAACCCGGAGGAACCTGCGGTATTGATTATATGATTGGCGGGGCGGGCCTGTTGGGACAGGGAATTGGAAGCAAATGGATTCATCTGCGCCCTGTCCGGCTGATAACCGCTATCTGCCGATCCAACTGCCTATAAAAATCCCCAATGTGGCTTCCGTCCACCAAGGCGTGGTGGCACAACACAGAAACCGGCATCTGAACCCTTTCCCCCTGGGAAAAATATTTTCCCCACGTGATTCTGGGATTGCTGTCCGCCGGCACAGGAACCGGCTGTATAATGGAGGTATAGGAAAGCCAGGGAAGGGTGGAGATAAAAAACTTGTCATATGTATCGGCTTCCTCCTCCTCAATGGTGTTATTCTCTTTGGCGGCCTCCTGTTCCCGGGCAGCATACGGAAGATAATCGGAAAAGGGCATATTGGCGTCAAGGGTGCAATAACAATACGTCCCATCCTCCAAGGCCACTGTATGGGACGTTCTGCAGCTCTGAAATTCTATAATCTTGTTATCCACAATTCTCTGCCTGAATTCAGGAACCCCATTTGCAGCATTGGAAATACAATAACAGACGGTAAAGAAAAACTTCAGTTTTTCTTTTTTAACCCTTTCCAGCAATTCGGTGATATCCACGTTTACCGTAAGCCCCACATATGGATAGGACAAGCTGTTAAAATATTCAAAATGCTTCTTTCTTTTGTAGGCCGGCATATCCAGAACTTTATAATTCATCGTACCCCCTCTTTCTTTTCAAAATGTAAAACGGCCGCAGTTCCTCCCGGCAATGCCACTGCATCTGATTTACGGAAAGCGGTTATTTCCAGCATGAATAAATTTGCTGTGGCAATTACATATCATTGGGTTTATAATAAAACCTGTACTTCAAATACATCAAACTACATTGCAGGAATGAAGGGAGAAAACATGGTATTACAAGAAATTAAGCAGGATTTTTCCGTATGCAAAGTTACGAAACTAGACAGCGACCTGCTCACAAACGATTACACCTTTGCCGCCAAAACGGACAGGGAACTGTCGATAATCTGCCCTACAGAGCTTGTTCCTGAGGACACCGTTACGGTGGAACACCGGTGGAGCTGCTTTCGCATTGCGGAGGATGCCTCTTTTGACAAATACGGCATGATTGCATTTCTGTCAAAAATTATAGCCGATGAGAAAACCAGCGTACTGGTAGTTGCCACCTTTGATACCGATTACCTCTTCGTCAAGACAGATAAATTCCCCTTGGTAAAAGAGTCTCTTATCCGCAACGGATGCCGGTTTCCAGACGAATAAAGGCCGGTTTCCTAAGACTTATCCTTCTCAAAATCAGATCTGCTGAAAACATACCGTTTCCTTCCCAAAAGACTCTCATCTCCTCTGAAGGCGTCCTTTTCCTCCAGGCGGGTCAGCGCTTTGTCCTGTAAAGACTGTTTCAGGGAGGCCAGCAGGTGCTCCCGCAAAAACTTAGGGTGTTCTCCTTTCTGAATTCCGATGACCCCTTCTATGACGGTCGTACAGTATACCTCCTCCTGGTTCTGCCTTATACGGAGCTTTTGAGCTATGGGGTTCAATATGAGGTTTGCCAGAATCGAGCCGTAAAGGGTGGTTATAAGAGCCAGGGACATGTCTCTGCCCAAAGTAAATGTGCCTATAATATCCAGATTCATCCCCCTCAGCATATTGATCAGGCCGATGAGCGTTCCCACCATACCAAAAGCAGGCGCATAGGCGGCAGCCCTTTCATAAAATCCAGCCGCCCTGTCGTGGCGGTTGGTGCTGTTCTCCAGCTCTTTCTCCAAAACATTGCGTATTTTCTCCGAATCCTGGGCGTCCACAACCATAAAAAGGCTTTGACGGAAAAAAGGCTCCTTTATCTCTTCCGCCATAGGTTCAAGAGCCAGCAAACCTTCCCTTCTGGCCAGTATCACCATATCTACTATCTGGTCTACCAGATCCTCGATATCATACTTGTTGCCCCGCAGGAGGACTTTTAAATGGCCGGGAATCTCAAGCAGGATACCGGGAGGATAGCTGGCAATCACCGCCGCCAGAGTACCGCCTGCAACAATTAAAAAGCTGGATATATCTAAAAAGTTACCAATACTGCCCATACCGATACCATTAAGAATCAACATAAAACCTGCAACAATTCCAACAATTGTCATCAAATCCATAACAGCTCCCCTTCCTCCGCAAAAATCCATGCCCGTCCGTTTCATATAGTCCGTTTTTCCTGATATTTACCGCTTTTTTTGTAACGCATAGCAAAAGTATATCAAAAAATCGTAAACATTACTACTATTAAATGCGTGTTATATGATCATTGACCCGAACTGTTACGAATTTTTTTGCGCGGCACAAAAACAGCAAATTTGCTTTCCATATTTTTCTAAACTATTTATACCATATATTTGAGAAAAATGCTGTAACTTTAAAGTTTTAATTGAAAAAAGTGGATATTTATGAATCACCCTTATATACCGTCTGAGGGAGGACTATGCAAACACTTCATGGCAGACACTCTATAATCTATGTTTTTCACATAGTATGGAGGTCTGCATGAACGTGCCGGCGCTTTTATATCATTTTAAATGCTTCGTCCAAGTCCTGAATGATATCTTCAACATGTTCGGTTCCTATAGAAAGACGTATAGTTCCAGGTTTCAGGCCCTGTTCCAGAAGTTCCTGCTCATTGAGCTGGGAGTGGGTGGTGGATGCAGGGTGTATGACCAGGGATTTCACATCCGCCACATTAGCCAGCAATGAAAAAAGCTCCAGATTATCGATAAAGGTCTTTGCCGCTTCCCGGCCGCCCTTTATGTCAAATGTAAAGATAGAACCGCCGCCTTTTGGAAAATACTTTTTATACAGTTCCTGCTGGGGGCCGCTGCTGATGCAGGGATGATGAACCGCCTCCACCTTCGGATGGCTCTTTAAGTACTCCACAACCCTGAGGGCATTTTCTACATGGCGCTCCACACGCAGGGATAAGGTTTCCAGCCCCTGAAGGAACATAAAGCCGTGAAAAGGCGACAGGGTGGCCCCTGTGTCTCTCAGCAGAATGGCGCGGATTCTGGTGACAAATGCCGCCGCTCCCACATCCTGGGCAAAACGAATCCCGTGATAGCTGTCATTGGGCTCCGTAAGGCCCGGAAATTTCCCTGATGCCGTCCAGTCAAAGGTTCCTCCGTCCACAATCACGCCTCCAATGGCGGTTCCGTGACCGCCGATAAATTTAGTGGCGGAGTGCACCACAATATCCGCCCCAAATTCAATGGGCCTTACCAGATACGGGGTGGCAAATGTATTATCTATCACAAGGGGAATCTGAAAACTGTGGGCTATCTCAGCAATGGCCTGAATATCCGCAACGTCGGAATTAGGATTTCCCAGAGTCTCGATAAATACAGCCTTTGTGTTCTCCTTAATTGCGCGCCGTATCCCATCTAAATCGGCCACATCCACAAACGTAGTGGTAACGCCGTATTCAGGATATGTATGGGCCAGATAATTATAGGTTCCGCCATAAATATTCCGGGCCGCCACAATATGGTCCCCTGTTCTTGTAAGATTCTGCAAGGTATAGGCAATTGCAGCTGCCCCGGAAGCCGTAGCCAAAGCTGCCACGCCGCCCTCCAATGCCGCCATTCTCCGCTCAAAAGCGTCCAGAGTTGGGTTGGTGAGACGGCTGTATATATTTCCCGGATCGCTCAGATTGAATCTGGCCGCCGCGTGGTCACAGTTGTCAAATACGTAGGAGGACGACTGGTAAATCGGCACAGCTCTGGCGCCTGTTGCGCTGTCCGGTTTCTCCTGTCCTGCATGAAGCTGAATGGTTTCAAATCTGAAGTGCCTGTCCCCTCTTTTGCGTTTCTCTTCCATACTCATTTCCTCCGTTCTTTTCCTACTGTTTCTATAGATTTAGTTGATATTAGCACAGACGGTTTTATCTGTCAAGATTTTATTTTCCATTTTTTACATATTTTTATCCAATCCCCTTTCAGCCTATAGAATCTGTATGAAAACCGATCTTAATATGTCGTATTTTTCCTGAACTTACAGACTGCTGGGTTGTATGTCAGCAATTCTATACTCTAATCTTATGCGGCGCGGTCATACTAATCCTGAAGCCCAAAAAGGCAGCATCAGCAATGAAAGGAGTGTTAAAATGAATTTTTGCGATTGTAATTCACAACCAAAAGCCCAGGCCGCAGAATGCAACTGTAAGCTTCCGGCGCCGGGACCAGGTCTTCAGCTGGGTATTGCCACCGTTCCAATGCAGCCCTGGGAGACCCCCTATGAGCCTGCCAAGGCCTTAAAGCAGGGAACTATGTTCCCCTGTCTGGATCTTCCATTCTTTATAACAGGAGGTGAGAGCAATGGCTGACCGCTGTAAACTTCTTCAGGAAATAAATGAAGTCAGTTTTATTGTCAACGACTTAAATCTCTATCTGGACACTCATCCTCTGGACGGTGAAGCCCTGGAAGCCTTCAGCCAGTCCCTGGCAAAACGAAGGCAGCTTCTGGATTCCTACGCAAAGGAATTTGAACCTCTCACCTTAAACTGTATTTGTCCTGATACCAACAATCAATCGGAATCCCATACAAAATATCCGGGCCGCAAGCATTTCACCTGGTCGGACGGACCTCTGCCGTGGGATATCCAGGATGAAAAAGGAGGCGCAAAATAATGTGGACCTATGAAAAAAGACTTCAGTTTCCTGTAAAAATCACACAGACCTGCCCTAAAACCGCTTCCCTGATTATCAGCCAGTTTGGAGGGCCGGACGGGGAGCTGGCCGCCTCTATGCGCTATCTTTCCCAGCGTTACACCATGCCATGCAAGGAAGTGGGCGGACTCCTGACAGATATCGGAACAGAGGAGCTGGCCCATCTGGAAATGATTTGCGCCATTATTTACCAGCTGACAAAAAATTTGACCCCGGAACAGGCTAAAACAGCAGGTTTTGACGCTACTATATAGACCACACCACAGCGCTCTGGCCTACGGCGGCAGCGGCGTACCTTTTAATGCCTGTGAGTTCCAGTCCAAGGGAGACGCCATCACCGATCTTCACGAAGATTTGGCCGCAGAGCAGAAAGCCAGGACCACCTATGATAACCTGATCCGTATTATTGAGAATCCCGAGGTAAGAGAACCTCTCAAGTTCCTGCGCGCACGAGAAGTTGTGCATTTCCAGAGGTTCGGGGAGGCCCTGGAAAAGATTAAATCAACGCTGGACGAAAAGAACTTTTATTATTTCAACCCGGAGTTTGACAAGCAGTTTATAGCTAAGTAAGAATCCTTCTGATTCTTCAGGGCACTATAAAAAGCCAGGCTTTTGCTGTAACCTGACTTTTTATAGTGCATGTAAAAGGGATGTAAAAAATAATGCCGCCAAAAACAGGTTCTGATTGTCAGGCTGTAAGGGGATTAAACGCCTTCCAGAACAGCCTTAACATGGTCGAGGAACATCCCTTGAATCTCTTCCAGCTCTCCCAGCCCTTCCAGCACACATTCCACTTCATACCCTTTGGCTTTAAACCTGGATTTCCAGGAATCCTCATGGCTTCCCGCCATGTCCTCATTGGCATGGTCCCCGGCTACAATCATAAGAGGCCTGAGCACAACCTTTTTAACAGCCATTCCTTCCACCGCTTCAAGACCGGCCTCTATGTCCGGCTCTGCCTCAACCGTTCCCACAAAGTACCGGCTGTACCCTGCCTTGTGAAACATTTCTCCCAGTTTATGGTAAATATCGTTGGCGCTGTGAGTTGTGCCATGACCCATAAATACCATTGCCGTATGCCCGTCCATCTGCTTTTCGGTGGCCCGCAGCAGAATATCCATAAGCCTGTGAAAATCCGCCTCACCTCCCAGAAGCGGCCTGCCGCAGCCGATCTTATGGAATCTGCCCTCAAAGGATTCAACCTGGCTCATCATACCGTCATACTCTTCCCCGGGTATCACATGGGTAGCTGCACCACCACTTCTCCGCAGCCCATCTGCGCCAGCTTTTCCATGGCGTTTCCCACATTATCGATTTCCAGGCCGTCCCTGGATTTTAATTTATCAATAATCATCTGGCTTGTAAATGCCTGAATACCTGGTATTTTGGAAAGGCCTCACCCACGGCCCTCTCAATTGCACCGATGGTCCGTTCCCTGGTCCGGGCATAACTGGTGCCGAAGCTGACTACAAGAATCGCCTTCTTATTCATTCTGTACCTGCTTTCTGCTGTCATGTATTTATGGTCTGCTTTATATGTGTTTCAGCCGATTTATATTGTTCATTTTTCTCCGGTACTGTTCTGGCTGAGGGAGGCTCTTCCGCCCATCTTATGAAACTCCACCTGATGGCCCGGCTGGGTCATGTCCTGGAGGTTCAAACACTGGTCCAGCTGGGCCTCGGTCATAAGGTTCTCGTCCAGGGCCAGCTTTCTCACAGGGATTCCTGTCTCCATGGAACGCTTGGCTATCTCTGCGGATTTCTTGTATCCAAGAACAGGGCACAGGGCCGTTGCCAGGGCTGCGCTGGACTCCACCAGCCTACGGCAGTGTTCCCGGTTGGCTGTGATGCCAGAATGCAGTTGTCAATCAGCGTCTCCACAGCACCCTTTAAGGTATCCATGGACTCGAATATTTTATAAAAAATCACAGGCTCAAAGGCGTTCAGTTCCATCTGTCCGGCCTGTGCGGCCATGGTAACGGTCACGTCATTTCCTATAATATTAAACGCTACCTGGGAGACCACCTCGGGTATCACAGGATTGATCTTACCCGGCATAATGGAGGACCCGTTCTGCCTGGGCGGAAGATTGATCTCCCCCAGCCCGGCCTTGGGACCGCTGGATAACAGCCGCAGATCATTGCAGATCTTTGACAGGTTTACGGCACAGACCCTGAGCAGGGCGGAAGTATGTACGAAACAGTCCAGATTCTGGGTGGCGTCAAAGAGATCGTCAGCCTGAACACATTCTGTCTGGCATACCAGGTTAATGTTCCTGATAATATGGAACAGATACACCGGATTCACATTGATGGCGGTTCCCACCGCTGTGGCTCCGATGTTTAAAGCCTTCAGCTCCTCCATCTGCTCCCGTATCCTTTTAATATCTCTTCCCACCACTGCGGAGTAGGCCTCAAAGGACTGGCCAAGCCGGATAGCACCGCGTCCTGAAGCTGTGTTCTTCCCATCTTCACCACATCGTCAAATTCAATGGACTTCTGGTGGAAGGCCTTCTGAAGCCGCTCCAGCTCATCCAAAAGCCCGGGCATCATCCCAAGTATGGTGAGCTTTCCTGCACAGGGGATCACGTCGTTGGTGGACTGGGCCATATTTACATGGTCATTGGGATGGACGACGGAGTAATCCCCTTTGGTTCCGCCCAGAATCTCAATGGCCCTGTTGGCGATCACCTCATTGGCATTCATATTGGCCGAGGTCCCCGCCCCTCCCTGGATGGCGTCTACAATAAACTGGCTGTGGAGCTTTCCCCCGATAATCTCGTCGCATGCCTGTACAATGGCATTTCCCGTCCGTTCCTCCAGCACATGGGCGGTCATATTGGTAAATGCCGCCGCCTTCTTGATTCTGGCAAGATTTTTGATAAATTCCGGATGCAGGGGCCGTCCGGTGATATGGAAATTATTCTTAGCTCTCAAGGTCTGCACTCCATAATAGGCCCTGGAGGGAACCTCCATGGTTCCGATGGAATCCGATTCCAGTCTGGCAGTCATACGATACATTCCTCCTGTTGTGGCTTCTTTCTAACTGGAGCATAACACTTTCTGGTGAAAAAAGAAACACTTTTAAAAAGTTTTTTCTTTTATTAACTTTCTAAAGAAAAAACTTAATTTATATAAGACTTTACGTCTCTTAACCTTGTTAAATTAATCTTCTCCCACATCTTGACTCAGCCTGTAAAAACGCTGTATACTTATAACCATCAGCAACGGCTGCCTTTAGCCGGAATAAAATCCGGACAGGCGCCGCTTTTTTACGAAAGAAAATGAGGTATTTCATATGACTTATGCACAACCCCCTGAAAACCGTGAAAATCCCCTGGGATTTGTCCCTGTGAACAGGCTTTTAGCCCGTTTTGCCATCCCCAGCATTATCGCCATGCTGGTCAGCGCCCTGTATAACATTGTAGACCAGTTTTTTATCGGCAGAAGCGTGGGCATTCTGGGCAATGCAGCTACAAATGTGGCATTTCCCCTGACTATAACCTGTACTGCCGTCTCTCTTATGTGCGGAATCGGAGGCGCCGCCAACTTCAACCTCTCTATGGGCAGAAATGAGCGGGACGAGGCGGAAAATACGCAGGCAATGCCATTTTCATGCTCTTTTTTATCGGTGTGATTCTCTGTCTTACAGTGAGAACCTTCCTAAAGCCTATGATGGTCCTCTTCGGAGCCACGCCGGATGTGCTGGACCACTCCCTGACCTACACTGGGATCACATCTCTGGGGTTCCCCTTTCTTATACTGGCTACAGGAGGGTCCAATCTGGTCCGCGCAGACGGAAGTCCCCGCTTTTCCATGGTCTGTACCCTGACAGGCGCTCTCATCAACACCGTGTTGGATCCTCTGTTTATCTTTACCTTTGATATGGGAATGGCGGGCGCCGCCTGGCAACAATTATCGGCCAGTTTGTGTCCGGTATTATGGTCATTGTCTACCTGACCCGGTTCAAAACAGTGCACCTGACCCTCGGTTCCCTGCGGCCTCTGCCCGCCCACTGCAAAGCCATTATTTCCCTGGGAATGGCCCCCTTCTTTAACCAGATGGCTATGATGGTGGTTCAGATTGCAATGAATAACACTCTGCGCCACTACGGAGCCCTGTCTCACTACGGCAGCGAAATTCCACTGGCCTGCGCAGGAATCATCACAAAGGTAAATATGATATTTTTTTCCCTGGTCATAGGTTTATCCCAGGGCCTCCAGCCTATTGTCAGCTTTAATTACGGCGCAAAAAGATACTCCAGGGTGAGGGAAGCCTATTTAAAAGCAGTGCTCATAGCAACTACCATCTCCACACTGTCCTTTTTATGCTTCCAGTTCTTTCCCCGGCAGATTATCGGTATCTTCGGATCCGGAAGTGAGGAGTACTATCATTTTGCGGAGGAGTACTTTCGGATCTTCCTGTTCTTTACCTTTTTAAACGGCCTGCAGCCCATCACCGCCAATTTTTTCACCTCCATCGGCAAGGCGGCAAAGGGTATCTTCATCTCCCTAACCCGGCAGATTATCTTCCTTCTGCCTCTGCTGATTCTACTTCCCCTGTTTATGGGAATCGAAGGGGTGATGTACTCCGCTCCTGTGGCCGACCTGATGGCCGCGTTGCTGGCGGTGACATTTGTTGTGAGGGAACTGAGGCGCCTGAAAACTCTGTATTAGAGCGTGTCTGGACATTGCTTTCTGAAAGCTGTGCGTCACACTTTGTGGGAGATTTGGCCCCGATGGCTGCCAAACGTGACGGGGCCCTCCATAAATCCGGGGAAGAATTGCTGGGATATAACCATAAAAGGCTATCTGGAAAATCCTGCGGTCATAGAAGGAGCGGACAAGGGACGCTGTCCGGAGATCTCGAAATTTATCGGCAAAGCGCTGCAATAGTATCTGCGCCGCCATGCCAAAGGAACGTGAACTTAAGCAGATGCTGAAAAGGGGCTGTAAAATAAGTCCTTAATGAAGAATCGCCAGTTCCGACACAAGTCGGTTCTGACGATTCTTCATTTCTATATCCAGTGTTTAAGCGAATGATTGATTTTTTATTGAATATTGCCAAAGGTCACAAAGGAAGGAGCCTTCATGCCATCGAGAAGATACATATAGCGGATATCATTTCGGCAGAGCTTTTCCATGTCACGCAGAGAAGAAATCCCGTTTTCCATGAAGGCAAAGAGTATCACTTTGAGGAGCTTTTGTTTATCACATCTTGGGCGACCTGTTTTGTATCCTTTCGCTACAAAATATCTTGATAGGTCGATGTGATCCATCACCTCACAGAACGTGTATACCGGATCAGAAATATCAATTAATTTTTCGATTTCCAATGGTAATTTCAACTGACGTGGTGTATAATTAACATTGGTTTTATTAGTTAGTCGCATAATTAATTATACCAAAAATCGCTGAAGTCTCACGACCTCAGCGATTTTTCTTTAGGGGAGTTTATTTACATCCCCTTCTCTTTTATCCTTAACCCGGTCTTACACAATCCCCTGTGCAATCATGCGTCCACAACCTTCTCAAATCCGGCGATATTGGCTCCGGCCACGTAATTGCCCGACACGCCGTATCTCTCTGCTGCGTCCGCCGCCTTGGCGAAGATATCAACCATAATCTTGTGAAGCTTCTCGTCTACCTCCTCAAAGGACCAGGACATTCTCAGAGAGTTCTGGCTCTGCTCCAGACCGGAGGTTGCCACCCCGCCTGCGTTGGCTGCCTTACCCGGCATAAAGAGAATCTTCTTCTCCAGGAACAGTTCCGTGGCCTCCAGGGTAGACGGCATATTAGCGCCCTCCGCCACTGCAAAGCAGCCGTTGGCCAGAAGTGTCTTTGCATCCTCCAGGTTCAGTTCGTTCTGGGTTGCACAAGGAAGGGCGATGTCGCATGGGATCGTCCAGATTCCCTTGCCCTCTGTGTATACAGCCGATGGAACTGCATCTGTATACTCTTTGATACGCCCTCTCTTTACTTCCTTGATCTCCTTCACAATATCCAGCTTAATGCCGTCCTTATCATAAATGTAACCGTTGGAGTCACTCAGCGCCACAACCTTTCCTCCCAGCTCCATGGCCTTCTCTGCCGCATAGATAGCCACGTTGCCGGAACCTGATACAAGGATGGTCTTTCCTGCAAGCTCCTTGCCGTTGTGCTTCAGCATCTCATCCACAATATAGATCAGTCCGTATCCGGTCGCCTGGGTCCTCACCAGGGAACCGCCGAAGTTCAGTCCCTTACCCGTAAGAACGCCTTCGTATAATCCGGTTATCCTCTTATACTGCCCGAAAGGAAACCTATCTCTCTTCCGCCTACGCCCATATCTCCCGCAGGAATATCCGTGTCTTTGCCAATATGGCGGTACAGCTCCGTCATAAAGCTCTGGCAGAATGCCATAACCTCCCGGTCGGACTTGCCCTTGGGGTCAAAGTTGGATCCGCCCTTGCCGCCGCCCATAGGAAGGCCTGTGAGAGAATTCTTCAAGGTCTGCTCAAAGCCCAGGAATTTGAGAATGCTCTGGTTTACGGAAGGATGGAAACGCAGTCCGCCTTTGTAGGCGCCAATTGCGCTGTTAAACTGTACTCTGTAGCCTTTGTTCACCTGAACCTTGCCATTGTCGTCTACCCAGGGTACACGGAAGGAGATAATTCTCTCCGGCTCTGTGAAACGCTCCAGAACACCGGCTTTGCGGTATTTCTCCTCGTTGGCGTCGATAACCAGCTTTAAAGAACTCAGAACTTCCTTAACTGCCTGATGGAATTCCGGCTCTCCCGGATTCTGAGCTACAACTCTCTCGTAAATCTCATCAACATATGACATTTCTTTTGCCCTCCTAAGTTTTATGTATGAAGTGTAGGGATGCCAATCTATCGTACGACACACACTTTAGAAAAAGTATAACAAGTTAACTTGTTAAAGTCAAGAAAGATATAGAGAACCTGGAAAAAACTGCGTCCGCCTGCACAGGGTTTGCTTTGAAATTTCGGGGCGTGCCCTTAATCTACGTTAATTTTATCTTTCAGATACTGGATTAACCGCCAGGCAATCTCTTTTTCACTTCCAGGAGGCGCCGCCCGTCCTGTAATATACTGGTAGGCTTCCTGCCACTGTTCTAAGGGGTAAATGGAAATGTTAATAACATTCATGGCATCCAGTACATTTCTGGCATAAAAATCATTATGTAAGTCTGACAGATAAAGACAGCCTGCCAGATGTCGCAGCCTCGGAAGCAGGCCTTTTTGGGTAACATTTTCCATGATTTTGCAGCTCCCCTTTCTCAACTTGTGTCTATAATTTCATTTTGTTCTGTGCAACCTATACATTGCAATTATATATGACATTTGTCGTAAAATCAAGGAAATGCAATCTATTTATTGCATCTTATGGAGGAATCAGCCATGGAGCAAAAATTAAGGCAGGATTTAAAGATTGGACCTAATATACGCAGACTCCGCCTACAATCCGATTTGACTCAAGAGCAGGTTACTGCAAAAATGCAGCTGATGGGAATCAACATCTCCCGGAGCATTTACTCTCAGATAGAAGGCGGCACCTATAATATCCGCATTTCAGAACTGGCTGCCATGAAAGAAATCTTCAATATAGGCTATGAATCATTTTTTGAAGGAATTACTCTCACTCCCCACGATTTTAGGGGATAAAAATAATGCTCCAAACCTGCCGTCCACACCAAAAGAACAGGCCCTACGCCTTATGGCATAGGGCCTGTTCCAAACACAAAGGATAAAGGTATTTGCCCGCAATGGGCCGAATGAATTACCGTGATATGCATTTAAATAAATTTTCTGTCTGTCATCCGGTCTGTCCCGGATATCCTGTCCGCCGACACCGCTGAGGTTCTGCTTTCTATTAGTTAATAAATTGTCATTTCGACTATCTGCATTATATACATTCGTTAAAAAAATGTCAATACATAATTCTAAATTTTTCTTTTTAAGTCAGAGCAGACTTTCTGTTAAGGTAAAAATAAATTAAAAATTCAAAAAATGAATTGAGAACTGTAATATCTCATGTTATACTATTAATTCAACAAATACTGTTAAATTACACCTGAAAGAGTGAATAATCAGCATGGAAAAACTCACAACGGTTGAATTATTTGCCGGTATCGGCGGCTTTCGCCTTGCCGCAGAGGAAAACGGAATAAAAACCATATGGGCAAACGATATAAACAAATTGGCGGCAAAGGTCTATGAAAGTAACTTTGACGATGGAACGTTTATCCTGGGTGATATAAATGAACTGATTGACACGATACCCGATCACGATATTTTAACGGCAGGTTTTCCCTGCCAGCCCTTTTCAAAGGCCGGAAAGAAACAGGGTATCGATGACTTTCGCGGAACGCTTTTTGAATCTATTGTTTCCGTCCTGTCGAAGAGAACCCCCCGATATTTTATTCTTGAAAATGTCAATAGCCTGCTATACCTGGCCAGGGGACAAAACTTCCGGACCATTTTGAATGCTCTTGCTTCCTTACAATATAAAATTGAATGGAATGTGTTCAACGCCGCATCATTTGGGCTGCCCCAGCACAGAGAGCGGTTAATAATATTTGGCGTCAGGGATGCAAGGCCAAACGAAACCTTTTTTCTGACTGTGAAAAATGAACAGGCTCTTGAACCTGCCGTAATTGAAAGAATTGCAGATTATACTTCGTGGAAACGAATTGCTGAAGCGGATAAAAAATTTGGTTCCTGGGGAATGGCATATAACGGAACGTATATTACTGCCGACATACCTGAAGAAACCTATTTTCCCGCCAAAAAATTAAAGGATGTATTGCAGAAATCCGTTGACAAATCCTTTGATTTTACGGCAGACACTGAAAAGAGAATTGAGAACAGCCAGTACGTAAACAAATACTACAACGGCGTTCAAATTCTATATAATCAAGGTGGCGGCGCAAGAATGGGGTACTCCATCTTTGGGACAGAGGGAACTGCGCCGACGCTGACTGCTTCCACAAGCAGACATTATGAACGATACGCTATAAATAACACATTCCGCAGATTAACAAATATAGAATATGCCGTATACAGGCTTTCCTGACAATTATTGTGACGCCGTATCTTCTTATAATCAATATAAATTATTTGGAAATGCCGTACCGCCACAAATTATATCCTATGTTTTGAAAAAAATACTGTTATCTGAAAAAAGAGAAATTCACCCATATCAGCTTACATTAATGGACTGCGGAGGTTTTATGTATGCCGACTGTTGAAGAATATAAACAAGCTATTATTGATAATCTGGACACTGTTCAGAAACATCTCAATGAAGTATTGAAGGGACGGCAGTTAGATAGAATTGAACCTATACTAACCCGAATCGACGCTTCCGGCTGCCTGCCTCCCTGGTTTAAGGTACTAAAAAAAGACCATTGTCTGCCTAATTATGACGGAAAAACCATCGGAAGCGTAATTGAAAAGCTCCTTGTATGCGTGCTGGAACATTATATATTCAATTCCGGGCTTACGTTAAGCGTAAATCCCGCAAGAGGTGTTGATATACCCGAACTTAAACTGAGTGTAAAATCACCTTCAACAAACTACGACACAAGCGAGCCATACTTTTCCGCTTATGAGCGGCTTCTTGGCAATGAATACGACTCAATTGTATTGCTTACTGATTACCAAAATGCAAAAAAGAGCCAACCCCTTCAATTGCAGATCCTGCATACACGCTATTTGCGGGGCTCTGAAATTGCAGACGCCTGCTTATGCGCTTGCGCTAAAAATCTTCGCCAGCTTCTGGGGGATGGTCCGGATCTCAAAAAGGCTGTATGCTTTCTTGCTTATATAAATCAAAGTGACTGGGAAGCAAACCGCATATTAAAATTAATCAATACGATTATAATTGAAAAAAACAGCCTGAATACAGAATTAATAAAAATACAAAAAGAATTTGCAGCATGCAACAAGGCGAAGATGAAAAAGGGGGGAGCCTTAATCCCCCAGGAAGCCCTTGACAGGCTGCTTTCTATTAAAACAATCACACCTGTGAATCATGCAATCATTACCGTTGCTGAAAACTGGGTCATTTCTGCCCTAAAAGATAATGGACGTTACCCTAACGAAAATGAGTGGAACAGGTTTTTAACCAGCCCATTAGACGGAAAAATAGGCATGAGTTTCGCATTGCAATGGCGTTATAATTTTCGCAGCCTGTTTAATTGAGCCCAGGCGTTCCAAAGGGGCCCTTGTAAGCGGCGGCTTTCCTGTAAAAATACACATAAAAGGAAGGGAAGCCGGAACTTTCTGTTCCGGGCCCCTTCCTTTTATGTTCTTAATGGCCCTCAGCTTCATTACCAATCTTGGCCCCATGTAAAGTACAGAGCCCAATCCCCTGGTACGAAACTTATAAATACAGGACAAATCTCCCATATAGCTATGAGACAAAATATTCTCCATAATGGGTAATCAGCCCTGTAGAATCCATCTCAAAGTATCCCCAGAATTGAAGGCCGCTATATGGGCTCAATCCATGTTCAGCCCCCACCACGGAATGATCTTTTGTTGCATAATCGTATAGAGAAACACTGTGTCTTCTATATTCGTTTGCGGGATCCAGCGCTGTAGCCGTACATTCTTTGCTGAAATACAGGCTTCCGCTATACAATGTATCTTTATATATGTCATCATCTTCCCCTATGAGCACATAATATGCTCCACGGGGGAACAAGGTATAATAATAGCCCAGTTCTCCTGATATATATTCCAAATTTACATACTGCCCGCCCTGTGGTAAGCTTTTTATCTCCAGTATTCTGTATGCGGTGTTCTCCAGCTCAATTGTATCCCCCTGTCTCTTGCCGTCAATTATGCTGCCGGGAAACAGATGATCCGCCAGTATACAGCCGTTCTTCAGCTCATAGTAGGTTCCCCTGTCAATGAACTGGGCCGTACTGCCGCCGCTCACAGTATCATATTCAGTTGAAAGGTACAGGCCCTCACTGTATAAATAATTATTTACGGCATCCACATACCTGGCGTCATAATCCATCAGAGAACCGTCGGCTCCAACCCTCTTGCCGTCGGGGGTAACCGTATCTGCATACATCGCACCGTCCTCGCCGAAATAATAGGATTTGCCTTCAATTATCTTCCAGCCGGACATAGCCTTTGTACCGGCTTCATAATAATACCACCGGTCTCCTTCCTGAACCCAGCCGTTTGTAAACTGCTGGGGATCAAAGAGAACCTTCCTGCCGTCGTCTGCAGCCGCTCCTTTTTCTTCCACATCCTTTATGGAAATGCTGTAAAAGGGCTCCCTCTGTCCAGACTGGGAATCTATGGAATTTACATACCGGTAATACAGCGTACCGTTTATGATATTAAACCATGTGGCATGCTCCACCAAAAGAGTAGTCTCGCTTCCGTCTGGATTACAGGTGAATATATTGCCTTTGGACTCCACATGAGGATCGTTGGCAAGGCCGATAAAATACAGCCTGCCTCTGTAAATATTAAGCTGAATGTACTGTATCCAGTCGGACGTGCCGGAAGCAAAAATTTCCCTCTCTCCAGTACCATCCAGCTTCACTGCCTTCACCATAGCCGCCGGCCGGCCCTGACCTCCGCTGAGCGTATAGTAAACCTCACCGTCATAGATAATAAACTCCTCGCAGGAGAAACCGCTGATCACCACATTATTTACACCTGTAGCTATATCCAGGCAGTTAAGCCCCTCTGTGGTTTTATAATATATTTTTCCGTCCAGAATATTTAAGGTTGGAAGCCCCTGCCAGCTTTCAAGGGGAATTACATGGACGTCACGGAAATTTGTGCCGTCCGTGTTGACCGCTCCAATATGGTAGCCGTCTCTCCTTGCGTCAAAGTAAGTAAAATAGCAGACGCCGTCCACCATGGAATCAAAGCTCAGCCAGCTCTCGGCCTGATCCAGATTCAGGCTTGTAAGCTTCATATTACCCGTTCCGTCCGTCTTTATTCGGTAGAGGTTCTTATCTCCTGCTGAGCCGGACGCATCTCCCTTGTTTGTCATGGCATAGTATATGTATCCGTCCTTATAATGTAAGTCCTTCATGTACATGTCGCCGAAGGGAGCAATTGTGGAGCTGCCTTTTTTAAGGCAATAGGTCCGCTCAAAATCCTGGGGATTCCGAAAATACAAATTTTCTCCATCCGATATCATCCTGGCATAACAGTGGGTGTTTCCGAAGAGATTACCATGATCCAGGGCTGATACAGGCGGAATCTCATCCTGGAGAATTTCCTCGGCCTCCTCCTCTTCCTGGGGAGTCCCGGATTCAGACTCTGTCTCCTTCGTCTCCTCCATGGCTAAGGTAGATTCCTCCGTCTCCTCTTTCAGCCGGACTGCCTCCTTGTCCCCGGAAGGCTTAACAAAAAGAAGGTATCCCCCTGCTGCTGCCCCTGCAAGGATAACTACGGCTGCGCAGATTGCAATTATAACCGGCAGGCTGCTCTTTTTGCGGTTCTGAGACGGAGAAGCCGGGGCAGGCGAAGAGGGCGGCGTCTGTTCCGCCGCCGGGCGGGGCGGCTGGCTTGACTGGGACGGCTGAACCGGCTGCGGCGGCTCTCCCGGCTGACGAC